>NZBE01000038.1 GCA_002687745.1 Acidimicrobiaceae bacterium | reverse complement strand
TGGGTGGTGCGAATGACGTTGTCGTGCTGCCAGCGGTTCCGGTAGAAGTCCTCCCAGTTGCGCGCTTCAGGGTTGACTAGGTCCTGGATCCAACCCACGTGCCTACCTGCTTTCCGTTCCGGGAGTTGCGTACCGCTGCTCTTCCTGTGCCTGCTTCGCGCGTTCGATCCGTTCGCGTGACCGGGCGACCATCGGCCTGCGTACCTCCCGGAGACGACGCCTCCAGAGGAACTGCATCACCAGCAGGAGGAACACCGCACCGACCAACCCCAGCAGCGCCAACTGCCCGACAGACGCCGCGGTCCTCTTGCTCACCGCCGCCCGGCTGAGGAACTCGGCCAGGTGGGCCTGCTCCTCTGGGGTGAGCGGCTGGTCGTCGAAGATCGGCTTCATCGTCTGGAACGGCGTCGTGGCCAGGACCGAGACGATGCCGTCCGCCCCGAACTTGCCGTACGCTCCGGTCAGGTCCGGGCCCAGGGCGCCCCCACCCAGGGCGCCGATGCCGGCAATGCTGTGGCAGGCCAGGCACGGTGGGCCGCCGTTGTCGAACCGGTTCGTGCCCTCGAAGAGGGCCTTTCCGGTGCCGGAGTCCGGCTTGAAGGGACCGGCGGCCGCCTTCACGGGTTCGGGTGCCACCGGCGCAGCAGCGCCGGACAGGCTCTCCAGGTAGGCGACCAGAGCCTGGACCTCGGCGTCGGCCAGGCCGAGGTTGGGCATGGGGACGTCGTTGAACTCGGCGAGCATCTCGACGGCGATCGGGTCGCCCTCGGCCAGCATCGCGTCGGGCTCGGCGATCCACCTGGCCAGCCACTCAGGGTCCCGCCGCTCGCTGACCCCCTCCAGGTCGGGCCCGACCAGGGGGCCGCCTCCGATGGTGTGGCAGGCAGCGCACTTGGCTTCGTAGACGTCCGCACCACGGTCGGCGGACTGGGCTGCTGCGGGGGGCACGCCCACGATCCACAGGACAGCGAGGATGACGACAAGGAGAATGGCAGGGGGCAGGCCGACACGCAGGCTGACTCCGTTGGGAACAGTCCGCTGCACCTGTACAACCCCTCTCTGTCGGCCTCGACGCCCGGTCCCATCCGTATCGGGACAATCGTCCGGGCTGCGGAGGGACAGCGGATAGGGACAAAGGTCCCTTCACCGGGGATGGGCGGCCCGACGGGCCGGGCCGGTTGCCCCGGATGTGGTACTTGCTTCCCGGACGCGGGACGCTCTGACCGTGAATGCTTCCGAGGCAGAGCACTTTGACGTGCTGATCGTGGGTGCGGGCATCTCCGGCGTTGGTGGCGCCTACCACCTGTCCCAGCAGTGCCCCGACAAGAGCTTCGTGCTGATCGAGACCATGAACAGATTCGGCGGTACGTGGAAGACCCACACCTACCCCGGTATCCGGTCAGACAGCGACCTGTACACCTTCGGGTACCGCTTCAAGCCGTGGACAGGACCACCTATTGCGACTGCCGAGGAGATCCTCACCTACATGGGCGAGGTAATCGACGACAACGACCTGGACCGCCACATCCGCTACAACCACACCATCACGGCCGCCACCTGGTCGACCGACGACCGGCGCTGGACGCTCGACGTCACCCGCACCGATACCGGCGAACATGCCACGTTCACCGGTGACTTCCTGTGGATGTGCCAGGGGTACTACCGCCACTCGAAGGGTTACACGCCCGAATGGGAGGGCATGGACCGCTTCGAAGGCCAGATCGTGCACCCCCAGACGTGGCCGGACGACCTTGACTACACAGACAGGCAGGTGGTCGTCATCGGCTCCGGTGCGACAGCGGCGACGCTGATTCCGGCAATGGCTGACGAATGCGCCCACGTCACGATGCTGCAGCGCTCTCCCACCTTCTTCGTGGCCCGGCCCAACAGCAACGAGATGGCCGACACCCTGCGGGAGTTGGACATTCCCGAGGAGTGGACCCATGAGATTGTGCGGCGCAAGATCCTCCACGACCAGGCGGCAGTGATCGAGTTGTCCTTCGAGTACCCCGACCTGGTGCGCGAGGAGCTCTACAAGGGAATAAGGGAGATCCTTGGCGAGGACTTCGACGTCAGCCCCCACTTCACACCTGCGTACCGGCCCTGGCAGCAACGCCTGGCGCTGATCCCCGACGGGGACCTGTTCCACACCATTGCCGCCGGTGACGCCTCGGTGGTCACCGACGAGATAGTCAGGTTCACCGAAACCGGCATCCAGCTCAGGTCCGGCGGCCACCTCGATGCCGACATCATCGTCACGGCCACCGGCTTTGAGCTGAACGTTCTCGGCGACATCGACTTCAGCATCGACGGCGAACCGCTGGTGTTCTCAGACACGGTCGGGTACCGCGGAATGATGTTCACCGGCGTCCCGAACATGGCATGGATCTTCGGGTACTTCCGAGCCAGCTGGACACTGCGGGCGGACCTGATCGCCGACTTCGTGTGCCGGCTGCTCCAGCACATGGACGAGTTGGATGTCTCGACCGTGACACCGGTCCTGCGCGACGAGGACGCCGGCATGGATCTCCTCCCGTGGCTGGATTCGGACAACTTCAACCCCGGCTACCTGATGCGTGCCATGCACCTGCTCCCCCGTCAGGGATCGAACGAGCCTTGGCGCCACACCCAGGACTACTGGGCGGACCGTGAGGCGTTGCCGGTAGCCGACCTGGACGACGGAGCCCTCGTCTACGACTGAGCCTGCGACCCGGTCGACCCCCGCTGACCCTCAGGTGGCCCTAAGCGTCCTGGCGATGTCCTGCATCAGGAGAACGAGGTGGAGGTTGTCTGTTGGCCTCAACCGCCATGGCGATCAGGGCCAGAGGGCCCCCTCGGACAGGACCGTGCCCACGATGGCCTCGATCAGCTCGAAGCTGGACTCGGCGCTGACGTCCTCGAAGTACACGGTTCCCGGCCACGGTGGAATCCTGGAGTCGTACCCGTCAGCGGCAATCGACCGGGCCACCGTCCCTATCGCATTCACATGACCCCTCGTCAGGTCGGTGATCTCGGCCACGGCTGCGTTCAGGTCAACCACGCTGTGGTGGTCGATCTGGGTTGCCCCGATTCCGGTGAACAGCGGAACGCCGCGGTCGATCGCCTTCTCCACGTAGAAGTCAACGGGTATCCGATCGTCGGCGAGCCGGATCACATAGTCGCGACAGATGCTGTTCTTGAGGTCGAACAGTTCCTCCAGGGTGACAGATGCGGTGCCCTCACCCCTGGGCCTTCGGCGCCTGGTCGGCGAGCCTCCCCGCTGCTTCGCCCGGGTCACGTAGTCGCCGCGGTAGTTGGCCACGTAGACCCTCTCCCCCCAGGGGTTCTCGGCAATGAGCCTCTGGACCGACCTGATGGCGATGGTGCTGCAGTTCCCGGGGCCGATGAAGAACGGCGACCCCGAGGCATCTGACAGTTCAAGCCAGCCGTCGGGGTGTCTGGCAAAGAAGTGCTCCGCCCAGGGCCTGTGGACCGTGTCGGCGAGGGGGTCGAGAAGACCGTTGACGAACGCCGGATCATCGGTGAGGGCACTGATCAGCTGCTCCTGGCCGAAGATGTCCGCTGCAAGGCTGTACGGCGCCGACAGGTGTAGCACTGGAGAAAAGCCAGTCAGCCCGGCGTAGAACGCAAGCGTCTCGTCCAACAGCGCCGGGATCTCGCCGGTCAGGTCCAGGGGTGGCAGGTCCCGCCAGTTCCCGGCGTCCACCAGGGTGACCTCGGGATCGGTTCCCGGAGAGAACCGGTCCGAGTAGATCATCTCCTGACCCAACGCTTCGGCAGTGAAGCCGTAGACCGGCCAGCTCAGGTAGCTCTTCGGCATGCCCAGCAGCCTCAAGGTGAGCATCACCGAGCGCACGTAGCGCGCCGGGTCTCCCTTGTAGAACTCCTCAGCCGTCAGGCCGAAGAGGTTGAAGACGATCCCCAGGCTGAGCAGGTCGATGGATCCGCAGACATGGACCGCATCGTCTGGCGCCGGTCCAGCCAGAGCCTCGTCGTGGTCACCGCCCAGACCGGCCCTGAACGCATCCGCGAGCCTCTCCTTCGCGTCCGATTCACCGGCCTGCCAGCACGCCAGCAGGTGTAGGCCATCCGGGAACCCCAGGTCCTCGATCAACATGTTCTCCCTCACCCCTGCTGGAGGTGCCCGTTGTGTGACGGCTGTCGCGCTTGTGACCTCGCTGCATAACAACACCTAGCCTCGGTCCGTGGCAACAGGAGCGATCTCCGACGAGGTGGTGGACGTGCTGGCAGCCGACGGGGTCGTCTGCCTGCGCGGTCTGTTTCGCGACTGGGTCGACGTACTCACAGCCGGCGTCGCCCGCAACGAGGCTGAGCCCAGTGAGTTCTTCAACGAAAACGGCACGGCCGGAGACCCTGGACGGTTCTGGGACGACTACTGCAACTGGAACCGGATACCGGAGTTCGAACAGTTCGCCTTCGAGTCCGATGTGGGGATGGTCGCCGCTGAACTGATGGGGTCCGAGACGGTTCAGCTGTTCCACGACCACGTTCTCGTGAAGGAACCGGGGGCACGGCTCCACACCCCATGGCATGCCGACGGCCCCTACTACTTCGTGGAGGGCCGCCAGACAGTCAGCCTCTGGTTGCCGCTGGACCCGGTGCCGGTTGAGTCGACGCTGCGCTTCATACGGGGCTCCCACCTCTGGGACACCGCCGTAATGCCCGTCAACTGGACGACCGGCTACGGCTTCTACGGCGGCAGCGACACCGGCCAAGACGAGGGATTCCAGCCTCTTCCAGACCCGGATGCCGAACCCGACCGCTACGAGGTACTGGAATGGGCGATGCAGCCGGGGGATGCCGTGGCGTTCCACTACGACACGGTGCACGGAGCGCGGGGTTCAAGCGACCTGCGCAGGGCATTCTCACTGCGCGTCGTTGGTGACGACGCCAGATACGTGGAGCGTCAGGGCCGAACCTCGCCACCGTTCGACGGCCACGGAATGGTCACGGGCCAGCGCCTCAGGGAGGACTGGTTCCCGTTCCTGCCTGTAGGAGGCAACTGACCTGGTACCGGGCCGGCAGGCCTGTCACCAGCCCAGGGTTGCCGGTGCGTCGGGCGGGACAGTGGGAGACCGTGGTGACGTCGGCTGGACCCTCTCGTAGGCCGCTCCGAGCGGCGGCCGCTGGTCGGGATCGCCCCTGTTGGGCCACAGGGCCATTGCCCTCTCGGCCTGGGCCGTAATGGTCAACGAGGGGTTGACGCCCAGGTTGGCGCTGATCGTGGAGCCGTCTGCGATGTGCAGGCCGGGGTGGCCGAACACCCGCTGGTAGGCGTCGATAACCCCGTGGCCGGCATCGGCACCGATCACACAGCCACCGAGGATGTGGGCTGTCACCGGCACGTCGAGGAGGGCCTCGTTGAGGGAACCGAAGGCGTCACCACCCATGATCTCGGCTGCCTGCCGGGCGGCTTCGGATGCCTCGGGTATGAACGTGGGATTCGGCTCACCGGTGCCCTGCTCAGAACGCAGCCTCACTCCTCGCCTCCTCCGTCGCCAACGCAGGTTGATGCTGTTGTCGTGGCTCTGCATCACCAGCAGGATCACCGTGCGCTCCGACCAGCGGCGCACCGAGAGGCTCCGCAGGAAGCGGCCGGGGTGGCGGAGAACCTGGCCCAGGAAGCGGACCTGGCGCGGAACCCGGCCTCCACCGTCGACGAGCATGGTCGCCAGGAGGCCCATGGCGTTCGAGCCGGCCGGGTACCGGACCCCCTCGATGTGTGTGTGGTCGTCGGGGTAGATGGACGAGCTGATAGCGATGCCGGTCGAGTAGTCGACGTCTGAGCCGCGTGCTGAGCTGGCTCCGGGGATGGATTCGGAGTTGGTCCGCGTCAGCTCGCCGAGCCGTGACGACAGGTGGGGCAGGGCTCCTCTCTCCTTCATGTCCGCCAGGAGTCGAACGGTGCCCAGTACACCGGCCGAGAACACGACCTGCTCGACACGGTGGAACCTGACGGCACGCCCGCGTACCGGGCCGGGGCGTTCCGACTCGACCTCGTAGCCGCCGTCCGGTAGGGGCCTGACTGCGGTCACCTGCCGCTCAGGGAGCACCGACGCCCCCGCCTGTTCGGCGAGGTACAGGTAGTTGCGGTCCAGGCTGTTCTTGGAGTCATGACGACAGCCAACCATGCAACCCCCGCAGCCGATGCAGCCCGTTCGGTCGGGACCGACGCCACCGAAGAAGGGGTCGGCGCTGACCTCGCCAGCGTCGCCGAAGAAGACCCCCACCTCGGCCTGCCGGAACGAATCGGCCACCCCCATTCGTTCACCCAGCTGGCGCACTACATCGTCGTTGGGTGAGCCACCCGGGGCCGTGCAGACACCCAGCATCCGGCTGGCCTGGTCGTAGAACGGCTCCAACTCGTCCCGCCAGTCGGTGATGTCCTCCCACTGGGGGTCGGAGTAGAAGGCGTCGAGCGGTCGGTACAGGGTGTTGGCGTACACGAGCGAGCCACCACCAACGCCGGCTCCCGACAACACGAGAGCGTCACTCAACAGGTCGATGCGCTGGATGCCGTGAAGGCCCAGGCGGGGGAGGTAGAGGAACCTCCGCAGGTTCCAGTTGGTCTTCGGGAAGTCCCCGGAGTTGAAGCGCCTGCCTGCCTCCAGCACGCCCACCCGGTACCCCTTCTCGGTCAGCCGGAGTGCGGCGACGCTGCCTCCGAAGCCGCTGCCGACCACCAGGACGTCGAAGTCGAACCTTTCGGTGTCAACGCTCATCTGCTGGCTCCCCGCTCATTGCGTCAATGATCGCGCGGTGGACCCTGTCGGGATCCAGGTCGGTGACAACGCCGACACTTGACGCACGGTCTGGTTCTCCTACGGTTCGGCCATCGTCGTCGACGGTCACTTTCATGGGCATCACCTCGGCTGCCACGAGGTCAGCCAGGAGATCCACGACTGCTGACCGTCCACCCTGGGCCTCCGCGTTCATGGCGGGAATCATCGGCTCCGCCGCCACCCCCGTCAAGTTGCACGACACCCTGAGGAAGGCGTGCACAACCGACAGGTCGGTAAGATGGCTCCCCCTACCTCGGCACCATGCGTTTCCGGACAGCATCCCCTTCCTCTGGGCCATCCGTCCGGTTACCTACGGGTGGCCACCGAACCCGAGAGGCGACCAGCCATCCATGACGACCTACCCGGAGTTGAAGCTCTACATCGACGGGGACTGGCGCTCGGCCACAGACGACCTGCCGGTCGTAGACCCTGCGACCGAAGAGGTCATAGGCAGGGGCCCCGTGGCCGACCAGGCCACCCTCGATGATGCGCTGGAAGCTGCGGCAAGTGGGTTCGAGACGTGGCGTCGGACATCCCCGAGGGACCGGGCCGGCCTCATCGGGTCGGCCGCCGCCCTGATGCGTTCCCGCCAGGACGAGATAGCCAACTCGATCACGCTCGAGCACGGCAAGCCGTTCACTGAGGCACAGGCCGAGGTGGTGCGCGGCGCTGAGTTCTTCGAATGGGACGCCGGAGAGGCGATGAGGACCTACGGGCGCGTCATCCCGAGCGGCCCCGGGGTGAAGCACGTCGTCAACCACCAGCCGATCGGCCCGGTCGCGGCGTTCTCACCGTGGAACTTTCCGATGAGCCAACCTGCACGAAAGGTGGCGGGTGCCCTGGCGGCCGGATGTTCGATCATCCTCAAGGCATCCGAGGAGACCCCGGCGGGTGCCGTGCACATCGCCGAGGCGTTCCACGACGTCGGGCTCCCACCGGGCGTACTCAACCTGGTCTTCGGCATCCCGGCAGACATCTCGCAGCACCTCATCTCCAGTGACGTGATCCGGATGGTGGCCTTCACCGGATCCACGGCAGTCGGGCGTCACCTAACCGGTCTCGCATCCGACCACATGACCCCGGTGCTCATGGAACTGGGCGGGCATGCACCTGTGATCGTGTGTGAGGACACCGACGTCGCAGCTGCGGCGGAGAGTTCTGCAGTCAGGGCGATGCGCAACGCAGGCCAGGTGTGCACCTCACCGACCCGCTTCTTCGTCCACCAGGATGTCTTCGACCAGTTCCTGGACGGCATCACCAGCCGAACGGCTGCCACCGTCGTAGGCGACGGAATGGAAACAGGCGTTGAGATGGGGCCGCTCGCCAACGACCGCCGCCTGGCCGATGTCGTCGAACTGGTTGCCGACGCCTGCGATGCAGGTGGCGAGTTGACCACCGGCGGCAGGCGCATCGGTACTACCGGCTACTTCCACGAACCCACGGTGCTCGCGCATGTCCCCGACAGGGCGCGCATCATGCAGGAGGAGCCGTTCGGGCCTGTCGCCATCGTGAACCCCGTCGACTCGCTGGACACTGCGATCGAACGTGCCACCTCGCTGCCGTTCGGACTTGCCGCCTACGGCTTCACGAACCGGGCCGACTACGTGGACCGCATGGTCAACCGGGTTGAGGCCGGCAACCTCTCGATCAACACTCTCGAGGCGTCGCTCCCCGAGACCCCCTTTGGCGGCATGAAGTCAAGCGGGTACGGCCGGGAGGGCGGAACCGAGGGCCTCCACCACTACATGGTCGTGAAGAGCGTTTCCCACAGCATCTCCATCGTCTAGAGCCGGCTCGGAGCTAAGGAACATGGACTACGCCAGAGGCGACGCAAAGGCCTACGCCCGGGAGAACATGACCGGAATCTGGGCCGCTGCCCTCATGCCGTTCACCGAGAACCTCCGCATGGACGAGGACGGCTTTCGCCGAAACGTTCAGCACTGGACCGAGGATCTCGGGATCGAAGGCCTGTTCGTCAGCGGCAAGCAGGGGGAGTTCTTCTCCATGACGGTCGATGAGCGGAAGCGTTCGTTCGAATTGGCCGTCGAGGCGACCCGGGGACGGGGCCGGACGATCATGTCGTGTTCCGACCAGAACGTTGACGTCGTCATGGAGCTGGCGCGCCACGCCGAGGATGTCGGCGCCGACTTCATCGTCGTCCACGCACCGGCGCTGCACTTCACCACCGCCCAGGACGAGACGCTCATGGGCTACTACCGGTCGATATCCGAGCAGGTCGACATCGGAATCGCCCTGTGGAGCCATCCCGACAGCGGCTACCTGATGTCACCTGAACTGTGCAACCGCCTCGCCGACTTCGACAACGTGGTGGCCATCAAGTACAGCGTGCCGCGGCCCATGTACTCGGAACTCACCGCCCTGGCCTCCGACCGCATCCAGGTGAGCACCGCCTCAGAAGATGAGTGGCTCGACAACATCATCGATTTGGACTGGAGGCTCTACCTGTGCTCCTCGCCGCCGTTCCTACTGCAGACGGCGAACGACCGGAGGATGCACGAGTACACGCAGGCCGCGTTCGAGGGGAGGTTCGACGACGCTCGGAGCATCAGCGCCAGCCTCGACCCGGTCAGGGCCGCCCTGAAGGGCACGCGTCCTCCCGAGAAGCCCCATGCTCACCAGAAGTACTGGCAGGAACTGCTTGGTCAGGCCGGTGGTCGGGTCCGGGCTCCGCTGCTTGAGTTGACCGACGAGGAGAAGCGGGCCACCCGCGAGGCGGTCGAGCAGTGTGGGCTAGGGGTGTGAACGAAGAGGCCGTGGCGGCGGGGGCTGTGCTGCGCATTGCGTTTGTGGGCTGGGGTGCGATGGCCCGGACAGCGTGTCGCCTGCTCGATGACTCCCCGGTTGAGATCGTCGCTGTCGCCGTCAGGGTCGGGTCGGACCCACCGGAAGACCTGCCTGCCGGTGCCCGATTGATCACCGCCCCGGACCAGCTGGCGGCGACCCGACCCGAGGGGGTCGCCGAGACCGCCGGACGCGATGCCGTAGGTCCGTGGGGCCGAGCCGCTCTCGAGGCTGGGGCCGACTTCATCGTGTCGTCGGCGTCCGCGTTCGCCGATTCGGACCTTCTGGAGGAACTGGGTGGAACCGCAGCCGCCAACGACGCCCGGGTACACGTGCAGCCCGGCGCACTGGGTGGCATCGATGCACTTGCTGCGGCGAGCCTCCCGGGGTTGGAGGACGTCGAACACCGGATCATCAAGCCGCCCTCTGCGTGGAGCGGAACCCCGGCCGAGGAGCTCTGCGACCTTGACTCACTCCGTGAGCCGGTGGCCTTCTTCTCCGGAGCGGCAGGCGAGGCCGCACGGCAGTTTCCCAGGAACGCCAATGTGGCGATCACGACGTCCCTCGCCGGGGTCGGCCCCGAGGAAACCAGGGTGACGCTCGTCGCTGATCCCACGGCAACCCAGAACCGGCACGAGATAGCAGCCACTGGTGAGTTCGGTCGGCTCGATATCTCGATCAGCAGCCAGCCCCTGCCCGACAACCCCAAGACGTCGAGCATGGCCGCACTCAACCTCGTCCGCTGCATACGGAACCACGTGGCACCGCTCGTCGTCTGACCACCAGTCGGCTGGGTGGCTGGACCGAACTCCACACGCTGGTCCTGATATGTCTCCCGGCTCGGGTCAGGCGCCGTGCCGGTCCAGGTCGACGTACGACGGGAGCCTGTCGCGCAGGAAGCCGTAGCGCTGGCGAGCCGCTGTTGTCTCGGCTGTGTCTACCTCGATCCGTATGAACGCCTCGTCGTGGTCGGGGAACAACACCGGTGGGTGGTCGTCGTCTACCCACGGCGGGCAGTGGATCGACCCGCCAAACGTCGACCCCGCCCTACTCAGGCTGAGGACCGGCACCTGGTTCTCCATGGCCCGGGTTGTCACAAAGGCGTGCCAGGTGGGAAAGGATTCGTCCCGCCCGTAGGCACCGCAGTGGAGGATGGCGTCGGCCCCGTGGTCGGCGACCAGCGTCCTGGCCAACTCCGGGAAGCGGATGTCGTAGCAGATGATTGGCGCGAACCGCAGGCCGGCGGCCTCGAACGTAGCCAGGTGGCCGCCTGCCGAAAAGAACTCAGACTCGGTGGAGAGTCCGAAGTTGGCCAGGTGCAACTTGTCGTAGTGGGTGAGGTACTGCCCATCGGGACCGAGCACCACCTGGGTGATGTGGAAGCGGTCACCGCTGCGTCGGGCGATGCCGAACAGGACCGCGGCCCCGATCTCTGCGGCCAGCGCCCCGAAGGCCTCGGCTGTCGGGCCGTCAAGCGGCTCGGCCAGACCGTCAAGGCATTCAAAGGACGCCCGGGAGTAGTCGATCGACGACAGTTCGGGAAGCACCACCAGGTCGACCGGCCCGCTGTCAAGGCTGGCACGGATCCGGTTGATGGCCGCCGCAACATGGGCGTCGCGCTCGACAGCGGTTGCCATCCGGGGTACCGCTACCTGACATGCCAGCAGGTTCACGGGACTGGCAGTCGCTTCGGGCACAGGGCACCCTGCCAGAACAGTACCCGTGCCGCAACGCCAGGTGGGACAGTGCCCCGCCTCAGCACCGGTTGGGAGCACGACAGTTTCAGCCGAGGGCGGTACCCCACCCGACTGATGATCTGGAGACCCGCCGGGGGAAGTGAAAAGGCCCGGAACCGTTGAGATTCCGGGCCTTTCGCTTGGTAGCGGGGGCAGGATTTGAACCTGCGACCTTCGGGTTATGAGCCCG
>NZBE01000037.1 GCA_002687745.1 Acidimicrobiaceae bacterium | reverse complement strand
TCCACTGCCGCAGAGTAGGTTGAGCGGCGATGCCCTCCACCCTCGTGCTGTTCGTGCGCCACGGCCGGACGCCGACAACCGGAACCACGGTCCCCGGTCGGGCACCCGGCCTGCACCTTTCACCCGAGGGCCTGCTCCAGGCAGAGGCGACTGCAGCCAGACTGGCAGGTACATCGGCTGGCATGCCCGGAGGTGGCGTGGCCGCCGTCTACAGCTCTCCCATGGAACGCACACGAGAGACCGCCTCCCCAATCGCCAGGGCCGTCGGCAGGCGTGTCCGTACTGCCCACGGCCTTATCGAATGCGACTTCGGCAAGTGGACCGGCCGGCGTCTGAAGGAACTCTCGCGCCTGAAGGCCTGGCGGTCCGTCCAGCGACAGCCTTCCACCTTCCGGTTCCCGGGAGGTGAGTCGTTCGTAGAGATGCAGGCCCGGATTACCGGCCAGGTCGCCGACCTGGTTGCAGACCATCCCGGCGAGACAATCGTGTGCGTGTCGCATGCCGACCCGATCAAGGCAGCCCTGTCAGCCGCACTGGGCAGCCCGCTCGACATGTTCCAACGTCTCGTTGTGGGTCCATGTTCGGTCAGCGCCGTGCTCCACACCGATGACCATCCGGTTGTCTTCAGCCTCAACGGCAGCGGGCCCGTGGTCGACCCGGCTGCCTAGAAGGCCGGAACGGTCAGAGAGGCCCGTGGGTACCTGTAGGTTCGACGGCAATGGAACGACCTGACATCGACTGGGACGACACCGACGGTTTCACGAACGGCACTGTGGGCCCAACGGGGCGACGTGTGTTCTTCATCCAGGCTCGCAGAGGTGACGCCATTATCTCCCTGAAACTGGAGAAGCAGCAGATGGCCGGTCTCGCCGAGTTCCTCGAGAAGATGCTGGCCGATCTTCCCCCGGTCTCCCACCCGTCACTCCAACCCGACGGCGACCCCGTTACCGGGGTTCTGGTTTTTGAGGCCCCCGAGGAGGCCGACTGGGTCATCGGAAGCCTCGGCGTCACCTACCAGCAGTCGACCGACCGCCTGGTACTGATCGCCGAGGAATTGATCCGCGATGAGGACCTGAAGCCCGCCCAGGCGAGATTCCCCCTGAGACGCGAACAGGTCGAATCGTTCATCGAGTCGGCCCGGGCCCTCGTGGCTGCAGGCCGCCCGCCGTGCGACTGGTGTGGCGCCCCGCTGGAGCCTGAAGCCGGCGGCTGGTGCCCCTGTGTCAACTGAGCAGGAGGCGGCTGGCGGGTCGAGTCCTGATTCCCCCTTCCGGGCCCGCGGTTCTGTCGACGACGAGTCGGCGTTGGCGTCGCTTGCAACCTGTGACCTGACGCTCCTGGGACAGATGCCGTGGTCCTCGAACGGAACCTTTCTGGTCGACCTTGTTCCGACCATCCCGGGAGACGACATCCTCCAGGGCGTGTACAAGCCGGGTAGAGGTGAGCGCCCCCTCAGCGACTTCCCCACCGGCCTCTACAGGCGTGAGGCCGCCGCCTGGGAGTTGGCCAGCCACCTCGGGTGGGGCCTCATCCCACCCACCGTGGTTCGCGATGGTCCACTCGGCGAAGGGTCGGTTCAGCTGTACGTGCCCTGCGACTACCGGGAGCACTACTTCACGCTCTGTGAGGATCCGACCAGGGCGGATGAACTGAGGCGCCTCGCCGTGTTCGACCTCCTCGCCAACAACACCGACCGGAAGGCGGGTCATGTCCTGGCTGGCGATGACGGTCGTATCTGGGCAGTCGACAACGCCCTCTGCTTCCACCACCGGTTCAAGATACGGACCGTAATCTGGGACTTCAGTGGGCAGCCGATACCTGCTGCCCTGCTGGAAGACCTGACCCGCCTCCTCGACACGGACCTGCCGACGTCCCTGTCGTGCCTGCTGGACACCTTCGAGGCCGACGCCGTGGTAGCACGGGCATCGGCTCTGCTGGCCGACGGCGAGCTTCCAGTTGACCCCAGCAGGCGTCGGGTCCCCTGGCCGCTCCTGTGAGGACATCCGGTTGAGCCGGAAGGCCGACCTGGATCGACTCCTCGACAACGGGGACCTCGACGGCCTCCTGCGGCTTGTCGACGACCTCTGCGGGGAAGGTGACTGGAACCTTCTGGAGACACTGGCAACACGGGGGCGTCTAGCTGTCGAACGGGGGCACCAGCTCTGGCCCGCAGCGGACCACGCTGAGCACCGCCTGGCCCTTGAGGCGCCCGGCCATTTCGCCGCCGGGGCCGTGGTGCGTGATGCCACACGGTTCGGACCGGCCCCCCTGGCAGAGGTGGCGGCATCGTCACATCCGTGGAAGGACCTTGCTCCACACCTGCCAACAGGCCCACTTCGGGCCACCGTCGCCCACGAACGGGTTGCACGTGGGGAGGACCTGACCGGCGGAGACGACCTGGGAAGGAGCGACCCACTGGGTCTTCCCCTGATTCTGTCGGCATGGGAACCCACCTACCTGATTCCAGAGATCGGCCCCTATGGCGTTGAGGACCCTGTTCCAGAGGCCGGAGCCCTGAAGGAGGTAGACATTCCCCGACCCACCGAGGCGGTCGGTGGTGTGGAGGCAGCGGGTACCGGTGCCCTGCGCGACCTGGCCAGGACCTGGGCCGAGGAGTCGAACGGCCACTCGATGTCTGTAGCAGTCCAGGGTGGTGCCGGCAACGCAATCGCCACTCTTCTGGCCGATCCGACCATTCGCCGTGTCCGCTGGCGGAGGCTCGAAGCGGGAGAGGCGATCAGCCTCATGGCATGGGCCGGAGCATCAGGTGGCGCCCATGGGCGCCGACGGGGTGCGGCGCGTGGCCGCTTCGAGGCCTGGTGGTGTGCCGCCAACCTGGCCGGCCTGCTCGAGGATCCCGATGACCCATGGCCACCCGATCCGGTGCAGGTTGGCGATGCGGCAGCCGAGATGAACTGGTGGAGATGGGATGTGGACGGTGCCCGGACAGGCTGGCACCTCAACCTGGCCGTGGAGGACCCCGACGATGGCCTTGCGTGGGCTCTGGCTGCCGGTGACCGGTACTCGGTCTCGGCTCCGGAGCAGTAGGCCGGGGTCAGCGGGCCTTGAGTGCCTCGATCAACTTCGGCAGGACCTTGTGTACATCTCCGACGATGCCGAGGTCGGCCACGCCGAAGATGGGTGCCTCCTCGTCCTTGTTGATGGCGATGATGTTCTGGGATCCCTTCATGCCGACAAGGTGCTGGGTGGCACCAGAGATGCCGCACGCAAGGTAGACGGCGGGCTTGACGACCTTGCCGGTCTGACCCACCTGGTAGGAGTAGGGCACCCAACCGGAGTCGACCACGGCACGCGAGGCACCGGGTGCTCCCTTGAGGAGGGTTGCGAGGGTTTCGATCATCTCGTACTTCTCGGCATCGCCGATGCCCCTGCCGCCGGCAACGACGATTGAGGCCTCGTCCAGCTTCGGGCCGGAGCTCTCCTCGACGAAGCGGTTCTTCACCACAGCACCGGCGGTGTTGCCGAGGTCGCCGACCTCTATGGCACCGACGGTGGCCGGAGCCCCACCTGCATCCTCGGCGGCAAATGACTTCGGGCGAACGAGGAAGATGGCGGTTCCGGCACCGGTAAAGCCCGTGGTCACGTCGGTTGTACCGCCGAACACCGGCTCAACCCCCAGAAGGCGGTCGCCGTCGACGACAAGGTCCACAACGTTTGTGATTACCGGTGCATCCAGCTTGGCGGACAGTCGTCCGGCTACATCTCGACCGTCGTAGGTGGTTCCACAGAGCACGACATCGGGGCCGGTTCCTGTCGACACGGCACCGGCGATGGCCGAGGCCACGCGTGGACCGGGGAGGCCCTCGCCGAGGTCGCCAACCGACAGCACCGACGAGGCACCGTGTGCGCCCAGGTCGGCTGCCAGCGGCGACGCATCGCCGTGGACGACGACGTCGACAGTGTCTGCGAGGCTACGTGCCCTGGCCAGCAACTCGAGGGTGGTGGTCGCAACCACACCTTCCCTGGCCTCGCCGTAGATCCAGATCTTTGAGAGTCCCATGTCGCCTCCTAGAGAACCTTCAGATCGTCGAGGAAGGCCATGATGCGCTCATGGGCATCGCCCTCGTCGACGATCACCTCGCCGGCCTCCCGTACGGGTGCCTCTGCGATGTCTGTTATCTCCTGGCCTGCTCCGGCCCAGCCCACCGTTGAGGGGTCAATACCTAGACCAGCCAGATCGACCTCGTCAACCGGCTTGTTCTTGGCTGCCATGATTCCCTTGAACGACGGGTACCGGGGCTCAACGACGCCGGCTGTCACCGACACCACAGCAGGGAGGCTGCACTCGATCTCGTCGTAGCCGTCCTCGGTCTGGCGCTTCACCGTGGCCACACCGTCGGCGACAGCGATCTCCTTGGCGAACGTCACAGACGGGAGGCCCATCAACTCGGCGACCTGAACAGGAACCGTGCCCGTGTAGCCGTCGCTGGACTCGGTGCCGGTGAGGATCAGGTCGGGCTCGCACCTTCGGATTGCCGCAGCCAGAACCTTGGCGGTGGCAAGCGCATCGGAGCCGGCAAGAGCCTCGTCGCTCACGAGAACGGCACTCTCGGCGCCCATCGCCAGGGCGGTCCGTAGGCCGCTCACCTCGCTGTTGGGAACCATCGACACGAGGCGGACCTCGCCCTCGCCGGCGGCATCCACCAGTTGCAGGCCCATCTCGACCCCGTAGGAGTCGGACTCGTCCAGGATGAGCTTGACATCCCGCTTGAGGGTTCTGGTTTCGGGGTCCAGGGCACCTGGGTCTGCCGGGTCCGGGATCTGCTTGACACATACGACGACGATCATGGGCGACAGTGTGCCCGCTGAGAGGAGTAAACAGGCAAGCCCGGAATGGATTTTCGGCGCATTTCCCCGCCGGCGCAGGCATGAATAGGGTGGCCGTATGACCATCTACGGAAGTTTCGGGGAAACCACCCATCACACGCCATGAAGGTCCTGTTGGTTGTCAACCCCTCGGCCTCCTCGGTCAATGCCCGCACACGGACAGTCATCCAAAAGGCGCTGTCTGCCGATCACCGCCTCGAGGTGGCCACCACCAGCCGCAGGGGGCATGCCACACGCCTGGCACGGGGGGCTGCCGACGATGGCATGGACGTGGTCGTGGTGTTGGGAGGCGACGGGACCCTCAACGAGGCCGCCAACGGTCTGGCGGGTTCCGACACGGCCCTGGCAGCGGTTCCAGGTGGTTCCACAAACGTGTTCGCCCACATTCTGGGCCTCCCGGACGACCCGGTGGAGGCAACCGGTGCCGTACTCGATGCCATTGACGCCGGATCCATTCGCCGCATCGGGCTCGGCTCTGTCAACGACAGGTACTTCCTGTTCAACGCCGGGGTCGGCTTCGACGCTGCAGTGGTTGAACAGGTTGAACGGCGCAGCGGCCTCCTGAAGCGCTTCGCCGGCCACCCCCTCTTCATCGCGGCAGCATGCAGCACCTGGCTGCGGCACTTCGACCGACGCCACCAGGCCTTTCGGGTCACAACCCGGCGCGTCGACGAAGAGGAACCCGGAGATCCGACGACAACCGGCGTAGATGGAATGTTCGGCGTGTGCCTGAACACCGACCCCTACACCTACCTGGGCAGCCGCTCCCTGTCACTCTCGCCCGGGACCAACCTCGACAGTCCACTGGCAATGGTCACGATGCGATCGCTGTCCCTCGCCAACCTGGTACCGGTTCTCACCGGCGCCCTCGGTTTCGGCCGCACCCCGGTAGCTGAATGCAGGGGTGTCAGCCACCGCAGCAACCTTGCCGAGGCCCACCTGACCGGCTACCGGCCGGTCCCCTACCAGGTCGACGGCGACTACCTGGGCGAGGCTACCGACCTCACCTTCCGGCACCAGCCGGCCGCCATGGACCTCGTGGTACCGCTGGACCAGCCTGCTGCCTGACCGCAGATGCGATCAGGCCCGGGCCACCTCGTCGACTATCTGGCGGGCGACACCCGGCAGGTTCGTGATGATTCCGTCGACTCCCCACGTGGCGAGCCGGGCCATCCGGTCGGGGTCGTCGACGGTCCACGCATTCACCCTCAGGCCGAGTTCATGGGCAGCAACGACAAGGGCCTCGTCGATCAGGTCGTCCCACGGGTTCACTGCGCCGTGCCCGTGCGCCACGGTCCGCTCCAACACCTGACCGGGCCCTGAACGCTCTATTACCAGCCAGCCTGTCGGAAGGCGCTCGTCGGAGGACCGGATCCGGTCTACCGAGTCCATCTCGAAGGATGAAACCAGCAGCATGTCGAAGGGCCTGTAGGCCTCGGCGAGGCCCACCACCGCTTCGCAGACGAGGTGTGCGTCGCCGTGGTCGGGATCTCCGGGGAGGTTCTTGACCTCGATGTTCACCCCCATGCCATCGCAGGCCTCAAAGGCCTCGGCAAGGCTGGGGACCTCATCGGGAAGGTCGGTTGCGTGGACCTGGCGAATCAGACGACCGTCGGCAAGGTGTGCATCGTGGTGGACCACGAGGACCTCGTCGGTGGACAGGCGCACGTCGAGTTCAACCCAGTCGGCGCCCTGAACGCGGGCCTCTCTGAATGCGGTGAGCGTGTTCTCAGGGTGGTCCACCGAGGCGCCACGGTGGGCGATGACGAGCGGCTTCGGCTTGTTCATCGGACCACCATGCACGACAACCTGACACATATCGGGGACCTCATGCCAACGGCTCCTGCGCCTCGTCCCTGACCCCAACCAGGCGCGTCGCCGGGACCTGGACCTCAGCAACAGTGCCCTGCCCACGTACGACCGGGCTCAACGTGATCGAACCTCCCAGTTCGCCCTCTACAAAGGTCTTGACGATGGTGAGGCCCAGACCGGTGGCATCGTCGAGAAAAAAGTCATCTGGTAGCCCGACCCCGTTGTCGGTCACCGACAGGGCCAGTCCATCTGACCGTCGGTCCAGACGGATCGCCACCGTGGCGCCGTCATCGGGTTCACCTCCGCCGGGTAGCACCGGAAACGCATGGTCCACGGCGTTCTGCAGCAACTCGGTGAGCACGACAGCCAGGGTTGTTGTCACCTGAGCGGGCAGGATTCCTGCATCGCCCTCGACGTCAAAGGCAACCGGCCTCAGTGGCGACGAGACGCTCTCCTCCACGACCCTCACAAGAGGCCTGACGATGTCGACGAACGCCACGTCGTCATCGGCGCTCTGGGCCAGCGCCTCGTGAACGACCGAGATGGCCCCGATACGACGAATCGACTCGAACAGCGCCGCCCTCGCCTCATCGGACCTGAGGCGCCGCCCGTGCAGGCGTAGCAGCGAGGAGATGGTCTGGAGGTTGTTCTTCACCCGGTGGTGGACCTCGCGGATGGTCGTGTCCTTCGAGACGAGCTGCCGGTCCCGGCGACGCAACTCGGTCACGTCGCGAACCAGGACGATCGCTCCCGTCGGTTGCTCACCGTCGAACAGCGGAAAGCAGTGGCTGACGATGGCCACCTCGTTTCCCCTCTCCATCTCATCGATGACCGTGGTCCGCCTGGCAAATGCGTTACGCAGGATCGAAGCCCCGAGACCGGTGTCCACGAATCGGGCCCCGATGATTCCCCGGTGCATGCCGAGTCGGTGCAGTACCGACATGGCGTTCGGTGAGGCGAACTCGATTCGGCCCTCCTCGTCGACGAGAAGGAGGCCGTCACCGACCCTCGGGGTCCTGTGCCTCAGCCGCGCCTCATCGCGGTACGGGAACTGGCCCCTCTGGAGCATCATGGCGAACCGCCCGAAGACCTTCAGGTAGGTACGTTCCTGCTCGCTTGACGGCCGACTCTGCGAACTTGCCCTCTCCCTTGCCAGCACCGCGACCGTCTCCCCCTCACGGCGCACCGGTATGGCCAGGATGTCGAGGCCACCGTCGACCTCTTCATTGGCCGTTCCCTCAACAGTCTCTGACCTGTCAAAGCAGTCCGCTATCAGGCTCCGGCGGCGCTGTTCGAACACCTGCCCGACCAGATCGGCCCGGTAGAGGGTGGTGCCAGTGGTGGGCCGGACGTGCCCGAGAAGGACGAGGGTCGGATCCGACGAGTCTGCCGACCGCCCGTAGAGCAACAGGTCGGCGAATGAGAGGTCTGCGAGGAGGCCCCACGAGCTGATCAGGTCATGGAGATACGCGACCTGTTCCGCGTCCAGGTCTGTGTGGTCGCTGGTCAGATCAGCCAGGGTGGCCATGGAAGGTCCAGCCTATGTACCGGCCTGTCGGAAATGGGAAGGGGAGGTCTCCTGCGAACCCGGTCGCCTCACCGGACCGGCCTTGACTCAGCTGAAGCCGACCGGGTTGCCTGAACCATCGGACCCGATATCGACGTAGGCGATGCGGTCCGCTGGTATGCCGACCTGGCGACCCCGCAGGTCGGTCAGCCAGAGCATCGCTGACGTGCCCTCGAGGGCAGCCTCGACCTCGGCACGAAGCGCCGGGGTGTCGGTGTCGTCGGACATCTCAACCGTTATCTCCTTGGGCGTGTGGGTAACGCCGATCCTCACGTCCATGAATGCGCCCTTCCCGTCTCGTTGCATCGCTGCGGCCCATGAGGGGCTGCCACAGGCTCAGTTTGTCAGAGGATCCGCAACTCGCGGTGCCTGCGCTTCGTGGGCCTCAGGTCGACATCGACGACACGTGCCATTTCGGCGAACACCGCTCCGGCCTCACTGTCGGCGTCTGCTGCCACCGGTCTGCCGGTGTCGCCACCCTCTCGTAGGGCGGGGACCAGCGGAATGCGCCCGATCAGCGGAACACCGATGAGCTCAGCGAGGTGGGCACCCCCACCTGACCCGAAGAGTTCGTAGCGGGCACCGTCGTCGCCGGTGAACCACGACATGTTCTCGATCACCCCGTGGACCTTCAGGTTCACCTTGTCGGCCATGAACGCCGCCCGTTGGGCAACGGTCTGTGCCACGGGCTGTGGCGTGGTAACCACGTACATCTCGGCTGTGGGGATGAAGCCGGCAAGGGAGATCGCCACGTCACCGGTGCCCGGAGGCAGGTCGACGAGAAGGTAGTCGGGTTCGTCCCAACGGACGTCTGTCAGGAACTGCTCGAGGGCCTTGTGGAGCATCGGACCACGCCATATGACAGGTTGGTCCTCGTCGGCGAAGAAACCCATCGAGATACACCTGACCCCGTGTGCCTCTGGCGGGATGAGCATTTCGTCGACCACGGTTGGCGGCTGTTCAACGCCCAGCATCCTCGGGATCGAGAACCCCCAGACATCGGCGTCAATGACCGCGACGCTCCGTCCCCGGGCTGCGAGCGCTACGGCCAGGTTGGTCGTTACCGACGACTTGCCCACGCCGCCCTTGCCCGAAGCGATGAGCAGCACCCGCGTAGCGGCGTTGGCCTGTGCAAACGGGACCGCCTGACCGCCGGGATCCCCGTGGGTGTGGTTGCTGCCTGCCACGTGTGCTCCAGCTGGTGGGTGGGTGGGTCTGCTCGCCGGGTCATCGGTCGGGACACCTGCCCGGCGGTCCGGGAGCCGTGTTCGGTAGGGTAGCGATGTGGATGGGGCACCCCTCACGCCAACCGAGTTCGCCTCGGCAGTCACCGCCATCACCGGTGCCTTCGGCGATCCGACACGGCGAGACATATTCCTGTTCGCACGCGAACGTCCGGGCGGGGCCACCGCCACCGAGACGGCCGAGCACTTCGACCTCCATCCCAACGTTGCCCGCCACCACCTCGACAAGTTGGCTGCGGGCGGCTACCTCGAGATCGCCGTCGAACACCGTGAGGGTGCCTCGGCCGGGCGGCCCTCCAAGCACTACAGGTCGGCCAACCCGGCAGCACCCCTGGAGCTGCCAATTCCACGCGACGACCTGCTCATCAGCATGCTGGGCAGGGCACTCGCCATGCTTCCCGACGGTCAGGCCGAGCAGATGGCCGAGGAGGTTGGAGCCGAGGTCGGCCGCTCAATGGCCGAGTCCATCGGTCCCGAGGAGATCCAGCGGTCCTTCCGGTCGGCGATGCAGGTTGTGGCAGATGCCCTCACGGCGCACGGCTTTGCCGCCCGTGCGGTGCGGGCCGATGACAACCAGTTGCGGATCGTGTCAGAGCACTGCCCGTTCGGCGGTGCACCCATCGAGTACCCGGTCATCTGCGCCGTCGACCGTGGGCTGGTGAGGGGAATGCTCTCGGCTCTCTACGGAGATGCGACCACCGACCTGAGTTCATCGCTCCCGATGGGCGACACCGTCTGCATCACGGACGTCAGCGCCTGAGGGTCGGGCGGGCCTCCTGGGAACCTAACCGGCTGGTGCCAGCCCCTCGGCTACCAGCAGGTCAGCCAGACCTGTGGGCCTCTGGGGGAGGCTGAAGAAGACCTCGGCGTCTGCCAGAGCCTGTTCCCTGCGGTCCAGGAGCACGCTGTTCACGAGCGCCCGGTAGCCGAGTGCCCACGGGTTGTCCGCTTCGATCCTGATGGCTTCGTCCAATGAGATGAGGCTCAGCTCAACCAGCTGAAGTTCACCGGTCCCAGCCAGGAGCCAGCCTCTCTCCGCCATCAGCGACGCTGCCTCGGGGTCCTTCTCGATACCGGCGTCGAGAAGTTCCAGTGCCGCCACGATCTCGCCGTTGCGCGCCAGGCCTCCGGCGACCCTTTCCCGCAGGTGGCTCTGGGCAACCAGGTCTGCCACGACCGGTGCTGCGTCGAGGCTGTCGAGTGCCACCAGGTCAGCTGCGGCACCGGCGAAGTCGTTGTCGGACAGGCGCTGTGAAGCCCGGAAGACCCGCACATCGGGATAGGCCGGATCCAGGTCGACGGCGGCTTCGAGGTCGGACCGACCGGCATCGGCATCGCCACCCCGCCACAGTGCCCAACCCCGGTATGCGAGGGCCTCGACGTTGGATGGCTGGATATCGAGCACCTCGCCGTACAGGCGGACTGCCTCATCCGGTGGTGCCACACCGGCCTCGATGAGCAGCGTCCTGGTCGACAACCGGATGTCGCCCGACGCTGAACCGCTGCTTCCCCGGCCTGCCGTGGAGCGCGTGACCAGCACCCCCGCCAGGATGGCGACCACTACCACACCGACCAGGACCAGGGACTGCCGGGGTGGATGGCTGTCGTCACCCGATGGGCCCTGCCACCTACGGACCGCCAGCACAAGGCCGACAACTGCGGCGGCGGCGACCATGACCGGCAGCACCCAGACGAGACCTGTCAGGCCGCCTCCGTCTGGCGAGTAGTCGATGTCCTCGCCGAAGCTGGCAACGAGGAGGTCGCGGACCTCGGCGTCGGTGGCGCCCTCGTCGACCATCCTCACAATCGTGGCCCGGATGGTCCGCGCCACCGGCGCATCGGACTCGGCGACTGACTGCCCCTGACACACCGGGCAGGCAAAGTCCTCAGCCAGGTCGTGAACCCGGTCTGCGTTCGTCAGCGGCGGTCGTTCGGCAGTCTCTGAGACCACCAGTGCTCCCACCGAAACCAACAGGACCAGCAGCCATGCTGCGCTCCGTGGCATCAGCTCAACCGCCTGTTCATTCAAGGAGCCCCTTCGCTCGGTCCAGAAGCGACTCCAGGTCTGCAACCTCGACTCCACCTACCACCTTGGCGGCAACATGACCAGAGGGGCTCACCAGATACGACTCAGGCACGGCTACCACTCCCCAGTC
The DNA here is from genome assembly GCA_002687745.1 of Acidimicrobiaceae bacterium. Lineage (GTDB taxonomy): Bacteria > Actinomycetota > Acidimicrobiia > Acidimicrobiales > MedAcidi-G1 > UBA3125. The sequence goes on along the minus strand of NZBE01000037.1, from coordinate 28,027 downwards.
GACGGCGATGCGGCCGGTGTCCTCGGCAAGAACCGGCCAACCACCACCGTTCTGCCTGAAGAAGTCCTCTACCGCCGCAGGGCTGTCGTCGAACGCAACGCTGACGATTCTGACATCGTCGGCTTCGGCATGGGCCTCGGCGAATGCCACCAACTCGGGGTGTTCCCGGATGCACGGGACACATGTGGTCGAGAAGAAGTTGACAACGACGAAACGCCCCCGTTGGTCGTCGAGGTTCCAGACCTCACCGTCGATGGTCATACCCGCTATCGGAGGGGCCACCTCGCCGACCAGGTGCATGCTGACCCGGTCGGGGCCGGCCTGTCGCGTCGCCAGGACACCGACGAGGACCGCTCCCACCAGGCCTACGGCTAGCGCTGCCGTCCTCACCGGGTTCATGCCGGGGCCTGCTGTCGGGTGGTGTACTCCGCGGTCTCGGCAGTTGTGGAAGAGCGGCTGCCTCGACCCGGGACTGCCGCCAGGACCGTTCCGAGAGCCATCACCCCGCCACCGAACCACAGCCACCACACCAGAGGCTGAACCGTGACCCTGATGATGGTTGATCCGGATCCATCTGGTACCGACAGGACCGCCAACTGGACATCGTCCCAGATGGTCGACCTGGTCGCCGGGGTGCCGATGGTCTGGCCACCGAACGGGAAGGTGCTGATGGCCGGCATCTGGAGTTCACCGTCGACCAGTACCGAAACCCGGACCTCGCTCTTTTCAGCAAGGGCCACCGACTCGATCCCGTTGAAGACAAGGGTGTGCCCGGCAATTGAGGCGGTGTCTCCCACCTCGTCGAAGCTGAACTCGGCCTGACGCAGAAACGATGAGGAACAGGCGAATGCGACGGCGACCACCGCCACGCCGATGTGTACGACCATTCCACCGCTCGAGCGCCCTGTCAGGCCACGGAGGCCACGTGCCCTGACAGCCAACAGCAGTTGCCTGACGGCACCGGCCACAGCGAACCCCGCCAGCCCGACCGCCATGGTCGGCGCCCAGCCCCGGCTTCCGATGACAACCGCCACGACCATCGACACGGCACCTGCCGAAGCCGGCCAGACCAGCCTCTTTGACAACAGTTCGCCACCAGCCCTGCCCCAGGGCAGGGCTGGCGCCACCGCCATGAGAAACAGGAGGGCGAACCCGATCGGCATCGTCATCCGCTCGAAATAGGGGTTCCCGACCGAGATGCGGCTTCCGTCTGCGGCCTCGATGAGGAGGGGGAAGACGGTTCCCAGCAGGACCACGAAGGCGAACGACCCGAGGAGCAGGTTGTTGGCAAGAAATGCACCGGTCCGGGACACGGGGGACTCGATCTCGCCGCCCCTGGTGATCTCGTCTCCACGCCATGCGATCAGGCCGACCGTCGTGGCGACCACGAGGGCGAAGAACGCCAGGAGCATCGGCCCTATCCCCGACTCGGTGAAGGCGTGCACCGAGTCCAGCACACCAGACCTGGTAATGAAGGTGCCGAGGATGGTCAGGGAGAACGTGGCGCTGAGAAGAGAGAGGTTCCAGACACGGAGCATGCCCCGCCTCTCCTGGACCATCACCGAGTGCAGGAACGCCGTTCCGGTCAACCACGGCAGGAACGAGGCGTTCTCAACCGGATCCCACGCCCAGTAGCCGCCCCACCCGAGAACCTCATAGGACCACCATGCGCCGAGCATGATTCCGAGGGTCAGCGCACCCCACGCCAGCAGGGTCCACCGTCGGGTGCTCACCAGCCACCCCTCTCCCATGCGACCGGTCACGAGGGCACCGATGGCGAAGGCGAAGGGCACGGTGAAGCCGACATAGCCGAGGTAGAGCACGGGTGGGTGGAACGCCATGAGAACATGGTTCTGGAGCAGCGGGTTGGGCCCCGGGCCGTCAAAGCCGGCCCACGGCTGGAACCCTGCGAACGGAAACGCCGGACCGGCCAGCAGGAGGAAGAAGAAGGTGCACACGGCGAAGAGCACCAGGAGGGCCCACGCCACCATCGGGTCCGCAAGGCTGTCCCGGAAGCGTCGCACAACCGCCACCACGTACCCGACGAGAACCAGCACCCACAACAGGATCGAGCCCTCCAGGGCCGACCAGAGGGTGGCCACGTTGAACAGAGCAGGGGTCTTGTGGCTGCCGTTCTCAGCCACAAAGGCAACCGTGAAGTCGCGGGTGATGAGCGCACGCTCCATCACCGCGAATTGCCCGACAGCGGCCACGGCCAGAACGATCACGAAGTACCGGGACAACCTCACGAGACGCTGGTTCCGTGTAAGCAGCCCGTGGGCAATGCTGAGCGTCCCCGTCGTTGAGGCCGCCAGGCCCAGGGCCACGAACCCTGTGCCGAGTGTGGCGTTCACGAGCTGACCGGGACCACCGACCGGTGGGTCATGAATGCACCCCGCACGACTCCAGTTCCGCATCGGCTCCCCGGTAGTCGTTGTCGTGCTTTACCACCATGTGGTCCGTTCTCAGGTACCAGCCATCTCCTGCCGCTGCGGTAAGGCTCCCGATGCCGGGGGGTTCACCGCTCACCCAGAATCCCTGCAGGACCACCGGCACCCCCGGCTGGAACAACTCGGCCGGATCGCCCAGGTGGGCGACGTCGGCCAGCACGTCGGCCACACAGAGGGTGAACACGACAGCGGCCTGGCCATCGAGGCGGGTCTCGACCAGCCCGGGTTGGGGGGTTCCGACCACCCGGAAACGCTCGCTCCCGAGCTCGGCCCTGAGCGACACCGCCTCATCGACCTCGTAGAAGAACAGCGACGCATCACCGAGGGTGCGGAGCAGCACGAACACGACCCCCGCGACCACCAACAGGAGGACAGCGATCGAAAACGGATTCCTGGCCCGGCGCTGGGGCCGGGAGGCCTGCGGTGTGAGGTCCAGCGGACCGGCCTCGCCTGATTCCTCGTCGACTGGGTCAGCCACCGTGGTTGTCCCCTCTGGAGGCAATCCAGCGCCTCTCCCCCTCTGGGACAGATCCGGCCATGCGGCGTCCACGACGTATGACTGCGCAACCGTAGAGGCCAAGCACGACGAGGGCGATTCCCCATCCGGCCAGCAGGTAACCGAGGTGCGTCACCTTGCGCCCCCGGTCCTGCCGATTGCCGCATCCACGTCGAGGGTCTCCATCTCTGCGTGACGCTCGGCGATCGCCAATGCCACCTCGTGCCCGGCCTGGGCATGTTCCAGCCAACCCACCCGGAACCGGTGCAGCATCAGCCATGCGAAGACCAGACCGAACACGACGAGGCCGAGCATCAGGGTGAACAGCGTGAGGTCCTCGATCTTGAGTTCGGCCAGGGTGGACTGCTGATGCAGGGTCCGGTTCTCCCACCACTCGACCGACCTGTTGATGAGTGGGATGTCGAGCACCGCCACGAGGGCGACGATGGCGGCGCGACGGGCCTGGCGCTGGGGCTCGGCCGGGGTCCTGCGTAGGGCCAGGTAGCCGGTGAACAGGAGGAACAAGACGAGCGTGGTCATGAGGCGGACGTCTCCCCACTCCCACCAGGTGTTCCAGACGGGCCTCCCCCAGATGGAACCGGTGACGAGGACGAGCCCGCAGAAGACCGTGCCCACCTCGGCCGACGCATGGGCCGTGACGTCCCACCACGGTCGCCTCTTGAGGAGGTAGCCGGCGCTCGCCACTGCACAGGTCAAAAAGGCGGCGTAGGTGAGGACGGCCATGGGTACATGCAGGTAGAGGAGCCTGACAGCGTCGAACTGACCGAACTCCTCGCCGGTTGTCGGATGCAGCCTCACGTCGGGTTCCGTGAGCACGAAGGCGAAGAGGATCAGGCCGGCCAGCCCGACCAGCGTGGTGAGACCCAGCAGGCGTGACCCGGGTGACGCGGTCGTGGTCGTGGTGTCAACCATGTCGTCTCCTTCCCGTCCGTCAGTCCTCGATCATTGCGCCGTACGCCAGGGCCCCCAACACGGTGGCAACCAGGCCGAACACGGCCAGCAGGCCCAACCAGGCCCAGCCGTCCACGGCTGCGGCGCCCAGGGCGTCGTCGAACGACCGGGTGGCGCCTATCAGTACCGGAGCCAGCACCGGAAGCAGCAGGATCGGAAGCAGCGTGTCCCGAGCCCCGAGCCCCGAGGCCAGCGCCCCGTAGAGGGTACCGGTGGTAGCGACCCCCACAGCAGCGGCAACGGCTGTCACCGCGAGCAGTACCGGGTTGTCCAGCTCGGAGCCGTAGAGCACGACAATCCCGATGGCCAACAGGACCTCCAGCACCATCAACTGGATGAAGACGGCCGCTGCCTTGCCGAGGAACACCGAGGCCGCTGCCATGCCTGAGAGGCGGAGTCCGGTGTGGGCGTCGTCAGCGTGCTCGATTGAGGCTGAGCGCTGCACCGCCAGCAGGGCCGCGAGGAGCACCGTCACCCAGAACAGACCCGGGGCGAAGGTTCGCAGGGTGCGCTGGTCGGCGTCGAGGGCGAAACCGAAGAGCACCAGCACGAGGAGTGCAAACGGTGCAACCTGGTTGAGCAGGACACGTGAGCGCGCCTCGATTCGGAGGTCCCTGGTGGCTACCAGACCGGCGTCGGTGAACAGCTCACGCATCTGGCGCACCTCCCTGTTCAACATCGCGTTCCGTGCCGGATGCCCTACTGGAACTGTCGGCCACCACCATGCCGGCGGCGACGGTCACAACCCTCGGGGAGAGCGACCTGACCCGCTCCAGCTCGTGTGACGAGACGAGCACCGTCGCTCCGGCACCGACCGCCTCCGAGATGAGCGAGTCGACAGCGTTGCGGCCCGCCTGGTCGAGGCCGGCGTGCGGTTCATCCAGCAACCACAGCTCCGGTCGCCGAACCGCCAGGGCGGCTATCGAGGTTCGCCGCCGCTGACCGGCCGATAGGACATTCACCGTGCGGGAGAGGAGGCGCCTGTCGAGCCCCATGAGTTCCGCGGCAGCCGATGCCCGGGACTCTGAATCGGCACCTGACAGGCCCGCTGCCCTGGCCCAGAACGAGATGTTCTCGGCAACGGTCAGGTCGCCGTAGAGGCCTGTCGAGTGCCCGAGCAGGGCCACGCGACGCCGCACGGCCCTGCGTTCTGCGGTCAGGTCGTGGCCCAGCACGACCACTTCGCCGGCAGTCGGCCGGAGAAGGCCGGCGCACAGGCGGAGGAGGGTGGTCTTGCCGGCGCCGTTGGGCCCCTGTACGAGCACGGTCTGGCCAGCCTCGACGGACAGGTCGATGCCGGCGAGGGCGGGGAAGCGCCCCAGGAGCGCCACGGCTCCCCGTAGTTCGACCACCGACACGCTGCCACGGTACCTGTGGACCGGGCTCCCGCCCCTACCCTGAAGAAGTGCGCACCACCGGTTCGAGACGACAGCGGGGCCTCACGGGGTCGGTGGCCCAGGTGGCACTCCTCGTTGTAGTGGGTCTCGCGGCAACCGCCTGTTCCGATTCGGGCAACCCCTCCGAGCCACCCACGTCCTCGACCAACCCGACGACGACGATGGTCGAGACCAGGCCCTCGCTCGCCGAGGAGCAGGCCCCAGCATGGATCGGCGAGGTCGTCAACCTCCATGATCTGGGCGGTAACGCCTGCTTCAACCAGTACTCATGGTTCCAGGACGACCGGCTGGTCGAGATCGACACCCGCGTTCCGTGTGAGGGACCCCACCAATTCGAGATCTACCGCCTGGCCCAGCATCCCGCCCGGCAGGGAGCACCTTGGCCGGGCGACCGGGAGATGGAGGCGTTCGCCACAGCAGAGTGCTACAACGCCTTCAGCGACTTTGTGGAAACCATCTACGAACTCTCGGAACTCGAGCTGGGTTTCCTCGTACCCCGTCGGACCGACTTCGAACACGAGGCCGCCCAGTTCCGGGGGGTCCACTGCTACGTGTCAAGCGCCGACGGCACCGAGTTGGTAGGTAGTGCGAGGGGATCGCTGCGTTGAGCGGCAGATCCTGACGACTGCCCGGATCAACGGCCAGGAACGATGGTTGCCATGCCCCGATGCTCAATCGTGTCATTCAGGTTCGGGCCGACGGACGGCGTTTCGGTCGTGGCCCGGACCTGGGCCGATGCACTGGCCGGGCTGGGGTTCGACGTCACATGGGTGGCGGGCTCGTTTGAACCCGGGTGGACGGGGGCAGGCCGGGCCACAACGCTTCCGGGCCTCGGAATGTCCTCAGATGATCCTCCTGACGAGGGTGACCTGGCCGCGGCTCTAACCGATGCCGATCTGGTGATCGTGGAGAACCTCTGCTCGATACCGCTGAACCTTCCCGCCGCCCGCATGGTTGCCGACCTCCGGAGGGGTCGGCCCACCATCCTCCACCACCACGATCCAGCATGGCAGCGCCCGCAGTTCGCCGATGTGACCGAGTTGCCGCCCGATGACCCCGCCTGGCGCCATGTCACCATCAACGAGATGACCCGCTGCGAGATGGCCGAGCGCGGCATAACGGCCACGACCATCTACAACGGCTTTGACAGCCACCCACCGTCTGGCGACCGGGAGGGCACCCGCAGGGCGCTTGGGGTGGCCGACAAGACCATTCTCGTAGCCCACCCGGTCCGTGCAATCGCACGGAAGGCCGTCGACCGGGCGATTGCCATCACCGAGGCCATCGGCGGTACGTACTGGCTCACGGGACCGGCCGAGGAGGGCTTCGGACCGGTCCTGGCGCAACTCCTGGCTGCAGCTCGCTGTCCGGTCATCCACGCGCAGGGTCGACCCGCACACGACATCTACGCCGCCGCTGACCTGATCGCCTATCCGTCGACCTGGGAGGGCTTTGGAAACCCACCTGTGGAAGCCGCCCTGCACTGCCGCCCCGTGGTGGTTGGCGACTACCCCGTCGCCGCCGAACTGCGCAGCATGGGCTTCTCCTGGTTCAACCATGACCAGCCCGCCGAGCTCCTGTCATGGCTGGACGGTTCGGACCCGGCGGCGCACCGGTTGATGATCGACACCAACAGGAACCTGGCGGTTGGAAATTTCTCACTCGAGATGGTTGCCGATGGACTGAAAACGCTGCTGGGCGAGGCAGGCTGGCTGCCATGAACACTGCTGCCACCGGTGATGCGGTACTGGACCGGCGGGAGAGGGCCGCGCGGATCGCCAGCACGGGGCAACGTCTGGGCTACCTGGCCTTTCTCACCGCCATCGTGGTGTTCGCCGTGGGCCTGACAACCACCTTCACCGACGGGGTCGCCACCGCCCTCGTCGTGCTGCTGGTTGTCGGATCCGTTGTGCTGGCCCCGTCCATCGTCCTACACCATGCTGTGAAGGCCGCCGAGGACGAGGACCTCCAGACCCCCGGCTGAGACAACCGCTGTCGCCGGTTGGGTGTGACCCGGACACCGTGGCTACGGTCCGGGCATGACCGACACCGCATCAGCGACCGTGCGGCTACCAGCGCCGGAGCGGCGACAGCAGCTTCTCTGCGTGGCCCTCAGGGTCTTTGCCCGCCTCGGCTACCACGAGACCTCGATGAGCGCCCTGGCCTCCGAGGCTGGAATCACCAAGCCCGTTCTCTACCAGCACTTCGCATCCAAACACGACCTGTTCAAGGAGGTGCTGGCCCAGACCGGCGACCGCCTCCTCAGCGCCATCAGCGAGCGTGCACAGGAGCAGGACAACCCCCGAAACGCGGTCGAGGCCGGTTTCAGGGCCTACTACCACTTCTTTGACGACAGCCCTGACGCCTACGCCGTGCTCTACGGGGCCAGCCTCGGCAACGACCCCGAGTTCAGACATGACCGGCGGCGGGTACGCGATGCCTTCGCGAAGATGGTGGCAGGGCTGATCAAGGCTGCCGACCACGCCGATGCCCTGGCCATGGCAGCCGGCGTGAACGGTATTTCAGAGGCGATGATCCGCCACTGGATGCACGAGGGCCGCTGCAGGTCAGCCGACGAGATGGCGACGCTTACCGCACGTCTGGCCTGGGGTGGCCTCGAGCGCCTGGCCTGATCCTCAGACAACCGGCCGGGGCGAAATGTCCACGGGCGAGTCGGGAAGGTGCCCGGCTACGACAGCGGGCAGGTGTTCCCTCAGGAGTTCCGGGAGCACCATCACCTCTGACTCCACCAGGTCATCGACGGCCCACCACCGGGCACCCATGAATGCAGCAGCCTCAAGGGCCTCGAGGTGCTTCGGTCGGTACTCACCTCCGTCACAGCGTGCGACGTGGATCTTCTCACGGCTGTCGAAGTGGAAGCCACCGAATGTGAACTGGACGTGCTGTGTCCAGATCACGGGGCCCATCTCGACATCTTCGATGCCGGTCTCCTCGTAGAGTTCGCGGGCGGCCGCGGTGGCACTGTCCTCACCCCAGTCGATCCCGCCGCCCGGAATCTCCCACCAGTCGGGCCTGAACGGGTCCAGCGGATCCTCGGCGTTGACGAGGAAGATTCTGTCATCGCGGTCGAGCAGCACAACCCTGGCTGCGGGGCGCCTCAGCAGCATGTCGGGTGACCCCGCTAGACGTTTCCGCTGCAGGACGAACAGCGGCCCAGCATGTCGAACCTGTGCGACTCGACGCTGAAGCCGCGGGCCACGGCCTCACCCGCCAGATCCTCGATTCCAGCCTCGAATTCATCGGGAACGTCGAAGTCGTCGACACGGCCGCATCCGACGCAGACCAGGTGATGATGGTGGCCGGTCAGGGAATCGTGGAGTTCGAACCTGGAGTGGTCGTAGCCCGACTCGACCCGTCTGACCACACCCACTTCTACCAACTCGCCGAGGTTGCGGTAGGCGGAACTCTGCGCCAGGCCGTAGCCGTCTCCCTCACTGAGAATCTCAGGCAGGGTCAGGGGTCTACCGCCCGCTGCCAGGACCTCGACCACAGCGAACCGGGAGCGACTGTAGCGCATGGACGCCGCGCGCAACCTGCGGCCGACCGTTACGTGCAGGTCCTCGAGGTCGACGGGATCGGGGTGTGGACCTGGTCCATCCGTCTCAACCACCGATCCCTCAGACATGGTGGCCCAGCCTAGGTCGCCGTCTGCGGTAGTCGGGAATCAGCGAGAACCACCCAGCGGCACCTGAACCTCAGTAGAGGGCCACCCCGGCCAGGCGCAGGTGCGCCAACTCGTTCATCGAACCGACGCTGCGCTCACCCGTGGATGCAGCCATGACCCGGCTGACCGAGGTGTAGGAGGCCTCGAAGAAGAAGATGCGGTCTATTCCGAGCAGGTGTGAGAGATAGGCGCCTATCACGCCACCGTGACAGGAAACCGCCACCCGGCGACCCGGGTTGTCCGAGACAATCCGCTCCATGGCAGCGACGACCCTGGCCCGGAACGCCTCGGGTTCGGGAATGCTGTCCTCGGACATGAACTCCAGCCACCTGGGGTCGCCGGCGGCCTTCAGTTCCTCGATGGGGATGTACTCAGGTTCGCCGAAGTCAAACTCGTCAAGGTCCTGATCCACGGTCACCTCGAGGCCCAGATGGCCTGCCAGGGGTTCCGCCGTCTCGAGGGCACGCCTCTTTGGTCCGCTGTAGATGGCGTCGATCCGCTCGTTGTGCTCCCCGTCGGTCGTACCTGCCGGGTGTACCGCCAACCAGTGGGCCAGCGCATCAGCCTGACGGCGACCCAGGTCAGAGAGGGTCGGGTCAGCCTCCTCGCCGGTATGCCTGTTGTCGACACGGACCGGAAGGGCGTGGCGGATGATCAGCAGTTCCATGAATGCCGGACGCTAGCGGCACGGCGTCACCCGGGTACGGTCCGCACAATGAAGATAGATGGTGGCCTCGCAATCGGTAGCCCGGGATCCGGCGATTCCTCAGGAGACGGGATCGGGGTGATCGCCGAGACGGCGCGCCGCCTCGAAGAGGCGGGGTACTCGGGAGCGTGGACAGCCGAGACCAGCCGCGACCCCTTCCTCCCCCACATGGTCGCAGCGGAACATACCGAGAGAATCGAGTTGGGCACTTCCATCGCGGTCGCCTTCGCACGCAACCCGATGCTGCTGGCCAACCTCGGAAACGACCTGCAGTTCCACAGCAACGGCCGGTTCATCCTGGGCCTCGGAACCCAGATTCGACCGCACATCACCAAGCGCTTCTCAATGGAGTGGTCACGGCCCGCTGCCAGGATGCGCGAGATGGTGCTAGCCATCAGGGCCATCTGGGAGTGCTGGAACGAGGAGGCCCCCATGGCCTTCCGTGGCGAGTTCTACCGCCACACGCTCATGACGCCGTTCTTCAACCCGGGCCCCAACCCACACGGAACTCCGAAGGTGTTCCTCGCAGCCGTCGGACCGAAGATGTCCGAGGTGGCCGGTGAGGTCTGCGACGGAATCATCTGCCACGGCTTCAGCACCGAGCGGTTCCTCCGGGAGGTCACCATCCCGGCCGTGCAACGCGGCCTCGACGCCTCCGGGCGGACAATGGACGACTTCGAGATCGTGGGCCCCGGCTTCGTCGTCACCGGTGACACCGAGGAGTCGATGGCAAGGGCGGCGGCGGCCACCAGGCAGCAGATCGCCTTCTACGGATCGACGCCGGCCTACCTGCCGGTCCTGGAGTTGCACGGCTGGGGTGACCTGCAGGTCGAGTTGAACAAGATGTCCAAACGGGGCGAGTGGAAGGCAATGGGTGACCTCATCGACGACGACATCCTCTCGACCTTCGCCGTGGTAGGTGAGCCTGAGGCCATTGCCCCCGGGTATCTGGCCAGGTACGGAGACTGCGTGGACCGGCTCACCCTCTACACACCGGGCAGCGGCGACGACGACCTCTGGGAGCCGATAGTCGCCGAGCTGGCGGCCTGATCCCCAGGCCCCAGAGAGAAGTCCAACCGACTGGGCTACGTGGGCCCGGTAGGTTTAGCGGTATGGCACCTGCCCCCGACTCACCGGAGTTCGCCTACACGGACCTCCTGCCCCTCCTCGAGGACCCGTACACCACCACCACCTACCGGAGGCTCTCCGGCGACGGTATCTCAACCGTCGATGGACCGGGGGGCCGCACGTTTCTCGAGGTCGACCCCGAGGCGATAAGGCTGTTGACAGCAACAGCGATGCGCGACATCTCCCACCTGCTACGCCCTACCCACCTGGCTCAGGTGGCGGCGATCCTCGATGACCCTGAGGCATCAGACAACGACCGCTTCGTCGCCCTGGAACTGCTGCGGAACGCCAACATCGCGGCCGGAGGGGTGCTCCCCTCGTGTCAGGACACGGGAACTGCCGTGATCGCAGCGAAGAAGGGGCAGTCGGTCCTCACTGACGGGACAGACCGCGAGGCGATCTCACGCGGCGTCTACGACACATTCCAGACCTCCAACCTGCGGTACTCCCAACTTGCTCCGCTCGACATGTTCACCGAGCAGAACACGGGCACGAACCTGCCTGCCCAGATCGACATCGAAGCCGTTCCGGGCGACGAGTACCGCTTCCTCTTCATGGCCAAGGGTGGCGGCTCAGCCAACAAGTCCTTCCTGTTCCAGGAGACCAAGGCCCTGTTGAACCCGACCGGCCTCATGGCGTTCCTCGACGAGAAGCTGCGTGCTCTCGGAACCTCGGCCTGTCCTCCGTACCACCTGGCGGTGGTTATCGGCGGCACCTCGGCCGAACAGAACCTGAAGGTGGCGAAGTACGCGTCTGCCCGCTACCTGGACAACCTGCCGACCACCGGCAGTAAGACGGGCCACGCCTTCCGGGACACCGGATGGGAGGAACAGGTTCTTGAGCTCACCCGGGGCTTTGGCATCGGAGCCCAGTTCGGCGGAAAGTACTTCTGCCACGACGTTCGGGTCGTGCGTCTCCCGCGACACGGTGCATCCAACCCTGTGGGCATCGCCGTGTCGTGTTCAGCAGACCGCCAGGCCCTTGGCCGCATTACCGCCGACGGCATCTTCCTCGAACAACTCGAGGAGGACCCGGCCCGCTTCCTCCCCGAGGTGGCCGACACCGACCTGCCCGATGACGTCATCGCTGTCGACCTGGACCAGCCAATGAACGACCTGTTGGCAGAACTGGCCAGATACCCGGTGAAGACCCGACTGTCTCTTACGGGAACGCTCGTCGTCGCGCGGGACATCGCCCACGCCCGGATCCAGGAGCTTCTTGATTCCGGTCAGCCGATGCCCGACTACATGCGCAACCATCCCGTCTACTACGCCGGTCCGGCGAAGACCCCTGAGGGGTACGCATCCGGGTCCTTTGGCCCCACTACTGCCGGCCGCATGGACGCCTACGTCGACTCGTTCCAGGCAGCGGGCGGAAGCCTCGTGATGCTGGCGAAGGGGAACCGCTCTCCCCAGGTGACCGAAGCGTGTGCACGCCACGGTGGCTTCTACCTGGGATCAATAGGTGGCCCAGCAGCCCGGCTCGCACAGGACTCCATCCGCCGTGTCGAGGTGCTCGACTACCCGGAACTCGGAATGGAGGCCGTCTGGCGTATCGAGGTCGAGAACTTCCCGGCGTTCATCGTGGTGGACGACAAGGGCGGCGACTTCTTCGCAGAGGTGACAACACCGGTGCTGCTCCGCTGACCCGGGGAGGTACAACCGCCCCGTGGATTCAGGTGCAGCGGTTCTCCAGACGACCAACGCCCTCGATCTCCGACACCACAGTCTGGCCGACCCGGAGACACCTGCCCTGTGCGTCACCGACTCCCGCCGGCGTGCCGGTAAACACCAGGTCACCCGGGTAGAGGGTGCATATTCCCGACAGGTAGGAGACCAGGTCGGGAACCCCTGCAATCATCAGAGATGTCCGGCTGTCCTGGCGCACCTCTCCGTCGATAGCGCATGTGAGCACGAGGTCGTCGGGATCAGCGAGCAGGTCGATCGAGACCACTGCAGGCCCGGTAGGTCCGAAGGTGGCGTGGCTCTTGCCGAGGCTGAACTGAGGAGGATGGGCAGCGGTCTGCAGTCGCCGGTCAGACATGTCCTGGCCGATGGTCACCCCCGCCAGTGAGCCCCACACCTCGTCTGGACTCATACCGGTACAACGCCTGCCGACCACGACAACCAGCTCGACCTCGTAGTCGGTGCGCTCACCTACGACCTCCACGTCGGCAGCGGGACCCACGAGGCATGACGGGAACTTGGTGAAGACAACCGGCTCACCGACCGTCTCGCGGCCCATCTCGTCGACGTGGTCCCTGAAGTTCAGCCCGATGGCGAATACCTGACGGGGTCGCGGAATCGGCGGTCCCAACCCTGACAGCGAAACGATGCCATCGGGTTCGGTGGCTGGCACCCCGTTGCTCCCGCAGAGGTTGTGAAGGGTTGCAGGTTCGGCGACGGCCACCATCGGATCGGCCAGGTGCTCTCCCGCCAGACCGCCGAGGTCCCACCATCTGGCGGAATCGCCGCTCAGGTGGCCGTCGTCGACGAGCACGGCCCTTCCGCTCGACAGGCTGGCGAGTCTGTACCCCATGGAGCGGAAGTCTGGCTCGGTATCGGAGAAACGCAACCGGCCAACCGGTGTTTTCCGATACGGCCGAATCATGGGTAGATGTGATGGATGCGACCTGACAAGGCCGGTATTTCGCGCCATGATGGACACGTGGGAACGAGCACCCACCATTGGACGAATCAGGAGGCCTGACACCCGAGCGCACAGCGCAGCTCAGATCCACCATCCGACCCGAAGGGGAACACATTGACAAATCCAAATGACGTCTGTGATGTTGAACTGCTAGCGAAGGGTGAAGTCGGGGTCGCCGACCGGGACTATGCGATACGCAAGGTCCGGGTGCTGTGCGAGTTGGGCCACGAGCCGGTTCTCGCTGCAATGGTGAAGTTGGAGCTGAGGGAGAAGACCACCCTCGACCTGCCGGCGATAGCCGAGGCCAGCATCGACCTGAACGGTGCTGTTGTCCGTGCACACGCAGCTGGCCAGACGGTCACAGAAGCCGTCGACCAGCTTGACGGGCGGCTCAGCCGCCGGCTCCGGCGGCGACGCAAGCGCCTGGAGGACAGACGCCGCAGCGGCGAGCCCGACAGCAACCACCGGCCACCCGGATACGCCACGATCCCTGTCGACGAGCGGCAGGTCGTCCGCCACAAGACCCTGGCGCTCCATCCGATGTCAGTGGAGGAGGCGGCCGACGAGATGGACCAGCTCGACCACGACTTCTTCTTGTTTCTCGATGCCGACCACGACATCGACAGGGTCGTGTACCACAACGGGTCACGAAGCATCTGCGTGGTGCCCGAGGTGGCTGGCGAGGACCTCCCCGGCGACACCAGACCGCCCATCAGTTCGGGACGCCTGGTGCTCAACCACCTGACGCTTACCGATGCCGAGGCCCTGCTCAACGAGGGTGAAGAACCGTTTGTGTTCTTCGCAACCCCGGGGTCCGACCGCGGCCAGGTCGTCTACCGGCGCTTCGACGGCCACTACGGCCTGATTACCCCTGCCGACTGAGCCGGGAACCAGACGGGGATCTTCCCATCAGGTCATTCGGCGTACCGGAACGACTATCGGCCCGGCCTCGTCGTCGATGACCCTGACCCTCACCCCATAGTGGCGGGAGACCGCCTCCCCTGTGAGGACCTCGGCCGCTGAACCTGATTCGGCGACCAGGCCCGCATCCAGCATCACCAGGAGTTCGGCGTACTGGCCTGCCAGGGTCAGGTCGTGCATGGTGGCGAGGACGGTCAGGTTGCGCTCAGACCTGAGCCCGTCCACAAGGTCCAGCACCTCCTGCTGGTGACCGATATCGAGAGCCGTTGTGGGCTCGTCCAACAGGAGGACCGGTGATTCCTGGGCCAGGGCCCGTGCGATCACCACCCTCTGTCTCTCACCTCCTGACAGGGTGTCAACGGTCCGGCCGGCCAGCTGGCCTGCATCCAGGTCGTGGAGTGCCGAGGTCGCGATCTCCACGTCGCCCCTGTCCTCGGCTTCGAAGACCCCGAGGTGGGCGGTACGACCCAGCAGCACATAGTCAAGAACCCTCATGCCCGGTGGAATCACCGGCTCCTGTGGAACCAGCGCCACGAGCTTCGCCACCTCCCGCCGTGACAGTGACTGCACCGGACAACCATCGAGGAGGATTTCACCACCGGCCACCAGGCCTCGGGCGACCACCCTCAGGAGGGTGCTCTTTCCGGCCCCGTTGGGGCCTACCACCGTGACCCATCCTCCTGATGGCACATCCAGGTCAACGCCACGCAGCACCTCGACACCGTCGAACGACACGATGACCGACCTGCATGCGATGGTGGTCATCGGGCCCTCCTGGCGGTTCGGAGCACCAGCACGAAGAAGGGTGCTCCCAGGAATGCGGTGACGACACCGATCGGGATCTCGGCCGGTTGAACAGCCAGGCGGGCCACTACGTCGGCCAGCACGAGGAACGCCCCGCCGAACAGGACGGTCAGCGGGAGGATCACCCGGTAGCTGGTTCCGAAGAGGAGGCGCACCGTGTGGGGTACGATTATTCCAACGAACCCGATGAGGCCACTGACCGAGACAGCTGCGGCGGTTCCCAACGAAGCTGCCACAACCGTTATGAGGCGCATCCTGCGGACATCCAGGCCGAGTGACCCCGCCTCCTCATCGCCGACCCCCAGTGCATCCAGGCGACGCCTCACCATGAGTATCACGGCCAGACAGACACCTGTGTAGGGGGCTAGCAGCGCCACGTCGTTCCACCCGGCGGTGCGAAGCTGCCCGAGTACGAAAAAGTAGACCTGCCTGATCGTCTCAGACTCGCGTTGTTGCACAAAGGTCTGAACGGCGGTGAAGAAGCTCGCGACCGCTACACCCGAGAGCACGAGGCTCGTCACCGGATCCAGACGACCACCTGTCGCCCCGACCAGGTAGGTGAGGGTGACCGCAACAAGGGCCCCGGCAAAGGCCGAGAGGGGCACGGGGTCCAAAATGCCGACTCCGTCACCGACGCCTGAAACGATCGCCATGGTTGCGCCGAAGCCGGCGCCCGCTGCGACGCCCAGCAGGTACGGGTCGGCCAGGGGGTTCCGGAACACCCCCTGGTAGGCACCCCCGGCTGTGGCAAGCATTGCCCCGACCAGAAGGCCCAACACGACCCTCGGTAGGCGGATCTCCCAGATGATCGCCTGTTGCCGCTCACCAAGACCCGAGTCCACGTCGACAAGTGGCAACCGGTCGACCAGCTCGACCAGCACCTCACCGAAGCCGAGGTCGGCCGGTCCGAGGGCCAGGCCGGCGATACCGGCGACGAGGATGGCGAGCCCACCAGATGCCAGCCACCACCCGCGGAGCCGTGCAGGCCCTGCATGTCGAGGGTTCACGGCGCCGCCGGGTGGTGGTCGGTGCCCATCAGGAGGTCATCAACCTTCGAATCCCTCAATGGCGGCCTTGACTGATTCGATGAAGTCGACCACCCGCGGACCCCACCGGCCCGAGGTGTCCTGATCGACAGGCACCACATGGCCATTCTTGACCGCCTTCAGGACATCCCAACCTGGACGGGCCGCCACCGTCTCGGCCGACTCGACCCATGCGGCATCGGCCAGGAAGATGATGTCGGGATCCGACTCCAGAATGAACTCTGCTGACAGCTGCGGCCAGCCGAAGCCGGCCTCGTCTGCTGGATCGGCAATATTCTCAAGGCCCAACAGGGCGTAGAGCTGTCCCACGAAGGTTGTGGACGTGGCCGAGTAGAGCGTGTTGTCGATCTCATGGAAGTAGGTCATTTCGCTGCCGACGGGGTCGCCGGCGACCGCTGCCAGACCGTCCCTGATGGATGCGTTCACCGCCTCGGCTTCGGCCGCATGGCCTGTGAGTTGACCGAGTTCGGTTATCTGCGAGTAGGTGTCGTCGATTGAGTTGGCAGCCCACTGCATGACAGTCGGGATCTCGAGGGCCTCGAGGCCCTCGACAAGGTCACCCGGGTCATAGGAGATGACGACAAGGTCCGGCTCATACCCGGCAATTGCCTCAACGTTGGGCGTGAAGCCCGAAAGTCCAGATACAGGTGCATCGGCCGGGTAGTTCGACATGTTGTCGACTGCGACGACCTGATCCCCGGCACCGATGGCGAAGAGAATCTCCGTGGCGGTCGGAGACAGCGAGATGATCGCTGACGGGCCGTCGGGAGCTGTGGTCGTGGTCGGCGCAGCCGTCGTGGTCGCGATACCTGAGAGTGCGGGGTCTCCACCCCCGCTGTCGGTTCCACATGCCGCTGAGGCGATGACGAGCACGCCGAGCAGTGCCAGGACGCGCATGCGGAGGAGGGTTCGGATGGGTGGGCTTGTCATTGGTTTCTCCTGTCTGCCGAGAAAACGGGCGCAGACAGGAAGCCCTGCCCGACGACCGCTCTTCCTCGAGAGCCGTTGTCGAGCCCCGTGGCCGGTCGGCCTGGCTCGCCCACCCCGGAGGGGTTGGCACACAGTTGCGGGACAGCGCCGGATTCACACCGGCTTCGCCTCGCCACAGGGCACCGTCACACTACCGCTTCAAACGGAGGTGGCACACACCCACGGAGTCCGCTACCAGGACAGGGAGGAGCGGACCCCGCTCGTGTAGTCCGGCCTGGTGACCAACAGGCCCTGAACCACCGGCCGGGCCTTGTTGTACGCGAGGTCCGAGCCGTCCATTCCGCAGACGTCGAGGCCTGCAGAGGCTGCCACCGCTGCCGGGGCACAGACATCCCACTCGTAGAGGCCCGACGGGTGCACGTAGACGTCAGCGGTTCCCTCGACCACGGCCATGGCCTTCACCCCGGCCGACCCACATGAGCGCACCACACCACCGATCGCGGCTGCAACATGCTCGGCCTCGCCCCACTGCGACCGGCTTGTAATGACGATGGGCCTGTCACGCTGACGGTTCCGCCCTCCCCCAACGGGTTCCTGCAGGGTCCCGTAGAGCCTGCCGACGGCCGGCAGGTCCACGGCAGCCGCCACGGGAACGCCGTTGACAACCAGCGCCACGTGCACGGCCCACTCGACGCTGCCGGGTACCCCGTAGTCCCGGGAGCCATCCAGGGGATCGAGGATCCAGACCCGCTCCGCCGAGAGCCTCCGGACATCATCGTCACCTTCCTCGGAGAGTACGGCATCGTCAGGTCGCATTCGCGCCAGACCGTTCACCAGGTGATCGTGGGCCGCCCTGTCACCCATCTCCATGACCTGATTCCGGGTACGGCCCTGGGACCATGCCTGATTCCGCACATCGACAAGCAGGCGACCGGCCTGTCGGGCCAACAACCCGGCCAACTGGTGGTCACAGACCCGACCCGGGTCCGGCCCGGGTAACGGGTGGGACATGGGCGGCGACCCTACCGCCCCTGTCGGATCCGGCTGAAACGGGGCCAGGCGCACTCAGACACAGTCGGACCACTACCGTGGTGCCGGGCCGGCCGGTCTCTTCACGCCAATACTCGGGGATTCCACATGTCGTACGGACGCATAACGGGGTGGGGAACGAACCTGCCCGACAGGGTCCTCACCAACGACGACCTCTCAAGGATCGTGGACACCTCCGACGAGTGGATCACCGCCCGAAGTGGCATCAGGAGCCGCCACGTCGACGGCAAGGTCACCGAGATGTCAGCAATTGCCGGCCGTGCGGCCATGGACATGGCAGGCGTCGACCCCGACCAGGTTGACCTGCTCCTGCTGGCAACCACGACCGCAGATCAGCAGTTCCCGGCAAGCGCCTCGGTCGTCCAGCACGAACTGGGCCTCACCTGTGGTGCCGTCGACATGAACGCCGCATGCTCGGGCTTCGTCTACGGGCTGGTCACGGCTATGCAGTTCATGAGCGGCGGCGTGGACCGCATCCTGTTGGTAGGCGCTGACGCACTCAGCGGAATCGTCGACTGGACCGACCGGGGCACCTGTGTCCTGTTCGGCGATGGCGCCGGCGCCGTCATGCTGGAACGCACCGGCGACCGGCCTTCCCTCCTGGGATGGGACCTCATGTCTGACGGTTCAGCCGCTGACATCCTCTACTGCGACCATGGCGGCACCATCGTCATGCAAGGCAAGGAGGTCTTCAGGCGGGCGGTGATGGCAATGACCGACTCGGCCGGCAACGCCATCGCCCGGGCCGGGGTGACCGCCGAGGACATCTCGATCGTGGTCCCCCATCAGGCCAACGTGCGAATCATCGAAGCCTCCCTCAAGCGGCTCGGAATACCCATGGAGAAGACAGCGATCGTGCTGGGGCACACCGGCAACACCTCGGCCGCCTCGATACCCCTGGCCCTCGTAGACGCCATCGACAACGACGGGATCGCCCCCGGCGACCTGGCCCTGATGGTCGGCTTCGGAGCGGGCATGTCGTCGGCCGCCGCCGTGCTCCGCTGGGACCCACCAGCCGGCTGACCACAACCGGCGGTACCCTCGCCGCCGTGCTCACCACCTCGGGCCTGTCCCGATCCTTTGGACCAAGGACCCTGTTCCGCAACGTCTCACTTCAGCTGGGACCGGGCCGACGGGTCGCCCTGGTTGGTGGAAACGGCACCGGGAAGACGACCCTTCTCGAGATCCTGGTCGGCATGCACGAGGCCGATGCCGGCGAGGTGCACCGCCCGAAGGACCTTCGAATCGGCTACCTCCCACAGGAACTCCCGACAGAGACGGGACGCAGCGTGTTTGAACAGGTGATGCTGGGTGCCGAGCAGGTGACGGTCCTGGCGCACCGGATTCAGGACCTGGGCCAGCAGTTGGGCTCGGCAACCGGAGCGGAACAGGAGCTGATCCTGGCCGAGTACGGAGAGTCCCAGTCCCGGTTCGAGCAGATCGGTGGTTACGCCGTCGAGGCCGAGGCCCACCGGATTCTGGCCGGCCTCGGCTTTGACCCGGAGGATCACGACCGACCCATGGACGAGATGTCCGGCGGATGGCGCATGCGGGTGGCGTTGGCGAGGCTCCTCCTTTCTGCACCTGACCTGTTGGTCATGGATGAGCCCACCAACCACCTCGATGTCGACAGCGTCGCCTGGCTCGAACAGCAGTTGGCAGGCTGGTCGGGTGGGTTGATGTTCGTCAGCCACGACCGTGACTTCATCGACGCTGTCGCCAACCGGATCCTTGAGCTGTCCGGATCCAGGGTCACCGAATACATCGGTGGCTTCGCCGACTTCGTTATAGCCCGCGAGGAACGCCTGGAAGCCCAGAGGGCCGCTGCCACCCAGCAGTCACGCCAGGTTGCCCACGTTGAACAGTTCATTGAACGCTTCAGGTACAAGGCCACCAAGGCACGACAGGTTCAGAGCCGGGTGAAGGCCCTCCAGAAACTTGAACGGGTCGTTGTGGACGAACACGACACCCCCTCATCCAGGTTCGGGTTCCCCCAGCCGAGGAGGTCCTCGCGGGTAGTCGCCGAGCTCGAGGACGTAACCGCCGGCTACCGGACCGACGAGGGCAACGAGGTGGTGCTCGAGGACGTCTCCTTCACCGTCGAACGGGGCGGGGTGCTGGCCCTTGTCGGACCCAACGGCGCCGGCAAGACAACCCTTGTGAAACTCCTGACCGGAAGCCTGGCTCCCCTGAGCGGGAAGGTGTCAAGGGGTAAGAATGTGGACCTCTCGTACTTCGACCAGTTGCAGGCCGAGGTACTCGACGAACAGCGGACCGTGATCGACGAGTTCCGGACCGTGCCCGGTGTCGGCACCGACGGTCGCAACCCACGCACCTACCTGGCCTCCTTCGGGTTCCGCGGCGATGCCGTGGACCACCTCGTCGGTGACCTGTCAGGTGGCGAACAGACCCGGCTGGCACTGGCCAAGACGCTCGCCGTTCCGGTGAACCTCCTGATCCTGGATGAACCAACCAACCACCTCGACCTTCCGAGTTGCGATGTCCTCGAGGACGCCCTGAGCGCCTATCCCGGGACAGTCGTGCTCATCACCCACGACCGACACCTGATCCGCTCGGTTGCCGACAACCTGGTCGAGGTCAGGTCGGGGCGGGCGGTGTGGCACACGGGGGTACCCGACAGCGTTCTCTACCCGGCCCAGGCCCCGGCACCGGCCAGACCGGGCAGGGAGCCCGAAGACACCGCTCCACCGAAGGCGAAGACGACGCCGAGGAAACAGCGCTCAAAGGACCCCGCGTCCGGCCTCAGGAAGCGCCTCGCCAAGGCCGAACGCGAGTGGGAGGCGGCCGAGGCCGCCGTCGTCGCCACCCAGAAGCGCCTGGCCGACCCTGACCTCTACAAGGACCCTGAGGAGGCTGCGGCTGCAGTCGCCGAACACGGAGAGGCCAAGGACAGGGCAGCCGACCTCATGTCTGAGTGGGACAGGTTGAACGCCCGTCTGGGCAACTGAGGCCACGCCGCTGGTCCCGTGGCTGCGTGGCCCCGCTACGGTCCCAGTCCATGCGGATCCTGGTGACCAACGACGACGGCATCGACTCTGTCGGGCTGCACGTGCTCGCAAGGGCAATGCTCGACCACGGCGATGTCACGATCGTGGCTCCCGATACCGAGTACTCGGGGGCCGGTGCGGCGTTCGGGCCTGTCCACCTCATCCGCCCCGAGGTACACGAGGCCAGGGTCGAGGGGATCGCTTCGGCGTGGTCGGTGAGTGGCCCACCGGGGTTGTGTGTCCTCTACAGCAGGCTGGGTGTGTTCGGCGACCAGTTCGACCTTGTCGTGGCAGGCATCAACCCGGGCATGAACGTAGGACGGTCGGTCTACCACTCGGGAACGATCGGCGCTGCGCTGACTGCACGGAACGGCGGGATCACGGGAATCGCCGTCAGCCAGGCTGTCGCCGAGTGGGGTGTCGAGGGTCAGGGAACCGGCGAGGACCTGGACAGCCAGGTGTGGGATTCGGCTGCCGAGGTTGCACGGGTTGCCGTCGGCGCCGTGGTCGCCGACCCACCGGGTGTGCCGTCGGTGCTCAACATCAACGTTCCGAACCTCCCCCTCGACGAGATGTCCGGCTGGAAGCAGACCAGGATCGGCAGCCTGCCACCCCGCACAATGTCTACGGCCACGCTGGAACCCAAGCCGGGGCACAAGGGCAGCTACCACATTGACATGGCATGGGGTGAACCATCAACGCTCCCACCCGACACCGACGGTGGAGCGGTGATGGACGGCTATGTCAGCCTCACATGGGTGGGTGGCATGGCGGCAGAGCCCCCAGTCGACCACGACCCGGTGGTGGCAGCCGTCAGCGACCTCCTCGCCTGATGCCCGGGGAGGCTACCGATCGGGTCTGGTATGTGGCCTACGGCTCGAACCTGTACGAGGCCCGTTTCCTCGCCTACCTGACAGGCTGCGGTGACGACGAGCCGTGGGGCCCGCACCGCGGTGCCGCCGACCAGAGCCCACCTGTCACCGACCGTCGGGTGGAGGTGCCCCACCCGGTCAGGTTCGGGGGTAACTCGCAACGATGGGGTGGGGGCTGTTGTTTCTGCCCGGTCGAACCCGTTCCCGATGGTCGCCTCACGCCCGTCGGACGTGCATGGCTCATAACCGTCGCCCAGTTGGCTGACATCGCCACCCAGGAGAACCGACTTCCGGTCGAGGCCGCCGCCATGCCCGACCGCTTCCCGGAACCCGGCAGTTCCGTACGTGTACTCGACGGCCTGATCGACCGACTGCTGACGCTCCCTCCCATGGACGGCGTCCCGGCAGTGACCCTCGCCTCCACCGAGCTGCCTCTGATTGCACCGCCGGCCCCCCGCTACCGGTCCGTACTCGCTGCCGGGATGGCAGAGATGGGCATGGAACACGAGCTCATCGAGGCACACCTTGTCGACCTGGACCTCTCCTGAGGAAGGCCGGCGGAACCGTGCAACCAACTGTGCCCGGTGGTAGGAATTGTCACCGACAACCGAGCCGTCCAGCGGAGAGACGAACAAGTTGAAGGTCGTAGTCATCCACCAGAGCCGAACCGGAAACACCAGGCGGGCCGCCGAGTTGATCGGTGGTGCTGCCGAGGCGGCCGGGGCCACAGTCGCCGTGCGCCCGACAACCAACATCGACATGGCCGAGCTGGCCGAGGCCGACCTGGTCTTCGTCGGGACCTGGGTCGACGGCCTGATCCTGTTTGGCCACAGACCGGGTGACTCCACAAAGGTACGCGCCATACCGAAGCTCTGGAACAAACGCGTCGCGGCGTTCATGACCCACGCGGTCAACCCGGGCAGGGCAGCCGAGCGGTTCGCCGGCCTGCTCGAGGGGCATGGAGCCGACGTGGTCGCCTGTCGCTCCCTCAACCGTCGCCACCTCGACAGCGAGGCGGCAGGCTTCGCAGCCGAGGTACTGGCCTCGACCGGAGGCTGAGGATCAGCCGGGGGTGTCCTCCCCCTGCGGCGACACATAGCGCAGCGGCCTGCGGGCCGATTTCCAGCCATCGGTGGCAAATACCCCCACGCCGGTCCAGATGAGGGCAAATCCAACCAGACGTCCCCCATCAAAGCGCTCTCCGTACACGGCTACGCCCAGCAGGAAGTTCAACGTCGGCGCCAGATACTGCAGCACTCCGATCAGGCTGAGTGGTATCCGACGCGCCGCACCGGCGAAGAGCAGCAGCGGAACGCCCGTGAAGGCCCCGCTGGCAACCAGCATCGCTGTCAAACCCGGGTTGGATGGCCCAACGACACCCGCACCGTCAACGGTTCGGACCGCCAGGAACACGAGCGCCGGAAGGATCATCACCGACACCTCCATGGCCAGGCTCACCAGCGGAGGGCTGTCGATCTTCTTCTTGAGCAACCCGTAGAAGCCAAAGGTGAACCCCAGGACCAGCGATACCCATGGCAGGCTGCCCACGTCAACGGTCAGCCACACCACCCCCATGGCGGCCAGCGCGATGGCGACCCACTGCATCCGGCGCAACGATTCCCCCAGGAAGACAACACCCAGGAACACGCTGACGAGTGGGTTGATGAAGTACCCGAGGCTGCCCTCGAGCACCCTGTCCGTGTTCATGGCCCAGACCCAGGTCAGCCAGTTGGTGCCGAGCAGCGCTGCGGCCACAGCCTCGAGGGCCACCGTCCGCGGAGATGACGCCGCTGAGAGGACATCCCGCCACGAGTTGCGGACGAGGTGCACCACCACCAGCATCACGAATATCCACAGTGCCCTGTGGCCCAGCACATCCACCGGCGGAACCGACGACAGGCCCTTCCAGAACACCGGGGACAGCCCCCAGATCGTGTAGGCACAGAGCGCGTAGGCAAGACCCTTGTTCATCGCAGCAGTCTCGCCCCACCCGGTGCCCTATCCTCCCCCGGTATGAACGATCAGGATCAGCGGTGCGCCGTCGGGCTTTCTGGCGGAACTGCCGCGCTTGGGCGCTGATCTGACCGTGCGCATCGGACTTCTGCGCTGTGACGAGGTCGGCGGCGACAGGGCGGAGCGCTTCGGCGGCTACCTGGACCTGTACGCCAACCTGCTGGGGCGAGTTGACCCGGAGACCACGCTCACGGACTACGACGTCACAGCAGGCCAGGTGCCATCTGATCCGGCCGAACAGGATGCCTGGCTGATCTCTGGTTCCAGGGCCTCGGTCTACGATGACGAACCCTGGTTGGCAGATCTCCTGGGTCTGGTTGTGAGGCTCTCCGCGGCAGGGGCACCGATGGTCGGGATCTGCTTCGGCCACCAGGTGCTCGCCCAGGCGCTCGGAGGCTCGGTGGAACCGTCTGATTCTGGTTGGGGCATTGGGGTCCACCAGGCCGAGGTGGCTGGGGGCCACCCTTGGATGGTCCCGCAGCGGCAGCAGTTCGGCATCGTGTACAGCCACAGGGACCAGGTCACAGCGCTTCCGGGCTATGCGACCCTCGTGGCATCAACTGACCACTGCCCCATCGCCGCCTTCACCGTCGGCGACCACGTGCTTGGCATCCAGGGACATCCGGAGTTCTCACCTGAGTTCGCAGCCGCCGTCTACGAGGGCCGGGCAGAGATGTACCGAGCCGAGGTGTTCGAGCACGCGATGCAGACCCTTGAGCATGGAACCGACAGCACCGACGTGGCGGCATGGATCCTGTCGTTCCTGAAGAGCACCGACAGGCTCGCAGCCTGACCGGTCGACCCGGTACGTCTCAGGTGGGCGCGGATCCGACCGGTCTGGTGACGACCACGGCCAGGGCCGCCACCACGACAGCCATCCCCAACGCCTGAAGGCCACCCACCTCCTCGCCGACCAGCCACCATGCGTAGAGCGGAGCAATGGCGGTGAACAGGAGCCCGATTAGGCCCATCACCGGCAGCGAAACGTGGGCATGGGCAAAGTTGGTGAGGAGGTGGCCCGTTCCCGGAATCGCCGCCATGAGCACAATCGGCCACCAGTCCGATCCGACGGGTGGTGAGATGGGGTGGCCGACGACCAGGGCGGCTGGAAGGATCGTCAGGGCGGCAACGAGCGTCAGGCCCAACTGGTAGGGAACCGAGTCGAGCTCCGAGCGGGCCCTCTTGCTGACCACGTAGTAGAGCGAGAACAACAGCATCGTGACCAGGGCAAGGAGGTCACCGGTGCGGGTGGCAACGCCGGCGCCGGACGAGGCGTACATGGCAAGAGCCACCCCGCCGATGGAGACGGCAGACCAGCCGTAGAGAGACCTGTGGGGCCTTTCGCCGAACATCCGTGCAGCCACGCCAAGCAGGATGACGGGCTGCAGGGCTCCGATCACGACAGCATTGGCCGCGCTCGTACGCCGCATGGAGGCCATGAAGAACACGAGGTTCACACCGAAGATGAGCCCTCCGAGTGCGGAACGGCGAAGTTCCATCCAACCAAAGTGCTGCCTTGTGGCCACCAGCACCATGGCGTATCCAAGCGCACCGAACAGGAGACGCCAGAACACAAAGGTCATCTCGGGAAGGTCCGACAACTTCACGATGCTCGGACCGAACGCCATCAGGCCCACAGCCAGGAGCGCGGCGGCCCTGCCGACCCTGGTCCGGTGATCCATGCCCGCACCCTTTCACGACCCACACCCACGACCCCACCCGGGCCCCTGGATCTCAGCCCAGCGAAACAGCGGTGTTCTGGGCCTCCTGCAGGCCCGCCGTGAGGGTCGTGGTCCATTCGCGTAGAACGCTTCTCGGGGCGTTCCGGTCCGGTGGCGAAATCGGCTCTCCCACCGCCACGCAGACTCTCGCCGGCCGGGGGAACCTGGAGCCGGTGGGCATGGCCTCCTCGGTTCCCGATATTCCGACCGGCACCACGCTGGCACCGGTCCTGGCAGCCAGGTAGGCGGTTCCGTCGAAGAGGTCAGCTATGTGGTCACCGGTCTGGCGGCCACCTTCCGGGAACACCAGCAGGAGGGCACCACCATCCAGCAGCGAACGGGCCGCCCTGATCGACTCCCTGTCAGCGCTTCCCCTTCGGATGGGGAACGCCCCGAGTGCAGCCAGCAGCCACGCAAACGGCCCTACCTTGAACAGGCTCTCCTTGGCGAGCGCACGAAAGCGACGCCGCGTGAGGGGGGCAAGCAGGAGGGCGTCGAGGTTTGACCGGTGAACGGACGCCAGGATCACCGGCCCTGAAGCCGGAAGGTTGCCTCCGCCCGTCTCCCGTAGCCGAAAGTACGGCCACAGCACTGAACGGATCAGCGCTCGGACAGCCCCGTAGACGACGACGGCAGAGCCACCTGACGCAACCTTGTGGGCGCGGGCCTGAATTTCGTCACTCACAGCAGTCGTCCCACAAGCCGGCGGGGTGGAAGGCCCGGTTGTGGGCTCACCTGTGTGCCGCGGCTCCGGGTCAGCGTCGGCCTATCCGGACGCTCAGGACGTCGCGCAGGCTCACCATTCCGACGAGACCGGTGGAATCCACGATGGGAAGGTGCCTGAACCCTCGACTGAGCATGAGGATCGCGGCCTCCTCTGTGTCGCAATCTGGGCCTGCAGTGTCGGGTTCGGCGGTCATCCATGCACCGACTGTCGTGTTGGAGAGGTCGGGTGCGTCAGCAGCGGCCCGCAGGACATCGCGTTCCGTGAGGATCCCCATGATCATCCTTCCCATGACCACCACCACGGACCCGAAACCGCCCTTGACCATTATCCCTGCGGCGTCCGACATGGTCGCATCCTGCTCGAGTGTGGCTACACCACGTGTCATCACCTCTGACACCTCTGTCATCAGCCCGTGCCCCCAACCTCGTCCAGTTCGGGGTCGCTCCGCTCGCGGGCCGGCTCATCGAGGTCCTGGTTCAAGAGGCGCCAGAGGGTTCCAGCCCACACGCTGGCATGGGGCCACTCACGCCAGAAGGTCTGTAGAACCATCGGATCGAGATCGTCTGTGGCCTGGGCGGGCGTGCTGGACCGGGCAAGGTCCTCGAGCGCGTCGATGGCCTCCAGAAGTCGCTCCGACGGATCGGCAGCCATGTATCTCCCTTGCCTGTTGGTCCCTGTGTGATCAGCCCGCTTCCGTGCTGATCGACCATTCTCCCCTGAGAACGGGGCCTCTGGCAAGCGGGCTTCGGGCGCCCGGTGCTGTCAGCGGGTCAGGAAGACCTGGATCTCGACCACACCGTGGTCCTCGACGGAGATCACAATGGAGGCAGAGGGAACCTCAACCCCGAAGTCGGCAAACACGATGTCGAGTGTTCCCACGACGACCAGGACCTCCCCGACCATGTCGGCAGACAGGTCCACGGACACCGCCTGGCTGATTCCGTTCACAGTGAGGATTCCCGGCGCCGACACCTCGACTGACGTGCCCACGTCGCCGAGGTCCACTGGTCCGTCCAGGACGAACACGGCCTCGGGGTGGATTCCGGTGTTCAGGGCCTCCTGGACCTTCGGGTCGCGAAAGGAACGGTCGGTACGCAACCCACGCAGGTCTGCTCGAATCTCGGCTGCTATGAGAACCATGCCGTCAAGCTCGACCTCGCCGGCAACCTGGGGTGTGCGGCCGACCGCCGTGGTGCTTCCTATGCCCCGCCCCAGCTCCTCGTTCACCCGAAAGCCGACAAAGGTGCTCGTGAAGTCGCTGTAGTCGCCGATAGAGGTGTCGACCGTCCACGTCCCTGTCGCATCAACCGGGACCGTTGTCGTGACGGGCGCTGCGGTGGTCGGGACCGGAGCCGCTGTCGTGACGGGCGCTGCGGTGGTCGGGACCGGAGCCGCTGTCGTAGTGGGCGCTGCGGTGGTCGGGACCGGAGCCGCTGTCGTAGTGGGCGCTGC
>NZBE01000036.1 GCA_002687745.1 Acidimicrobiaceae bacterium | reverse complement strand
TCAGCAGCGTCGGAGCCACAGGCCCCCGCTATCAGCGTGAAGGCCACGCCCAGTGCAAGCAATACACGTCTGTTGCGACGCATAGTCAATCCCCTCCAGATAGTTGTCACTATGGCGTGACGACGGTCACATCGCCACGAGACCGCAATCCTCGTCGTTCCCGTCGCACAAGGCAAATTTAGTATCAAGTGCCTGTTCAGGATGCCTACGTGACCAGTGGGATGACCGGGTCCGACCCGATGGTCAACCGAACCCCTGAGCCCACGGGAACGGCCTCTGGTGCGGGGATCAGGATCTCCATGTCCCCGACGGCAATGCGCAGGTGAAACCGGCCGCCACGGAATGAGGACCCGACAACCGTGGCCTCGATGCCATCCAGACCATGCGAGAGCACCAGTTTGCCGGGTCGCAGCAGCACCGTCCCGGGCCCGTCACCCAGCCGGCCAAGGGCACAGCCACCTGACCGGTCCAACTCAATCAGGTTCTCATGACCGAGACACCGGGCCACATAGGTGCTCACCGGGTCGCTCCAGACCTCGGCAACCGTCCCGATCCGTTGGATCCGGCCCTCGCCCATGACGGCGATACGGTCGGCCAGGGCGAAAGCCTCGTCGTGGTCGTGGGTCACGTAGATCGATGCCTGACCGAGGCCCCGTAGCAGCACGCCCAGATCAGCCACAAGCCTGTCGCGCAGCGCCCTGTCCAACGACCCGAGAGGTTCGTCCAACATCAGCAACCTGGGTCCGGGAGCCAGCGAGCGTGCCAGGGCCACCCGTTGAGCCTCGCCCCCCGACAGGGTGTCGACACGCCGCTCACCGAATCCGTCCAGTCCCACCAGATCCAGAACCTCGGCCACACGGGCCTCACGTCCCTCGACCGGCAGACCGGCCACCAGAAGGCCGAAGGCAACGTTCGATGCAACATCCATGTGGGGGAACAGGGCGTGATCCTGAAACACCAGGCCGAAATCGCGCTCGTGTGGTGGTGCTGATGTGAGGTCCTCCTCGGACCACGCCACGTGCCCTCCGGATGCCCGTTCAAGACCTACGATCGTCCGCAGGAGAGTGCTCTTGCCACATCCGCTGGGCCCCAGCAGCACCAGGACCTCGCCCTCGACCCCCTCCAGGTCGAGGCCGTCCAACACGAACACCTCACCCAGGACGACCCTGAGTCCCTCCACCCTCAACATCTCACAGGTCAGCCCCCGCCGACCCACGCCTCGTCTCGATGGCCAGAACCGAGAACCCCGTGATCACCATCAACACCACGGCCAGAGCCATCGCCTGGCCCCGCAACTGCTGGCCCGGAGTACCCAACAGACGGAAGAGGGCGAGCGGCGCCGTCAATCGGTCCGGCTGGCGAGGCAGGAAGGAGGTGGCACCAAACTCGCCCAGCGATACGGCGAACGCGAAGCCGGCACCCACCACGAGAGCCCTCGCTGCAATCGGGAAGTCGATCCGCCGACGGACCACGCCCGGTGAGGCCCCCAGCACGGCTGCGGCCTCCCGCAGCCGCCAGTCGATGCTCCGAAGCGTCGGCACCAGTGTCCGCATCACGAAAGGCACACCAATCAGGGCGTGTGCCACTGGTACCAGCCATCGGGATGAGCGCAGGTCAAGAGGCGGCTGGTCCAGGGCGATGAGCATCCCGAACCCGATCGTTACCGCCGAGGCCCCCAGGGGCAGCATCAGGCCCAGGTCGAATACGCGCGAAAGGGCGCGCTGTCCATGCACCACCACGAGCGATGCGAGGCCGCCCACGGTGACAGCCATGGCGGTAGCCGCTAGTGCGAAGACGAAGGAGTTCACGAGGGCCTCCAGCGCCGTAAGTGGGAGCAGGTCGACCCTCACGGCCAGAGCCCTGTAGTTGTCGAGCGAGTAGCCGCCGCCGGAGAGAAATGAACGCTCGACCAGCACGGCAACCGGAAGCCCCATCACCAGGCCCAGGAGACCCAGGTTGGCAGCGAGCTCCCACCATCCGGCAACGGGCGCCCGGGCCACAACGGTCCTGAGACCTACTGCCCGACGACGCTGCAACCCGTTCCCGACTCCGACCACGGCCAACACCGCCACCAACTGGACGAGCGCCAATGCCGTCGCAGCGCCGAAGTCGCCGCGCCAGACGGAGTGGCGCCAGATCTCGGTCTCGATCGTGGCAATGCCCGGCCCCCCGAGTAGGAGCACCACCCCAAACGAGGTGAGACAGAAGAGGAACACGATCGAAGCGGCAGCTGCGACGGCAGGCCGGAGCCGGGGCAGGGTCACCATGACAAAGGTCTGGGCGGGTGAGGCGCCCAGCACCCGTGCCTGCTCCTCGGGACCGGGATCCAGCCCCTCCCAGTACGACCCGACGGTGCGGAGCACCACTGCCAGATTGAAGAATACATGGGCGATGAGAACCGCCCAGACGGTGTGGGTGAGGCGGAATGAACCGTCGGACATTCCCAACCTGTCGAAGACGGCGAGGAACGCCCCGCCAACCACGACCGTAGGCAGAACGAACGGCACGGTCGCGAGGGCCCGCAGGAGGCGCCGGCCAGCGAACCGGCGTCTCGCAACCAGGTGGGCTCCCGGGAGGGCCACGACAACGGTCAGGACCGTCGAGACGGCCGCCTGCCAGAGCGTGAACCACGCGACCCCTCTGAAGGTGGCGCTGCCAGGCAGGCCGACCAGATGCTCGAGGCCTCCGCCTGAGAGGCCGAACCCAAGTATCGAGACCACCGGGTAGATGAAGAAAAGCCCCAGGAAGGCGACCGGGATGCCCACGCAGAGGAAACGCGCCAGACGACCCGTCATCGCAGAACCAGGTCGGTCCACCGCTCGGTCCAGTCGTTCCGGTTGGCCTCGATCATGGCCGGATCCAGGACGTGGGGGTTGTCGGGCAGCTTCACGAAATCGACGAACTCGTCAGGCAGGGTCGCCGCCTCGAGTGCCGGGAAGACGAACATGTTGAGCGGGATGTCCTCCTGGAAGGTCGGCGAGAGCAGGAAGTCGACCAGTGCCTCGGAGGCTGCACGGTTCTCAGTTCCGGCCAGGATCCCAGCAAACTCGACCTGCCTGAAGCAGGTGTCGGTGAGCACCGCTGTCGGGGGTGAGTCAACCGGCGGGTCGGCGTAGATCACCTCGGCGGGAGGGCTGGAGGCGTAGGACACCACGATCGGTCGGTCCCCTCCGCCTGCGATGAACTCCCCGTAGTAGGCGTCCTCCCAGCCGGTGGTCACGGAGACGTCGTTGTGTCGAAGCGCTGACCAGTACTCTTCCCAGCCGTCGCCGTATTCGGCGATGGTCGCCAGCAGGAAGGCCATTCCCGGTGACGAGGTCTCGGGGTTCTGCACAGCGAGCATCCCCGAGTAGGCGGGATCAACAAGGTCAGCAAGGCCGGAGGGTTCCGGCAGGTCGTCATCGAAGGCATCAATCCAGTAGTTGACGCACACGTCGCCGAAGTCGATCGGCGTGACCCTGTGCCCGGGATCCAAGATGAGCGAGGCCGGAACACCCGTCAGGGCAGGTGACTCGTAGGGAGTGAACAGGTCGGCGTCGAGAGCCCGCTGGAGGAAGGTGTTGTCGACTCCGTAGAGCACGTCACCCAGCGGATCACCGGAGGTCAGGATCGCCGACGCGACGAGTTGCCCCGTGTCACCCAGCCTCTGGACCTCGACTTCGACGCCGCTCTCGGCGGTGAACTCCCTGAGCGTTCCCTCAGACACCCAGAAAGAGTCGTGGGTCACGAGCGTGACCGTCTGGCCGCTGATCGCCTGCACGCCGGTGGTGGCGCTGATCGGCACTGTGGAGGAACCGTTACCGGCACCGCATGCGCCGACGAATACGGCCGCCAACACGAAGAGCGCCGCAGGGGTTGTGGTCTGGTGCAGGAATCTCACCGGGTCTCCCTTCGCTGGCATTACCCAGAGCAGGTTCGGTACGGGTCGACAGCACCCCCGCCAGAAGCGGTCGCTGCCCTCTCAGCCCGGCACGAAGGCCCGAGCTCCCCGGCTGGTTGTCGCTGCCGAGACTACCCGCCGCTGCAACCGAGGTGCACGGGAATGACCTTCCTGATGTCTCTCGACGACGCACCCAGGCAGATCTCGTAGTCGCCGGGGTCCGCGTACCAGCCCGGTTCCGGACGGTGGCCTGGACCAGCCCTACCTCCGCCTGACGCCACGGGCAGGCGCTCCGAGCGGTCCGCCCATGTGGGGTCGCCCGGGTCGTAGTAGGCGAACGCACGGTGACCCAGACGGATCTCAGCCACCGATGTCTCTCCCGGCTGCAACTCAACCTTGGCGAAACCCCGCAGCTCGCGTGGTGGCCGGGCGAGAGCCGGGTCGGTCTCGGACACGTAGCACTGGACGACCTCGGTGGTGGTCCGGTCCCCACCGTTGGTCAACTCGACAGAGACAACGATCTCGGCACCACCGGCCAGTTCGGCGACAGTCGGCTCACCCGACACGGCCGCCTCGCCCCACCCGACGGTTCCGTAACCCAGACCGTGGCCGAACGGGAAACACGGTTCGACATCCCTTGCGTCGTACCAGCGGTAACCGACGAACACGCCCTCTCCGTAGCGGACCTCACCGTTCTCGCCGGGATAGTTGGTGAACGCCGGGGTGTCCTCGAGCCTGCGGGGCACGGTGGTCGGCAGGCGGCCCCCGGGTTCGGCCTCGCCGAACAGGACGTCGACTAGGGCATCGGCCATCTCCTGACCACCGAACCAGGCCTGGATGACGGCCGGTGCCCCGTCGGCCCAGTCCATTGTGACGACCGATCCTGCGTTGACGACAACGACGGTCCGCGGGTTGGCAGCCACGACACGACGGATCAGCTCGGGCTGGTCGCCGGGAAGGTCCATGGACCCACGGTCCCTCCCCTCTGTCTCCCAGTCGTCGTTCGTGCCGACGACGAGGAGCGCCACATCGCTGGCAGCGGCCAGGGCTTCGGCCCTTTCGATGAGGTCACCACCGTCGGGGGGACGAAGGCCCACCTGGGCACCCCTGAACATGAAGGCGCCCTCAGACGAGTACTCCACCACGACTGGAACCGGCACCCCGGCTTCCAGGTGGACCTCGGTTGCAATTTCCTCGCTGCCAAGGCCGAAGAACGCCTCTCCCTGACCGGGAGGATCGGTCATGCCATCGAGCACCTGCCTACCGTCGAGCAGAACCCTGGCCCGCCCGACCTGGGCCATTGCCAGGGTGTGCACTCCGGTGAACTCGGGTACGAGCGTGGCCGTGGCACGTGCCGTGAACAGGCCCGAATCAGACATTCCGGGAACGTCACCGACCCTCAGGATCCTGCCGTCAGAGCGGCGCTCCACCAGCAACGGGTCGCCTCTCCAGTCGGGTCCGTCGAAGTACTCAACGCTGAATCCACCATCCAGGAGCCTCGACGGGATCGGCCGAACGGTCCGCTCGGTGAGGGTTCCAGGTTCGTAGGCGACGTCGACGTCGTCGAGGCGGGCTTCGAGGGCATCAAGGGGTGATGTGTCGTGCTGGGGAACCAGTGCCGACGACCCCCCACCCATGATCATCGCCGAAGCAGCGTTGGGTCCGATCACGGCGAGGCTGCCCAGCGCACTGGTATCCAGCGGCAGGAGACCGTCGTTACAGAACAGCACCATCGCCTCGGTGGCCGCCCTCCTGGCCAGATCCCTGTGTGCGGGAACATCCAACTCGGCCTCGACCCGGTCAAGTGGATCATCGAGGGCGCCGGTTCGCTCCATCAGGGTCAGGAGGCGCAGAACAGAGTCGTCGAGCACCGCCTCGTCCACGTCGCCATCCTCGACTGCCGACGCGAGATCGGGGCCATAGAACCTTCCCCGACCCGGCATCTCCAGGTGTAGGCCGGCATTTGCCGAAGCCACCGTTGACCTGGTGCCGAACCAGTCGCTCACCACGACCCCGTCAAAGCCCCACTCATCTGCGAGGACGTCTGTGAGCATTTCGGCGTTCTCACATGCGTAGGAGCCGTTCACCCTGTTGTAGGCGGCCATGAGACCCCAGGCGCCGGCCTCTGTCACCGCCATCTCGAAGGGCCTCAGGTAGACCTCGCGCAGCGCCCGTTCGGGCACCACGGAATCGATGGTGTTTCGCTCGAACTCGGAATCGTTGGCCACGAAGTGCTTGATCGTCGTACCGACCCCACCCGCCTGAACGCCCGTGATGAAACCGACGGCGATGCTCCCGGTCAGGTGGGGATCCTCCGAGTAGCACTCGAAGTTCCGGCCGCCGAGAGGAGACCGGTGGATGTTCACCGTCGGGGCCAACAGCACGTGAAAACCCCTGGCACGGGTCTCCTCTGCAAGCGCCCGACCGAGGGCCTCAACCAGCGCCGGGTTCCATGTGGCACCGAGGGCCGACCCGCAGGGCAGGCACAGCGCAGGGGTGCCGGTTCCGAGAAGCCCGGTTCCCCGGGCTCCGTTGGGTCCGTCGGTGACCTTGAGGGCCGGTATGCCCAGCCTGTCGACCGGGTTGACGCTCCACATGTCGCGCCCGGTCATGAGAGCGGCCTTCTCGGCCGTGGTCATCTTCGAGAGAAGTTGTTCGATCCGCGCTGCGGCCCGGTCTGCCATGGCCGGCGCTCAGCGTTCCGGTGGCTCGGGAACCTTCACACCCGGTGGGACCCGGGAGTAGTGGTCGTGCTCGGCTGTGAACCGTCCCCTTCCACCGGTGATCGACCTCAGGTCGATGGCGTAGCGAAGGATCTCCGACGCAGGTACGGCTGCACTGATCACCTGTTCACCCCAGTCACTGGGAATCGACCCCTGCACGGTCGCCCTCCTCGAGGACAGGTCGCCCATCACGTCGCCCAGGCACTCGGCTGGGACGGTGACCTCAATGGATGAGATGGGTTCCAGGACAACCGGCGCCGCCAGTGCCAGTGCTTCCTGGAATGCCAGGCGACCGGCCATCTTGAAGCTCATCTCAGAGGAGTCGACAGCGTGGTGCCTACCGTCAAAAACCGTTGCCCGTACGTCGACGACCGGGTAGCCGGCCGTGCCTCCGTGGGCCATCGCCTCGCGTATCCCGGCCTCAACGGCGGGTATGTGCTGCCTGGGGATCACCCCGCCCTTCACCTCGTCGACAAACTCGAAGCCCGAACCCGGGAGGGTCGGTTCCAGGCGAATCGAGGCCACACCGAACTGACCGTGGCCACCGCTCTGCTTCTTGTACTTGCCCTCGGCCGAGGAGGAACTGGTGATTGTCTCCCTGAACGGCACCCGTACGTCATCGGTGTCGACCTTGACGCCGAACTTGCGGTCCAGCCGGGAGATGACGCTTCGCAGGTGCAGCTCACCAAGGCCTGACATCAGGGTCTGGTGGGTCTCGTCGTCGCGGTGCACGGTGAGCACCGGGTCCTCCTCGACGATCCGATGGAGGGCGTTGGCCAGCTTGTCCTCGTCGTTGCGGGTGCTTGCGGCCACGGCAACCGAGAGCACCGGGGTTGGAAAGCCGATCGGGGGGGCTGCTGCCCGCCCCGCGCCTGAGAGCGTGTCGCCGGTGAGGGTCCCTGAGAGCTTTGCAACCGCGCCGATGTCGCCGGCAGGCAACTGGTCCACGTCGACCGATTCACCACCCTGGAGGGACATGACCGACCGGAACCTCTCGTCGTCGCCGGTTCGACCGTTGGTGAGCTGCAGGTCGCGGCGCACCGTGCCGGCCAGGACCCTGAAATAGGACACGTAACCGAGGTACGGATCGACTGCGGTCTTGAACACCTGCAGGAGGACATCGGCGCCCGGGTCAGGGGCAAGGGGGGACTCCACACCTCCGACCGTCACGTCCACCGGCGGACGGTCGAGCGGTGAGGGTCCGACCTCGACTATGTAGTTGCACAGGCGGTCGACCGCAATCGGGATCGTGGCAGAACCACACACCACCGGGAACACGGTTCCCGCTGCCACACCGTGTCCCATGACCTGTTCAAGTTCCTCGAAGGCGGGAACGTCACCGTCGAGGTAACGCTCCAAAAGGGAATCGTCGGCAACAACGATGTTCTCGACCAGTTCGGCGTGGATGGCCGCCTCGCGTTCCTCCATCTCGTCGGGGATCTCACCCAACTCGGCGTGGCCGCTGTCGTATATCCAGGCCTTGTCCGTCAGCAGGTCTGCGATTCCGTGAAACCCCTCGGCCTCACCGATCGGGATCTCAAGAGGTGCGACGCCGGCGCCGAAGGCATCCCGCAGTTCCGCAAGTACCTTCTCGAAACTTGTGTGCTCCCTGTCCAGTTTGTTGACGAAAACCAGCCTGGGAAGGGACCGGGCGGCAGCCTCACGCCAGATGTCGATGGTTGCGTGGTCGAGGCCACTGGACGCGTCTACGACGAACACGGCCATGTCAGCTGCGGCAAGGGCTCCGACCGCCTCACCGGCGAAGTCGAATGCCCCGGGTGTGTCGAGCAGGTTCACCTTGTGGTCGTGCCACTCGAAGACGGCGAGCGCAGCGCTGATCGAGTGGCCCGATTCCTTTTCCTCGGGGTCGTGGTCACAGACCGTGGAACCGTCCTCGACCCGGCCGACCCTGGTCACGGCGCCTGCCCGAAAGAGCATCGCCTCAGCGAGCGAGGTCTTTCCAGACCCCGGTGGACCCACCAGGGCCACGTTTCGGATGCGGTCCGGCGAGAACGCCTTCACGGCAAACCCCCTTCGCCGACGGGAAGGTCCTGAACCCGGCCGCCAGCTTCGTCCGACTTGGTCGCCCGACCGTACTGTGCCCGCAACCTGTGCGCCATAGGTGGGAACACCTCGTGCTCCACGCGTAGTTGGGAGTGTCAGCCCGCTTGAATCGCCGCTCAGGGACGCGATGCCCACCAGGCGTCGAGGCGTGCTTCGAGTTCGGCAGTTTCGAGATGGCCTTCGCTCCGCTTCAACTCGAGAAGGAAGGCGAGGGCCTCTCCGACCAGCCGGCCGGGAGGGATCCCGAGGTGGGCCATCACGGCCGCACCGTCCATCTCGGGCCGCTCGGCGGCCAGCCGGTCAGCCTCGGCCAGCACCGAGATGCGCAACTCCAGGTCGTCCATCGCCGACTGCACTGCAGCGGCCTTCACCTGGCTTCGCGTCGTGCAGTCGCAGCGGATCATCTCGTTGAGCATCCCGAGAAGTGGTCCGGCGTCCCTTGCGTAGCGCCGCACTGCCGAGTCGGACCAACCGTCGGAGTAGCCCTTGAACCGGCCCGACAGTCGGACCAGCTCGCTCACGTCGTCGACCACCTGTTCCGGGTAGCCGAGGGCCTCGAGTCTCTTCCGGGCCATCCGTGCCCCGACCACCTCGTGGTGCCTGAAGGTGACCCCTCCGTGTTCGAAGGACCTTGTGCGTGGCTTGGCGATGTCATGGAACAGGGCGCCGAGGCGGATCGTGATCTCGGGCCTCGTCTTGTTGACCACGGCGATGGTGTGGGCGAGGACGTCCTTGTGGCGGTGGATGGGGTCCTGTTCCATGGCCAGCAGCGGCAACTCCGGAACCAGGATGTCCATCTCCCCCGAACCGATCGATGCCCACAGGCCGGCGGCACAGTCGGGTTCGACGAGGATGGCGCTTAGGCGGTCAGCGCCCCCTGATCCATCTGCCATGACGGCAAGTGTAGGGACCGGTTCGGGACCCCGACTGGCAGCGTGGCCGACCTACCGGACAGACTCACGGCCACGACGAGGACCCGGACCAGGGTCGAAGTGGAGGGACCGCGATGAAGGTCGGCATAGCGTTCGCAAACGCAGGGCCGTTCGGTAGCGCCGAGGGAGCAGTTGCCCTGGGCACCAACGCAGAGGCGGCCGGGTTCGAGTCCGTCTGGACGGTGGAGCACGTCGTCTACCCGCATGACTACGAGTCGACCTACCCGTACGACCCGAGCGGCAAGATGGCAATGGGGCCCGACACGCCGCTGGTCGATCCCCTCATCTGGCTGACGTGGCTGGGGGCCAGCACCTCGACCATCCGCCTCGGCACCGGCATCCTGATCCTCCCGGAGCACGAACCCCTTGCGCTGGCCAAGCGGGTTGGAACACTCGACGAGTTGGCTGGAGGCCGTGTCGAGCTCGGCATCGGCGTCGGGTGGCTCCGCGAGGAGTTCGAGGCGATGGGCGTGCCGTGGGAACGTCGTGCCGCCCGAACCGATGAGTACGTTTCGGTTCTGCGGACCCTCTGGTCGGGAAACGGTGTCTCGTTCGACGGTGACTTCGTCTCGTTCAACGAGGTGTCATCCAACCCCAAACCCGCCAACGGAACGGTCCCGGTGGTGGTCGGCGGCCACAGCCATGCGGCGGCCCGGCGCGCCGGCCGCCTCGGTGACGGCTTCTTCCCTGCCGGCGGAGGCGACCTGGGTGAGCTGCTGGCGACGATGCGTCAGTCGGCCGAGGAACACGGACGCGATCCCGACCTGATCGAGGTGACAGGTAGCGGTGAAGGCCTTCTGGGCGACGACCCGGTGGGGGCGGCACAGGAGTTGGCAACGATGGGAGTCGGCCGCGTGGTGGTCCCTGCATTCCTGTTCTGGGCCGACCCTGCGGGTTCGCTGGCCGAGTTCGGCGAGAGGGTTGTGGCTCCCCTGTCGGACATCTGAGCTGCGAACAGAGGACCGGCCGTCGGCATGCGTGCCGTCGGGTGCCACCTTCGGGCAGGCTGGTGGTATCCGACACCTGAGACGACTCCTGTGACCGGCCGATGACAGGCTGGATGCGCGACCCCCGTGACCGGCGCGGAAGCGGCGGGGGCTTCGGCCCGGCATTCGGTGGCGGCCGTCACCCCGGCTCACCTCCCAGGGGCGGATTCGCCGAGATGCTGCTCGAGCGGCGTGGTCTGGTCGCCGGCCTCCTGGTGATCGCCTTCTTCATCGTGGTGGCAATCGGCTCCTCCGGACAGGAGGTGACCGAGGATGAACAGCTGAACCTGACCGGTGTCGTGCAGGCCGCCATGATCCAGGCGGGCCTGCCGTCTGTTGAGGTTCAGGTCGAGGACTGGACCGTGATCCTCTACGGACGCGTGGCATCGCCCGAGTTGAAGGAGGCCGCGACCCGGGTAGCCCAGGCTCAGGCCGAGGTGATCGGCGTGGACAACAGGCTGATGGTGCCCGAGCCGGAGATCGAGGAGGATGACGAACCCGAGGTACCGGACCTTCCGGCTGCCCAGGCCGACCTCCTGCTGCAGGCCAGGCTGAGCGCTGCAGCGGCACATTCCCCGATCCAGTTCTCGAGTGGAGGGGATCGCATCACAGAGGAGTCTGTACCGACCCTCGACCTGATTGCCGGCTTCCTCGCGATGAACCCGACGGTTTCGGTCCAGATCATCGGGCATACCGACAGCGACGGTGAGGCCGAGGCCAACCTGGAGTTGTCGACCATCAGGGCAGAGGCGGTGCGCACGCAGCTCGTGGCCCGCGGGGCTGAACCGGAACGGCTGACCACCCTCGGCCTGGGTGAGGCAGATCCGATCTCGGACAACCTCACCAAGGAGGGCAAGGGTCGGAACCGCCGAATCGAGTTCCTCGTGATCCCGGAGGGGCAGATAGGCCTTACAGGCCCGTCCATCAGCCTGGGTGAAGAGACCGGTGACCAGCCAGTTGAGGCAGACCCGGCCGAGGCTGACCCGGTCGACGACACACCGATTCCCACGACGATCCCGTCGGGTTGAGACGGTGATCAAGTACATCGGGTCCAAAAGGCGCCTGGTCCCGCTGCTGTCGGACCTGTTCGTCCGTAGCGGGGCATCATCGGCGCTCGACATGTTCTCGGGAACCACCCGGGTGGCACAGGCGTTCAAGGCACACGGCGCCCACGTCACCGCCGTCGACATCACCAGGTACGGCGAGGTGCTTGCCAACTGCTACGTGGCAACCGACTCGGACCTGGTCGACCATGGTCGGCTGGCAGCCGAGGTGGGGCGCCTGAACGGCCTTGCGGGGCGTGCGGGGTACTTCACCCGGACGTTCTGTCACGACGCCAGGTACGTGCAGCCCTTCAACGGCGAACGCGTTGACGCCATTCGAGACGACCTGGAGGGTCGCCGCGATGATCCACTCTTCCCTGTGCTTCTCACCAGCCTCATAGAGGCCACCGACCGGGTGGACTCGACAACGGGCGTGCAGATGGCGTATCTGAAGAACTGGGCACCCCGAAGCCACAACCACCTCGAGCTTCGAGTCCCGCACCTGCTCCCCGGACCAGGTGCAGCGGTCCGTGGCAATGCCGTCGACCTTGCGGCCGGGCTTGGTCCGTTCGACCTGGCCTACCTGGACCCTCCCTACAACCAGCACCGCTACATCGCCAACTACCACGTCTGGGAGACCCTGGTCGCGTGGGATGACCCCGACCACTACGGCGTTGCCAACAAGCGGGTGGAGTGCCGTGAGCCCCACGCGTCCAGCCCGTTCAACCGCAAGCCACTCATGCCGGATGCCCTCCGGAGCGTGATCGCCGACGTCGACGCACGCATCGTGGTGCTCTCGTACAACGACGAGTCCTGGCTGGGGTTGGACGAGTTGGTCGACGCATGTTCCGGCCGCGGCCATGTGGCAGCCCTGGCCTTCGAGTCCGGCCGCTACGTGGGCGCCACCATCGGCATCCACAACCTTGAGGGCCGCAGGGTCGGTACCCCGGGGCACCAGAGGAACCTGGAGTACGTGCTTGTGGCCGGCCCCGAGAAGATTGTCGAGCACATGGTCGGGCCCTATGGCGAGGCCCGGGTGGAGCAGGCTGCGTGAAGTTCACGGCTCCTGCCCTGTTCTGCCTTCTGCTCATCGCCTGCGCCAGCGAGTCCGGGCCTGCCGACATATCTCTCAGCGGCAGTTCTGCTGCACCTCCGGCCGCCACCCTTCCCGTGGACCCTGCTGTCAAGATCGGGAAACTCGACAACGGCCTCACCTACTACATGCGCTCCAACGATGCGCCCGGCGGAAGCCTCGAACTTCGCCTTGTTGTTGCAGCGGGCTCGCTTGAACAGGAGGTGACGGGTTCGGGTGTCGCCCACTTCCTCGAACACATGCTGTTCAACGGCACCGTCGAATACCCCGGCAACGAGCTGGACGATGCCCTCCAGTCCCTGGGAATGCAGGTGGGTGCCGACGTGAACGCCTACACCAGCTGTGAGGCCACGGTGTACGGGCTGACGGTTCCACTCGACAGCCCCGAACACGTCGAGGTGGCGTTTGACGTGCTGGACCAGTGGGCTACCGCAGCCAACCTGGACCCGGATGCCGTTGTCGATGAACGGGGTGTGGTTCTGGAGGAGTACCGGACCACCGAAACCGCCGAGGGGATCATTGCGGCACGCTTCGACAAGGCCTACACCGACGGTTCGATGTACGAGGGCTGTGATCCGATCGGTACCAGCCAGATGATCCTGACCACAGAACCGGCCGACCTGAGACGCTTCTACGACCGCTGGTACCGACCCGACCTCATGGCTGTGATCGCAGTCGGGGACCTTCCTGTGGATCGCATGGAAGGTGAGATCACCGACCGTTTCAGCGACAACATGGCCCGGTCGAACAGCCCCGAACCCCGAACTCGACAGGCTGGGCTGATAACCGGGGTGGTAGCCGAGGTTGTGGTGCACCCCGACGCACCCAGCCCCTTCGTGTCGATCGACTACAGCCTTCCCGGCCGGGAGGCCGGCACACCTGACGGTGAGCGGACGTCGCTGATGGACAGCCTGGTGTCGGCCCTCGTGCAGTCGCACCTGGACGAACAAGTTGCGGCCGGGACCCTCCCCGTGGTGAGGCCCTTTGCCGTGAATTTCGCCTACACCGATGAGTTGAGGTTCATGGGCTTCAACTACGCGGCGGAGGACGAAGCCGCATCGGTTGCAGCGATGCTGGTGGAACTGCGGGGGCTTGCCGACCGTGGTTTCGCACCTGAGGCCGTTGAGAGAAGCAAGGCGGCGTTTGCCAATGCCCTGGATCAGACGCTGGCCATGGAGGCCACCCGACAGGACCACTCGTTCGCTGCCGCCTATGTCGAGCATTTCCTGTTCGGGGCCGACATAGGCGAGGTGACGGACAGACACGCCCGCCAGACCGAGGTGCTTGCATCGATCACGGCCGACGAGCTCTCTGCCTACTTCGCCACATCATTTGAACAGGCGGCCCCGCTCGTGCTCGTGGTCGGCCACGATCCCTCCGAGCTCCCTTCCACCACCGAACTGGAAGCCGCCGTACAGGAGGGCCTCACCTCGGTAGCGGCGCCCTCCCGGTCGGGTCCCACCGGAATGCTCGAATCGCTCATGACAGCACCTGCCGCCGTTGAACCGATCTCGGTGAGCCAGCTTCCGGGGATCGCTGCAGTGGAGGTCGGGTACGCGAACGGGGCGAAGGTCATCTTCATGAGGTCCGACATCTCCGAGGGACAGGTGGACCTGTGGGCCGAGTCCCAGGGCGGCTGGACCCTGCTGAGCCCGGGCAGCTCGGCGCTGGTCGACAAGTCGACAGGTGCGGTCGACCGTAGTGGGGTTGCGGACCTCACCGCCCTGGAGGTGGAGGCATTCCAGCTGTCGGAGGGAACCTGGTTGGCCTCCATTATCGATGAGACCTCCGAGGGGTTCATGGGGTCAGCCCGCAGCATCGACCTGGAGTCGCTGTTTGCGTTGATGCACCTCCGGGTCACCGAGCCACGGGTAGACGGGCCGGCATTTGCAGAGGCAATGGAGGCCATCGCCAGCGAACAACGCTCGGTCGAGGCGGACCCCTACGTGGCCTCGTCAACCCAGTTGGCTGATGCCCGCTACGGGGGCGACGCCTACTTCAGGCCGTATCCCGATGAATCCCAGGTGGCGGACTTCTCCCCTGAGAGTGCGCTGGCGATGTTCGAGAGCCGCCTGGGCAGGGTCGACGACCTTGTCGTCGCGGTCGTCGGCGACATCGACGAGGTGACCGTACGCAATCTGGCGGACCGCT
Source organism: Acidimicrobiaceae bacterium (assembly GCA_002687745.1). Classification (GTDB taxonomy): domain Bacteria; phylum Actinomycetota; class Acidimicrobiia; order Acidimicrobiales; family MedAcidi-G1; genus UBA3125. The sequence goes on along the minus strand of NZBE01000036.1, from coordinate 6,397 downwards.
ATGTGGGCAGCCTCCCGTCAGGGGCTTCAGACACGTGGGCGCCACTGGCTCCCAGGCCACCTGCAGGCGTCATCACGAGAACCGTTCCCGCCGGGGCAAACGAGGCGTCGGCAGGGTTCGAGCTCCTGGTGGTGACAGAGTTGCAGCCGACAGAGGAGACTCGGGCCGCTTCGAGGGTGCTCGAGAGAATCCTGCAGTCACGCCTGTTCACGACGCTGCGTGAGGAGATGGGCCTGTCCTACGGAGGTGGGCAGGTGTTCATCGACCTGGCTGAGCATCCGCTTCCCCTGGCCGAGGTGTTCGTGAGCGTCGACGGCAACCCCGGGGGAATAGGCGAGCTTCATTCCCGGACCCTGGCCGAGATGACCGACCTGGCTGTGTCCGGTCCCGACAGGGAGGAGTTCGAGAGGGCCAGGACCACGGTTCTGACGGACCTCGACTTCGTGACGAACGGCGACCTCCTCGAACGCCTGGTGGCATGGGGCCGCAGTGACGGAGAGGACTCGGCCACCCTTTTCGACAGGTACGAAGAGGTTTACCGGCTCGAGCTCCAGACGGTCACAGAGGCGGCAGCTCTCCTCCTTCCCGAGGATCACCGGATCGAGGTGTTCCGACTGCCTGATGGCAGGATGCCGTAATGGGCCCAGCCGATGCTGGTGACCGGGACAGTCTGTTTCCCCGGGGAGCGGCGCTGGGGCTGGGAGACCTCGGTGGTTCAGGCGTACACGCGTTGCTGGCCTCGCTGCGAACGAGCGAGCCGGTTTCATGGTTACCTGCCCTCGGCGGCTGGTTGGTGACGAGCCGTGAGATCGCCCTGGATGTGATGCGCGACCCGGGGACCTTCACGGTGGACGATCCCCGGTTCTCCACCGCTCAGGTCGTGGGGCCCAGCATGCTGTCGCTGGACGGGGCCGACCATGAGCGGCACCGGACCCCGTTCGCCGACCCGTTCCGGTCCAGCGCGGTCCGCGACGCGTTCGCCGACTGGACGCGGGACGAGGCGCGGAGGCTCGTCTCGGAACTTGCACCGTCCGGATACGTCGACCTGGCCTCGAGCCTGGCGGCGCCGCTGGCGGTGTCGACGATCACGAAGGCCCTGGGGCTGGTCGATGTGGACGAGGAGACGATGCTGGCCTGGTACACGTCGATTGTGGACGCCGTCGTCGGGGTGGCCGCCGGAAGGGAGGTCCCGGAGGCGGGCACCGCTGCCGTGGCGGCCCTGCGCCGGCAGGTGGAAACGACGGTCGCGGAGGCGACCGGCTCGCTTCTCTCCACCGTGGCGGGGGTGGGGACTCTCGACAGAACCGAGGTCTTTTCCAACACGGCGATCCTGTTGTTCGGGGCCATCGAGACCTCGCAGGGGATGACGTCGAACGCCCTCCTGCACCTGCTCTCCCACCCCGACCAGTTGGCGGAGGTGCGTGCGGCACTGGCCGACGGTGAGGAGGCCCTGCTGGACAACGCCGTCGAGGAGTCGCTCCGGTTCGAGCCGGCAGTGGCCCTGGTCGACCGCTACGCCACGACCGACGTCGACCTGGGCGGAGCTGCCATCCGGCGGGGGGAGTTGGTGTCCATCTCGCTGACTGCCGTGAACAGGGACCCGGCCGCCTTCGCGGACCCTGACCGCTTCGACGTTCACCGGCCGAATGCCCGACAGAACCTGTCGTTCGTGCACGGACCCCACGCCTGCCTCGGGATGCACCTGGCCAGGCTGGAGACGCGCGAGGCGTTGTGGGCGGTGGCGGACCTGCTGGCGGGCGTGCGCCTGGACCCGGACGGCACCGAGCCACCCCGGGGCCTCATCTTCCGGCGGGCGCCGACGGTGGTCGCCGCCTGGGACCCGGCCGGGTAGGGCGGCTTCTGCCGCCGGCACGGACCCCTGTTACCTTGCCGGCCATGGGCGTCCTCACCAGCACCGACGGGCCCGTCCGCGTCGTCACGATCGACCGCCCCGAGGTACGCAACGCCGTCGACGGGCCCACGGCCGAGGCACTCAATACCGCCTTCGACGCCGCGGAGGCCGACGATGACGTGGCGGTCGTGGTGCTGACCGGATCGGCGGGAACGTTCTGCGCCGGCGCCGACCTGAAGGCCATCTCCGGCGGCAGGGGCAACCGGGTTGACGAAGCCGCGGCCGACGGGATCGTCGGCTCCCCCGGCCCGATGGGCCCCACCCGACGGGTTCTATCCAAGCCTGTGCTGGCGGCCGTCGAGGGGCACGCCGTCGCCGGCGGCCTCGAGTTGGCGCTGTGGTGCGACCTGCGAGTGGCGGCAACCGATGCGGTCTTCGGGGTCTACTGCAGGCGCTGGGGGGTTCCGCTGGTCGACGGGGGAACCGTCAGGCTTCCGCGCCTGGTCGGGCACAGCCACGCCATGGACATGATCCTGACCGGCAGGCCCGTGGGCGGCGACGAGGCCCTCCGGATGGGGTTGGCCAACCGCCTGTGCGAGCCCGGCAGGACGCTGCACACGGCGGTCCAGTTGGGTCAGGAGTTGGCGGGGTTCCCGCAGCTCTGCCTTCGCTCCGACCGCCTGTCGACCATCGGGCAGTGGGGGCTGGAACTGGGCGCGGCGCTGGCACACGAGGTGGACCTGGGCATGGCGACCATCCGCAGCGGCGAGACCGCTGAGGGGGCAGCCCGCTTCGCCGACGGGGCCGGCCGCCACGGCTCGTTCTCGGACCCCACCCCCGGCACCTGACCTGGTCCCCCCGCCGGGGCCATGAGACGGTGGTCCCGGCCCCGACACCTCGCGGACCTCCTCGGTAGCCTTGGGCGACGGCCGCCGGACATGGTGCCCACAGGCCGTGCCATCTACGCCCTCGTAGAGGGTGGCGCGAAACCCCCAAACCCCTGCAACGAAGGGGTTCTCAAGGCCACTCCGATGAGGCCGGGAACGCGTTTCGGACAGATTGGGAACGCGCGAAGGGCGACGCAAACCCAGTTAGCAGTGCATCGGGCCCTTGATATGCAGGTTCTGGGTTCGAGCCCCGGGGACGGACAACATTGTGCAAGACCACTCTGATGGGCGGTGGCTCGGTTGTCCCCACCAATCTGGCATGAAAGAGGGCTACTGTCTGCCGATGAACGTTATTGATTACTACATGGAGTCCTGGCGTCGTTTCCGAGATTTACAAGGCAGGACCACACGACCCGCATTTTGGTGGCCGTTCCTCATTCACCCCATTGTGTTCTTGGTTCTAGGGGGAATCTTCGCCGCCATTTTGGGTCTCAGTACCGATCAGACCGGACCGGAGGTCGTGTACGCCATTGCCTATGCCTGGGTGTTGATCACATTGGGTGTACGTCGCCTACATGACATGGGTCGAAAAGGAACATGGCTCCTACTTGGGCTCGTGCCCTTCGGAAATTTGGTGCTCCTATATTGGCTTGCTCAGCCGAGCACTTCCGAGACCAGCGAATAACTTTCCCTGTGAATGCCGGGCCCTACCTCCTATCGCTCTCAGTGTCATGGCTCCTCATGATCAAGGACCCGGCACCAGTCCCCGACTGGTCCGCCGACTAGGAACCTGACGTAGCGCCCCGGCTGGTCTGCTATGGGCGATGTCAGGACGTGCGGCCAAAGGCCCGTTCCGGTCATAGGGGTGAGTCCCAGTCCGCAGACATCCCTCCTCCTGAGGTCGGGTTTTGCACAATGTGACCTGCCCTGGTGGAGCGGTAGCCATAAATTAAGACCGATTACACGGGTGGCACAGAGCCAATTGTAGTTACACAGGAAGAGGCATCGAGGAACTGGTCGGATGACTTCGTCGTCGTTGCAGCCCCGCCTCACCTCATAGAGCCGTTCGGAGAACTTCTGTACGAGGCCGGTGCTCTCTCGGGCCCCTAACTCAGGCCATTCGATTGTTCAGCGCTTCGATCTCGGCGTAGATGGCAGCGATCTCCATCTCGACAGCCTCAACCCTCTCTTCGAGGGTCTCGTTGGCCACCACGGTCGTAGCACCCGGTTGGAAGACGCCCAGGGCTTCGATGTCGCCCTACCACTCAGGTGCTCGATATCAGTCGTGCCAATCCAAGGCGGTGCGCATCGTGGTTTCGAAATCTTCAAAGCTCATGGAGCTTTTGGTGGCGTCGATCAGCTCTGCGTCCGCACCAACCAGCGTTCGGAACGGCGCTGAGTGGTCAGTAGCAGCACGCGCTATGGCGTCAGCAACGGTTTGGGGGTCGGCTGGGGGGCCAGCCCCGTCAAGGCTCGTCAACGACTCCCGAAATGCGAGGGCTCGGTCCTCATGGAGCGAACCTTTCCAAACCGAGGGAAAAACGATGCTGTCACGAAAGTTCGTGAGGAAGCGTCCAGGCTCAATGAGATGGACTCGGATCCCAAGGTGGGATACCTCAAAATGGAGGGATTCGGTCAAAGCTTCAAGCGCGTGTTTTGATGCCGCGTAAGCGCCGCTGTACGGCGGGGCTACCCGCCCAGCGATGCTGCTGACATTTATGATCACTCCGCTCTCACGCTCGCTCCATGCTGGGAGCACAGCGCGCATGGTACGCAGGGGACCCAAGACGTTGGTCTCAAGTTGACGTTGCATGAGCACATCGTCGATTTGTTCTATTGCTCCCTGTACTTCGAAACCGGCGTTGTTGACCAGGACGTCGATATCGAACGGATCGGCCATGGCTGCTTCAACCGAGTCTGAATCGGTGACGTCAAGTTGACGGATCTCAATATCGAGCCCTTCATCTTCAGCGAGCCGTCGAAGGTCGTGGCCCTTGGAGACGGTCCGCATGGTGGCGACTACCTGATGGCCCTGCCGGGCAAGGGTGAGAACGGCCAATCTGCCAAAACCACTGTTGCTGCCGGTGATAAGTATCTTGGTCATAGGCGAACTTTACGATCCCTTGGGCTCACCTCCCCTGCGCGTATCTACATCTTGGGCTGGGGTTGTCACCCCCCCACCCCCTCAGGGAACCAATCCCTGTGTGGGATTGGAGCCCTCCGCTTCAGGGGAGGGGTGTCTGAGCAGAATCTGACTAGCTCGGTCTCAACTTGTCTTGTATGCCGAAACCGCTTCAGGGGGGCGTACCACGATTCCCGGACTCCGTAGCTTCCGTGGACAACCGCTGCACGACAACAGGATCACTTCCATGGGGCACTGAAGCCAGTCATTCGGCGTCACCCACCGAGGCGCGTGTCACTATCGACAAACAATTACCCAACTGTTACCAAGGTCGGGACTGCGGCGGAGAATCCGGCTGCATCGGCGGAACTGGCCGTCCCGTCATAAGCAACGGTTTCAACCACACCAGTAACGGTGTCAGGAAGACCGGCGCCGCCCCAGGCTGCATAGACAGTCCTGCCATCCGGCATGTCGAATCGGACCAGGCTTTCCCCTGCCCAGGACGCAGACGTGAAGTCGCCGACCGTCTCGGCTAGGAGAAGGAACGCGGAATCCGACTCCGGGCCTGGCCCACCGGTCGGGTCGTGGGGACCGACATTGAAGATTCGGGAGGCCCCATCGGCAAAAGCCGTGGCAAAGCCGGTGAGAGTTTTCTGTCCAAGCTCGTCACCTGTCGGACTCATCTGTCCTGGCTCAGGCCAAGTCGAGACGAGGGCCTCGGTAATCCAGTACTCGGCACCTGCATGGCCCGTCTCGTCGAGAAGGGCCCTGTAGCCATCGGAAAAGAAAGAATGGTCGGAGCCGATCGAGTGGATGTTGCCTACGTGGAAGAACCCGGCAGCCGACTCGAGAACCGGTGTCCAGAAATCGGTAAAGGACGGCTGCATACCTGCCTGTCCGCCCGTCAGCACAGTGGCCTCAGGATCGGCAGTTGTGATCGTTTCGAATGCAAGGCGAAGCATCGACAGGTAGTCGGCTGAAGTCCCTTGGAAGAAGTGGCCATGGCCTCCCTGCATCGACGGCTCGTTGGCCACCTCCCAGTGGCGTATCGGATATGCGAGGCCCGGCATGTCCTCGACACCATCTCCGTCGTAACGCTCTACCACTGCGGTCAGCCAATCAACGAACTTCGTTTCATCACAGGGAGCAAACAACTTGGTCGGCAATCTGCGCAGCACCGGCTGGACCTCTGGGTCGTTCGCATGGCAGTTCTCCTGATCCCATTGGGCGAAGGGCCAGAGAGTGCCAAGAATCGCCAGTCGACGGTCTTGCCAGGTGTTGACGTGCCAATCAACCCGACCCCAGTCCCACCGGTCAGGTGTGGGTTGGATTTCTGACCAGAGGAATTCGCCAGGATGCGGACGGATCCATCCACCGGGAACGTCGAACTCCTGGCCCAGTACACCGAAGCGACTGGAACCAACATCGCTTGGCCACGAAAGCGGCCCAGCAGTCGTCGTCGTAGGCGCCACAGTCGTCGTAGGCGCCACAGTCGTCGTAGGCGCCACAGTCGTCGTAGGCGCCACAGTCGTCGTA
>NZBE01000035.1 GCA_002687745.1 Acidimicrobiaceae bacterium | reverse complement strand
CTCGATACCAGTCCGCTCAGCCAGGACATCCAACGCGTCCTGCAACGCACCGGCCTCCTCATCAGAACTCTCAGGGCCAAACACACTCACCGAAGTGCCCTCAAGGGGCAGTGCGTCGGCTTCGGGTGCAGGTGCAACTGTCGCCGCAGGTGCAGCTGTCGTCGCCGCCGGTGCAGCTGTCGTCGCCGCCGGTGCAGCTGTCGTCGCCGCCGGTGCAGCTGTCGTCGCCGGTGCAGCGTCGGTGTCGTCATCGCTTCCGCATGCGGAGGCAACAAGGGCCAGCGCAAGGACTGCGCTGAGAATCGGTATCAGTCTTTTCTTCAAGGTTCTCCCTCCAAGGAGTGCTGTCGACCATTGGGCAGGAGCCACTGAGCCGACATAAATGTAAACGTTTTCAGAGAGAGGTTTACTTCAGAAGGTTCTGCATGTCAACAGGAACCTGACCTACTCAGGTTCCAGGGGGCGCCGATGATGACCGCAGGATCAACTCTGTCGGAGCCTCGACATGCTTCACCGGCCCGCCGTTGAGAGACTCCAGGAGCAGTTCGCCAGCCAGGGAACCCAACTCAACCACGCCCTGGCGGACGGTCGTGAGGCCTACCAGTTCGCTCTGGTCGTGGTCGTCGACACCGACAACCGAGAGGTCACCGGGTACCCGTAGTCCGAGGTCCTGACCTGCCAGCATCACCCCGAAGGCCTGCTCGTCAGACATCGCGAAAACTGCCGTAGGCCTCTTCGAGCTATCCAGAATGGGCCTGCACGCAACACGGGCAGCATCAGACGTGCTGGCGGCGACCATCTCGAGGCCCGGGTCTACATCCAGCCCAGCGGCCTCATGTGCCTTGAGGTAACCCTGACGACGCATCGGGGGAACGACGAAGTTCATAGCGTTGTCCATCGGCAACCCCATCAGACCGATACGCCTGTGTCCGAGCGAGACAAGGTGGTCCACGGCACGGCTGGCTGCTTTGAGGTTGTCGATCGTCACCGATGAGAACCCCTCATGCCGGAAGCCGACCGACACGAGTCGATGGCCACCGGAAATGGCCTCGTCAGCCTCCTCGGGGAGGAGGGCCACGTCGACGAGGATGGAGGCGTCACAGCGTCGTCCACCCGGGGCGTTCATGTAGAGGAACCGGCTCCGGTGTTCCGCGTCGGGTATGCCCGAGAGCAGGAAGTCGTAACCCGCCACCAGGAGCTTGCGCTCAATTCCACCCACGACCTTTGAGAAGAACCATGTGGCGGGATCTGGAACACCCACGGCAACCGTCCTGGTCGACCCTGCTGCCAGCCGCGACGCTGCGGGATCGGCCTGATACCTGAGCTCGGCTGCCACTGCCAGAACACGCTCCCGCGTCGCCGCTGCCACGTTCGGCAAACCACGGATAGCCCGGCTGACCGTGGCAACCGAGACACCGGCCGCCAGGGCTACGTCTGCTATTCCGGCCCGGGCCCGGGGAGTTGGCTCAGGCCCTGATTCGTCGACAGGCATGCTGCTCACCTCGTTCGGCCTGACACCTTGAGACCGGTGTCGCGCACGGAGACGACGACAACAGGCAGGCAATAAATCGGTCCCTCGCGGTGCATACGGCTATGTCCAAATGGCGGCACCGTGAGCCGGCAACTCGACACACCCGTCAACGTGGACTACGCCAGCCATGCTAAACACAAGCCCAACCGAGCCGCTCACGGGAACGGTCACGGGTTCATCAGAAACGTTGGCAGCGACGCTCACAGGTCCTCGCCTGTAGCGAACTACATGACCCACACCGTCGTCCTCCCAGTGGACGTCTTCACCGGTCAGAGGGCCGATACCACGTCTTGCGGCAAGAAGGGACCGGTATTGGTGGTACCAGGAACCGGCCTCCACCGCCTGGGCCTCAGCGGTCTCATCCTCATCCCGCTGGCTACTGGACAGCCAGGGAGTGCCTTCGGTGAACCCGTTCTGCCCACCGGGGCGCCAGGGCATCGGGGTGCGGCAACCGTCGCGGCCTGCGGCTACATCGCCCTCAGGGCCGACCGGATCCAACTTGGCCGACGGGGGGACAATGCCGTCGACCAGGCCCAACTCTTCACCCTGGTAGAAGACAGGTACACCCGGAAGGCACGAGAACAACACGTTCAGGGCAAGGGTCCTTGCGCGACCCTGATCACCACCACCGAAGTGTGTCGGCGACCTGGGCATGTCGTGGCTGCTGGCTGCCCAGAGCAGTCGGTCGCCCAGCAGGTCGGCGGGTGGGGCAAGCGCCTTCCGGATCTGGTCGACATCCCAGTCGATGTGCATGGGCTCGAACCAGAACCCGCTGTGGAGTCCGTCACCGGGAACCAGTCTCGCCAGTCCCTCCGGTTTGAGTGTGTAGGTCTCGCCCATAAGCCAGGCGCCGTACTCGTCGACTATCGAACGCCACCTCCGGAAGATGTCGAGACTCTCCGGCTGGAACACGTCGTAGAGGTGGTCGAAGGATTCCCACTGTTCCCACCGGGTTCCTGCTGGATCCCAGACGCCGATCTCGGGGTTTGAGCGGAGGTCGACGTCCTTTACGAGGCCTCCGGCCACGTCGATCCTGAAACCGTCGACACCGCGGTCCAGCCAGAACCGGATGATTCCGTCGAACTCCTCGTGGACCGCCGGGTTGCGCCAGTTCAGGTCAGGTTGCTCCGGGAGGAACAGGTGCAGGTAGTACTGGCCCGAGGCCTCATCGAGGGCCCAGGCCGAACCGCCGAAGTAGCCGACCCAGTTGTTTGGCGGCCCTCCGTCGGGCGCCGGATCTCTCCAGATGTAGTAGTCCCGGTACGGCCCGTTCGGGTCGGCTTGAGCCGACCGGAACCAAGCGTGCTGGTGGCTGGTGTGGTTCGGAACCAAATCGATCACGACCCGCATGGACCGTTCGTGTGCCTGGTCAAGGAGGCGATCCAGATCGGCGAGGGACCCGAAGGTCGAATCCACACCACAGAAGTCAGCTACGTCATAGCCCCAGTCGGCCATCGGCGACGGATAGAAGGGCGTGACCCAGATGAAGTCGATTCCCAGGTCTGACAGGTAACCCAACTTGTCGGTGATGCCGGCCAGGTCGCCGATGCCGTCTCCATCGGAGTCGGCAAAGGACCTGACGTAGATCTCGTATCCGACGCTGTCTTGCCACCAGGGCCCGGCGTCGACGCCGCTGCCAACAGCGGTGCCGCGATCAACTGATTGCTGTGTCATTGGTTCCTGCCAGTCGAGTCGCTCCAGTTGTGGAGTAGGTGAACCATATATGAAAACGCTTACAACAACCAGCCACCGGATTCGCAGCCCCGGCAGGCGATGGTGGAAACTCGATGAAACCCACGATCGGAGACCACGTGAGCCTTGACGAATCCACCCACCGCATCAGGCAGGGTGGTCCTGTGGTTGCTGTTGGCCGCAGTTTCGACCATGGGAAATGATGGTAGTCAAGGTTGGTTGCACTCCTACCAGTCCTACCATCAGCCTTCATGAGCGATGTCACAGACTTTTCCAACATCACTGAAGACCGACCAAGTTTCGTCACCCACCTGGAGTGCTCGGCCACTGGCGACCACTACGAACCCGACTTCCTTCAGGGGCTATCCGACACAGGTAAGCCCCTGCTCGTTCGCTACGACTTAGAGGCGCTGGCCGCCGCTCTAGATCGGGAGAAACTGGCATCACGGCCTTCCGGGCTGTGGCGGTACCGGGAGTTCCTTCCAGTACGTCGCGCCTCAAGCATCGTCTCCCTTGGCGAGACGGCCACCCCGCTGGTTAGATTGAAGGGCACCGAAGTTCGCACCGGCAGTTCCCTCGTGGTAGTCAAAGACGAAGGCCGACTACCCACTGGATCTTTCAAGGCACGAGGCATAGCCCTGGCGGTGGCAATGGCCAAGGAACTAGGGGTGGAGCGCCTTGCAATGCCGACCAACGGCAATGCAGGGGCAGCCCTAGCTGCCTATGGAAGTCGGGCGGGCATAGACACATTTGTATTCTGCCCCGAGGACACTCCGGAGGTAAATGTGCGAGAGATCGCTCTCCAAGGTGCCCGAGTGTGGAGGGTCAACGGACTGATCAACGACTGTGGTCGGATCGTCGCCGAGGGTGCCGGGCCGATGGGGTGGTTCGATGTTTCCACCCTGAAAGAGCCCTACCGGATCGAGGGGAAGAAGACCATGGGTCTTGAGCTGGTCGAACAGTTCGGCTGGCAGGCACCCGATGTCATCTTCTACCCCACTGGGGGAGGAACCGGACTGATCGGCATGTGGAAGGTCTTTCACGAACTCAAGGAGATCGGCTGGTTAGGAGACCTACCCCGCATGGTGGCCGTGCAGGCCACCGGGTGTGCGCCGATCGTCAGGGCCTGGGAGACCGGTGCTGAGCATGCCGAGGGATGGGAGAATGCCTCAACTCTGGCCAGCGGCATACGTGTCCCCGTAGCCATCGGTGATTTCTTGATGCTCAGAGCAGTCCGAGAAAGCGAAGGGTTTGCCATGGCGGTCACCGACGAGGAAATAGTCGCCTCCCAGGAACAGGTGCCCGTCGATGACGGCCTGCTCCTGTGTCCCGAAGGGGCAGCCACTCACGCCGCATACCTACAGGCCCTAGAGGCCGGCTTGGTCGACACCTCAGATCGGGTGGTGCTGTTCAACTGCGGTAGCGGCCTGAAGTACCCGATGCCCCCGATGGAGGCAAACCTGGACTGTCAAGCGCCCATCGACTGGTCGGCGATCGCCGGAGTGTGAGATGTCCGACGTAGTCGTCAGTGAGTTCATGGCCGAGTCGGCTCTGGAATCGCTGACCAACGATTTCGAGGTGGTCTACGCCCCAACTCTGGCTGGAGACCGGGAGGCCCTCTTGGCAACTGTTGCCGACACTCGGGCCCTGGTGGTGCGCAACCGAACCATTGTCGATGCTGCCCTGCTGGCTGCTGCACCGAAGTTGAAAGTGGTGGGTCGCCTCGGAGTGGGTCTTGACAACATTGATCTGGATGCCTGTGACAGCGCTGGGGTGGAGGTACGTCCAGCGACTGGGGCCAATGCCGTCGCTGTCGCCGAATACGTCCTCGCCACGGCGCTGATGTTGGTGCGGGGGACTTTCACCTCCACTATTCAGGTTGCCGAAGGTTCCTGGCCACGGGCAGAAATGGTTGGTCGGGAAGTGGCCGGCCGGATGGCAGGCCTCTTGGGTTTTGGTGACGTGGCTCGCCGAGTCGCGGGCCTCCTGGGGGCGGTGGGAATGAATGTTGCCGCCCACGACCCCTACCTCGACAAGGCCGACAGCGTCTGGGGGCCGGTTCAACCTGTGGGCTTTACAGATCTGCTGGCGAACTCCGAAGTATTAAGCATCCATGTGCCCCTCACCGACGAGACTCGTCACCTCATCGATGCCGATGCGATGGCCGCCATGCCCGCCGGAGCGGTGCTTATCAATACCAGTAGGGGAGGCATCGTTGACGAGATCGCTTTGATCGGAGCACTGCGCTCCGGGCACCTGGGTGGTGCCGCGGTTGACGTGTTCGCTAACGAGCCCCTTGATGGTGACACAGGGGAAAGATTTCGCAACGTCCCCAACCTGTTGTTGACTCCCCACGTGGCTGGGATCACTGTCGAATCAGAGGAGCGTGTGGGGCATACCGTAGTTAGGCAGGTTTGCCAGGTGCTGGGGGCTTGATGAGATGGCACATGTGACATGTGTGGGGATCGCAGTGTGGGACCTGGTCTTTTCCGTTGAAGCCCACCCGTGCGGACCTGGCAAGTACCGAGCCCGGGACCTCCACGAAGTGGGTGGAGGAGTGGCTGCTCGGGCAGCGAAGACTGTGGCCTCCCTGGATGGCAGAGCCGCCTTTATTGGTTGCCTAGGAGATGACCTCATCGGGGACCACATCATCGAAGACCTAGCCCGAAGTGGGGTAGGCATTGAATCGATACGCCGGATTTCCGGAGTCGCCTCGCCAGTCTCAGCAGTGTTCGTAGATGCCCCAGGCGAACGCCTCATTGTCAACCACGTCGATTCTGACCTGTTTGAGGCTGGTGACCTAGTCCAAGCCGAGGAGATCATTGACAGTGACGTGGTTCTAGTCGACATGCGTTGGTCCGAAGGCTCCCTGTCCACCCTGGCTGCAGCCCGGGCAACTGGTGTACCCGCAGTCGTCGACTGCGATCATGACCCAACAATTGGCAGAGGCATGGAGGTCATTGCTGCAGCCAGCCACGTGGTGTTCTCGCTTCCAACGCTGGCTGCCCTAACCGGGTCATCAGAGGCAGAAGAGGCACTGAGGGGTGTCGGTTCCTACACCAATGCCTGGGTAGCTGCCACGGCAGGCCCCGACGGTACCTACTGGCTCGATGACTCTGGCCTTCGTCACTTCCCGGCATTTCCCGTCGATGTGGTCAACACTCTTGGGGCAGGTGATGTCTTCCACGGCGCCTTTTGCCTGGCTCTAGCCGAGAACCAGGCCCTAGAGGAGGCCATCCGCTTTGCTTCGGCGGCTGCCGCACTTCATTGCACTAGGGCTGCGGGCCAGATAGAGACGTGCAGCAGGGCTGAGGTTGAAGCCCTCTTGGCGGGGAGTGAATAGTGGAACTTAGCGCCGGCAAACTGTGGGGCCTGCGCCGCCTGGCTGATGCCTCGGGCCGGTTCAAGATGACCGCTGTGGACCAGCGTCCCCCCATCGAAGGTCTGATTTGTGAGCGCCGGGGCGTCGAAACCGCCCCATACGAAGAGGTATGCACGGTCAAGGCCCTCCTCGCCGAAGAGTTAGCCAATGGTTCCTCGGCACTTCTCGTTGACCCCTACTACGCCTATCCCGCGGCTGCCCTAGCCCTCCCACCGGGGAAAGGCCTGATACTGACCTTGGAAGATTCGACTTTCGAAGAAATCCCGGAAGGTCGTCGATCTGCCGAGATCCGCGACTGGAGCGTGGAGAAGATAAAGCGAACTGGAGCCGACGCCGTAAAGGTCCTTGCCTGGTACAGGCCTGACGCCGGTCCTGAAGTAGTCGAGCACCAGCAAGCGTTCGTCGCACGCACCGGGGAGGCTTGTCAGCGCCTGGACCTGCCCTTCGTGTTCGAACTGCTCGTCTACCCGCTACTCGGCGACAACTACGCTGAGGATCCAGTCCGGCGCAGCGAACACGTGCTGGCCAGCGTGGAGACTTTTGCCGACCCCTGTTTCGGTGTGGACCTGTTCAAACTCGAGAGTCCCGTGGCTACTAGCGATATACCCGATCCCGACTCTGATGATGGGACCGTGGCCGGCCTATTCGCCGAGATGGGTCGCCTAGCAGGTCGCCCCTGGGTAATGCTCTCAGCTGGTGCCGAAAGAGATGCCTTCGAGCGGATCCTTGCCTTCGCCTACCGGGCGGGGGCCAGCGGTTACTTGGCTGGCCGCTCCATCTGGTGGGATGCCTTTTGCCGGTACCCAGATCTAGAAGCGATGCGCTCCGAGTTGCGGGCCGATGGAGTGCCATACATGGTCGCTGTCAACCAGTTGACAGACGAGTTGGCCTCACCATGGCACGGCCATCCTAGGTTCGACCCTGAAGGCCCTACCCTGATCGGTGGTGAGAGGCCTGGCTTTCCTTCCGGCTACAACGACCTAGAGGACGAGCGGTGATGCGCGTTGCCGTGGCGGCAATCGCTAGGTCAACCTTCGACGTTGACCTAGCCGAAGAGGTAGCTGCTGCAGCGTTTTCAGTCCTGGAAGGGCTGGATGTAGAGGTCATTGGATCGGCAGGCCTCCTTTTGGATGCCGGTGCCGTTGAAGTAGCTACCGCCACATGGGTGGGAACTGAACTAGACGCCATGTTGGTGCTGCAAGCCAGCTTCGCCGACTCGACCCTTGTCGTTTCCTTGGCCGAGAACACCGAAGCCCCCATGGTGTTGTGGGCATTTCCCGAGGAACGAAGTGGCGGACGACTACGCCTCAACTCCCTCTGCGGGATCAACCTTGCAGGGTTTGCCCTAAGAAACCGGAGTCGTCCCTACCGTTGGCTCTACCGGCACCCTTCTGATGCAGCGGTCCCCGAAGAGCTGCGTCAGGCCTTCGAGGGCTATATCGTCCCGCGAGCCAGCCCACCTGACGCCCCGCTGCCGAGTCGCGAGGCTAACGACCGGGCCAGCGAAGTACGAAAGCGGCTAGCCGAGACGACAGTGGGGGTAGTCGGTGAGCACCCAGCAGGCTTCGAGCCCTGCGACTATGACTCCCAACGGTTGACCGCCACCACCGGGGTTGTGGCTGAGGGAGTGCCTCTGTCCAATCTCTTCGACAAGTCAGACATCGCCCCTGAAGCAGAAGTCGACTCTCTTCGACAGGAAGTCACCGGCCTACTCAGTGGCCTCGGCGACGTCGACCAGGGTGCCTTGACCCAGAGCCTCCGACTCCACGTTGGCCTACGGGGCCTAGTCGACGAATACGGCTGGAGTGCGGTCGCGACCCGATGCTGGCCAGAATGCTTCACCGAATTTGGCGGAGCAGCCTGCACCCCCCAAGCCCTCCTTGCCGATGCTGGTGTCCCAGCATGTTGCGAAGCAGACACCTACGGCGGGGTGACCGCACTGGTCCTCCAGTGGCTTACAGGCTCACCTGCCTTCATCGCCGACTTGGTCGAGTTGGATCGCCTGGATGGCACCGGTGTGTTCTGGCACTGTGGGCTTGCCCCCTTCTCGATGGCCGATCCCGAAGTCGTTCCTACCGCGACCGTGCACAGCAACCGCAAAGAGCCGTTACTCAGCGAGTTTTCCCTCAAGCCAGGACGAGTCACCATCACCCGGTTCAGCCAGTCGGCGGGCCAACAGCGCCTAGTGGTCGGTGGAGGGGAGATGGTTCGAGCACCGCTGGCGTTTAGTGGGACCGCGGGGGTGGTTCACTTCGATCGGCCTGTCGATGAGGTCCTTGCGACGATCATGTCAGAGGGCCTCGAACACCACTATGGAATCGCCTATGGCGACGTTGCCGAGGAACTGTACGCCTTGGCTCGACAACTCGACCTACCTGTCGTCCGCCTGTGAGGGTGCCGGGTTCGGGTCTTGGCCTGCTGCCAGCCAACCGGCCAACCCGGCACGGTGGCCCCGCCAAGAACGATGAGGAGAAGACATGGCTACAGCCAACCCAAACACCTGTCCGCATTGCGGTTCATCGAACAGTGGGGCGAACTTCGGGTTCAACCCGCAACCCATCAACGACGACGAGACGCTCATCCGCGACGTGTTGTTCGCCTGTGTCGACTGTGGCGGCCAGTGGGCCGCTTTCGGCTTTGTGATGATCGCCCAACGCAACGGAGGCGAACCCTCCAAAGAAGCCCAAGAAGCCCTAGCCGAAGCGGCCTCAGCCGCCGAAGACCTCCGGATCGAACCGCTCGACCAGGACGGCAACCCGATCTAACAGGACGAAGACTACCTGACAGCCAAAATAACTATCCGGAGTTCAGCCCTACTCGAAGATCACCCCGACAGATGTAGGGCTGACCCCTCTCCCAACTAGACCGGTGGCTCACAGGTCTAGTTGGGAGAATTGACGACTAACCCGCGTCGTTACGACCGATTAACACGGTGTGGTCTGTGAAAGCTAGTCGCACCTCATGCAGGTCACGAAACTGCCTGAGGTAGAAGTCGGTCAATTTCATGAAGCCAAGTAACTTTCTCCTTCCCCGACGGGTCCTTACCAACACATCCTCAGCAACTGATTGAAGGAGCCCTGTGTTGCCCCATGAAGGGCTGTCACAGGGCGGCGCGAACATGGAAGTCAGGTCGGTGCCATGCCGATCCACGACACCGGGAGGCTTGAGATGATGCCCGACATGTTTGAAGACCACG
>NZBE01000034.1 GCA_002687745.1 Acidimicrobiaceae bacterium | reverse complement strand
TGAAGAGAACCTTGCCCGCCAGGACGTCGGGTGGCAGCGGGTTGGTGGTGACATGGATCCGGTGGGTCTCCACCTGGGCGTCGAGGTCCACGACGGAGACATCGTCTGACAGGGCGTTGTGCACGTAGGCGGTGGAACCGTCATCGGTGACCACGATGCCGCGTGGATTGATTCCGACATCGATGTGGCCCACCCCGAACCCCAGGTCAAGGTCGATCACCGACAGGTCGTTGCTTCCGGCGTTGACCACGTAGGCCAGCGAACCATCGGGGAAGAAGCCGACGGCGCTCGGCATGTTGACCGGCTGGTCCACAGCGTCGAGACCCAGAAGTTCGCGTGTGATGACCTGTTCCTTTTCCAGGTCCACCACCGGAACCCGCGGCATGATCGTCGTCTCGAAGTCGAGGTCGGGGTTGGACGTTCGCGATCTCATGAGAGGGACGAAGGCCCTTCGGCCGTCGGGGTGAAGGGCCACGTGGCGCGATGCGTTGTTCTCCAGCCCGGTTGGAATCACATTCGTTGTCGAGCCGGAGTCCATGTCCACGACGCTCAGCTCGCCTGTGAACAGGTGTGTCACGTACAGCAGGTCTCTGTCGGCCGGTAGAGCCAGGCCCCACGGGTCCGCCTCCACCTCGATGGAGCCAAGATGCACCAGGGAGGTGGCATCGAAGAGGTCGATCGTGTTCTCAGCCCTAGCCGACACGACGAGCGTGGTGCCGTCTGGAGTTAGCAGCACGCCCCGGGGCTGGCGGTGGGTGCTGAGTCTGGCGATCTCGTCGCCGGTCTCTGCATCAAGGACTGACACCCGGTCATTGCCGGCCACGGCAACGAACAGGCGCATGCCGGGGGGATCGAGCGCCAGCGTGGTCGGGTCATCGCCGACGACGGTTTCCCACAGCACACGTTCACCCTCGAGGGCAACGGCCGTGACCGAACCCGAATCGGGGTTGGCCACGTAGAGGTTGGAGCCATCGGCCGAGGTGACGATTGTGGACGACCACCGTGATGGGCCGGTCCGGGTGGTGACCGCCGGGGCTGCCGTGGCCGTTGTGGCCGTCGTAGCGGGAACGGTCAGCGACGCGACGAACGTCTCATCTGACTGGCCACTTGAACACGCAACAAGCAGGGCGGTCAGACACAGCGCCGGTGCGAGTACGAAAGTTCGTCTGCCCCCGCTGGCCGCCACTACCCGCCACCCAGTGGGGAGAAGCCCCGCTGGTTGAGGATCTGGGCTTCCCAGCCGTCGGCGGTCTCGTAGGCGATGGAGAGCTGCAGTGTGTCGGCACCCAGGATGATCTCGGTGAAGCCCAGGTCGTAGAGGTACTGCTGGCCCAGGGCGATCCGGACGGAGTCGCCTGAGACCGTGTCCTGATGGACCAGCAGGCCGGGTGTGGCGAGGCTGTAGTGGGCTGTGTCGACCCCGTCGGGTAGCTCGTAGCCGAAGGTGATGCCCTCCACGAAGGAGCCCTCCGGTCCCTCACCGAGCGACGTGCGTGACCGGATCGACGGCACCGCATGGGAGTCGACCACGTAGAAGCGGTAGGTCGAGTCATCGGAGCCCAGAACCGCCGAGAGCGGGTTCTCATACCCGTAGACGTCCATGGTGGTCCGGCCGTCGGCCACGATCGCCGGATCAGGTGCCAGGCCGGTGGAAGGAACCACACGGTCCTGGGTGGCGGCCACATGCACCTCGTACACGCCGGGTTCCTCAACCACGAACGACATTCCTGTCGGGTCCACATATCCCACCACGTTCGCCCGGTTCGAGAACTCGCGGGTGTCGCCGCTGGGGGTCGTGACGGCCACATCGACGGCAACGTCGAGTGTGGGCCATGCCTGACCGCTGTAGACGAAACGATCGCCGGGCTCAAGCACGCTGCCGGGCCGCGTGCCCGTCGGTGTGATGAACAGGTCCACCTCGCGGCCACGATGGGTCAGCAGGGGACCGCAGGTCCCCAGGCCGCCCGCAGCTCCCTGGTACGGCGGGCAGATGCGGTTTCCCTTGTCGTCGCGCAGCGTGAAACCGCCCGAGTTGTTCCGCTCGGCCTCGGGAACAATCACGGCCATGGAGGCATAGGGGGCGAAGTGGGCCTGGTCGCCCTTCTTGATAACAGCCCCACCGAACAGGAGCTTCACATCGCCCTCTTCGTCGCCCTTGGTGTCGCTTCCCCCTCGCCCTCCTGCCCCGGGCCGGAAGTAGAAGTCACGACAGGTCAGGCCGATCTGACAGGCGTAGGTGTCGTGGCCGTACCAGGTGTTGTGGATTCCGCCCCGGCCCTCGCCGACCGCGGTGAACACGCTCACCTCGGGCCGCATGCTCGTCGAGTACCAGTAGGCCCACGAGGACACCTCGTCGGGCCGGTGGTGCGGCCTGGCCCCCTGTGTCGCCGCCGAGTAGAGCCGGATCGAGTCCTCGGACTCCACGCAGTCGTGCTCGAAGCAGTAGTTGGTCGGCTGGAGTTGTGGAGCCATGTCGGCCAGCAGGTCGGTAGGTCCATCGATCGTTACCGCCGGAGTCAGCGGGGTCATGTCGGCGACCCAGACGACGTCGCCCGAGAAGAACGGGTAGCCGATACCGCGCGACCCCGGTGCAACTATCTCGTCGCAGGCCGCCTCGCCACATGCCGGGTCCACGGTCCGGTTGAAGAACCACGTTCTGAGGGTCATGTCACCAGCGCCCCTGGCCAGGTCGCTGTTGCGCTCAGCGTGTGTGATTATCGGCGTGTCGGGTGTGGCCACGATCGAGGCTGAGGTCCTGGCGCCCATCCAGAGAGTTCCGTCAACCGGGTCCACGTAGGAGGCCGTGACCTTCACGATGTACTCACCGTGTGCATCTGGAGTCCAGACCTGGTCGGAGGCGAAGTATCCGAACCGGTTGGCGGTGCCGCTCACCACATGGCTCTCGAGCTTGTCGGGGTCGCCGTCCACGTAGTGGGCAACCTCGATGGTGACGTCCGCAGGAACCCCGGGCTCAACTGTGACCACCGGGTTCCATTCGTCGCCCACCTCCAGCGGGGTTCCCTCGAACGTTCCAAGCGACAGGTCCAGTGGCTCAGCCACCCAGAAGTCGTAGGTTCCCTCCAGGATGAAGTCGTCACCGCGTGCCGACCGCAGTGTGCCGTCAAGGTGCACCGTGTGCCTGCCGAACTGGTCGAACTCCATGTCGAGGGAGTCCAGCCCGGTTGTGAGGCCGACGGTGTGGGATGGCCCCGAGAACGGGAGCATCACCGGGTAGCCCGCATACCAGGCCGCCGCCACGAACATGTCCACCGTGGCGCCACTGGCGAGGTTCGTCGTCTCACCGTCTGGGGTGGTCAGGTCGATGCTGACACCGCCGGGGTCTGTGGGGTCAAGGGTGAACAGCGGTTCCGGCAGCGGCGCAGCAAAGCCCGTGTAGCCGACCGTCGGGAGGTAGGGCTCGAGCGTGTAGTGGACGTCCTGGCCAGACAGAGGATCGGTGGGGGAGGCGATGAACGGTGCCTCGGCCGATCGCCTGCTCCCGAGGGCGAAGCGACCCACGTCCTCGTTGGCCACCACGCCCCTGATGCCCGCAGAGCCCCAACTGGGTGCCTCGTTGATGAGGGTTGCCGGGAGCCTCGGGGTTGCGTCAGTTCCGATAGCGAACATCGGGAGGTAGCCGAAACCGGTGTTGGCCTCGAAGTCGACCCCGCCTGACTGTGGCGTGTTCAAACCAGTGTCGTCGAACCGGGGTTGACCGTCGGGACCTCGTTGGCCGAAGACGATCCGTGGCAGGTACCAGCCGGCCTCAAGGGATGTCGGCAGGTCGGCAGGGATGAGGGTCTGGCCGGAACTGAGGCATCCCGGCACATCCGAGAAGATGAGGGAGTCGTAGGAACCCGAGATGTCGTCGGACTCGATGGGCAGGCCTGTCGGGGTGAGGGCCGGCCCGTGGACGTTCACGTTCACCTGTGTCACATAGCGACCCTCGTCGTCGAAGAGGCGGTACAGGTCGACACGTGGGACGAGGCAGAGACCAGAGTCGTCGTCAAGGGTGAACTCGACGCTGCGGCCCGGGCCCGTGATGGTTCCCGCTGCCGACCACCTCGCAACTTCCTCGAAACCCACGCGCCCCAGGGTCAGAAAGGTTCCCTGTGGTCGCGACGGTCCCGGTACCTGCAGAACCGCGGCCGGCCCGGTCTGGATTCCCTGACCCTCGCAGTGCATGCTTCCGATCGGGAGCACGTAGATGGTCGATCCGGCGGGTGCCTCCAGCCGGGCGCTGAAGGAGCCGTCCCTCTGTCGGTCAACGCAGTCCTGGGAGCCCCATTCCACGGCGATTACGGCAACGGCATCCCACGGTCGCTCGGGTTGACCCAGGGGCACGGCTCCAGCGGCTCCGACCACGGTGACCTCGCCTGAGCCATCGGGGGTGGAGACGGAGATGAGGTCGGCCAACGGAACCGCGTCGCGGTCGTTGATCTGCTCCCCAGGGGTGAGGAACAGGTCGTCGAAGGGCACGATTCCGGCTGCCAGGCCTGACCTCTGGACCGGCGGTATATCGGACACGGGTTCCTCGACAACTACAGGTTCCTGCTGGCTCGGGGCCTGGTCGCCCGAACCTGGCGAGGTGGCTGGGGGGGCGTCAGGGTCGGCGGTCGTGTCGGTGGTCGTGGGTGCTTCGGGTTCCCCTGTGGCGACCGGTGCCGGGGCCTCAGTTGTCGCCTGTGCGACGGAGGGCGCGGTTGGAGTCGCCTCGGGTCCGTCTCCGCCCGCTCCGCCACCGCACGAAGCGGCCAGGATCGTTACGGTGACGGTGGTGGTCAGCCACCTCACGTGCGGACAGTAGCAGGGTCGGTCTGGGAGGGACCCGGTCGGCAGCTTTCGGTGTGAGAGGCTGGTGGCACCCAGCGGTCTGTCGGGGAGGTCTACATGGAGGATGCAGTGATCTTCTGGTTGGTGGTGGCCCTGATAGTCGGTGCTGTCGTCTACCGCCGGAGCGGAGGTCAGGCCGACATCGGCACGATGGTCCGGCGGTCCATCGAGTACGGCTTCCTCCTCGTCCTCGTGGGCATAACCGGATTCGGCGTCGCCGGCGTCCTTGCCCGGGTGGTCGGCGAGATCGGACCTGACTCCTCGGCCGGAACCGAGACGACAGCGCTGTGGCTGACGTTCGTGATCGTAGGTGGCGCAAGCCTGGCCGGCCTGATGGCGTGGATACGACGCCGCTTCGCCAAGGACCCGGACGAAGAAGGGGCCGGAGGCTGGTCCTTCTACGTTGCAGTGGCCGAGCTGGGTGCGCTCACCGGAATGATTGTCTCCTCCATCGGCACGCTGTCGTGGATCATCTCCGGTACGGACTTCATCGACTACATGATTGCCCACCTGATCGTGTGGTCCGGGGTCTGGGCCGTTCACTGGCGACTCGGGTGCCGTTCCAGCCGGGGTGGAACAGTTCGCAGGCAGGTCTACCTGCTCCTTGGTGCCGCGGCTGGAACCATCGGGCTCGCAATCAGCGCCTCGTTCGTTGTCGGACACCTGCTCAACTGGGCCTACGACGGCTCGATGCCCGGCTACATCCCCGACTACGGATTCGGGCCAGACGAGGCCTCCTGGGACTCGGCGGTTTACGGGGCACGCGA
Source organism: Acidimicrobiaceae bacterium (assembly GCA_002687745.1). Classification (GTDB taxonomy): domain Bacteria; phylum Actinomycetota; class Acidimicrobiia; order Acidimicrobiales; family MedAcidi-G1; genus UBA3125. The sequence continues at coordinate 9,968 of NZBE01000034.1, read as the reverse complement.
TGCCACCCCGGCGATGCTCACGTTCGGAGCCGTCTGGTTCTGGTACTGGTGGCGCAACGCCCGCGGCTCAGGCCATTCCGTCGAGAGGCACGCATTTGTTCTCGTGGGCGGTGTTCTCGGTGGCCTCGGGGCGGCGGTAGTAGCCGGCAGCGGCCTTCTGTTCACAGTGCTCCTCTGGTTCCTCGCAGACCAGGACGGCACATCGGCAACCGAGCACTTCGACACGGCGCCGGTCTTCCTGACGGTCTGCATCGTGGGACTGACCGTCTGGAGATACCACCGTTCAGAGCTGCCCGAAAACGAACTGCGCAGCGAGGTCGAACGCACCTACGACCATCTAGCCTCGTGGGTCGGCCTGGTGGCGGCTACAGCCGGCGTTGCCGTGTTCCTGGGTGCTGTCGTACTCCACCAGATCATGCCCAACCCCCACGACTGGGACCTACCACTCGGTGAGGCGATGTCAGGTGTGATCACGTTCCTGGCGGTTGGTGGCACAGTCTGGTGGCGGAACTGGTCGCGGATTGAGGGTCACGCCGACGAGCCGGCCGAACTGGGCTCACCGGTGCGCCGCGTCTACCTGATGACCGTGTTCGGCTCGACCGCCCTGATCGTGCTCGGAAGCCTCCTTGTAATGGTCTACGTGGTTGTCTTCGGCCTGTTGGAACGGGACCTGAGTGCTGACCAGCTTGCCTGGTTCAGGATTCCCCTGGCGCTTGTCGGCTCAACCGCAGGGGTGACCGTGTACCACGGTCGGGTTCTACGGGAGGGTCTGCAGTCGATGCCGCCCCCGGCCGAACAGGCCGAGTCGGTACACGTGACGCTGGTTGCAGCCAGCGGTGGTGAATGGACCAGGGAGTTGATCGAACAGGCAGGTGTCGAGGTGCGCCTCCGCCTCCGGACCGACATCGGAGACTTCGTCCCGCCATCAGTCGAGGACCTGTCGGGTGCCGTTCGTGCCGCCGGCTCCGATGAGCTGTTGGTGACGGTTTCCGGTGACGGCACCTTCGAGGTGGTGCCCCTAACAAAGGGGTGACCCGCGTGCACTGCTCCGGGTAGAGATGATCCCGGGGCCCCAGAGTGGTGGGGACCGGCCGCTGAGGCCCCGGGAGAACTATGAGGTCAGCGAAGGGTCGCCAGGATGGGATCCTCGGCCTTCCACGCGTCGAGCACCGCCTTTGTGAGGCTGCGCCTGGTAATGGGGGTGTAGACGACATGTGTGCCGATCAGTGATCCGTGGAGGCTTGCCGCCTGCGGCTTTGGTACCTCGACCACGATCGGGGTGTTCCTGTGGAGGCGCTTGAGGCCTTTCAGGATCTGTCGGTTCCTGGGGTCACTCATGCGCAACGAACAGAAGATCACGTCTGCCTGTGTGGTGGCACCGCACTCCTCATGGTTCTCGAGGGGGCAGTGGCCCGAGGACTGTGTGTCGGGGCCGCCGCAACCGACCGACTCGAACCCTGCGTCCTTGAGCATCTCCACGATGGCGGCCCGGACCGCGTCGTCCTCCTCCTCGACGAGGACGCGTGGCCGAAGGTGCTCGTCGCTGAAGTCACCTGGCCCGACGGCATGGTTCTTGTTGAGACGCACTGTGGATCCCCTTGGTTGCCACGATCATCCGGTGTGGGGCGACCGATCGGTAGGGACCAAGGTCCCGGACCTGTGGACAGCCGGCGATGCCCGGAGGTCAGCTGACCTGGAGTTCGGCGACCATTCCGGCATCGCGGTGACCCGGGACGCTGCAGAACAGGACGTAGGTGCCGGCTTCAAGCTCGACGCTGCCGGTTGCGTCCTCGTCGGGCAGCGCCTCGAGGGAGAAGTCGTCGATTCCCTCGATGCGGAGATCGTGGTAGACGGCTCCCTCGTTGCGAAGGAGGAACGTCGCCTCGCCATCTACGGCGATTCGGGTTGGCGAGTATGCGAACTCGGTCGCAGTGATGACAGTGGTTCCCGGATCAACCGGTGGGGTGTCGTCGCCACCCCGGAGGGCGACGGAAATGGGAAGCACGATCGCCACTGCCAACCCGACGATGATCGCGATTAGAAGCGCCGGTGACCCGTCATCTCCCGATGTGCCCCTGGCTCTGGCCCTGCGCCGCCGTTCAGCGCGCGTTCCTCCTCTGCCCACGGGCCCACGGTATTGCCTGACACACACCCCACATAGGGACCTTCGACTCTGCTCACACGAATCGGCTCTTCGTAGCGTCAACCCCTGGAGACCGGCCACAAGAATGGAGGAAACCCCATGGAAGCCCCAGTTGAACATCGTCTGGTTGACGAAGACGGAAAGAAGCGCCTGATGACGGTGCTGTACGCGGGGCTCTGGTCCCTGGTGCTGCTCACGGCCGTCGTAACCGTCACGCACCACCTGATCGAGCCCCAGCACGGCTGGGTTTCCTCGCTCGGGGTGGGAGGCCTGGTCGGATTCTGGGTCAGCATCCTTGCCGCCGGTGTAGCGGGTAACGGGTTCTATGAACTCCGGTACGAGCGTCACTCCGCCTGAGTATGCGTCTCCTGGCGTGCTGGTGTGCTAGATGATGACCATGGCTGGGCCAGTTCGCGTCTTCCTTCTGGACGACCATGAGATCGTCAGGCGTGGTGTTGTCGCCGTGATCGGTGCCGAACCCGACATGGAGGTGGTCGGCGAGGCTGGAACTGTGGCGGAGGCACTTGAGGTGGTGCAGGGGTGCAGCCCTGACGTGGCCGTTCTCGACATTCGCCTCGGAGAGGGCTCAGGTGTCGAGGTCTGTCGAGACATCAGGTCGCAGTACCCGGATGTGAAGTGCCTGATGCTGACCTCCTTCGAGGACGACCAGGCCCTGGTCGAGGCCAGCCTTGCCGGAGCTGCCGGCTATGTGCTCAAGCAGGTTCAGGGTGGCGACCTGTTGGAGGCGATCCGTATGGTTGCCGACGGCAGGGTTCTGCTGGATCGGGCAACTACGCGGCTGGCCCTGCGGCGACTACGGGAATCGGGTGAGGCAACCGTGGGAGAACTGCCCCCACAGGAACGCCGCGTCTTTGAACTCATCGGAGACGGCCTCTCCAACCGGGAGATAGCCGAAGAGATGATCCTTGCTGAGAAGACCATCAAGAACTACGTCACGAGCCTGCTCCAGAAACTTGGCATGCAACGCCGCACCGAGGCGGCTGCATTCGCCGCCAGGCTGGACGAACGACGCAGGGGCGGCTGAAGCTCAGGTTTCGCTGGTGTCTGAAACCAGCGGGATGACCCATTCGATGGCGGTGCCGCCGGCGGGAGCCCGGTAGGCGGCAAACGAACCGCTGTGTTTCTTGGCCCGTGCCGCCAGGTTGGCGAGGCCACTCCGTCGCTCAGTGCTCTCCGACAGGCCAACTCCGTCGTCTACGACCTCAATCGACAATTCCCGGTCTACCTGGATACGCAGATCGACAGTGGATGCCTCGGCGTGTTTGGCCACGTTGGTCAGGGTCTCGCGAACGACTGCCAGGGCCTCCTCGACCAGGTCGTCGGGAACGGCGGTATCCAGCGGCCCCACGAACTGGCAGCGGGGTTCGGCACCGAGGACTTCGGTCATCTCTGACACGACCTCGGTTGCCCTGGTTCTGAGACCCTGGGCACTGTGGACCGGTGATGCCAGATCGAAGATGACAGCACGGATGGTGCGGGCGGTGGCATCGAGGCCGTTCACTATCTCGGCCAGACGGGTCGCCTGGTTTGACTCGCTGGCTGCCTGGAGCGCCTGCAGGGCCATACCTGCCGCGTAGAGCTCCTGAATGACGGTGTCGTGCAGGTCGCGGGCGATGCGCTCGTGGTCCTCTGCAATGTCCCTGCGGAATTCGCTGTCGCGCAGTTCTTGTTCAGCTTCAACCCACTGGGTCATGTCGCGGACCGCTGCGATCACCATGCCGCTGCTGTCGCTGAGGGGGGCCAGGCTCACATGAACGGGAAAGCAGGTGCCGTCGGCCTTCATCCCCTCAAGGCCCTGCCGGGTACTCATGGAGCGCGGAGCTGGCGTGACTTCGAATCCCTCGCGCTGGCGGCGGTGGGCCTCACGTGCAGAAGTGGGGAGCAGGTCATCGACGTTCATGGTTACGAGCGAACCCGGCTCATAGCCGAACAGGTGCCGGGCGGCCATGTTGGCTGCCAGGATCACGCCACCCCGCGCCACGACGAGGAGGGCATCTGGGGAGGTTCGCCAAAGTTCGTCGGCCGTGAGCTCCTCTGGGAGCGGTCCTGTGTCCGGGCCTATCTCCATCCCCATGGCGAGGAGGCTAGGCGGTCCACCGGGCGATCAGCGGGGTCAGGCGGGTCGGGCCTGAACCGTTCAGTCGCAGGGGTCCTCAGTCGGCGTTACCGGGGCATCGGAGAACACGACCAGTTCCTGCCCGACGAGGATCGTGTTCGGATCGTCGATGTCGTTGTCAGCTATCAGGGCCTCGACAGAGGTGTCGTGGCGCTTGGCAATCTTGGAGAGGGAGTCGCCTGACTGGACAATGATGGTCTGCTCGCTGGGTTCGGCATCAGGGTCGTCGGCCTCTTCGGCGGAGAGCAGGAGCACCTGATCAACTAAGAGTTGGTTGGTGTCACAGATGGCGTTGAGCGTGGCCAACTCGTCGAGGGTCATGCCGTTGTCCTTGGCGATCTGGGAGAGCGAGTCGCCGGCCTTGACGGTGACGGTGCGCGGACCCGTATCGGGGGGTTCTGTCATAGTCGCTGGCGGCAGGGTGGTTGTCACCGACGCGGCAGCGGTCGTAGGCGCTGTTGTGGTCGAGTAGGAAGCCTGGGTCGTGGTGACGGCAGGGACCGTCGTGGCATAGGCGTCGGATGCGGTGGTTGGCGTGACGGTTACCGGGGTGGAGTCGTCGCTGCTCCCGCACCCGGCTGCCACGATGACGAGGGCCACCAGGACTAGAAGTGCTCTGTTTGCACGCATGGCTGGAGCATAGGTCTGGGATGCGTACAGTTCGGGGACACCCAGCGGTGCGAAATCCGCTGGCTATGCGGTCCAGGTGTTCCAGTCGGTGACGGTGGAGGCGGGCGGCCTCATGGCTGGCTTGAAGTCGTCGCCGATCGTGTGACCGATCGTGATCAGGGCGATCTGGCTCACCTTCTCGAAGGGGATGTCGAGCGCCGCTGCGGCCTCCTCCTCAAACATGAGGTGGATGGTTGTCCAGCAGGTTCCGAGGCCGCGCTCGCGTGCCGCCAGCATGAAACTCCAGGTGCCCGGAATGATCGAGGCCATCATGGATGCGACGCCCGTACCGGTCGGGTGTTCGACTCGGCCAGGCATGCAGGGGATGAGCATTGCGGGCACCCGGTGCATGTTCTCCGCCAGGTAGGAGGCTGAGTCGAGCACCCGCATCTGCTGGCTGGCGCGGTCATCTGAGGCAGTCGTTCCGGTGGCCCCGGCGCTTGCAGCCATCGTGGAGTAGACCTCCCAGCCGCGGCGATAGAGATCGGCGAGGGCCGCCTTCTTGTCGTTGTCGGTCACGACGAGGAAGCGCCACCCCTGCCTGTTCGAGCCAGTGGGTGCCTGCACGGCGAACTCGAGGCACTCCTCTATGAGCGCCGGTTCCACTGGCCGGTCGAAGTCGATCCGCTTTCGCACGGAACGGGTGGTGGACAGCAGTTCGTCTGCCGATAGTCCGAGGGTGGTCATGGGGGGCTCCTTGGTTGGATGGGGATCAGAGGTCTGAGGGTTGGGCGATGGACCTGAGCAAGAGGGTCTGAGCGGCCTTTCCAACTGGCCCACCTGTGTCAAAGAGGACTGCAGAGGCAAGGCCGACACCGTTGGCCTCCCAACGGCCGGTGATGTCTAGGCCGATCCATTCTCCGACCGGGTCCCGGTGGAGGTGAACGGTCAAGTCCGGGTTGACGAACGAGACCTCAGAGGGTTCGGCGTGGCGCCCGAACCAGTTGCAACAGTCAGCTGCGATGACGGAGCGCTGCCATGGTGTCGTGTCCTCGCCTTCGATCAGGTTGGGGAGCCGGAGCCAGACGATGGCCGTTCCGCACCCGGGTTCTCCACCGACCGGGGTGCGGGTCATGATGAAACACCCCGCATCGTCGAACTCATGATTGTTCAAACTGCCATCGGTCATCGGTTTCTCATCGAGGCCATCGGGTCCTGGTGGGACGGAGAAGTCCGGTGATGTCGTCGCACTCACGGGTACAGGTACCTGATGCAGCGCAGTGGCACGAGCGACCACCCGTCCCGACTGGTCGACGGCCCTCCCCACCGTGGTCGTGACTGAACGACCGCCGCGGAGGACTTCTACCTCCACTTCAAAGCCGGCCATGGGGTAGGGCCGAAGGAGGTCGACTGTGAGCCGGCTGAGGCGTTGATCAGGAAGGAGGCGTTCGAGTGAGCGGGCGAACGTGGCACTTCCCACGCCGCCGTGGACGGTGTCGACAGCCCAGGGGCTGCGGGAAATCGCCGATGGGAGAAACAGCGATGGGCTGTCCGGGTGAACGGTGAACAGGGAAACGGGTTGTTCGGTCATCTACCTGTGCTGTCCGCCTCAACCAGGTCGCGGATTCCCTCGATGGTGCGGCGCATGTTGGCGGCCTGGCCCTTTTGGCGGCTGGCGATGATCGCAGCCTCTTTGTCGGGCATTGCCTCTATAGCGGCTGTCAGGCCGGAGGGGCCAGGGCCTAGGACCATCGAGAAGCGGAGGCGTGTGCCTCCGAGGAGGGGTGTGAGTTCGAAACGCCACTGGGCCGCTGGGCTGTCGGGATCGCCAGCGTGCCAGGCGAACACCCGCTCGGGTTCATGGTCGACAAGCGTGCAGGTGACTTCCCACTCGCCCAGGTCATCTCGTCTGTTGCGGCCCATGAAACGGGCTCCAACGGCCGGCTCGTCGTCGATCCACTCGGCGCCCTGAAACTCGTCGCTGAACCGGGCCGGCAGGCTGATGTCGGACACGAGCGGCCAGATGTCGGCAGCCTTGGCATCGATGTCTACCTCGACTGTGGCTCCTGCGCCGTCGGCGAACAGGGGAGACCGGCCGTCGGTGGGGCCTTCGAGGGTCCGGCCCCACTTGTCGAACCAGGTGATGTCCCTTGCGGGGCGACGTTCGACTGGGGAGAAGTCGGTTCCGATCGTGTAGGCGACAGGTAGCAGAACCACCTGGGTAACGCCGTCGGGGATCTCGAGGAGGTCTGCGACCTTGTCGGCTGCGCCGAGGTGGAGGGTGGTCCATGCGGTTCCCAGCCCACGCGAGCGGGCCGCCAGGCAGAAACTCCACGCCGCCTGGATGACAGAGTCGAAGAGTCCGGGTCTGCCGCTGCCGTCGTGTTCGCCGTAGATGGTGACGAGCACGAGGGCCGGCACCTCGTGCAGGTGATCGGCGAGGTGTCCTCCCGAGCGGGCGGCGCGCTCTCTCGGGTCACCGGTTCCGGCGAGGGCACTGGCCCGCTCCGACAGCCATGTTCCACCTGCCTCCCGGTAGAGGTCCGCAAGTTGGGACTTCACCCTCGGGTCGCGGATCACCAGCCAGCGCCGGCTCGGCTGGTTGCCCCCGGTGGGAGCCTGTTCAGCAAGGTCGATGCAATCCAGGATCAGTTCTTCAGGGACCGGCCGCTCAAGGTCCAGACGACGACGCACGGACCTGGTGGTGGACAGCAGTCGGTCCGTTTCCTCAACTGGAAATGGCATGTCGATTCCTCCGGTCCCCGTGTCGGTCCCGCTCCAGCCAGTGCGGCCTTCGGGCGACCCGGTGAGCATGGCATGCCTCTGAGCTGCTCGGCTAGGCGGGTGTCATGATCGAGGTGGCTGCGGAAGCAGTGGTGCCAGGTAGTACGGAAAGGCATCCACCAGCGAGCCGTCGGAGGTCATCTCCCGGGTCACGTGGTAGTGGCAGGTGGGTTCAGCCCAGCCAGGCCGGGGCACGGTCCAGGAGGTACTCGCTGATCTTGTGTGACCTGTCAAGAGCGTCACACATCGAGGTGCTGTTGTCGCCTCGGAACAGGGATGACAGTGGGGTCTCCAACCGTGCTGTCACCCCGAGGGAGCGCTGAGGGGCGTCGGTCACCGCTGCGAACGAATCAACGGCTGAGACCTCGATGGGCAGGTCGGGGCCTCCGATTCCGGCCAACTCGGTTGCAAGTACCAGCAGGTCGGGACCCTGATCGAGGGGCGGGAGGGCCCAGGTGAACATGATCTGGATTACGAGGTCGTCGCTCGGGTCGGCATTGTCCGGTATGGACATGACCTCGTCCTCGAAGGCCATAAGGGTGCGTGGCTCCAGGTCCAGGGAGAGGTGAAGGTCGAGCGGTCCTCCGCAGGCTGCCTCCGGGTGCAGGTCGACCTCGAACGCCTGGCGCATCGAGTAGGTCTCGACGAAGTGCCGCTCATCGTGCACGTGGAAGCCGTGCTCAGCTGCGTGATCCTTCAGGTCGGCGATGAATCCGGCAATGTCGACTACTGCCACCTGCGCTCCTCCCGGCCCGATGGATGGTCCCAACAGGGTAGGTGCAACAGGGTAGGGGCCATGGAGTCGGGACCACAGGTCTGGGTCATTGTTGCGATCCGCCGAAGGTGCCCATGGCGAAAGCCGTCCTGTCGGGTGCTAGACCGGTGGTGTGGGTGAACACGGAGATATCGGAACTGACGCGTCGGTAGCACTGAGCGACCTGCACGACGCTGCCGATGCGGTCGTGGCGGCGTTCACCTCGCACGATGACTGGGGGCCGTCGGGAAACCGGCCGGATCAGTACGAGAGCGACGTGGTTGCCGACCGGGCCGTGCACGACCTGCTGGACCCACTCGGTTACGGCGTGCTCAGCGAGGAGTCCGGCCTGACCACTGGATCGGGCCCTACCGTTGTGGTTGATCCACTTGACGGCTCCACCAACGCCTCAAGGAGCATTCCGTGGTACTCGAGCTGCCTCTGCGCTGTAGACGATGACGGACCATGGGTGGCTGTGGTGGCCGATCTGGTTACCGGGTGTCGCTACGACGCTGTCAGGGGCTGGGGTGCTCGCCGTGACGGAGTCGAGATCAGGCGCGGGTCAGCGCCAGCCCTAGAGGATTCGCTCGTTGCCATCTCGGGCCTTCCACCTCGAAACCTGGGATGGGGGCAGTTCAGGGCCTTCGGGTCGGCGGCCCTCGACCTGTGTGCCGTCGCCGATGGTCGCGTCGACGGCTACGTGGACTGCTCCGATGACGCCCATGGGGTCTGGGACTACCTCGCAGCGTCGCTGATCTGTGAGGAGGCAGGCGTTGTCGTAGCCGATGCGCTTGGAAGAGACCTCTGCGTTCTTGACTCTGATGCCCGCCGCACGCCCGTTGCAGGCGCCGGACCTGCCCTTGCCGAGGCCCTCATGGAGGCCCGACAGGGGTTCTGAACCAGTCCTTCAACGGGGAGTGTCACCGGTAGGGTGTCCGCTCCCGGGCGCGTAGCTCAGATGGCTAGAGCACCTCCCTTACAAGGAGGGGGTCGGCGGTTCAAGTCCGTCCGCGCCCACTTTTGTTTATTTATTGAATGGTTCTGCAGGCTGGGAGTCTGCTGGACGTTCGGAGCCGGGATCTGAGCCTCTCCCAAGACACTTTTTGGAGAGAGCACATGCATGATGTTCTTCTGGACGAGTTCCGGTTCGACTGGGAACTCTCGGGCAAGTCAGAGCGGACCGTGTTGGCCTATATCGTCGCCCTCAGGTCGTTCTTCGAGGAGTTTCCGACCCCTGACCTGACTGATGCGAAGTCCTGGATAGCGGCCTCAGAGTTCGTGTCGGTCAGGCGTAAACGCGGGCAAGCGCTCCGAGCGTTTGGCAGGTGGAGCCATGAGGCCGGCGATGGTGTCTTTCCGTGGTGGAAGCAGGTGCCTCTCGCCGGTGAGAAGACGCAGCCACAGCCCACCGCAACCGAAGAGGACTACAGGAAGGCTCTCAAGGCAGCGACAAGGGACCGGGCGGTCGCCTCCCCGATTCCGCTGGTCGAGCCCGTGACTATCGCGACCCTGTCCTCGAACTCTCCCATTGCTTCCTCCAC
>NZBE01000033.1 GCA_002687745.1 Acidimicrobiaceae bacterium | reverse complement strand
GGCTGGCCGAGGTGCCGGTCTTGTCGCGGTAGACCTCGGTGATGGTTAGGCCCTGACGTTCAGCCCAGGCCAGGCATTCCTTCTCTGGAGCGGCGAGGCTCCTGGAGAAGGCGTCCTCCTCTTTGTTGGCGGAGTCGAAGGCGGAGCGCCTGACGTAGATGGCGGCGGTGTTCGGTGTGGTTCCCATGTCTCTGTCATGTTCCTGTGTCGGCGGATGTTGCGCCGGGACATGAGACTTCTGGGCATTTCCATTCCGGGTTTATGAGTACGCCCCCCGGGACTCGAACCCGGAACCTGCGGATTAAGAGTCCGATGCTCTGCCAATTGAGCTAGAGGCGCCTGCGACGGCAGATCCTACCGGTGGGTGGATCCACACATGGGGTGACCGAGGGGATTTGAACCCCCGACCCCCTGGACCACAACCAGGTGCTCTAACCGAACTGAGCTACGGCCACCAAGTAGCCCGCCATGATACGGGTGCAGGAGCAGACCGGTGCAGGTGTTTTCGTATCGGCCGACTCTGTGTGAACATGGCGTGTGGCAGGCGTGAGGATCGCGGTGATCGGCGGGGGGATAGCGGGGGTCAGTGCCGCCTACCACCTTGTAGAGGCACACCCCGATGCTGACGTGAGGCTCCTCGAGGCCGAGCCTGTGCTGGCCCACCACACCACCGGACGCTCCGCCGCGATCCTCGTGGAGAACCTGAGCACCGTCCCGAACCGCATCCTGACCAGGGCCAGCGTCGACTTTCTCCACGACACCCCCGAAGGCCTCGTTGACGCACCCCTCCTGTCACCGCGCACCGTGATGACCATCAGCTCCGAGGAGGAGTCAGACCAGATGGACGATCTGCTGGCAGAAGGAAGCCTGCTGCCGTCGCCAACCGTCGAGCTCACGGTTGACGAGGCAATGGGGTACTTCCCGCCGCTGCGCCGCGAGCTCATCCACCGGGCCGCCCTGGAGCCCGACTGTGCCGACGTGGACGTCGGGGCCCTGCACCAGGCCTACGTGCGCGGCTTTCGACGGGGCGGTGGGCAGATCACCACCTCGGCCCGAGTGGATGCCGCCCGCCGTGACGGCGACGGCTGGAGCCTCGAGACCACTGACGGAGACATGGGGGCCGATGTGGTCGTCAACGCAGCCGGCGCATGGGGAGACGTCGTGGCTGTGCGCGCCGGTGTGGAACCGATCGGCCTGCAGCCCTGCCGCCGAACAGCGTTCATGGTGAACGGTCCCGGCTGTGACACCACGGGCTGGGCCTTCACCGCCGAGATCGGACACAACTGGTACGTGAAACACGACGGCGAGCAGATGCTCTGCTCCCTGGGGGACGAGACGCCGTCCGAGCCGTGTGACGCCAAACCCGAGGAACTCGACGTGGCACTTGCCATCGAGCGAATCAACGAAGCCACCACGCTCGGCATCCGGTCCGTCAACTCGGCATGGGCGGGGCTGCGCACCTTCACGCCGGACCGCTCCCTCGCAATCGGGCCCGATCCGGAGATGCCTTCGTTCGTGTGGTGTGTCGGCCAGGGTGGCTGCGGCATACAGACATCCAGGGGCGCCGGCCTGTTGTTGGCCGACCTCGCCCTCGGTGGTCAGCCCTCTGACACCTTCGGCGGAGCCGACGTGTCTGCTCTGCTGCCCGGACGATTCAGAACCCACGGGTAGCCTCACCCCTGGCCCCCGTAGCTCAGCCCGGATCAGAGCAGCGGACTTCTATTCCGAAGGTCGGAGGTTCGAATCCTCCCGGGGGCGCTAGTAACCATACGGATCTGAGCCACTTTGGCTTCGGCTCCGGAGGTCAGATTGTCAAAAAAGTGTCCAATGAGGGTCCGATTACCCCCAGGTGATGCTCACCGCCTCTACCGAAATAGACACCCCGACCGACACCAACCCTCTGCCCTCGATCGGGGACGGCCAGCTCCACTCCTTCATTATTCTTCACGGGCGGGCCGCTAGCGCCAGCCCGATGTGCCAACTAACGTCGATACGTGGCACAAAGGGGCACTTCGATCACTCGATGCCCTTCTGGTCACTCAAGTTCGACAAACTGCTCGGCCAATACTTCCGGCACCTGTTCGCGTTCTCTATCGCGTTCACAGTCCTGTCAATTACGGCAGTCGTCGTACTCAGCCTCATCGGCGTCACCATCCTCGACGCAATCAGGGACTAATCACACCGGCTGTCATTAGCCCGTTGCCCAAGACGCCGAACGCGGCTGAGGACGTAGAGGTTCTCGTGCCCTACCGGTAGGACGAGCCGACGACCTCATGGGTGGAGGTTACCGAATAACGCCCTGAACAGGCACATTGAATGGAGCGCGGAGGCTGACCGTTTCCCTCCTGTCACCCCCAGCCCAGCTCGTGCAGGCGGTCGTCGTCGATGCCGAAGTGATGGGCCACCTCGTGCACGACGGTAACCCCTATCTCGCGGCGCAACTGGTCCTTGTCGCGGCAGATGTCGCAGATGGCCAGCCTGAAGAGCAGTATCCGGTCGGGCAGGGTGGCACCGCTGCCGTAGCCCTCCCTGTCGGTCAACGGAACTCCCTCGTAAAGGCCGAGCAGGTTCCGCGGCTCGCCACGGTCGGCGACAAGTACCGCCACGTTCTCCATGAGGTCGCCGAGTTCGGACGGCAGGGAGTCGAGGGCCTCGGCCACGAGTTCCTCGAATATGTCCACGGGCATCGGTTCCACACCGGCGATGGTAGGTGCGGCCAGCTGGAGCTCCCCGCCCTTGAGATCCCTGGCTCCGGTGAGGCCCGCCCCTTGGAGGTTCACATTCAGGTGCCCAGCTGCTGGTCCGGCTCACTATCTTTCCCTGTTGCAACATATCGTCGGAGAAATTCGAACGGGCTTGGCGGCCCGACCGAAGTCCTTGGAGAGTGAACATGGGTAGATCACTAAAGACTCCGCTATGCGAACGGTTGGAGATAGACCTCCCGATCTTCTCAGCCGGCATGGGACCAATTGCTGGACCTGAACTCGTAGCAGCTGTATCCAACGCAGGAGGCCTCGGGGTGCTCGGTTGCACCACGATGTCCCCGGAACAGGTGCGGACCGTCATCCGAACTACCCGCGAGTTGACCGATCGACCATTCGGAGTCGACCTCATCTTGCCTGCCCGTATTGACCAAGGTGGTGCGACGATCACAGACGTCGCTACGCAGATTCCTTCTGCCCACCGCGAAGCAGCGGCACGTATTGCCGCCGACCTAGGAGTTGACCGATCGGAGCTAAGCACAAGACATGAACCCGATAGAAACGCTCTAGGGACTGATGCCGAGGCTCAAATCCAGGTCGTCTTAGAGGAAGGGGTCCCGGTATTCGTCGGTGCCCTCGGCTCGCCTGGTTTCGTGGTGGACCGCTTCCGCGAAGCCGGTGCGGTAGTGATGTCGGTAGTTGGCAACACGAAACAGGCTGTGAGCGTCGCAAGGGACGGTGCCGATGTTGTCATCGCACAAGGCACCGAAGGTGGCGGCCACACTGGACACGTCGGAACTCTCGCCCTTCTACCCCAGGTACTCGATGCCGTTGAGGTTCCAGTCGTTGCCGCTGGTGGGATTGGTGACGGTCGCGGCCTTGCGGCTGCCCTCGTCATGGGTTGTGAAGCCGTGTGGATTGGAACTCGATTCCTAGCCACCGAAGAAGCAGGTATCGCTGGCTGGCAAAAGGCTGGACTGGTCAACGCCGCTGACCAGTCACCTGTCATCAGTCGCGCCTACACGGGAAAGCGGTTCCGACTCCTCCCGAACCAGTGGACTGAGGCCTGGGAAGCTGCTGACCTGGACCCACTTCCCATGCCACTACAACCGGTCCTCACCGAGTTGACTCTCGGTTCCTGGGCGACTGACAGCGGCGGCAAGGAAGGGATCTCCATGAACGGCGCCGGCAACATTGTCGGCCTTGTCAAGGAAGTAGTGCCAGCAGCCGAAGTGGTACGACAGATGGCCCAGGATGCACTGGCGCGCTTGGATGACATGCCCCCCAGAGGGACTGGAGCCCGATAGTCACTGTCGTCCGAGCCGTCCGGTCAGATGGTGTCCTCGTTTGAAATCACCCCGGCGAGGTTCGCTCCTTTTAGGTCCGCCCCTATGAAGTTCGCCCCGGTGAGGTTCGTCCCTGGTCCGATCGTGTAGCCGTTGACTTCCACGGCCTCCACGTTACGGGCCGACCAGCAGGACTGCCAGAAGGGCCTAGTCGATGATCACTCCGGCGGCTTCCGGGTCGAAACCCAACGGCCATTCTGTTTCCTTATCGACTTCTACCTTGCTGAGGTTCGCACCGGCAAGGTTCGCTCCAAAGAGGTTCGCTCCAAAGAGGTCCGCACCTTTGAGGTTCGCCCCTTCGAGGTCCGCGCAGAAGAACTTCGTTCCTCGGAGTTGCGCTCTCTCAAACTGTGCCCATTTGAGGAGCCCATAGCCAAACACCGCCAAGCAGAGGTTTGCTCCGTTCAGGTTCGCCGAAACAGACTCTGTCAAGAAAAGGTTTGCCCCGTTCAGGTTCGCACCGGCAAGGTTCGCTCCGGCAAGGTTCGCACCTTCGAGATTTGCCGCTCTGAGATTCGCACCCTTGAGAATCGCCCCTTGAAGGGTCGCACCTTTGAGGTTCGCGTCTTTCAGGTTCGCACCTTCGAGTATCAGGCCTTCAAGAAATGCCCTGTTGAGGTTTGCTCCGTTCAGGCTCGCACCGGCAAGGTTCGCTCCGGCAAGGTTTGCACCTTCGAGATTTGCCGCTCTGAGATTCGCTCCTGGTTCGATCGTGTAGCCGTTGACCTCCACGACAAGCACAGTACGGGCCGACCAGCAGAACTGCCAGAAGGGCCTAGTCGATGATCACTCCGGCGGCTTTCGGGTCGAACCCCTCAGGCCAGATCGCGCCCTCGTCGGCACCCGCTCTTTTGAGGTTCGCCCCGGTGAGGTTCGCCCCGGTGAGGTTCGCCCCGGTGAGGTTCGCCCCTTCGAGGTTCGCCCCTTCGAGGTTCGCCCCGGTGAGGTAAACCCCTTCGAGGTTCACCCTAGTGAGGTTCACCCTGGTGAGATTCGCCCAGGTGAGATTCGCCCCGGTGAGGTTCACCCTGGTTAGATTCGCCCTGGTGAGGATCGCCCTGGTGAGGCTCACAAATGTGAGATTGGCCCCGGTGAGATTCGCCCTGAAGAGGTAAACCCCTCCGAGGTTCGCCCTAGCGAGGTTCGCCCCGGTGAGGTACGCCCCTTCGAGGTTCGCCCCTTCGAGGTTCGCCCTGAATAGGTTCGCCCCTTCGAGGTTCGCCCTGAATAGGTTCGCCCTGAATAGATACGCCCCTTTGAGGTACGCCCCTTTGAGGTACGCCCCTG
This sequence comes from Acidimicrobiaceae bacterium, assembly GCA_002687745.1. Classification (GTDB taxonomy): domain Bacteria; phylum Actinomycetota; class Acidimicrobiia; order Acidimicrobiales; family MedAcidi-G1; genus UBA3125. The sequence goes on along the minus strand of NZBE01000033.1, from coordinate 42,861 downwards.
ATTCGATCTCGTAGCCGTTGACCTCCACAGCCACCACATTACGGGCTGACCTAAAGGACTGCCAGAACGGCCTAAGCGATAGTGCTGTCATATCCCGGGAACGGTCGAATAGCACCGACCCCCTGGGTCGCCTTTTTTCGGTACTCCAGATGCCGCACCCCGCCCCCTCGCAGGAAACTCCCCCCAAGGGGCCCGGTTGGGCTGAGTATTGGCGAATCCCCCCGGATAACCGGTTGTCCAGAAGTGTCCAAGAGTTGTCCAAGGAATCTGCCTCGGATGGAATCATGCGGACTAGATCGGAGAGGGACTCTTCCAGGTAAGGCGTAATCTCGCCGAAACGGCCCGGATGGATCCGGACGGTGCTCCTAGTGAATCGGCCTTGGACGACTTCTATTCCGAAGGTCGGAGGTTCGAATCCTCCCGGGGGCGCCATCGGCCGATGTTCGTTGAAGCAGCGCCCGTCCGGCTTGGCTGTTTCTGGCACCGCGCTGCCATGATGCCCGGTCCGGACAGCGCGGATGGGGAGGTCGCACATGACGCGAACGGTCACACGGCTTCAGGGCTCCCTGATGATTCTGGCCGCCGGCGTCATGTTCAGCTTCGGTGCGCTCACCTTCAGGGCCCTCGTCGAGGCCGACGCATGGCAGTACCTGTTCTACCGGGGCCTCTCAGCGGGCCTGGTTGCCGCCCTGATGATCGTCATGGTCGGCCGAAACCCCATTCGTTCAGTGGCCGAGGCCGGAGCCAGACAGATCGTGGCCGGTCTGGTACTCGGGGCCTTGTTCACCCTCTTCATAGTGGCTCTCAGCCGGGTAACGGCAGCCTTCATCCTGCTGCTCCAGGTAACCAGCCCGTTCTTCGCAGCCCTCATGGGGCGGATCTTCCTACACGAGTCGGTGAGCCGCGACACGGCAATAGCCATGCTGGTCGCCGCTGTAGGGGTGGGCATCATGGTCGGGGCAGGCTTCGGAACAGGCGATGCTCTTGGAATCCTCCTGGCGCTCCTACTCCCGATGTTCCTCGGGGGCTACACGGTCCTGATCCGCAGTTCACCTATACGCGACCCCGGGGTGCCGACGATCGTGGGCGGCATCGCAGTGGCGGTTACAGCCGGTGCCGTATCACTCGCCGGGCCGGGGCTGGTCCTTCCGCTGAGAGACGTCGCCCTCGGCTTCATAGGCGGGGGAGTCCTGGTTGGCGCGGCCACTCCGATCTTCAACTACGCACACCGCTTCGTGCCACCGGCCGACACCGTCCTGCTCCTGATCAGCGAGATCGTGCTGGCGCCACTGTGGCTCTGGATCTGGCCGGGTGAGGTGCCCACTACGGCCACCCTGGTCGGTGGGGGAGTTGCCCTCGCCGCCGTCATCTGGCTGACGGTCAGGACCGCCGGCCCCAGGGGTTCGCTCAGGTTGCGGCGGGCCGTCGGCCTGCATGCCGGCGCCATCCCGGTCGACCCGGGGCCAGTGGACCGGTAACTCTCACTACCGTCGCCGGCGTCGCGGCCCTGCCTGGTGTTGTAGGTGTGGGGACAGGTTCAGGCCGGGAGATCTGAAACCTGACTGTCTCACCTGTTGGTCATGATGGATGCATGTCGATGGTTGTAGATGTTGGTCAGGTTGTTCCGGGCACTGTCACACCCTGTGCGTACGGTGGCGGCATGGATATCAGTAGTGGTGCCAACGGGTCCGAGGCCTCGGCTGAGGGGTTTGTGTCGGTGGTTGCGTCGATGGTGGGTGGCCTTGAATGGGGGTCGATGCCGGGCGGCGAGCGTCGGGCGTGGTTGTCGGCTCTGACTGTTGCTGAGGGTGCTATTGCTGCGAGTCGGGCTGTTGGCGTGGCGAGTGGCGCTGGCACGGTGGGTGCTGCTGAGCGCACAGCCGAGCTGGTAAGGGCTACGGGTATGTCGGGTAGGGATGCGGCTGGTGTGGTCAAGGCAGCTGATGTGTTGGCGGTGGCCCCTGAGGTCGTTGAGTGTCTTGCAACGGGTGCGATCACGACGGGTCATGTTGATGCTCTCATGCGTGACCTGGGGGCCGGTGAGCGTCTGGCGGCTGTGGCTGACCCGGCGGTGTTGGCTACAGCGGTGTCTGAGGGCGTCGACGGCTTCAAGGCCGGTATGCGTGGCTGGCAGGCCCGTTACAACGACGATGTTGATGGCAGCCGTCTCGCTGCACGTCAACATGTCAGAAGACGTCTGAGTTGGTCCACCACCGGTGACGGCATGGTTCGTCTGAGCGGCGAGTTGACCCCCGAGGCGGGTGCTGTTGTCACCGGTGCCATACAGGCCGAGTCTGAACGCCTGTGGCGCCACGAAGACGACCGTGCGCCGGTTCCGGCCGATCCGGCTGTGGGGCGCAGTGTCTGCCAGCGCAACGCCGACGCCCTCGAAGGTGTCTGCAGGCGTGCCAACAGTGGCGGGGCGTCAGGCCCCGGGCGTGTCGACCTGCAGGTCGTAGTCGACCACGACACCCTGGTCGCCGGAGCGGCTGGTCACCCGGGCGGTACCGACGACTCCTCCACGGGTGCTGTGGTGAACGGTGGTGCCGGCGGGGTTGCTGCTGTGGGGCGTTGTGAAAGCTCTGACGCCGTACCACTTCCAGTGGCTGTCGTGCGTCGTCTGGCGTGTGACGCCGGTGTCATCCCTGTGGTCATGGGCGGCGCCAGCCAGGTACTCGATGTGGGGCGCCGCACCCGCACCGTCAGCACCGCTCAACGCAACGCTCTGGTGGTGCGTGACGGCGGGTGCGTATTCCCGGGGTGTGACAGGCCCCCGTCGTGGTGTGATGCACACCACGTCATCCACTGGCTGAATCTGGGCCCAGGTGACCTGTGGAACCTGGTGCTGTTGTGTTCAGCGCACCACCACGCCGTACACGAAGGCGGCTGGGGCCTCACCCACGTCAACCGTCACAGCAGAACCGACGGCGTACTCGTGTTCACCGACCCCACCGGCCTCAAGCTTCAACCCGAACCACCAGCCGCCCGCTACCGCCGAACCCAATCCTCAATATCGCCGCCACCCGACCGGTCAACCAACGGGACCGGCGACGGGAGCGGGAACGGGCAGGGAGACAGGTTTGGCAACGGAGACGGGCCCGCACGTCAACAGGACCGGGAACAGGGTCAGGGTCACCTGCACGAACACGGCCAACTGATCCCAGCCCGGAAACAGGTCATCCAGCGCCGATGAACCCGCCCCAACCTGGTCGCACGCCTACCCTTGGGCCATGTCACGGCCAGACGATCGGGTCCTCTCGGCCGGTCCGGGTTGCAGGGTTCCGGCATCAGAGGTCGCATGGCGCTTCGGGCCGTCGGGCGGGCCGGGTGGCCAGCACGCCAACCGGGTGAACTCCCGGGTCGAGGCCGAACTCGACCTCACTTCAGCGCGTGGAATCGACGACGAGGTCAGAGAACTCCTGACAGGGAAGTTGGGCCCGACCATGCGGGTGGTCGTTGACGCCAGCAGGTCACAGACCCGCAACAGGCACCGGGCGCTCGACATGCTCGAGGTGCGGATGCAGGAGGCACGCGAGACCCGGCGGGAGCGGCGACCGACCCGACCCGGCAGGGGAGCCGTGGAGCGACGGCTGCGGGCCAAGCGCCAGCGGGGCCGGCGCAAGTCCGAGCGAAGGGGTAGTTGGAGCGACGAGTGAGCCGCGGTTCCCTCTAGGTCCATCACGTGGACCTGCTGGGGGAGTTGCTCCCCCAGCACGGCGACGTTGGTGGCAATGACGTTGGTGGCGAAGACGTTGTCTCGGGTAACCGTTTCGGCTGAAACAGCTACTTCAGCCTTGTTGCCAGCACCACCATGAGCTCGGCGCCCAGCTTCTGGGCCTCGGCCTCGGTGACCCCGTAGAGCTCAGCCACGCGTCGCAGTACCTCGCGCTCACTGCCCGTCCACGACGAAGTGACCACCACGCTTCCGGATACGTCAGGTGTGTGCAGCGACGGACTGGACACATCCGAGGCTCGTCGGTCCAGGCGGCTGAAGAAGTCGAGGGTGCGTACCCCGAAGCGCTGCACCCAGTCGGGTGATCTGCCGAGGCGGTCGGCGGCTGCGACGAGGGCCTCGTGTTCGGCTTCGGTGTAGCCCGTGGAGACCTCGGCCCAACTGGGGTAGTCGGGGTCCACACACCCAACTCCGGTGCCGGTGCCCGTCATGGCCGGGTCAATGAAGGACTTCCGGAACCCGGACCCCGGGTCGTCGGTTGTCAGGTAGCGGTGGATGCCCCGGGCAAGGGCGGCGGCCTCAGCGGCCTTTACCTCCGGGTCGGCCATCAGCCTGGACTCGGGTGGGTTGGACATGTAGAGGGCCTCGGTTATCACCGAGGTCACCTCGGGTGCCAGGCGCAGCACCCCGTAGGCGTCTTCTCCCGCTGCCCGCAGGCGTGAGGATGCCCCCTGGTGGACGGTGTCGACCCACTCGACGTCGTAGGCGGAGAAGGTCTCCTGGAGTTCCTCGTAGAGGATCCCCGCGAGGCGTCTGGAGTCGGGGTTGTTGATCTGGTGGAAGGTCTCGGTGCCCGGATCGTCGGATGGGCGCACGGCACCGCCGTTGTGGTGTATCGAGATGAACACCCGCGGTTCCAGGGCTCTGGCAATGGCGGTCCGCTGGCGGATCGGCATGTGCAGGTCGGTCCGCCGGGTAAGCGTTACCGAATACCCGAGATCGTTCAGTTCCTGTTCGGTGAGCAGTGCAACCTCGAGGTTCAGGTCCCGTTCGTAGAGCCGATTGGCGCCAACCGAGCCCGTCTCCGGACCGCCGTGGCCGGGGTCGATCACTATGTCGACCGTGTCGAGCCTGGTGCCTGCCATCAGGCGGATCTGGTTGGCACACGGTGTAGTCACGATCGGAGCGACGGGGTGCTCCTCAACGACGGGGAAGGCAATGCCGTCGAGCATGACCACCCCCAGGGGCTGCGTGGCCGGGTCAGCGTCGCCGGCGACCTCGTCGGCAGACGCGCCGACCGCGGTCAGGGCCAGCACCAGCAGGGCTGCCACCGGGAACGGCCAGCCGCGTCGAAACATCAACGTGATCACGGCGAGACCGTAGAGCAGGGACAGGGATCGCGTAACGATCCTCGGTAGTTGCCGGGAATCGTCGCCCAGGGGCGTTCCCGCTGGGCGCCTCCGGTAGGGGCGGCAGTCCTAGAACTGCTCCTCCTCCGTTGACCCCGTGATGGCCAGAGTCGACGCCGAACCACCTGAGATGACCGTCGCAACCTGGTCGAAGTAGCCGGCTCCTACCTCGCGCTGGTGGCGGGTGGCCGTGTAACCGTCGTCCTCCATGGCGAACTCGCTCTGCTGCAGGTCCACGTATGCGGTCATGTCGCTCTCGGAATAGCCGCGGGCCAGTTCGAACGCCGAGGCGTTCAGTGCATGCCAGCCGGCAAGCGTTATGAACTGGAACTTGTAGCCCATGGCACCCAGTTCCTTCTGGAAGGTGGCGATGGTGGAGTCGTCAAGGGCACCCTTCCAGTTGAACGATGGCGAGCAGTTGTAGGCCAGCATCTTGTCCGGGAACTCTGCGTGGATGGCATCGGCAAACTCGCGGGCCTGGTCCAGGTCGGGGGTTCCGGTTTCACACCAGATGAGGTCGCAGTAGGGGGCGTAGGCGAGGCCCCGTGCGATCGGTGTGGCCATCCCGGGCTCAGTGTCGAAGAACCCCTCGGCGGTGCGGCCACCGGTCAGGAACGGACGGTCGCGTTCGTCGACATCGCTCGTTATGAGCGTTGCCGCCAGGGCGTCGGTGCGTGCAATCAGGATTGACGGAACACCCAGCACGTCGGCGGCCAGGCGGGCCGCGGTGAGGGTGCGGACATGCTGCTGGGTCGGGATGAGAACCTTGCCGCCCATGTGGCCGCACTTCTTCTCAGATGCCAACTGGTCCTCGAAGTGGACGCCGGCAGCCCCGGCGCGCAGCATGCGCTTCATCAACTCGTAGACGTTCAGGGCGCCGCCGAAGCCGGCCTCGCCGTCTGCCACGATCGGAACCAGCCAGTCGCGCAGCACCTCGCCGTCGTTTTCGTACCACTCGATCTGGTCGGCACGCCTGAGGGCGTTGTTGAGGCGTTCGACGAGGGTGGGTACCGAGTTGACCGGGTAGAGGCTCTGGTCGGGGTACACGTGGCCGGCGGTGTTGGCATCGCCGGCAACCTGCCAGCCGGACAGGTAGAGAGCAGGGAGGCCGCCCTTGACGTACTGGATTGCCTGGCCACCGCTCATGGCCCCGAGCGCGTGCACGTAGTCCATGTCGTGCAGTTGCCCCCACAGCTGTTCCGAACCGTGGCGGGCCAGCGAACACGCCGGCAGGTATGAACCGCGCAGGCGCACCACGTCGGTTGCGCTGTAGTCGCGAACCGTCCCTTCCCAGCGGGGGTTCTGGGCCCACTCCTTCTCCAGGTCCTCGACCTGCTGCTGGAAGCTGTCTCGCATGTGATGTTCTCCTTGTTTCGGTCTGGTGTCCCGCCGGAGGGCGAGCATCCAGTTGTTGTTCTCGTGTAGGCCGGGTCGCTGTTATCGGGTGTGGTCGATGCCGAGCCGGGTAGACCCTCAGTCCAGCAACTCGTATGCGGGCAGGGTGAGGAACTCGGTGAATTCCCCTGCAAGGGCCACCTGTTCAAAGACAGTGCGTGCCTTGTCAAACGGAAGGTCGTGGTATGTGTCAGGGTCGAGGTCCTCGGCGATTACCGCCATCTGGGTGTCGATGACGTCCCTCACGAGGTCCGGCGTGACGGTTCGCCCATCCTCGAGCTGGGAGCCGTGGCGGATCCACTGCCAGACCTGGGCCCTGCTGATCTCAGCCGTGGCAGCGTCCTCCATCAGGTTCCTGATGGCGGCAGCGCCCGTGCCGGCCAACCAGGAGGCCAGGTACTGGAGCCCCACGTAGACGTTCGTTTCCAGGCCGCCGGTTGTCACGGCACCACCCGTCAGGTCGACGCAGAGCAGGTTGTCGGCAGTGACGGACACGTCTGGCCGTTGTCGGTCGATCTGGTTGGGCCGCTTGCCGAGGACGGCGTCGAACTCGGTTCTTGCCACGGCAATAAGGTCGGGGTGGGCGACCCATGTTCCGTCACAGCCGTCGTGTGCCTCCCGGCGCTTGTCCTCGGTGACCTTGCTGAGTGCCTGAGCTGTCACCTCCGGATCACGGCGGTTGGGGATGAACGCTGCCATCCCACCGATGGCATGGGCCTCACGCCTGTGGCAGGTCGACACCATCAGCTCCGTGTATGCCCTCATGAAGGGAACGGTCATGGTCACGTCGGAGCGGTCGGGGAGCACGAACCCGGGGTCGTTGGCGAACTTCTTTGCAACGCTGAAGATGTAGTCCCAGCGCCCCGCATTCAGGCCGGCTGAGTGATCCCTCAACTCGAACAGGATCTCGTCCATCTCGAAGGCGGCAAGGATCGTCTCGATCAGCACCGTCGCCCTGACAGACCCCCGCGGAATGCCCAGGGCGTCCTGGGCGTGGCAGAACACGTCGTTCCAGAGGCGTGCCTCCAGGTGACCCTCCAGCTTCGGAAGGTAGAAGTATGGGCCTGTGCCGCGGTCCAGTGCCTCACGTGCATTGTGGAAGAAGGCCAGGCCGAAGTCCACGAGGCTGGCCGGGGCGGCACGCCCGTCGACGACGACATGGGCCTCGTCGAGGTGCCAGCCGCGGGGCCGGACCATGAGGGTGGCGATGTCGTCGTTGAGGCTGTACTCCCTGCCCCCGGTCCTCAGGTCGAGGTCCCGGCGGGTCGCATCGTGGAGGTTCACCTGGCCCTCGACCACGTTGTCCCATGTAGGGCTGGTGGAGTCCTCCAGGTCCGCCATGAAGACCCGTGCCCCGGAGTTGAGGGCGTTGATCATCATCTTCCGGTCGGTCGGGCCGGTGATCTCCACGCGCCTGTCCAGCAGGTCCTTCGGCGGTGGCGCAACGCTCCAGTTGCCGTTTCTGACCTCAGCGGTCTCGGGGAGGAAGTCCGGCCGGTGACCGGCGTCCAGGGCAACCTGGCGGAGGCGACGGTTCTCCAGCAGTCGGCTGCGTCGATCGCGAAAGGTTCTCACCAGGTCGGCTACGAATGCAGTTGCCTCCGGGGTGAAGACATCTACGAGCCGAGGGTGGTCGCTGACCTGTACCCCGTCAGGGATCGGCGTGTCGTCCACTGATCCGTCAACCACCGGTCCTTCAACCACAAGCAAGCCCCCTAGAAAGCCTCGTTGGCACGAGTATTCGCCAATTTTCGGACAAGAGTCTTCCTGAGAGGAGGTGAAGTTCGCAACAGATGTTCCTGATTCGGAAAATCTGGAGATATTCGGTCTTTTCAGATAGCGTGGCTCACACCCAGGTGGACCCACAGACAGTGGCCAGCCAGCCTCGGAGTTACAGCATGCCTGAGACCAGACCTGTCGCCCGCAACTACGACCCCGTCGTGCTCGGCCACCGCCTACGCCACCAGCGGCGAACGGCCGGGCTCACCCTTTCCGGGTTGGGTGACCTGATCGGCCGCCCCGCCTCGTATCTCTCCCAGGTCGAGAACGGCCGCATCGAACCCAAGCTGGGTGTGCTGGCCCGGCTCGCCAACGCACTCGGGTGTACAACTGCAGCCCTCCTCGATCCGACGCCACCGAGCCGGCGGGCGGGCCTCGAAATAGACCTTGCACGCCACCAGGCCGGCGACTGGCGAACCGCCCTCGACCTGCCCGAGGTCAGGGCCGGAGCCCGCCTCGACGATGACGCCCTCGAGGCAATCGTAGGCCTCTACGCAGCCCTCCCCGGGCTGGCCGTGACCAAGACAGGCCTTGCCAACCTGCAGGCCGGCGACCGGGCCCGTAGCGCCAACCTGGCACTGCGTACCGAGATGCGGGCGAGGGACAACTACTTCGCCGGGATCGAAGAGCTGGCCGCCGGGGGTCTCAGCGCCGTCGGATACGCCGGCGAGGGTCCACCGTCAGAAAAGAACCTCACCGATCTCGCAACCCATTACGGGTTCACGGTTGAACGCGTCAAGGGAATGCCCAGGACGGCACGCTCAGTTACCGACACCCGTCAACGGATCATCTACATTCCCCAGCGCGACGACCTGACCGTACGGGCTGCCAGATCGGTCGTCCTCCAGACGCTCGGACACTTCGTCCTGGAACATGCCGAGACGACCGACTTCGAGGGCTATCTCCGACAGCGCATCGAGTCCAACTACTTCGCCGCCGCCGTGCTGGTCCCCCAGGAGGCGGCACTGGGCTTTCTCGAGTCGGCCAAGGCCGACCACGACCTCTCCATCGAGGACCTCAAGGAGCGGTACTACGTGTCCTACGAGATGGCGGCCCACAGGTTCACCAACCTGGCTACTGCCAAGTTGGACATTCCCGTCCACTTCCTGCGAACCGACCCTGAGGGCACCATCACCAAGGCCTACGAAAACGACGGCATCCAGTTTCCCTGCGACCCCGACGGCGCTCTCGAGGGGGCCCGGCTCGGCAGGCGCTGGGGCGCACGTCAGGCATGGAGCGGATCCGAGATCCTCCACTACCAGTTCACGAGCACCGAGGTCGGCGAGTTCTGGTGTGTCTCCTACATCGAAAATGCCACCGAGCGCACCCCCTACGCGGTCACCCTCGGTTGCCGTGCAGGCGACTCCAGGTGGTTCAGGGGGGGAGAGACCCTGAGGAGGGTCAGTGTCCGCACCGACGACGATCTGCCGGACCCCGACATTCTCGGGCGCTGGGATGGTGTCGCCTGGCCCTCGGCGGCTGAGCGCAGCTTCGTGCTGGCGGCGCTGCCGCCGGCCAGCCAGGAGTTCACACCGTTCCCCGGCATCGACCTTCTCAACGTCTACCGGTTCCTTGACCGCCAGGCCGGAACCGACTGACCGACGCCAGCGTCAGGACCTGGGTGAACCCTCTCCGGTAGCCGCACGGCGGTGGACGTCGGCGATGAAGTCAGACAGGTCCATCCGCCTTCCCTCCCACATGGTTGCCGTGTGGGTTACGAAACGGTCGCCGTCCCAGCAGTGCAGCTGATAGGCGGGAGGCTCGTCGACCGCCGACCCGCTCATCGGGTCAAGCTCGAGGCCCAGCTGGTTGCCGGTTGAGGGACACACCGAGACCAGAGTCGAGCCGATGGTCGTCTGGATGGGTCGGTGGATGTGGCCCGCGACGAGGAGCTTCACCTGGGGATGGCGCTCCAGCACGCTTCTCAGGCGGTCTGCGCCGTCAAGACCCGCGAGGTCCATGAACGTGAGGCCCGATGTGAACGGTGGAAAGTGGGTGAACACGAGCGTCGGCCTGTCGGGTTGCACCTGCAGTACGGCGTCGAGCCACTCCTCGTGGCCTTCGTGGAAACGCCCGTCGTGCCGGCCCGGAATGAGGGTGTCCAACCCGACGAGCCTCACCGGATGGGAATCGACCACGTAGCTGCAGTGTCCTTCCGCGATCGTGGCAGGGAGCCGGTCGGCAAAGGCCGAGCGGAAGGCATCCCAGACGTCGTGGTTGCCGGGCAGCGGCAGCAGTGGAATCTCCAGCCCGGCCACAAGGTCCAGAAACATCGAGTACTGGATCTCGGTGCCGTCGTCGGTGAGGTCTCCCGTCGCCAGGACGACGTCGGGCGCAGGGTTCAGGCCGTTCAGGTGGTCCACGACCCGGGCAAGGGTCTCAGAGGTGTCCACGAGACCACCGAACATGCCGACGTTGTCGCGGATGTGGCAGTCGGAGATCTGGGCGATCAGCACGAGAACGAGGATAGGGGAGCCAGCCTGCAACCTGTCCACGCCGCCACTGGCAGCCGGCCGGAAATGAGCGGGTGAAGGGAATCGAACCCTCATCATCAGCTTGGAAGGCTGAGGTTCTAGCCGTTGAACTACACCCGCGGCGGGAAAGAGCGTATCGGAGCCCACCACCGGTGAGCCGCCGGGGAAACCGCCACGTAGCCTCCTGCCGGGAGGTGGCACCAGTGGGGATGCACGATTACGACGAGTCCACAGACGAGCTGGCAAGGTCCGTGTTCGAGTACGCGCTTGACCGCATCCGCATGGAACCACCGATGGATGGGCCGGTTGGTGTCGACCAGCTGGCCGAGGCCGTCGGCCAGACGATTACCGAGGAGGGCCTGGGCGGGACCGCCGCCCTCGCGACCTTCACCGACCACCTGGCACCGGCCTGTATCTCTGTCGACCACCCCCGCTACATGGCCTGGGTTCCGTGCGCTCCCACCGACACCGCTGTTCTCTTCGACCTCATCGTGGGTGCGTCGGCCCTGTCGGCCACCTGGTGGTTCGACGGATCCGGTGCGATCTACGCGGAGAACCAGGCCCTGAGGTGGATATCGGATCTTGCGGGCATGCCGGAACAGGCTGGAGGGTGCTTCGTGTCCGGTGGGACCATGGGAAACCTGTCGGCTCTGGTCGCAGCCCGCGATGCCGCCATCAGGCGCCGTGGCGGCCCTGACAACAAGCCGGTCCGCTGGGCTGTCGTGGCATCAGAGGGGGCACACTCCTCGGTAGGTTCTGCCGCACGGGTCATGGACGTCGACGTCCTGTTGGCCCCGACCGATTCAGACAGAAGGCTCCGGGGCGGGGCAGTGGCCGAAGCCATAGCGGCACGACCCGAGGGGACCGAGGCGTTCGCCGTGGTCGCCACATCAGGAACAACCAACTTCGGGACAGTCGATGCCCTCGACGAGATTGCCTCCGTGGCAGCTGCCAACTCACTCTGGTTCCACGTCGACGGTGCGTACGGCGGAGCCGGCCTTGCAGCGGCTTCGGTTCGCCATGCCTTCGAGGGAATCGAGCACTGTGATTCCCTGATCGTGGATCCACACAAGTGGATGTTTGCTCCCTACGACTGTGCGGCACTCATCTACCGGGACCCAGCGGTGGCGAGGCTCGCACATACCCAGCAAGCCGGATACCTCGACTCGATCAACGAACGCAGCGACTGGAACCCCAGTGACTACGCTCACCACCTGAGCCGAAGGCCCCGGGGACTCCCGTTCTGGTTCTCGCTCGCCGTCCACGGCACACGCGCCTACTCAGAGGCAGTCGAGAAGACCCTCGCCGTTACCCGTGCCGGCGCCGCCCTCATTGAATCAACGCCCAACCTTGAGCTGATCATGGAGCCGACTCTCTCGATCCTGGCCTTCCGTCGAAACGGCTGGACGGCGGAGGATTACGCGGCGTGGTCGGGTTCGCTTCTGGAGGACGGGTCGGCACTGGTGGTGCCAACCACGGTCGACGGTGCCCCTGCCCTACGGCTCTGCATCGTCAACCCCCGGACCGAGATCGATGACGTCTCTGCGATTCTCGAGAGCCTGGCCTGAGCCGGCACCCTTTCGCGGCTGCACGGCGTCTGGCGTGCGAATCTGCGGCTGGGCGTGACCGGGGCGCCGGTACACTCCGGGAACTGTGGAGACGACAATAGAGACACTGGACGGTGATCGGGTCAAGCTGACCGTGGCCGTCGACGCCGCCGAGTTCGACACAGCCGTCGAGGCGGCCTTCAAGCGTCTAGCCAGGGAGGTCAGGCTGCCGGGGTTCCGTCCGGGAAAGGCACCACGCAAGATCCTCGAGGCCCGTATCGGCAGCGGAGCCGGTCGTCAGGAGGCCCTGCAGTCAGCCCTTCCGGACTACTACGGCAGGGCACTCGCTGAACTCGAGGTCGATGCAATCGACTCGCCCGAGATCCAGATCACCGGAGGAGCCGAAGAAGGCGACCTGACGTTTGACGCAGTTGTCCCCGTACGGCCCCGGCCAGCGCTGGCTGGCCACGGCTCGCTGCGGGTCGAGATACCGGCACCTGGTGTCACAGACGAAGATGTCGACAGCCAGTTGGAGATGCTCCGAGAGCAGCAGGCCACGCTCGAGACCGTGGAACGGCCGGCGGTCGACGGAGACCAGGTCACCATCGACATCGACGGAACCCACAACGGCGAGGCCGTGGACGGGCTCACTACCACCGACTACCTCTACGAGGTGGGTGCCGGCGCCGTCGTACCCGAGATCGACGACAACCTCCGTGGATCCAGCACCGGCGACGTCGTCGAGTTCGACGCCGATCACCCCGACGGCGAAGGCCTCCTCAACTTCCGGATCGAGGTGAAAGAGGTCCAGGAGAAGGTCCTCCCCGAGGTCGACGATGCTTTCGCCGCAACTGCCTCCGAGTTCGACACGGCCGACGAACTGCTCGCCGACCTGCGCGGGCGCATTGACGCCATGAAGAGGAGCCAGGCCGGAATGCTCGTAAGAGACCGAACCGCACAGGCGGTGGCCGACCTCGTCGAGGTCGACATTCCCGAGTCGCTCGTAGAGGCCGAGATCGACGGTCGAATACGTGACATGGCCATGCGGCTCCACTCCCAGGGCCTCGAGTTCGAGCAGTACCTCGAGGCGGTCGGTACCGACATCTCAGCGCTCCGTGACGAGTACAGGGAATCCGCCGAGGTGTCAGCCCGGGTCGACCTGGGGCTGCGGGCCGTCGCAGAGGCCGAAGGTCTCGACGCAGACCAGGAAGACCTCGACAGCTACCTGCAGGCGTTGGCAGACCAGGCCGAGTCCGATGTGTCCACGGTTGTCGAGATGCTCACCGGCTCAGGCAGGGTGCTCGAGGTAAGGGCCGATCTGCGCAAGAAGGCGGCTCTTGACTGGCTGCTCGAAAGGGTCGAGATCGTCGACGAGGACGGAAACGAGGTTGACCGGTCGATCCTGGAAACCCCCGAGCCGGAATCCGAACCGGAACCCGAACCGGCACCTGAATCAGAAGAGGTCGTCGCTGAGGCGGTCCACGACGGAGAGGCCGAGATGGGTGAGACTGAAGCGCCTGTCGGCACCGATACCGACGGCGAAGCGGCGGAGACAGCCGAAGAGGAGAGCTCCTGATGTCCCTGGCGGACCTGAACGTCCACAACTACCTGGTTCCAACAGTCGTTGAACAGACCAGCCGCGGCGAGAGGGCCTTTGACCTCTACTCGCGTCTCCTCAAGGAGAACATCATCTTCATCGGTACGCCGATCGACGACACCATCGCCAACCTGGCCTGTGCGCAACTGTTGCACCTCGAGTCCGAGAACCCGGACCGCGATATAAGCCTCTACATCAACTCGCCAGGTGGCGACATCAACGCTCTGTTCGCCATCTACGACACCATGCAGTACATCAAGCCCGATATCACGACGATCTGCTTCGGGCAGGCGGCCTCGGCCGCAGCTGTGCTTCTGGCGGCAGGCGCACCCGGCAAGCGCCTTGCGCTGCCCCACTCGAGGGTCCTGATCCACCAGCCCTATGCCGGAGCCCAGGGCCAGGTGTCCGACATTGAGCTGGCCTCACGCGAAATCCAGCGCCTCAAGGCGCAACTCGAGGAGATCCTGGCAAGCCACACCGGTCAGGACGTCGAGAAGATCCACGCCGACACCGACCGTGACTTCGTAATGACTGCCCACGAGGCCCTGGAATACGGGATAATCGACGACGTGATCGACTCACGCGACCTTGCCGACAACAGCGGTGCGATAACGGTGGTCACCTGATCACGGTCGGATTCGTGCTGAACTGGGTGGTCCACGCAGCTACAGATACAGGACAGGGGGTGGCGACATGGCGAAGATCGGTGACGGGGGAGAGCTCCTGAAGTGCTCTTTTTGCGGCAAGACCCAAAAGCAGGTCAAGAAGCTCATCGCCGGCCCCGGCGTCTACATCTGTGACGAATGCATAGACCTCTGCAACGAAATCATCGACGAGGAACTGTCTGAGCCCGTCGACCTCGCTGTCGGCGAACTCCCGAAGCCCCGCGAGATCTTCGCATTCCTGGATGACTACATCGTCGGCCAGGACAAGGCCAAGAAGATTCTCTCGGTTGCCGTCTACAACCACTACAGGCGGATTCAGGCGGCGGGCAGCCCGGGCGATGACGTTGAGTTGGCCAAGTCCAACGTCCTGCTCATCGGTCCCACCGGTTGTGGCAAGACCCTCATGGCCCAGACCCTGGCCCGGATGCTGAACGTCCCCTTTGCCATCGCCGACGCCACAGCCCTCACCGAGGCCGGCTATGTCGGCGAGGACGTCGAGAACATCCTGCTCAAGTTGATCCAGGCCGCCGACTACGACATCAAGAAGGCCGAGACCGGGATCATCTACATCGACGAGATCGACAAGGTTGCACGCAAGAGCGAGAACCCCTCCATCACCAGGGACGTCTCAGGCGAGGGCGTGCAGCAGGCGCTCCTGAAGATCCTCGAGGGCACAACCGCTGCGGTGCCGCCACAGGGGGGACGCAAGCACCCCCATCAAGAGTTCCTGCAGATTGACACCACGAACATCCTGTTCATCTGCGGTGGTGCCTTCGCAGGCCTCGAAACGGTCATTCAGAACCGACTGGGCGGGGTGGGTGTCGGCTTCGGCGCCGATGTCAGGGCGCCCGGCGAAAAGGACCTCGGTGCCCTCTTCTCGACTGTCCGTCCCGAGGACCTCATCAAGTTCGGCCTCATCCCCGAGTTCATCGGCCGTCTGCCGGTCGTCGGCACGGTCTCCCAGCTCGAGATTGATGCCCTCGTGAGGATCCTCGTTGAGCCGCGCAATGCGCTCATGAAGCAGTACCAGAAGATCTTCGAGTTCGAGGACATCGAACTCGAGATCAGCCAGGAGGCTCTGGGTGCCATTGCCGAACAGGCCCTCGAGCGGGGCACCGGCGCCAGGGGCCTGCGCTCCATCCTCGAAGAGGTCCTGATCGATGTCATGTATGACCTACCCGGTGACGACGAAGCCGGAAAGGTAGTCGTCGACATCGACTCTGTTCGCGAGCGCAAGATGCCGACGGTGCTGCCCCGCGACGACGAGCGCCGCAGTCGCGCCGCCTCCTAACTGAGCCCGGCGATCGTGGAGTTCCGCGACGCCCTCAGTTTTCTCGACGGGCATGTGAACCTTGAGGCCACAGCCGGCCGAATCCACGGTCTGAGCCTCGAAGCCATCCGTGGCCTCGTCGGATCGATGGGCGACCCGCAGGCCGACCTTGCCGCGATTCATGTAACCGGCACCAACGGCAAGGGTTCGGTTGTGGCCATGGCAGGTGCCCTCCTCACGGCGACAGGCCTCCGCGTGGGGTCCTACACGAGCCCCCACGTCGACACCATCCGGGAACGGATCAAGATTTCCGGTGAGTTGATCAGCGAAGAGGAGTTCGCCGACCTGGTCGCCGACCTGGCCCGCTACGCCGCAACCCTCGACGACCGTCCCTCCTATTTCGAGTTGCTTACAGCGGGGGCCTTCCTGTGGTTCAGCAATGAGGCCGTGGACGCGGCCGTGGTCGAGGTCGGGTTGTTGGGCCGCTTCGATGCAACAAACGTGATCGAGTCGGCTGTGTCGGTGATCACCAACATCGGGTTCGACCACACCGACGGTGCGGGTGAGTGGCGCAGGGCCATCGCCGGGGAAAAGGCCGGAATCATCGAGAGCGGTCGCCCGCTCGTGCTAGGGGACACCTCGGTTGACCTGCTCGACATCTTTGTAGCCGAGGGGCCTGACCCTCTGCTTGTTCGTGGCGCCGACTTCGGGGTGTCGTCGTCCAGCCCGGCTGTCGGAGGCCAGGTGCTCGACCTGTTCGGTCCGTTCGGGCGTCACGACGAGGTCTACATGTCCCTGCACGGCGCGCACCAGGCTGACAACGCCGCTGTGGCTGTCACCGCCGTCGAGGCGATGTTGGGTACGGAGCTGGGTGACGACGTGGTGTCAGAGGCCTTCGCCGACCTGACGTTCCCGGGAAGGCTCGAGGTGGTGTCCAACCGTCCTCTCGTGGTTCTCGATGCAGCACACAACCCGGAGGCTGCACGCTCGCTCGTAGAGACCGTCCCCGACGTGTTTCCCGGTGCACGCAGAATCCTGGTTCTCGGAATGCTCGGACCGAGGGCCCCCAGTCTGGTCGTAGCCGAACTGGCCCGCCTCGCCCCGGATCTGGTGCTTGTCTTCACGGCGCCATCCCCGCGGGCGGTTCCGGCCGAGGAGTTGGAGCTGGCCTGTCGCAAGCAGGGTCTCGAGGTCGAGACGGCACCGGATGTCACCGAGGCGGTCAGGCGTGCGGTGGCTCTGGCCGACGAGGATGACCTGGTGGTCGTGACAGGTTCCTTCTACGTGCTCCCCGGCGCCAGGGGTGCTGTCGAGGGGCTGGCTCGATCCGACGGTGGGGAGTTCGAAGGCTGACTGTGGGGCCTAGCCTGCGGACATGGAAAAGACACTTGTCATCTGCAAGCCCGATGCCGTCGAGAGAGGCCTCGTAGGCGAGATCATCAGCCGTTTCGAGCGCAAGGGTCTGGCCGTCCTGGCAAGTGATCTGCGCCTGCTCGACAGGGAGCTCCTTGGTCGCCACTACTCAGAGCACACCGAGAAGCCGTTTTTCGGTGACCTGGTTGCGTTCATGTCGCGCTCGCCGGTCATGTTGCTCGTCGTGGGTGGCCCGGAGGGAACCGTCGGCGTGGTCCGCACCCTCATGGGGGCCACCGACCCGACCAAGGCGGCGCCGGGAACCATCCGTGGCGACTTCGGTCTGGCTGTGACCGAGAACCTCGTCCACGGCTCTGATGCCGTCGAGTCGGCCGGCAGGGAGATCGGCATGTTCTTTCCGGATCTGGACCCCAGAGGCTGAAACCTGAGGGCATGCGACAACCGGGTCCACCCTACGTGGCCGACCATGCGCCCAAAGTGGCAAATTTGGCAGGAACGCGTTACGGTTCCGTCGGAAATATGGCGCGTCGGGCATGTGGCTGATGCCATCCCGTGGACTACAGCGTGCGTCCCACCCTGAGCGGTTGGTGGGGGCCTACGGTGAGGTAGCCATCTGGAACATTTGGTCGAACGGAATCAGGCGATGGTCGCAAGCGCAGCACGGATAGCGAGGAACCCCATCTTCGGTGGGCGTGACATCGCCGTCGACCTCGGTACCGCCAACACGCTCGTCTACGTGCGCGGTGAGGGCATTGTCCTCGACGAACCCTCTGTGGTTGCAGTCAACGTATTGGACGGAACCCCCCTGGCAGTGGGCTCCGAGGCCAGACGGATGATCGGGCGCACACCGGGACATATCCAGGCCTCAAGGCCGCTCAAGGAAGGTGTTATCGCCGACTTCGAGGTCTGCGAGAAGATGCTCCGCTACTTCATCCAGCAGGTCCACAGCCGCCGCTGGTCCAAGCCCCGCATGGTCATCTGTGTGCCTTCAGGAGTCACCGGCGTCGAACGACGTGCCGTGCAGGAGGCAGCCGAGTATGCCGGAGCCCGTTCACCCACCTACGTGATCGAGGAACCCGTCGCAGCTGCAATCGGCGCAGGACTCGACATCGCCGCTCCCAGCGGCTCGATGATCGTAGACATCGGCGGAGGAACCACCGAGGTTGCCGTCATCTCCCTCGGTGGAGTGGTGGCCAGCCAGTCCTCGCGGATCGGTGGCGACGAACTCGACGAGGCAATCGGGCAATTCATGAAGAAGGAGCACGGCCTGAGCATCGGTGTGCGCGCAGCCGAGGAGATCAAGATCGCCCTCGGATCAGCTGTGCCCCTCACTCGTGACCACAGGGCCGAGGTGCGAGGCCGTGATCTCATGACCGGCCTGCCGCGCCTCGTTGCAGTCTCGACGACCGAGGTGCGCGAGGCCCTCGAGGAACCTGTCGCCTCCATCGTCGACGCAGTGAAGGTAACCCTCGACCGGACACCACCCGAACTGGCGGCCGACATCATGGAACATGGCATAACCCTCGCCGGCGGAGGCGCACTCCTGGTCGGCCTGCCTGAACTCATCCAGGCCGAAACCGGCATGCCGGTCAGGCTGGCGCCAGATCCCCTGCTGGCAGTGGTGCTCGGAGCCGGCAGGGCTCTCGAGGAGTTCGACATGTTCGGCAGCGTCATCTTCGGCGACGGCAGCCGGTAACACATGGCGGCCAAGCGGCCCGCCGACAGGCCCCGCCCCACGCTCCTCATCCTCCTTGTGGCAGCGCTAACCCTCCTGACGCTCCAGTTCCGGGGACTCCAGCCACTCGATGCCTTCCAGCAGGGCGTGAGAGACATCATCGAACCGGTCCGCAGCCTCAGCGACCGCCTGACCGATCCTGTCCAGACCGCGTGGAACGGAGTGTTCGGCTTCGAGGCCCTGCGGATGGAGAACGAACGCCTTGAGGTTGAACTGGCCCGGATGCGCGGTAACGCACTCACATCCGAGGCAGACACCGAACTGCTCAACAGGCTCCTCAGCGAGGTGGATATCGCCTACTCCGACTTCGATGCCGTCGTGGTGCGCATCCTCGGCCAGCCTCCCGGAAACTTCTCGGCCCACATGATCGAGGTCGACAAGGGAACGGACGACGGCCTGGAGGAGGGAATGGCGGTGGTGTCCGGGGCCGGCCTGGTCGGTCGTCTCGAACAGGTCGACCGGTCACGTTCGTTGGTGCAACTCGCCACCCACCCTGACTTCAGGGTCGGTGTCCGTCTCGTGACCTCCCAGGACGAAGGCCTCGCCAGGGGCACCGGCACAGAGGGAATCCTGAGGATCGAGTCAGGTGTCCGCCTCGACGCCCAGGTCGACAACGACGAGGTCCTTGTCACCTCGGGTGGGCGCAGCGTGTTCCCCAGCGACATCCCGGTCGGGCGCGTGGTCGACCCTGACCCAGACGCCGACTACCGACGGTCCATCATCGTCGGGTTGGCAGCAGACCTTGAGAACCTGAGCTTCCTCAAGGTGGTCCTGCCAGCCCGGAAGTCTGAAGGTGGGCCGTGAGCAGCAGACTCCGGGTGGTAGCCGTGCTGCTGACAGCGCTCGTCGCCCAGGCCACCCTGCTCACCGAGATCCGGATCCAGGGGGCCACAGTCGAGTTGATGATGATCATCGCGATCCTCGCCGGCTTCCACGGCGGTCCCGAGAGGGGTGCACTCGTAGCGTTCTTTGCCGGTCTCCTGCAGGACTCCCTCGTGTCGGTCCCGCTCGGCCTCCATGCGCTCGTGTTCCCACCTCTTGCGGTGGCGGTGAGCAGCCTCGAACAGCGGATGGTCCGATCTGCGCCCGTTGCCGACGCCGTTGCGCTGCTGTTGGCGGCAGCGGCAGGGATCTGCACGGTCGCTGCCGTCGGGCTCTTGTTCGGGCTGTCGCCATACGACCCCGGCACCTTCCTGACACGGATCATCACAGCGGCGGTGATGACCACGTCCATAGCTGCCCCGGTCAACCGTGCTGTCCGGTGGGCTGTCCTCGGAGGCCTTCCGCCCGACATCAAGCTTCGAGCCGTCGGCTCCTGACCACCGTCAACGAACGCCATGGACGAGATCACCCGATACAGGATGCGTGTGCTGGCCGTGGTGGCCATCTCACTGTTCGGTGCCCTCGGAGCGAGGCTCTGGTACCTGCAGGTGATGATCAGCGAGCAGGCGGTTGCAGTGGCGGCGAGCAACATCACCCGTGTGATCGACGTGCCTGCCCCCAGAGGGCGGATCCTCGACGTAGCGGGTCGGACCCTCGTCGGGAACCGCCTCACGACGATGATCACCATCAACCCCCGTGAACTCGATGAGGCAGACCTGGATGCCGCTGAGCGTCGCAAGATGCTCACCAGGATCGCCGTCGAGGTGAACCGCTCCGGACAGCTGATCAAGGTCAGCGACATCGAGGCGTCGCTTGCCAACCGGGCCTTCGGCTACTACGACGACATTCCCATAGCACTGGATGTGAGCGAGGACCTCCTGATCTTCTTCGGCGAACGTGGCGACGTGTACCCGGGTGTGACGGTCGTTGACAGCACCGTCAGGTCCTATCTCTACGGAGACCTGGCATCCCACGTACTGGGTTGGGTCGGCCCCGTGAATGACGCCGAGTTGGCCTCACGGAACCCGCCGCCCGGCAAGGAGTACCGGCTCCGGGATGAGGTCGGAAAGGCCGGAATCGAGCTCATGTTCGAGGATGATCTCCGCGGTGTCGCCGGCCGACGCGTGGTCGAGGTGAACCGGCGCGGTGAGATCGTGCGCGAACGCAAGGACCTGTTCGAGTCGCCGGTTCCCGGCGATGACGTGATCCTGACGCTCGACATCGACGTCCAGTGGCTGGCTGAGGCCGAACTGGAACGATCCGTCTCTCTGGCACGTGCTGTGATTCCTGAAAAGGAGGAGGGCTCCACGGAGGAACCGCCCGACTTCGAGGTTCCAGGCGGCGCCGTCGTCATCATGGACCCGATCAGCGGAAGCGTCGTGGCGATGGCCTCCTATCCGTCCTATGACCCGAACGAGTCCATCGGGGGGTTCTCGCTCGCACGGTGGGCCGAGTTGAACGACCCGGCCAACGACCTCCCGATGTTCAACCGGGCGATCCAGGGTGAATACGCACCCGGATCAACCTTCAAGCTCTTCACAGCCCATGCGGCATGGCATGAAGAGGTGTTCGGTGTCGGGCGGGTGCCGGAGGCAGATGAGCTCTGGGAAGATCCCGGCTTCTATTTTCTACAGAGCTGCAGGGCCGATGCCGAGGATCAGGAAGAGGAGGCCAGCGGTTGTGTCTTCAGGAATGCCGGCAACAAGACCTACGAGAACGTCGACCTTCCCAGGAGCTTCACGGTTTCCAGCGACGTCTACTACTACACGATCGGTGAGTCCGTCTACATCAATCCCCTGCACACAGAGACGGCCATCCAGGATGCAGCCACCAGGTACGGCCTCGGCCACAAGAGCGGTGTGCCCCTGCCGTTCGAACAGGCCGGCTTCATGCCGACCCCGGCGAATCGGCAGCAGAGGCACGAGGAGAATCCTGTGGCGTTCCCCTTCGGGGAGTGGTATTCCGGAGACAACGTGAACACCGCCATCGGACAGGGCGACGTCCTCGTCACCCCGGTCCAGTTGGCCAACGCCTACGCCACCTTTGCCAACGGTGGTACCCGCATGGCGCCCACGCTTGTTGGTCGTGTGGTGGACAGGGACGGTGCGACGGTCCGCACGATCGGCGCACGGGCCGTCTCGCAGGTCGAGATTGACCCGGAGTTCCGTGAGCTGGTCCTCGAGGGTCTCTCGGGGGTTACCGCAGATCCGGAGGGAACCGCCTACTGGGCCTTCAACTCAGAGGCCACAAACGGCGTCTACTTCCCGCTCGAGGAGTATCCGGTAGCCGCCAAGACAGGAACCGCCGAGGTTCGGGGCAAGGCCGACACCTCTCTGTTTGCCGCGTTTGGGCCAGCCCGGGCGCCTTCACACGTCATGGTGGCCGTCATGGAAGAAGCCGGCTTCGGCAGCCAGGTTGCGGCACCACTCGTCGCCCGGGTACTCGAACCCGTGCTGACCGGAACGGTCGCCGAGGCCCCCACTGCGGCAGTCCGGTACGCACGGTCGGCTGCCCTTCCTCTCTGCGTCTCATGGCACGAGTGGGTCACGGGCGACACCCTCGAGCGCCTCGAGGGAGTCGACCCGACAGCCGATCCCGAGAGTGGACCTGTCCTCGACGCCGACGGGGTGGTCCGGGTGCGTGGCGAGGAGGTCGAGTGCGGCCCCCTGGTCGATGAGCTCATCTTGAACCTCGAGGCCGGCTGATGGTCGACATCCGCAAGCCCCGTTTCGACAGGCCGACTGTCCTCCGGCACATCGACCTGCTTCTACCACTGCTGGCACTCGCCATAGCCGGTATTGGAATAGTGATGGTCTACTCGGCGACCAGGGGGCCGGCCACGGACCTGCGCCCGGCTGACGTGTACTTCCTCAACCGGCAGATGGGCTACGTCGGCATCGGCGCAGCCGTCATGCTGGTCACGTCCTGGATCGGCCACCGCTGGGCACAGCGCCTTGCCCTGCCGGTCTACCTGGGGTTGCTGGTCCTGCTCGCCGGCGTACTGGTGGTCGGAACCGAGGTGAAGGGTGCGCGTGCCTGGTTCCAGTTCGCCGGCTACCAGTTCCAGCCTTCCGAGTTCGGCAAGGTCGCCGTGATAGTGGCTCTGGCTGCATGGCTGGGAGCCGTACAGGACGTCGGTGCAGCCCGGCTCAGTGTGGCCGTTCTGCTGGTCGGCGTGCCGGTCGGTGCGATTCTCATGCAACCCGACCTCGGGACCATCCTCGTCTACGGGGCCATCGCCGCCGGCATGGTCCTCGTCGCCGGCGTCAGGGGGCGCCATCTGCTGATCCTCGGCTTGATGCTCGTGACAGGGATGGTCATGGTCCTCCAGTCCGACCTGCTGGCCGACTACCAGGTGAAGCGCCTCCTGGTGTTCGTCGACGACGAGGCAAACACAGCGGCCAGCTACAACCTCGAACAGGCTCAGGTGGCCATAGGCAACGGTGGCCTGACCGGGACGGGCCTGTTCGAGGGAACCCAGAACATCTCAGACCTCGTGCCCGAGCAGCAGACCGACTTCATCTTCACGGTCGTGGCCGAGGAGACCGGCTTCGTCGGTAGTGCCCTGGTCCTTGGCCTCATAGCCCTGCTGTTGGCCCGGGTCTGGCGTATCGGTCGGCTGGCCGATGACAGGTTCGGCATGCTGCTCGCTGCAGGCGTCTTCTCGATGCTCCTGTTCCAGGTCTTTCAGAGTGTCGGCATGTCAACAGGGATCATGCCGATCACCGGGATTCCCCTGCCCCTGGTCAGCTACGGAGGTTCCTCACTTCTGACCACCTTCATTGCGCTCGGGCTCGTCGAGAGCGTCCACATGAGACGCCACCACCACAGGGTACGGTCCGCTCTGTAGGGGAGTGGGTGGCCGTGCACCGTCGGTCACCACACTCGATACGCTTACCGGGTCATGAGTTCGCTCTGGCCCGAGCTCGAGCGTGTTCTCGGCGAGGTCCAGAAGCCGGCCCGCTACATCGGTTGTGAAGACGGGATGATCATCCCCGAGCACCGTCCCGACAAGGCGGCCTGGCTCCTGATCTACCCGGACACCTACGAGGTGGGGCTCCCCAATCAGGGTCTTCAGATCCTGTACGAGATAATCAACGAACGGCCCGATGCGGTCGCTGAGCGCTCCTACGCGCCATGGACAGACATGGCGGGTGTGCTGCGCAGAACCGGGCTGCCCCTGTTCTCGGTCGACACCCACCGCGCAGCGGGGGAGTTCGACATTTTGGCCTTCAACCTCTCCTCCGAACTGGTCTACACAAACCTCCTCGAATGCCTGGACCTGTCTGGCGTGCCGCTACACACGACCGGGCGCCGAGCCGATGACCCGCTCGTCATCATCGGTGGCCACTGCGCCCTGAACCCCGAACCCCTGGCCGACTTCATCGACGCTGCGGTTCTCGGAGACGGCGAAGAGGTCGTCTCCGAGATCTCCGAGGTGGTTGCTGCGTGGAAGGCCTCGGGCCGGACATCGCGCGACGGAGTGCTCAGGGAACTGGCCCAGATCGAAGGCGTGTACGTACCCTCCATGTACGAGGCCCAGTTCGATGGCGATCGGCTCGTGTCGCTTGCCCCGCGCCTGACCGGGATACCCGAGGTGGTCGAGAAGCGGACGGTCGCAGACCTGGCCGCCTGGCCTTACCCGAAGAACCAACTTGTGCCGCTCACCGAGGTGGTCCATGACCGACTCAACGTCGAGGTGTTCAGGGGATGCACACGTGGCTGCCGTTTCTGTCAGGCCGGAATGATCACCCGTCCGGTTCGGGAACGACCTGCAGGGCAGGTCAGGACCATGGTCACCGAAGGCCTGCGCCGAACCGGGTACGACGAGGTGGCCCTCACCTCGCTCAGCACAGCTGACTTCAGCGGCATTGAGAACGTTGTCGCAACAGCCGTCGCTGACGATGTCTGTGGCCAGGTGTCGGTGTCGTTGCCGAGCCTGCGGGTTGACGCATTCACGGTCGGAATCGCAGCCGAGATCCAAAAGGCCAGGCGCACCGGCCTGACCTTCGCCCCCGAGGCCGGAACGTGGCGCCTGCGCCAGGTCATCAACAAGCTGATCAACGAAGAGGACCTCTACGGAGCGGTCGGCTCAGCGTTTTCCCAGGGATGGCGCCGGGCGAAACTGTATTTTCTCACCGGACTCCCGACCGAGACCGACGAGGACACCCTTGCGATCCTGGATCTGGCGAGGAAGTGCATCGATGTCGGACGCGAGCACCATCGGAGCCCCTCGGTGACGATCTCCCTGGGTGGCTTCGTCCCCAAGCCGTTCACGCCGTTCCAGTGGTTCGGACAGAACACAGAGACCGAGTTGCGCCGCAAGATCGGCCTACTCCGCGATGGTCTCCGGAGCGGCGGCAGGACCTTCAACGGTGTGAAGTTGAAGTGGCACGACGCGCGTGCATCCGTCGTAGAGGGCCTGTTCAGCAGGGGAGACCGTCGCCTCGGCGCAGTCATCGAGGACGTGTGGAGGAACGGCGGCGTCTTCCAGGAGTGGAGCGAGCACTTCGACGTATCTCTCTGGGAGGATGCACTGGCCAGAAACGGCCTGTCGCTGGACTGGTACGTGTACAGACACAGAACCCAGGACGAGGTGCTTCCGTGGGACCACCTGTCAGCCGGCCTGCACAAGGACTTTCTCTGGCAGGACTGGCGTGACGCCCTCGACGAGGTCGGGCTCGAGGACTGCCGCTGGACTCCCTGCTACGACTGCGGAGCGTGCACGGGTTACGGAATCGAACACATCGTGGCATCGGCTGTTCCGCCGGGGGGCGGGAGCCAGGGGACAGGCCAGGCACCCGGCGACCATGCTGTTCCGGTGTCCCTGGGCACAGGTCCGAGGGTCACGGCAGGAGCGCGGTCCTGATGCGCCTCCGGGTCCGGTTCTCCAAGACCGGAAAGGTCCGCTTCGTCGGTCACCGTGACGTTGCCCGGATCTGGGAACGCTCGCTGCGAAAGGCCTCCCTGCCGGTGGCCTACAGCGAGGGCTTCTCGCCGCGTCCGAAGCTCTCCTTCGGTCTGGCACTGTCAACCGGCTACGAGTCCAATGCCGAGTATCTCGAAGTTGAACTGCTGGAGCCGACCGATGACTCGAGCTGGGGGGCGGTCGAGGCTGAGGCAATGTGCAACCGGATGAATGCATCCCTTCCGGCTGGCTTCGAGGTGATGGCGGTTGCACCAGTGGATCGCCGTGCAGATTCGCTCCAGCAGGCTGTTACGTCGTGCACCTGGGGGATGCTCGTCGACCCGGCAGGTGTCGAGGAGGTGGCAGCAGGGGTGGAAGACCTCCTGTCACGAAATGAGATCGTCGTCGAGCGTGAGCGCAAGGGCAAGGTTGTCACCGAAGACATCCGGCACCAGGTGCTGGCGCTCGACGTCACAGGGGAGACAGATGACGGGGTTCGGCTGACGGCCGATCTCGGCACTCAACCCCGGGCACTTCGACCGGATGAGATGTTGGCGGCAATGGATCCGCCACTTGTGGCCCGATCGGTGTGCAGGATGAACCAATGGATGTCGCAGGGAGACGATCGCATCGAGCCGCTATCGGTCGATGCCGCCCCTGCCCCGCTCGCCGAGGTGCGAGCGTGACTAGAAGGGAAACAGAAGATGTCAGAGAACACAGGCGGCGAAGGGCGAGCCGAAACGGCAGCGGCATCGCCAGCCAACACACAACAGGGCCAACCGGCATCTGCCGGAAAGGCTGACCAGAAGCCTCAGATCGGCGACAGCCGGCCGGCGCCCAAGCCTCAGATCGGCGACAGCCGGCCGGCACCCAAGCCTCAGATCGGCGACAGCCGGCCGGCACCACAGGTGCCCGGCGGAGAGAACCGGACCTCACAGTCCGGTTCCGGCGGAGGTGGAGGTGACGGCGAAGGCGGTGGTCGGAAGCGTCGACGCCGCCGCGGCGGACGCCGGAGGGGCCGTGGCGGCCAGGGTGGTGGCAAGGGTGGAGACAAGGCGAGGCCGGTGCGGGCCGTCCACGACGACGGCCCGATCGAGCTGGACGAGGCCACCCTCAGGAGCCGACGCGGACGTGAACGCAGGGGTAGGCCGATCGGCCGCTACCTGATGTGTGTCAGCGTCTCCGACGGCTCTACCCAGTTGGCGATACTCGAGGGCAGGGCGCTCATCGAGCACTACCTGTCCCGGCCGGCCGACGACAGCGGTGAGATTCACGGAAACGTGTACCTGGCCAAGGTTCAGAATGTTCTGCCCGGCATGGAGGCGGCGTTCGTTGATATCGGCACACCCAAGAACGCCGTGCTCTACCGGGGAGACCTGCAGTTCGACGCCGACGATATGGAGGGAGGCCAGCAGCCCCGCATCGAACAGGTCCTGCGGGCCAGACAGACCATCATCGCCCAGGTCACCAAGAACCCGATCGCCCACAAGGGGGCCAGGCTGACCCAGGAGATCTCCCTGGCGGGACGCTTCGTGGTCCTGGTGCCCAACAGCACCACCTACGGAATCTCGAAACGGCTGCCGGACAGCGAGCGCAAGCGCCTCAGATCAATCCTCGACAAGGTCAAGCCCAAACAGCACGGCATCATCGTGCGCACCGCAGCCGAGAACATCACAGAGGAGGAGATCGCCCGCGATGTCCGCCGGCTAGCGTCCCAGTGGGACGAGATCGAAGCCATGTCCAAGAATGCCAAGGCACCGAGCCTCTTGTACAGGGAACCCGAGATGGCGTTCCGCTTCATCCGCGAGGAGTTCAACAAGGACTTCCGTGGCGTGGTCATCGACGACCGGGAGATGTACGAACAGGTCCGCTCCTACGTGGAGAGCATCAACCCGGCGCTTGCCGACCGGATCACCTACCACGACCCCGAGGTCGAGACCCTTCCGTTGTTCGAACTCCACCACGTTCATGAGCAGCTGCGAAAAGCCCTCGACCGCAAGGTCTGGCTGCCGTCAGGCGGGTCGCTCATCATCGAAACGACCGAGGCCCTCACCGTGGTCGACGTCAACACCGGTAAGAACGTCGGCAAGTCAAGCCTCGAGGAGACCGTGTACCGAAACAACCTTGAGGCCGCTGAGGAGATCGCACGCCAACTGCGCCTACGGGACATCGGCGGCATCATCGTCATCGACTTCGTCGACATGGAGGTCAAGTCCAACCGCGAGAACGTGGCCCGAACCCTGCGCGACTCGCTCGGTCGCGACAAGACACGCACACAGGTCTTTGACATCTCCGACCTGGGGCTCGTGGAGATGACACGCAAGCGCATCGGTGAGGGACTTCTGCAGTCCTTCTCGTCGATCTGTGACGACTGTGGTGGCCATGGCGTCGAACTCGACGACAAGCTCCTGGCCGGCTCCGGAAGGGCCGGTAGGCGATGAGAAGGGCCCCATTTCGTGCGAGCAACGAGCCATCGGTCACGGTGGTGTCGATAAGCCTCCCGGATAGCCTGCAGGCTCTATGTATGCAGTAATCGCCACAGGCGGAAAGCAGTACCGGGTCGAAGAGGGCCAGCGTGTCGTCGTTGAGCGCCTCGGCGATCTCGGCACCGACATCGAGTTAGAACCGATCATGCTGGTCGACGGCGACGACGTTCTCGCCACTCCCGAGGCACTCGCAGGTTCGGCAGTGAGCGTTCGCGTCGTGGCCGATGCCCGCGGACCCAAGATCAACGCCTTCACCTACAAGAACAAGAGCAACCAGCGTCGCCGGTGGGGCCACCGCCAGCACCTGGCTGAGATCGAGATCACCGGAATCAAGAGGGGCTGACCACATGTCAAAGACCAAGGGCGGCGGCTCAACCAATAACGGACGCGACTCCAACGCTCAGCGTCTGGGCGTGAAGGTCTTCGACGGTGGAGCAGTAACCGCCGGCAGCATCATCGTGCGCCAGCGTGGCACCAAGTTCCATCCCGGCACCAACGTGGGCCGCGGTGGCGACGACACCCTGTTTGCCACAGCCGACGGCGTCGTCAAGTTCGGTTACCGCGGCGGGCGCAAGCTCGTCGACATCCTCACCGACTGACCCTACTCACGGGCGCAGGTCCAGGCCTGCCGGGAGCCTGTCGACTGGCCACCCCAGGAGCCGCACGGCGCTACGGCAGGCGAACCGGTCGGTCATGCCGCCCACGTAGCCAACAGTGGCGATCCGGGTGGCATCCGCACCCGACATGTCCGCATCGTCGGGCAGGTGCTGGGGGTTGGCGCTGATGTGGTCCACCAGCGCCCGCAGCATGTCGATGACCCGGCGGGCCTGTTCCACAGACTCCGGACGGAGGTAGATGTCTTCGTAGTTGAAGGCACGGAATGCCGCCAGCGCCTCGGCCATCGGCTCCTCCATCGAAACTCGGCCGGTTCGGCTGGTGGCCGACAACAGGCCGTTGATGAACGCCGCCAACTGCTCGCGGCGTTTGGTGCCGCAACGCTCCCTCACAAGGAGAGGCAGGTCGGCTGCACCCACCACCCCCGCATGCTCGGCATCCTCGAAGTCGTGGCAGACGTAGGCGATGCGATCCGCCCAACTGACAACCTCACCCTCGGGGGTTGACGGAGCGGGCCTGGACCAGGAGTGGTTGCGGATCCCGTCGAGGGTCTCTGAGCAGAGGTTCAGGGGAGACAGGGCAACATCGGCACCCCAGATCGCGTGGTCGTAGCCACCCTCAAGGTAGGGCGACAGGGCGTCTTCGCTGGAGTGCCCACCGGGTCCGTGGCCGCAGTCGTGCCCCAGGGCAATGGCCTCGGCCAGGGCCACGTTCAAGCGCAGTGCCCGGGCAATCGAGGTGGCGACCTGGGCCACCTCGAGCGCATGGGTGAGGCGTGAGCGCTGGTGGTCCTCGGGAAACACGAACACCTGTGTCTTGCCGGCCAGACGCCGGAACGACGTGGAGTGCAGGATGCGGTCACGGTCGCGCTCGAAGCAGGTACGCAGGTGGTCGGCAGGTTCCTCGACCAGGCGGTTGCCGGCACCGACGACCCTGGTGGCATCGGCAGACAACTGGGACTCGTTGTCGCCCTCGCGGGACTCGCGGTCCAACAGGCCAGAGGAGGAGGCGCAGGCGGTGCTGTCGGAATGGGCGGTACGCACCCCCTCGGGGGTGCCTGCGGCGGTGCTGCCATCCATTGTGGACGCCCACCGCTCCGACCTCTCGCTGCCGCCGTGTGTCGCGGAGTAGTCCTCCCTTGTCGCCATGCAGACACCATACGGAGGGGAACTGACATCAGGGTACGCCCGGTGCCCTAAGTAGGCTGATGGAATGTCGCAGTTCGTGGACGAGTGCGGGCTGAACGTGCGCGGAGGCGACGGTGGAGCCGGTGCCGTGTCGTTTCGCCGGGAGGCCCATGTGCCCAAGGGCGGCCCCGACGGCGGAGACGGCGGCAGCGGCGGCAGCGTCTGGCTGGAGGCCGATCACAATGTCGCGTCCCTGTTGGCCTTTCGCGACCATCCCCACCGCAGGGCCGGCAACGGAAGCCACGGCTCGGGAGGCAAGCGTCATGGTCGTTCAGGTGACGACCTTGTGGTCAAGGTCCCCGAGGGAACCACGGTCCATGACCTCTACTCAGGGCAGGTCCTGGCGGACCTCCTGGTCAGCGGGGACCGCTGGCTCGGAGGTGACGGTGGCCGTGGCGGCCGGGGCAACGCGAAGTTCCTGAGCAACCGGAGGCGTGCACCGTCATTTGCCGAGCAGGGAGAGGAGGGGGAAGAGCGCTGGCTGAGGCTGGAACTGCGCCTGATGGCCGATGTTGCACTCGTCGGCTTCCCGAATGCCGGCAAGAGCACCCTCATCTCGCGAATCTCAGCGGCCAGGCCCCGAATCGCCGACTACCCGTTCACCACCCTCGAACCCAGCCTCGGAGTTGTCCGTCCCGAGGGCAGGACAGAGTTCGTGGTCGCCGACATCCCCGGCCTCATTGAGGGTGCCAGCGACGGGCGCGGCCTCGGACACCGCTTCCTACGCCATATCGAGAGGGCCCGCGGTCTCCTCATAATGCTGGACCTGGCCCCGACCGCCGAGCGTCCACCCGACGAGCAGCTCAGCGTGCTCCTCGGGGAGCTGGAGGCCTACAAACCGGACCTCCTCGACCGGCCACGCGTGGTCATCGGCTCAAGGGCCGACGTGGCCGACACCAGCGAGGGATTTGACGGAGACCGCCTCTCGGCGATGACCGGCGAAGGCCTCGACCCGCTGGTCCACCGCCTGGCAGACCTGGTGGTTCAGGCGAGAGAGACCATCGTGCGGCGGCCCGCTGTTGTCGTGCACAGGCCCGAGCCGGTCGACATCGCAGTTGAGAGGGGCGACGACGGCACCTGGGAGATCAACGACCGCAGGGTGAAGCTGGTCACGAACCTCAACGACCTTACGAACTTCGAGGCCCTCGACTACCTGCACGAAAGGCTCAGGAACATGGGTGTCGACAGGGCCCTTTCACGTGCCGGCGTGCGTGAAGGAGAAACTGTTCGGATCGGTCGACTCGAGTTCGACTACGAAGAGTGACAATGGACTCAGATAAGCGGACAACAGCCGTGGTCAAGGTCGGAACGTCATCGATCACCGACGAAGAGGGTGTGATCGACTCCTCCCTCGTGGCCGGGCTCTGCGACGAGGTCGCCGAGTTGCGCCGACAGGGGCACTGGGTGGTGGTGGTTACCTCCGGGGCGATCGCCGCAGGCCTTCCCGACCTGGGCCTCGGAGGCGAGCGACGTCCGCGGGACGCGGTGACACTCCAGGCAGTGTCAGCTGTGGGACAGGGAAACCTGATCGGCACCTACCAGCGGGAGTTGGCACGACATGACCTGGTCGTAGGGCAGGTTCTCCTGGCTCCCCTTGACTTCTTCGTCAGAGCCCAGTACCTGCACGCCAGGGGAACGCTCACACGCCTCCTTGAACTCGGAGTCGTACCCGTCGTGAACGAAAACGATGCAATCGCCGACGATGAGATCCGCTTCGGAGACAACGACCGCATAGCAGCCCTGGTGGCACATCTCGTCGAGGCCGACGTACTGGTTCTGCTCACCGACACCCCCGGTCTCCTCACCGCCGACCCGCGTCTCGACGCCGATGCATCCCTGATCGAGGAGATCATCGAGATAGACCATGAACTGGAGAACCTTGCCGGTGCCGGCGGTTCTGCCCGCGGCAGCGGTGGAATGGCGTCGAAGTTGGCGGCCGCCAAGATCGCGAGCTGGTCAGGGGTGCGGACGGTCATTGCCGATGCACGACGCTCGGGTGTCGTAGTAGATGCATGCGAGAACACCCCCGGTGTCGGCACCGTGGTGCGTGCCCGGGACGGCCGCCTCAGTGCACGGCGGCTGTGGATTGCGTTTGCCGTCGGCTCCTCAGGGAGCATTCAGGTTGACGCGGGAGCCAGAAAGGCCCTGGTGGAGCGTCGGGTGTCCCTGCTGCCGGCCGGAGTGGTCGGCGCGAGCGGTCAGTTCGACGTCGGTGACGCAGTCGAGGTCGTCGGCCCTGATGAAGCCGTGTTCGCCAAGGGCATCGTGAGACACGATGCCACGCTGCTCCGGGCCAACCTGGGGGCCAGGACCGGCGAACTGCCCGAGGGCATGTCGCACGAGGTCATCCATGCCGACGACCTCGTGGTTCTCCCCTGAGGTCGCCGGGTTCGAGGTCGGCCCATCCGGGTCAGCCCCCTCTGTTTCCGACAAACCGTGAGAACAGAAGTTTCGCCTCCTCGACTCCGGTGAGGTGTGCAACGGCCGTGTAGGTCAGGCCGGCAGCGGTGAGAACCAGCGGTGCGGACACCTGTGGGGGTAGCCCTGCGGTAGCGGCTACCAGGATCAGCGCAACGGGCGTTGCCGCTGTCAGTGCCGGCAACAGGGGGCGAAGTGTCCCAAGGGCAGACGGAAAGCCCTCCACGCCTCGCCTGCCGAGACGTGTCAACAACGCCAACTCGAGCCATGCCGCAACAGCGGATCCGAGAGCAAGGCCCACAGCCCCCAGATGCGGTGCGCCCAGAGCTCCCGGGCTCTCGAGATGGGGCCCGTCCCCGGCGAAGACGTTCTCCAGCCCCGAGAGTGACCCGGCCACCACGCTCACATTGTCCATCGGGAACATGAACACGACACCGACCACGCCGGCCACGACAACCCTGGTCGCAGCTATACGGGCAGGGCCCCTCGTATCGCCGATGGAGTAGAGGGTGTTCTGGAATATGCGAGACGCGCCGATTGCGGGAAGCCCCAGCGAGTAGGCGGCCAGGACCAGCCACACCGCCCTGGTGTCGTCAGCATCAAAGGCCCCCCATTGGAACAGGGCACCCACGATCGCCTCGCCGGCGAGCACGTAGGCGGCCGCTGCGAAGGTCACCAGGAACGAGGTGCGCCTCAGGGCCGAGCGGCATCGTGACACAAGAAGTTCCGAATCGGCCGCCCTGGACATCTCCGGCAGTTCAGAGGCCGCCACGCTCATCGCAAACAGGCTTATCGGCAGTGCATAGAGCATCTGTGCCGACAACAGTCCGGCCACGGCGCCCGTCACGAGCAACGAGGCCAGGATCAGATCCAGGTAGCCGGACAACTGGACCACGCCGCGCCCCAGCACAGCAGGTCCAAAGCGCCTTCGGACCTCGACAACGGATGGAAGTCGGGCCGCAAGGGAAACACGGATGCCCGGTGCCAGACGCACCACAGCCACAGCCTGAACAGCGAACTGGAGAATCCCGCCGGCGACGACACCCCAGGCGAGCGCCCTGGCGGCGTCGACGGGGTCCCACGATCCGAGGATGGCTGCCGCCAGCACGGCAATCTGTGCCGCATTCCAGAGAACCGGAGCGACATACGAGAGGAAGAAGCGCCGGTGGCT
This sequence comes from Acidimicrobiaceae bacterium, assembly GCA_002687745.1. GTDB lineage: Bacteria > Actinomycetota > Acidimicrobiia > Acidimicrobiales > MedAcidi-G1 > UBA3125. Next base: position 9,276 of record NZBE01000033.1, on the reverse strand, counting down.
GTTGAGGACACCGAGGCACCAGGCGGAGAGCACGAGGAAACCGACACCTGCGGTCGTGATCTGGACCAGGTCAACGGTCAGGTCCAGTGTCTCGTCCCTGAACCCCGGCGCCAGCAGCCGGGTCAGAGGTCGCGCCAACAAGATGCCCAGGACGGCGAGTGCTCCCGCCAGGGCCGTCAACAGGCCTGCGACGGCACCGGCAACCCGGCCGGCCTCGCGTTCGTGGCCCTCGCCGAGTAGACGGCTGTACACCGGGATGAACGAGGCCGACAGCGAGCCCTCGCCGAGCAGGTTCTGGAGAACATTGGGAATCCGGAGCGCCGCTGCGAAGGCATCGGCTGCCGGTCCGAGTCCCAGTACCGATCGCAACAGGGCTTCACGAACCAGGCCAGCCAGCCGTGACAGGAGGATCCCACCTGCAACCGCTGAAGAGCCACGCGTCGCCGACTGCTCCTGCGGCCTCCCTCCACTCACCGGCAGACCTGCGGCTGGGACCTGTCCATTGCGGCGAGGCTAGTCGCAGGCCCTCAGCGTAGGCCGCCGCCCCGACAGCCTCGCTAGCCTCTTCGCCCATGGACACACCCGCGACCGGAACGGTGAGAGGCCTCGCCCTGCGGGCAAGAGCAGCAGCGCCGGCGCTGGCTGCCGCCTCGACCGTGGCCAAGGACGCTGCACTCCGTGCCGCTGCTGATCAACTCCTTCGAGATGCCACAGAGATCCTGGCTGCGAACCAGGTTGACGTTGACCGTGCCGTGGCATCCGGAACGCCTGGGCAGATGGTCGACCGCCTGCGCCTGGACGGCAACCGGCTGGCTGCAATGGCAGAAGGCCTGCGGCAGGTCGCAGACCTGACAGACCCGGTCGGAACCGTCACAGCCGAGTGGACCCGGCCGAACGGCCTCATGATGCAAAAGGTGAGGGTGCCACTCGGAGTGGTGGCGATCATCTACGAGAACCGCCCAAACGTCACGAGCGACGCCTTCGGCCTCTGTCTCAAGGCGGGCAACGTGGCCTTCCTGAGGGGGTCATCGGGCGGGCTGTCGTCCAATACGGCGATTACGCGTTCGATCCGCAGGGCCGTTTCCGAGAACGGCCTCCCGGAGGATGCCGTGATCCTCGTCGACGACGTCAGCCGCGAGGCAGCGGTCGACTTCATGAGGCAGCGCGGCCTCGTCGACTGCCTCATACCGCGGGGCGGGCCGGCCCTGATCAGTTCGATCCTCGAGAACGCCACCGTCCCGTATGTCATCGACGGCGATGGGAACTGTCACATCTACGTGGATGCAGCAGCCAACCTCGAGATGGCGACCGACATCATCGTCAACGCCAAGATGCAGCGACCATCGGTGTGCAATGCCGCCGAGAGCCTCGTGGTTCACGAGGCGGTGGCCGGCGACTTCCTTCCGCTGGCTGCCGCCGCACTCAAGGGTGTGGAGCTGGTGGGTGATCAGCGCGCCCGCCGGATCCTGCCTGAAGTGGGTGCGGCAGTAGACGATGACTGGTCAACCGAGTACCTGGACCTCAAGCTCTCGATAAGGGTCGTCGACGACCTCGGTGAGGCGATTGCACACATCAACGAGACAGGCTCGGGCCACAGTGAGGCCATCGTCACAGAGGACCGCTCCGCGGGCGAACGCTTCACACGCGAGGTCGACGCAGCAGCCGTCCTCGTCAATGCCTCAACCAGGTTCGTGGACGGCGATGAGTTCGGCTTCGGCGCAGAGATCGGCATCAGCACCCAGAAGCTGCACGCCCGGGGCCCCATGGGTCTCGAGCAACTGACCACCGAGAAGTACGTCATCCACGGAAATGGTCAGGTGCGCGCCTGACCCGGAGTGCCCGGTTGCGGCCGGGAACCACAGCGTCTGTACGCTCACCCGATGGACTTTCGCTTCGAGGACGTGGACGGCATCCGTAGATCACTCGCAGGTGCCAACTACCTGGCCGATGACGGCATTGCCGGCATCGTCTACCTGGCAGACCGCCTGGGCAAGCCCATCCTCGTCGAGGGGCCCGCCGGGACCGGCAAGACGCAGCTTGCCCAGAGCGTCGCCGAGATCACCGGTGCCCGCCTTGTCCGCCTCCAGTGCTACGAGGGGCTCGACGAGTCCAAGGCGCTCTACGAGTGGAACTACAAGAAGCAGCTGCTCCGCATTCAGGCCAGTGGTGACGACAGCGACTGGTCAGAGATCGAGGACGACCTCTTCTCCGAGGAGTTCCTCCTTACGCGGCCGCTGCTCGAGGCGATCCGTGCCGAGGACCCGGTTCTCCTGCTCGTCGACGAGGTGGACCGCCTCGAGGTGGAGACCGAGGCCCTGCTCCTCGAAATCCTCTCCGAGTACCAGGTGTCGATTCCCGAACTGGGAACGGTCACAGCGGCCCAGGTGCCGATGGTGTTCCTGACCTCCAACGCAACCCGGGAACTGTCCGAGGCCCTGAAGCGCCGCTGCCTGTACCTCCACATTGACTACCCCGACCTTGAGCGTGAGCGCGAGATAGTGATGGCGAAGGTGCCCGGCGTCGACGCCAACCTCGCCGACCAGGTTGCCCGCATCGTGCGCTCCATCCGCCAACTGGACCTGAAGAAGAGCCCATCGGTGTCAGAGACCCTCGACTGGGCCAGAACCCTCGTGCTGCTCGGAATAGACAAGGTCGACGCCCAGTCGGCAACCGATACCGCCAACATCCTCCTCAAGTACCGCACAGATATCGACAAGGCGGTCAAGGAGTTCGCCGACCGGCCCGACGACCTTGTCGTCGACAACGACACCTGAGCCACCCCGGCAGCCAGTCGATGACCGTTACCGAACAGACGGGTCCACCGACCGGAGGTGGACGCGAGGACACGCCTCTGCTTGACCTGCTGTCAGGCTTCATCGTTGAACTCCGTCAGGCCGGCCTCCCGGTGAGCCTCACCGAGAACCTGGACGCAATGGAGGCGGTCACCCACATCCCGATCGCGGACCGTGATGCCTTCAAGTACGCACTTGGTTCGACCCTCGTGAAGAACCACTCCCACTGGAGGTCCTTCGAGGTCGTGTTCGAGGTGTACTTCTCGATGAGGGGCGACGAATACAGGCTCGACGAGGTCGCTGAAGGGGAAGGACCTGAAGGTGAGCCCGGACCGCCGGCCGAGGGTGCTCCTCAGGGCGGCGGAGGGGCCATGTCCGGCCTCACCCCGGAGCAGCTGGCCGAGATGCTCATGAAGGCCCTCATGAACGGAGATCAGGCAATGCTGCGGGCCCTCGCCCGCCAGGCGGTAGTGCGTTACGCCGGCATGGAACCCGGCCGACCTGTCGGTGGCACCTACTACCTGTACAGGACGCTGCGGAACCTGGACCTGGACGGGGTGCTCGAGGGCCTCATGGATGCCGCCAGAGAGGAGTCGCCCGAGGACCTCACCCCGCTCGAGGAGCGCCTCGAACGAGACGAGTTCAGCGACCGCATAGAACAGCTCAAGCAGGAGATCGAAGCCGAGATCAGGCGCCGCCTGGTGGCCGACCGCGGCGTGGAGGCAATGGCGAGGACGCTTCGAAAGCCGCTGCCCGAGGATGTCGATTTCATGCACGCCTCCCGCGAGGAGATGGCTGACCTGAAGAAGGCCATCCACCCGTTGACCCGGAAGTTGGCCGTACGCCTCGCCCGAAAGCGTCGTCACGGCCGAAAGGGGCCCCTCGACTTCCGCAACACGATCCGCCACTCGCTCAGCTACGGGGGTGTACCCGCCGAACCCAAGTTCAGGTTCCCGCGGCCGGCCAAGCCTGAGATCATGGTCGTCGCCGACATATCCGGCTCCGTGGCGGCGTTCGCCCGGTTCACCCTTCACCTCGTCTACGCCATCAGCGGGCAGTTCTCAAAGGTGAGGTCGTTCGTGTTCATCGACGGCCTCGACGAGGTGACCGGTTTCTTTGAGGGCGTCGAGGAAATCGGCGAGGCCGTGCACCGTGTCAACACCGAGGCAGACGTCGTGTGGGTTGACGGCCACTCCGACTACGGGCATGCCTTCGGTGTGTTCTGGGAACGTTTCGGACGCGATGTGGGGCCCAAGACAACGGTCATAGTTCTGGGTGACGCACGCAACAACTACCACGCCTCACAGTCGTGGATACTCAAGGAGATTCAGCACAAGGCCCGCAGGGTCTACTGGTTGAACCCTGAGCCCCGCGCCTACTGGGACACAGGCGACTCGATAGTGGGGGAGTACTCGACCCACTGCGAGGGCACATTCGAGGTACGCAACCTCCGACAGTTGGAGGCCTTTGTCGAGAAGCTGGTCTGAGGTCGCTCAGGTACCCGAACCGGATGTCGCCCGGAGCAGTTCAGCCAGCCTGAAGGCCAGATCGACACTCTGGCTGCCGTTCAGCCGGGGATCACACATCGTCTCGTAGCGGCTGGAGAGGTGCTCGGTCAGCACCTCGGCGCCGCCGCCAAGGCATTCGGTCACATCGTCGCCCGTCAACTCAAGGTGGACCCCGCCGGGGTTGGTCCCGGCGAACCGGTGGGCGGCAAAGAAGCCCGACACCTCGGCCAGGACATCCTCGAAGTGGCGGGTCTTGTGTCCATCATCTGCGGTGAAGGTGTTGCCGTGCATCGGGTCGCAGGTCCAGACCAGCTGGTGGCCGGCATCAGACACCGCTGACAGCAGCGGCGGCAACAGGTCGATGACCTTGTTCGCACCCATGCGGGTGACAAAGGTGAGCCGGCCGGGCCGACGATGGGGGTCCAGGATGTCGCACAGGGCGAGCAACTCGTCAGGGGTTGCGGTGGGCCCCACCTTGCAGCCGATCGGGTTGTTGACCCCTCTCAGGAACTCGACATGGGCACCATCAATCTGGCGGGTGCGTTCGCCGATCCAGAGCATGTGGGCCGAGCAGTCATACCAGCCGCCGGCAATGGAGTCCTCTCGGGTCAGAGCCTCCTCGTATCCGAGCAGAAGTGCCTCGTGGCTGGTGTAGAAGTCAACCTGGCGTAGCTCGGCGAGGGTGTCACCGGTGATGCCACAGGCCTCCATGAACTGGACCGCTCTGTCGATCTCGTCGGCCATGGCCTCGTAGCGCTGGCCAGCGGGACTGTCAGCCACGAACTTCCTGTTCCACTGGTGGACACTGGTGAGCGAGGCGAAGCCACCCTTGGTGAAGGCCCGCAGGAGGTTCAGCGTCGCTGCAGCCCGGTTGTAGGAGGTCATGAGACGCTCGGGGTCAGGGAGGCGGTCGCCCTGTGAGAAGCCGATGTCGTTGATCATGTGTCCGCGAAAGGACGGCAACTCGACCCCGTCGACCGTCTCGGTTTCGCTGCTGCGGGGCTTGGCGAACTGTCCGGCGATGCGCCCGACCTTCACCACGGGAACACCCGTGTAGTAGGTGAGAACTACCGCCATCTGGAGGATCACCCGGAGGCGGTCGCGGATTGAGTCGGCAGAGGTCTCAAAGGACTCGGCGCAGTCTCCAGCCTGGAGCAGAAACGCCTCCCCACGGGCGACGGCAGCCAGCTGCTCTGTCAGGTCACGGGCCTCACCGGCAAAGACAAGCGGGGGCATGGTGGAGAGCCTGTCCACAACGACCTGGTGGGCGTCAGGGTCAGGCCAGTTGGGCTGCTGGCAGGCAGTGTGCTCACGCCAGGAGGTGGGCGACCAGGGGGCTGTCGGCGCAGGGGAGGATGCCGACGCTTCGGTATCTGTTGGGTCCACGGGGTGGAGCCTACGAGCAGGCGCTGTCGACAGGTGTGGTGATTATCGCAGGTGCCCCGGTCGGGTGCACCCGTTCAGGCTGCGTCGATTACCTCGGTGGCACGATCGCGCACGGTGTTCACGGCACGCTTGACCAGACGCCGTGCAGCCTCGGCTGTGACACCGAGGTCCTCACCTACCTCGCGGTAACTGCGCTTGCGCCCGTCACCGATGCCGAAGCGCTGCTCGACGGCGTAGCGGGCACGTGTGTCGAGAACGTCGAGCAACTGGGTCGCCATCTCGTTCTCGGCCATGGCCATTACCTCGTGCTCAGGGCCCGGCTTGGAGTCGGGGAGCAGGTCGACCAGCTCGTTGCTGTCGTCGTCGCCGATGGTGCGGTCGAGAGAGGTGGGGGTGGTGAGGCGGTGGAGGCGTGCGTGCTCCTCATCCAACTCGTCGCCGTTGCCCGAGACGTTGCGCAGGGCTGCCCTGAGGCTCGCCGAGCGGTCACCGGGAAGGCGAACCAGGCTGGCCTTCTGGTCAAGCGCACGCCCGATTGCCTGACGGATCCAGAACGTCGCATAGGTGGAGAACTTGAAGCCCTTGCGCCAGTCGAACTTGTCGACAGCGTGCTCAAGGCCCAGATTGCCCTCCTGGATGAGGTCGAGGAGTTCCATGCCGGGAGGCAGCGGGTAGCGGCGGGCCACGCTCACGACAAGGCGCAGGTTGGACCGGATGAAGCGGTCCTTGGCGCGTGCGGCGAGACGGATCGCACGGTCGAGCTCCCGACCGGTCTCTCCTTCCTCCTTGCTGGCCCGTGCTGCTGCACCGGCTTCGATCGTCTGGGAAAGCTCACGTTCCTCCTGCGCGTTGAGGAGGGGAACCATGCCGATCTCGTTCAGGTACTGACCTACTGAATCACTCATCGTCTACTCACATGCCTTTGGACCGGGACCGCCGCGCGGCACCGCATAGCTGACTTTCGGGGGAGAACTGAGGGCGATCCGCGCAGATGCTTGTTTCGGTGCCTTCGTCCGAATGCCATTGTTGCACACCTGGGCTGCCGTGTGAAGGGGCAGGGCTATGACACATGTCATAGCAGGACATGTCATAGCAGGCCTCTGGCGAGGGCCGACAACAGGGATTCTCGCAGAAACACGCAGGTCAGGTGAGTGTCAACCGGAGGAATGGCCCAGCCGGTAGCCTCACCGACGTGCCCGGCAACAACCCCCGCCGGATCGGCGTTCTCGGCGGAACCTTCGATCCACCGCACAACGGACATGTTCTGGCAGGCATAGAGGCCCGCGATCGCCTGAACCTCGACCTCGTTGTCTTCACGGTGGCAAACGATCCGTGGCAAAAGACCGGGGTCGGTGGCCTTCGCGAAGCCGACCTGACGAGAGCCGAGCTTCGACTGTCCATGGTTGAGGCAGCCCTTGAGGGCCACAGGGGACTGCAGGCAGACGATCTCGAGATGAAGAGGGGAGGGCCCACCTACACGGCCGACACCCTGCTCGAACTCGAGGAGCGTTATCCGGGAGCGGACCTGTTCTTGTTGATCGGAAGTGATGTGGCCTTGGCGCTCGACAGTTGGGTCAGGCCAGATGAGGTCAGGCGGCATGCGACCATCGTTGTCATGGATCGACCCGGCCACGACGGCGGCCGCCCTCCGAGTGGATGGAACTACGAGCTGCTCGAGGCACCGCTTCTCCAGATATCGGCGGTGGAGATTCGAAACAGGGTCGGCTCCGGAAAATCGGTCGACGGCGAGGTTCCGGTCGGGGTTGCCGACCTGATCGAACAACACGGTCTCTACCGGACTCAACGGTGAACGGCGAGGACCAGACCCGGACGCCTTCGACCGGGCCGACGGACGTCGATGCCGGTTCCTCGGCGGAGAAGCCCCCGGCCTGGATCCGGTGGTTCCGGGGACCGGGCGGTGAATCTCCAGTTGAGGCAGCCTGGCGATGGGGGTTTCCCATTATTCTCCTCGTGGCGGTCGTCTGGTCTGGAACCCTCATGGTGGACGGCCTCAGGACCATCCTCAACAGCGAGGAGGGTCAGACCAATGAGGCGGTGACCGACCCATCGGCACCCGGCTTTGAGGCGTTCGTTGAACAGACCTGGTCGATGCTCGTCGTGACCGAGGACGAAGATGCCAACCTCGTCGGCGTGACCGTCCTTGCCGTTTCGGACAGGGTCGGGGGAGGCGGCAGCGTGCTCCTTGTTCCGGGAGACCTGTATGTCGATGCCTGTGGTGGCGCTGCCTGCAGTCTCGTCGACATCCATGGAACCGATGGAATCGACGGCGTGCGGGCCCTTCTGGGTTCTCTGCTCGGTACCGATTTCACAGGGGTGGCGTCGCTCACCCCGACCAGTTGGACCAACCTGGTCAAACCGGCTTCCCCCCTTCCAATCGGGCTGAGGCACGATCTGTTCCAGACCATCGAGGACGGCACCAGCGTCGTCAGGTTCTCAGCATCGGACAACTCCCTCCCTGCAGCCGACGTGGTGACCCTGTTGGCACTCCCGGACAGGGGTGGTTCTATCGGGATCCTGCGCAGACACTCGATGTTCTGGGAGGCATGGCTCTCAGCGGTGGCTGCCGGACCAGAACCTTCCAGAAACCTCCCTGCCGTCGACATGGAGCTCGTCAGGATGGTCGAGACCCTGGCTCGTGGCGAAATACGGGTCGAGGATTCTCCATGGGTCATGTCCGGAGACTCAATGGCCGCCGACCCGGCGGCGCTGGAACAGATCACCGACGCCATGTTCCCGTTCCCCATCCCGACAGCTGGCGGATCTGCTCCGACGGTCCGACTGCTCAACGGAACAGGCGACTTCGGAATCGACACCTACGCACGACAGGTTGTCAGGGCCGCGGGCGTCGACATTGCAGTTGTCGGCAACTTCAGGAACTTCAACGTGATCCAGACGCGGGTCCTCTACAGGGACCCCGAAATGCAGGAAGCCGCAACGGCCCTCGCCGTTGCCATCCATGCCGGTGTCATCTTCGATGAGGGGGCCAGCCCGGCAGCCGACCTGACCGTGGTCATCGGAGCAGACTTCACCGCCCGAGCCGGTTAACCTCTCCCTCCAGGTGGACACCAACTCTTCTCTCGTCAGCGAAGAAGCCTCAGCGGCGGTCGACTATCTCGGGCTGGCACGCCTGGCTGTCACCGCAGCCTCCGAAAGGCTCGGACACGACCCGCTGATCATCGATGTCGGCGACCTGATCGGCGTTACCGACTACTTCGTCGTAACAGCCGGCTCAACTACCCGCCAGGTGCGCGCCATCGTCGACGAGGTGGAGGAACACCTGACCCTCGGTGCTGGCATCAAGCCTGTGAACGTCGAGGGCTCGGACTACTGCGAGTGGGTGCTGATGGACTACGGCGGCTTCATGGTCCATGTGCTCACCGACGAACAGCGGGCCTTCTACGACCTCGAACGCCTCTGGGCCGACTGCCCCAGGCCGCTGACGACAGCCTGAGGTGAAACCCCGGGATCTTGTGGAGCTAGAGGGAATTGAACCCTCGACCTCCTCCATGCCATGGAGGCGCTCTGCCAACTGAGCTATAGCCCCGAGATCGCCGAAAGCGTAGCAGCGG
>NZBE01000032.1 GCA_002687745.1 Acidimicrobiaceae bacterium | reverse complement strand
GTGCAGGCCCAAGGACCCTGCCCGGGATGCCAGAGGGCCTGAAACTGCCCTCCAGGGTGGTTCTGAGAGCAACAGAGGCGGTTCTTGGTTAGCTGCCCTGTGGGGAAGCCCCAAATGCCTTCGCAGGTCAGAGCCCCTAACCGGTTCGACCAACCCGGGCACGTGGGTTGACCTGTGGTGTTGCGGTAGCCAAACCGGCAGCCAACGCCGAGCACTGCTCTCGCTACTTCCTGAAGGGGTCAACGCCAAGGAGAGACGGCCTTCTCGGAAAGGGGAAATATTCCCCCACTTTCGGCATCCTCCACGGCCCTTTGACGCTCGGTATCGCTCAATGGTTCGTACCGGGTGGCGGCTGAAATGGCCCGTCTGGCCGTACCCGGGTCGCTGGGGGTACAAAAGGCGTGCACTCCGGGCGTTGACAGGGCGAACCGGACGCCGCGTTCTATGTCGACGGCTGTCCTGTGGGGTTCGTACCAACTCAGCGCATCCGGGGTCCGGTTACCCCAGGGGCGCCAAGCGACGGCCTTGATGGCCATCACTCCGACATCCCGTACGGCACATTCCGCGAGGAGTGTTTCCACGTCGGCCCGGTAGGTGGGGTCGGACCAGACCGTCGGGTACACGGGGAACATGACGGTATCCAGGTCGTAACGACGGACCGCTTCTAGGTGGGCGCTCGGGGCTCCAAGGTCGTGTCCGGTGACGCCTACGTACCTGGTCAGCCCCCGGTCACGGGCATCCAGGATGACTTGGAAGGCCTCGTCGCGTTGATCCAAGACCTCCAGCGATGTGACCCCATGGGCCTGGTAGAGGTCTAGATGGTCCACCTGGAGGCGCTCAAGGCTGCGGTCGAGACGGCGTAGGGCCCGGTCACGCTCGGTCTCGGCCGTCTTGCAAGCCAGAAATAGACGGCGCCGGACGGCAGGTAGGTGTGGGCCCACGGCCCGCTCCGCCAACCCGTAGCCAGGAGCGATGTCCAGGTGGTTCACGCCGGCCTCCAGAGCCTCGAGGAACAGCCCCTCAGCGTCGTCCGGTGTGTCGGTGATGAAGGCCGCGCCGCCCAGGATTGCAACGCTCGAATCGTGTCCCGTCCGGCCGAGGCGTCGTGTCTGCACGGCCGACAACGTACCAAGAGCGCTTGGGGCGAAAGGGCCAGAAACAATTCTTGGGTTTCGTGGTACGCCCCCCGGCAAGCATGACTCCCGGCAAGCATGACTCCTAAACGTTGATCTGAATGCGCAAGAACGAAAGGACAGGAAGTGGCAGGAACGGACGCAGTTAACGGTTCGATCCAGTCATTCGATGCCGGCTCGGCAAGCGCTGACGGCGATGCACGCCAGGCCCTCGACGACGACGGCGTCGTCTGTCTCCGGGGAGCGTTCGAGCCCTCGTGGCTCTCGATCGTCGAAGACGGAATCGTCGCAGCATTAACCGGTGCGAGTGTCGACCTCGAGGTGGTGAAGCGCGAGGGTGACAAGGGTCAGTTCTCGTTCAGTTCAGGAGCGTGGCAGACCGTGGAACCCTTCCAGCGGTTCATCTTCGATTCACCTCTCGCCGATCTCGTGTGGCCACTGCTCGACAGCTCGACCCTGACACTGTTCTACGACTTTCTATTGATCAAAGAAGCTCACAGCGACGGCGCGCTCACGCCATGGCACCAAGACCACTCTTACTATCCCCTCGATGGAACGAAGGTGGTCAATAGTTGGGTTGCGTTGGATCACATTCCACTCGAATCGGCACTGCGTTTTCTGGCCGGTTCACACAGTTCGTTCACCCTGTATCGCGCTGTCGACTTCAACGACCCGAGTGCCGCTTACCGCCACGCCCGCTCTGAGCTCCCTCTGCCGACCATCGACCAGGGTGATCGCATCTTGGCAACGAGCCTGCAGCCGGGAGACATGTTGGTTTGGTGGTCCCACACGCTCCATTGTGCACCCGGCAATCGCCTCGACCGTCGACGGGCCGCGTTCTCTGTCAACTGGCTCGGTGATGACGTGACCTATAACGGGCAGCCGGCGCTGGATACCTACATCGACCCGTTGCTCTCGTCAGGAGATCATGTTGTGGGTGACAAGTTCCCACTCGTGCGGCAATCGGCCGTCCCCAACAGTTGATCGGGAACTAACGGCAACCCGACCGCATGGGGCCCGGTGTCGCACCGCACCCACATAACGGTGGCCATCGAACTGGCCACTTAGCCTCTGCCTTAACACAGGCAGGGCTTCTGGATTAGTAGTGCACCTCCTAGGGAAGGTCAGATAAAGGAAACAGAGGGGCCTCGCTGGTGAAACAGAATCCGATCTACCGCTGAGGGGTTCCCATGGACACCAAATGAAACGCCGCCACCATCTACGTCGGGCGCAGTTCAGCCGACGAGCGGGATGCCGGTGACTCGGACTGACAGCACCGGTTGGAAGGTGCCCTCGCTGACATAAGCAATAAGTGCTGGACCCTGGTTGTCTGGGCAATCAACTTCGTGAGTAAATCATCCCACGGGTTCCTGTGATCTACTCATGGGGGTGAATCGTTCTGAGTCTTCCGACCACGTGGCATCGAATCGGATCGTTTGGGACAGTTGGGCTGACGAGTATGTGGTGGCTGGTCGGCGGGCCTGGGGTGACGATCATCCCAGATGGGGGATTTACGGCGTCCCAGAGGCTGAGGTTGGATTGATCGACCCCTTCGATGGCGGCGACGTAATCGAGTTGGGGTGTGGAACGGCTTACGTTTCGGCGTGGTTAGCGCGACGTGGCGGACAACCGGTCGGGATCGACAACTCGGCGGCGCAACTGGCAACTGCGGTGAGTTTCCAAGAAGAGTTCGACCTACGGTTTCCGCTCATTCATGGTGACGCGGAGAGGTTGCCGTTCGCCGACGATAGCTTCGACTTTGCTATCTCCGAGTACGGCGCGGCCATCTGGTGTGATCCGTACCGGTGGCTTCCCGAGGCGGCGAGGGTGCTGCGCCCCGGAGGCCACCTGGTGTTCTTGGGGAACTCCGTGCTGATGGCGCTTTGCGTGTTCGACGACAACGAGCCAGCTAGTGACCGGTTGCAGCGCCCACAATTCGGCATGCATCGCTATGAGTGGCCCGATGACCCGGGAGTCGAGTTCCACATCTCCCATGGTGATCGCATCCGACTCTTGCGCGCCTGCGGGTTCGAGGTCGAGAACCTCATCGAACTTCAACCACCTGTCGACGCCGAAGAAACCCGCTATCCGTTCGTGAGCCTCGACTGGGCAAGGCAATGGCCGATCGAAGAAGCGTGGATTGTCCGCAAGACGGGTTAACCAAGGTGTCCATGGGAAACACCGCCGCCATCTACGTCAGGCGCAGTTCAGCCGACGAGCGGAATGCCTATGACTCGGACAGGACCTGGTGTGGGCTTCCTGGGGCAGGTCACATTGTGCAAAACCCCTCAGTGCAGGGTGTTAGGCGTCTGTCAGGTCAGGCGAGGGGCAGCGTCTCTTGGGTACGAGCGGGGTGCGTGGGTCACTCTGGTCGACTTGAACTCCCACCTGTAACCTCACCGGCGAGCGGCGGTCGAAGCCGTCGCCGGATCATAAGGGGGACAACAATGGGACGGATTCAGGTTTGTGGGAAGTACAGCCCAGAGGCATGGGAGGGAGTCAACGCTGAAGGCGCGGCCTCTCGGGAAGCCAACATGCACGCGATGTTCGAATCCATGGGTGCCGAAGTTGAGGGCTACTACATGCTCCCGGGCTCCAACTACGACTTTACGATGATCCTCAACAACGCCGACGCAAGGCTCCTGGCGGCGATCAAGAAGATGGTAGGCCCCACGGGTGCGGTGATCGAAATGACCGCCGACGTTTTGATGACCGCCGAGGAGTGGGACGCCGTGGAAGGCCAGAACTATCGGCCCCCGGGGCAGTGACGCCACTTCCCATTTGAACGACTAAACGCAAGGAGTCAGTCCATGGGGTGGGACTGGTCAGAAGTTCACCGGTAGCGCCCCTTCACAACAAATGGAGGAACCATGTCCTACACAACGATCACGGTGAGCAGGCCGGGCGCAGCCTTTCGTGCTGCGTCAAATGCAGACGAGGCAAACGCGATCTTCGCTCAGGTTCAAGAAATCATCACTTCAAACGGTGGCGAGATGGGGATGATCGGTTTCGACCACGCCCAGAACGCCAACGTGGCACTCACCACATATCCAGATCCCGAGTCAGCGGCTACGGCAGCGATTCAGATGGAAGCCAAGCAACTTCTCGATGTCGTATCTCGCGGGATGTTCACCACCATGGAAGAACTCTGGCCTGTATTTACGGGCGCTATGGGCTAAGTCCGGCGGACCAAGGGACATCGGAGCCCCTAGGTGTAGATACGCGCAGCCGTCTTATGGGGCGCCGGGCAGTGACCCACAGGGCTCGCCGTCATTGTCACCATCTAGACGTGCCACGTCGCCGTAGTAAGGGAAGTAGGTGTCATACCAAGCCTTGGCTTGAGCGTAGTTGAAGAAGTCAGAGCAGTTCTTCGTGTTACCCGGGTTGTCGGGTACCCCGGAGGTCGTAGCCGGTGGTGTAACCGTTGTAGTCGTGGCGGTCGTAGACACCAGATGGGCGAAGGGGATTCTTGTCGAAATCTCCACTTCTCTGCAGGGGTCGTGCCCTTCGGGATGGGTCTCTTGGAGCATTTCCCCGAAGTCATTTGTCGTCACGTGGCAGAGCAAGTACAGACCTGCTTCTTCCAGGAACTTCATGACGTCATGATGGATGTCCCTACCTCCCGGAGTTTTTGCAAGGTTGAAGATGCCCTGCCGCCCGTAGTAGTTGTCTTTGGGCGTTGGCCCCGAGGTGAAGGTTGTTTCCTTGATTTCTCTCTCTTTGAGTTCGCTGACGAGGAGATCCCATTCGGTTTGGGTCACCGCCGCGATGTCGTACATGAGGGCATTCCGGATCGGGAACATGATTGCCATGACCCTCTGGAAGGCCTTCTCGTCTTCGCTTAGTCCATCCTGTGAGGCCCTCTGAAGGTCATCCCCGTCAAAGGCAGGCGTTCCTCTCGCCGAGAGCACTTGGCCTTGGGCATTCACCACCACCGCTTCGTCTGCTGGAAAGAGGAAGTTCCCGTCACGATCGACGATGTCATCGGTCCCCGGATCGAGTCCAGTTCTGTGCGGAGCCCCTGTGAAAATGCAGTAACCCAAAGAATCGATATTGCAGGCGTATTTGTCTGCCGGACGACCCTTTCCCGCACCTCCTCCGTTTGGTTGGCCACCGTTTCCCCCAGTGGTGGTGGGAGGCGTAGCAACCTGCGGTGCCGTCGTTGTGGAAGCAGTGGTTGCGGGAGCCACAGTTGTGGTCGTGATGCCTGCACTGGGAACTACGTCGCAGCCGCCCAGCATTGCCTCCAAGGCGTTCATCTCGCTGTTGGTGACGGTCAGCCCCCATCGGGCTTTGATATCAGCCCACGAGTACGCGTACTGGCACCAATAACTGGAATCAGGAGGCTTCCACTCGTCGGGTCCTCTAGATCCCTTCGACCGGTTCGCAGAGGATGTGACCGCGATCAGGTGCTGCGGGTCGGACAGGTCGTTGTAGTAGGAACGCTTGGTCTCAGCCGACCATGCCCAGGCACCTGACCTGTGGGCGTTGGCAAGTGGCACGAAGTGGTCGATGTCGAGATCACCAGGATCGGAGACGACCACACCCGTGAACTCGGCCAACCATGTCCCACCGGTTACGAGGCAGCCGTCGTCGCGTAGGAACACCGACTCGGCGGCCTCGTGCATGAGTACCTCATGACGGGTGTTGAGACAGTCACCGTCAGCATCTGACCAGCCAGATCCCCAGTCGTCACGGTCATATGGAACCGGGGCCGGCTCGTCGCTGATGGCGAGTTGTGACAACAAGTCAGCAGCCCAGTCACCGGTGA
Source organism: Acidimicrobiaceae bacterium (assembly GCA_002687745.1). GTDB lineage: Bacteria > Actinomycetota > Acidimicrobiia > Acidimicrobiales > MedAcidi-G1 > UBA3125. The sequence goes on along the minus strand of NZBE01000032.1, from coordinate 3,784 downwards.
TGGCGGCAACTGTGCTCGTGGGCGGGGTCGTTGTCAGCGGACTTGTTGTCGTTGTTGTCGATACCTGAGTTGTAGTTGAGGCCAGGGTCGTCGTAGTGCTGGTCGTAACGGGAACGGCCGCAGTGGTTCCGGGTACTGGTGTCGTAGTTTCCGTACCGCCTCCACACGCCGAAGCCGCCAGCAACACAACCAATACAACCCCGTGCCTATTCACGGTCTGAGTCTGTCGCCCCTCCCCTAAGCGGGCGGGGCGACACCGGAGCCCCAGGCGTCTCTCAGCGATGGCCCGGTATCCGTTCCATCAAGAGACGGGGGTGGAGTGCAGCCACTGTGACTTGCCCCGGGGCGCGTACAACAGAAAGGAAACACGGTGCTCAACCGTGCGGCGGAACACCGAAATTCTTGCACCCCCGGAATTGCAGGTCAAGCCATTCAGACCTCTACGAAGAGGAACTCTCCGGGGGGTGTACCACATAAGACAAAACCGGTTCCCATCCCTTCGGCCAAACCCTTTCAGGCCAGCGTGGGCATCGAGGGCTACCGTCGACTCGTGCCTTCGCGTGTCGCTGTTGTCGGATGTTCCGGTTCGGGAAAGACCACGGTCGTCCGCCGAGTGGCGGATCGACTCGGGCTCGAACACGTCGAACTGGATGCGTTGGCTCATCAACCGGGGTGAACGATGCGTCCCGGTGAGGAGTTCCGCTCCGATCTGGGATTTAGTCCGCCGAGTGGCTTCGAACAACGAAACTGATTGAGAACTTATCCATGAGGTTCTGGTTGTAGGGGTTCCAGAACGGCATGAAGGCCAACACCCCAAGGGTGCAGGCGATCACAATGCGCGCAAAGCCGATAGGGATTCAGCCAGCGTCTAGTCGGTGGACGTCGCCGTCGAGGGAGAGTGCGTAGACGTTGCGGGCCCCATCTTCGGCGAACGAGGCCAACAGCGGCACGGTCAGGTCGGTGAGACGCATGGCGACTTTCCCACCCGGCTGGATCGTCGCAAGCCGGATCCTGCCGTCGCAGAAGTCGCCGAAGACGTACGTGCCGACGAGATCGGGTATCGCCTCCCCGCGGTATACGACGCCGCCGATGACCGAGCACGACTCGGCAGTGCGCTCGTAGGTGAGGTCCGGCAGTCGGTGCTCGTCGGGCTCAGGGCGTCTGGTGCGGATCTCCCCCTCGAATGCGGGCCAACCGAGGTTGAGTCCCAGGCCAATATCTGCAGCCGGGATCCGCGTAACCTCCTCCACGGCGTTCTGGCCAACGTCGGCGATCCAGAGGTCCCCGGTGGTCGGGTCGAGGGCAAAGCGCCAAGGGTTCCGCAGCCCCCAGAGGAGGATCTCGTCCAGGGCATCCGGGTCGCCGATGAACGGGTTTCCTGAAGGGGCGTCGCCGTGCTGGTCGATGCGCAGGATCGCTCCCAGCCAGGTACCGAGGTCCTGGGAGTTGTCGTGGGGGTCATACCAGAGGCCGCCGTCGCCGAACCCGACCAGGAGTCGCCCTTCTGGATCGACGACGAGGTGGCCACCGTTGTGGTTCGGGTAGGGCTGCTCCAGGGTCAGGAGCGTCCTCCTTGCTTCCGGGTCGGCCTCCATGCCGTCGAGGGGGACTGCGATCACGTGGCTCGTGAGGTTCTCATCTGTGTAACTGAGGTAGAGCTCGTCGGCTGATGGCGAGATCGCCATGCCTAGGAGCCCCCCCTCGCCGCGGACGTCGACGAGGTGGGTGAGGTCGAGGACCGGATCCCCGACTAGGAACGTCGAGTTTCCTCGGGGCGCAAGGGTGAGGATCCGTCCCGACCGTTCGGCGGCGAACAGGACGTCGCTACCCGGAACGGCGACGAGGGCGAGGGGGGCATCGAGCGTGGCCACCCGGGTGAGGGTGAGCACCAGCGAGTCGAGCGCCGCCTGGTCGGGAACAGGGATTCTGGTGGGCGCGTTTGTCGTTGTCGTCGTGGGAGCCACAGTCGTCGTGGGAGCCACAGCCCTCAACGCCTCCAACTCAGCGTCATTGTCGCGGCCACCGCAAGCAGCCACCAAGATCACTACCAACAATGCTCCCGTAGCCCTCAACATGGCTCAACAATGCCACGCCACACTGGGCGCTACCCGACAGACCAGCACGTCGCCTATAAACCAGATACGAAAGAACGAACTAAGGGTTCCGCCCTTCTGGCTGTCATGCCAGTCCGCCTCTCGCGATGCACACCCGTCGCACACATTGCACGAAACAGGACGGACATGAACCGATTCCCCGGACACAGACCCCGGAGAACATGGGCCTTATAGGCACCAGCCGACCCGGAGGAAAAATTTCTGTGATCTCTTAATCCGCAGGTTCCGGGTTCAAGTCCCGGGGGGCGTACTACTAGACACAGGACGGCCTAGTCCTCGAAGATCACTCCGGCGGCTACCGGATCAAACCCCTCCGACACACAGAGTGGCCGTCACCGTTGAAAGGATCCGTAGAACTCGTCCAGCAGTTCGTTGCCGCGCTCGGTCTCGCCGAGCACGGTGCCAGCATAGAACTGCAGCATGGAGGAATCCCTCAGTTTCCTACAGCTTCACGGAGATGCTCGCTGCGCTTGGACAGGACTTGGACAAGAACCGGGTCATGGGGCCTCCATTTTCAACTGGTCGGCGGGGGCGACTCGCACGTTGGCGACGGGTCCGGCCAGGTCGGTTGTGTCCATGCCTGCAGTATGTGTACAGATCGGCTGGTTGCACTTCTTTCGTCACTTCCTGAACAAGCTCGTGTGGACGATTGACCCATCAAGCGTGAGGGCCTGGCCGGTAACCCGGCCCGTTCGAACGTGTAGTTCGACACCGAGGCCGATACCCGGTGAGTCGACCGACTCGGCTTCAGCGAAACGGCCGAGAAGCTTGAGTGCAGCAGTAGCCGAGGGCCTGTCACCAGCGGTCGGACGCTCGAGCAGGTGCGAGCGGACCAGTGCGTTCCAGTGCGGAGCCAATAGGTCTGGCGAACCGAACACCTCGGCACTGACGGCCCGGTGACCGTGAGTCACCACCACGCCGCACTGACCTGGCAGTGGCCCTAGGCCACAAAGCTCCTCGGCAGCTGCGGACCGATCCCAGTCTCGCTCGAAGGCTTGGTCGGCATCGGCCATGGCATGCGTGGGTGCATCGAGGTCCATGTTCCTGATCTCGTTCTCAATGGCACCCCAGACCGCTCCCTGGTCACTGCTTCGGGACCCGGCCATGGCCATGCTCATGGCCACTGAGTGCTGCTTGGCCCGCCGGACCCGCCGGTGGGAGAACGTGCGACCGTACTCGAAGTCCCGATAGGCACCCCAGCGGCCCTGCTCGAGGCACGAGACCGGGATCTCGATCTTGGCACCGGGAGGCACCAACACGCTGACGTTGGCGGTGCGGTTCTGAGCACCGCCGACGAACTGCTCCCCCTCAACGACGAGGACGGGGATATCGGTGGGGTTGATGACGACAAGTTGGGGAACCTGTGCGGCGGGAAGTTCGTCGATGACCAGGCCCGAATCGGGCCCGGTAGCTATTTTGGGCAGATGGTTGCCTGGGAGATAGACGGGGAACAGTGAGATGCCGAGCCGGGTAATGGGTCGGCCGACAGAAGCGTTAACGAGGGTGGGAATTGTCATGGCGTGCCTTTCGGGAGGAGGTGGTTGCTCGCTAGGTGGGACTACGTGGTCCACCCAGAGTAAGGAGGGGGTGTGACAGAGCTCCCTGGAAGCCCGAGTTCAAGGGCCCACACCCCAGACCCAAGGGGCGTGTTCGCAGTTCTGCCAGCGCCG
>NZBE01000031.1 GCA_002687745.1 Acidimicrobiaceae bacterium | reverse complement strand
GCTCCCGCCAAGAAGAAGGCTGTGGCCAAGAAGGCTCCCGCCAAGAAGAAGGCTGTGGCCAAGAAGGCTCCCGCCAAGAAGGCCCCTGCCAAGAAGAAGTCACGTCTTGACAAGACGTTCGTTGAAGCCCAGAAGAATATTCTCCTTGAGGAACGAGCCACCTACCTGCAGAGTGCCACCACCCTCCAGGCCGAAGCCGACTCGCTGCTCGAGAGCCGAGATCCCGGCGACGTCCAGTTCGACGAGGAATCCGGTGAGGGTGACACCCTGGCTGTTGAGCGTGACCTGGACCTGGCCCTGAGTGCCCAGGCCCGCGACGCCGTCGACGAGATCGATGCGGCCCTCGACCGTATCCGAAGAGGCATCTACGGCATCTGCACCACGTCTGGCCAGCCAATCCCCAAAGCCCGCCTGAAGGTGATTCCCTGGGCTGCCGAGCGGGTCGAGGTCAAGGCCGGAGGCCTGGGGCGACGTTGACAGTCGAAGCCGACTGGACAGGTCGGTGGAGGCTGCCGGTGCTGGTCGGCAGCCTGGTCCTGATTCTGGATCAACTCACGAAGTGGTGGGCTGTGGGTGCCCTCGATGGCGGGCGCACTATCGATCTGTTCTGGACTCTCCGCCTTCGCCTCGTGGAGAACACCGGTGCAGCCTTCAGCAGGGGAGAGGGCCTTGGTCCCCTCATAGGACTCCTCGCAGTCGGCGTGGTGATTCTGCTGGTACGCATGGGAGCCAGGACAGCCGACCCGGCAGCGAGGCTCACAGTTGGTGCCGTGGTGGGCGGCGCCCTGGGAAACCTCGTAGACCGGGCGTTCCGGTCCGAGGACGGCCTGATGGGAGGTGCCGTGATCGACTTCATCGACCTTCAGTGGTGGCCGGTCTTCAACATCGCCGATTCGGTCGTTGTGCTAGGTGCGGTCCTGATCCTGTGGCGCGGCAGCCTCAGGGCAACAGGTCCGGCATGAACCCGTCTGGAGACAGACGCCCGGTAGAGGTCATTCCCGACGCACTGAACGGAGAGCGCCTGGACCGCACCGTCGCGCTGCTGGGTGGCGTCAGCAGGAACAGGGCAGCCACGGCTATCGACGATGGAGCCATCTACGTTGACGGTTCGCCCTGCACCCACCGCTCCTACCGGGTCAGAACCGGTGAGGAACTCCTGATCACAGATCTGAGTCGTGACGAAGAGGCCGGCCCGGTCGCAGACGAGAGCGTACCGGTGGCCGTCCTGCATGTCGATGAGCAGGTCATCGTGGTTGAGAAGCCAGCCGGTGTCGTCGTACACCCCGGGGCAGGTAACGACACTGGCACCCTCCTCAACGGGTTGCTGGCATCAAACCCCGAGATCAGGGGCGTGGGTTCGTCGGCCCGCCCCGGAATCGTCCACCGCCTCGACCGGGGAACCTCGGGTCTGCTGGTGGTTGCACGAACGCAGGAAGCCTATGACGGCCTGGTGGCGCAACTGGCGGACCGCTCTATGGGGCGGCGCTATTCCGCACTGGCCTGGGGGCGCTTCAAGGAGACACGGGGCCTGGTGGACGCTCCGATCGGCCGGTCACCGCGTGACCGTACCCGCATGGCCGTCGTGGCTTCCGGCAAAGAGGCCCGAACCGGCTACGAGGTGAGGAGCCAGTGGTCGGTGCCTGAGGTGACCCTGGTGGAATGCCGACTCGAAACCGGCCGAACACATCAGATCAGGGTTCACCTGGCAGCAATCGGGCATCCGCTGGTGGGCGACACCGCCTACGGGGGTGACCGGCCCGCACTCCATCTCGACCGGCCGTTCCTGCATGCCGGGTACCTGGCCTTTGATCAACCGTCGAGCGGTAGGCGGCTGCAGTTCGAATCATCGCTCCCGGCGGATCTCGAGGACCTGCTGGCAGGACTGGGACATCCCGAGGGTTGACCGGGTGGGGGAGCCTCAGGTGCCGGGCCAGCCGGTCTCCCCCCGGGCCATGCGGGCAATATCGTCGAGCGTGAACGAATCCAGGTATTCGCGCATGTGGACGCCGGCACTGGCCCAGATCGAGAGAAGAACACACTGGCCCTCGTGGTCGCAGGCGCCATCGGTGTGGGGATCGGTGAAGTCACCCGCGACAATCGGCCCGTCCACAGCCGAGACAATCTGGGACAACAGGATCTCCCCGGGCTCCCGGGACAGGACGTATCCGCCGCCTACGCCACGCCTGGAACGCACAATTCCGGCACCCTTGAGAGCCAGCAGGATCTGCTCGAGGTAGGGCTGGGGGAGGTCTGTTCCATCGGCGATGTCGCGAACCGACCGGGGGGTCTGTCCGTCGCCGTGGAGAGCCAGGGACAGCAGAGCTCGGCTTGCATAGTCGCCACGGGTCGAGACCTTCACGGACAGCGATCCTAGACGGCCCCGCCTCGCGGTACGGTCGTGGGCCCCATGAACGAACGTGCGCTCCCGCTGGCCCCCGACTACCACAATGCGTGTGTAACCCACCTCGTGCCCGCCCTACTCGAGGGCACGGAGCAGCCTGACTGGATTCCAGCTGCGGTCCTGGCGGCCGACAGGGTGGTCCTCGTTGTTCTGGACGGGCTCGGCTGGAACCAACTCGAGGCCCGAACAGGAGTTGCACCCACCCTGGCGGCGATGGACGGAGGATCGATTACCACGGTGGCCCCCAGCACGACGGCCGCAGCCCTCACATCGATCTCCACGGGTCGACCTCCTGGCGAGCACGGGCTGCTCGGCTACCGGATCGCCGTGTCCGATGGGGTGTTGAACACGCTCCGCTGGAACACCGCAGATGGTGATGCCCGTACAAGGCACGCCCCGGCGGCCATTCAGCCAGTCGACTGTTTCGGTTCCCAGAGGCCACCGGTTGTCACATGGAGTGCATTTGCAGACTCCGGATTCACCAGGGCCCATCTGGCCGGCGCCAGACTGGCCGGGTTCAATGACCGGGAGGGCTTCGTGGACAATGTTGTCAGCCTGGCATCAGTGGGCGAGCCGTTCATCTACGCCTACTGGGACGGAATCGACCACACGGCTCACGAGTTCGGTCTCGCCGACAGGTACGACAGCGAGCTGGCCGAGTGCGACAAGATGATCGCCGACCTGTCTGGCCGACTCCCGACCGGAACAGCGGTGATGGTGACCGCAGACCACGGACAGGTCCACGTCGGCGAGTCCATGATTGACCTGCCTGCCGAGGTGACGACACTTCTTGCGGGGCAGAGCGGTGAGGCGCGGTTCAGGTGGCTTCATGCAAGACCCGGTGCCGCAGCGGAGTTGCTGGTAGCGGCTCGTGAGGCCTTCGGGGAGGTTGCCTGGGTTCGTACTGCCAACGAGGTCGTAGACACAGGTTGGCTGGGCCCGGTTGTCACCGAGGCGGCGCGTGGCCGACTCGGTGATGTCGCGGTGCTGGCCAGCGAGGGCGTGGGATTCGTTGACCGGGCAGAGGTCATGCCGTTCCAGTTGATCGGAAGGCACGGATCCCTCACCCCCGACGAGATGCTCGTGCCTGCGCTGGGGGCGGTCGTCTGACCGGTGGCGCCGGGCCTAGAGTCAGCAGTGCCCGGAAGCGAGTGTGGTGGCAGGTCGATGGAACATCAGGATGCACTGGAACCAGAGGTGATGACGACGGCGCCTGGCGACGCCGTACCAGATGACGACGAGCGCACCGACAGTGCCATTGGACAGCCGGCCAAGGTCATGCGCGTCGGAACGATGATGCGACAGTTGCTCGAGGAGGTGCGGGCGTCGTCTCTTGACGAGGCAAGCCGAGGACGTCTGAGGGGGATCTTCGAGACCTCGGTCGACGAGTTGGGATCAGCCCTCTCCGAAGAGTTGAGCAGCGAGTTGGATCGCCTGATCCTGCCCTTCGGTGAAGGTGTGGCGCCCAGTACCGACGAACTTCGAATAGCGCAGGCACAGCTGGTCGGTTGGCTCGAGGGACTCATCCAGGGCATTCAGGCAACCCTGTTCGCCCAGCAGATGGCGGCCCAGCAGCAGTTGGCCGGAATGCGCCACGATCAACTGGGGCCCGGAAATCCGCAGCCGATGCCGAATCGTGGGCCTGGAAGCGAACCCCGCCCGGGGACCTATATCTGATGACGGCGGTCTCCAGATGGCGGTCTGCACACGCGTTGCCCCGGTTCCCGCCGGTAGTGGTGTGAGGTGAGCGCCGACTTCACCCACCTCCACGTCCACACGGAGTTTTCAATGCTGGACGGAGCAGCAAGGGTCGACGACCTCGTTTCTGCTGCTGTCGCCGACGGCCAGACAGCACTCGGAATCACCGACCACGGCAACATGTACGGGGTCCTCGACTTCTACAGGGCCTGCAGGGCTCAGGGCATCAAGCCCATCATCGGCACCGAGGCCTACATGGCCCACGAGCACCGCACAGAACGGCCCTCGAGGCGGGGCAGGGTCGACGACTCCGGTGGCGAGACCGACGGTGGGCGGAAGCTCATGTACCACCTGACGATGTTGGCCGAGAACAACACCGGTTACAGGAACCTCATTCAGGTTGCCAGCCGGGCGTTCATGGAGGGCTACTACTACAAGCCGCGTGTCGACTGGGAGGTGCTTGCCGACCACAGCGAAGGCGTCATCGCAACCACCGGCTGCCTGGGCGGGCATGTGCTGCAGTCTCTTCTGCGCGACAACTACAACGAGGCCCTGGCCAAGGCGGCCCGCTTTCAGGAGATCTTCGGAAGGGACAACCTCTTTGTAGAACTCCAGGACCAGGGGATTCCTGAACAGCACCGGACCAACCCCCAGCTGATCAGGATCGCAAGGGAGCTCAACGCCCCGCTGCTGGCCACCAACGACAGCCACTACACACATCAAGACGATGCGGTCGCCCACGACGCGCTCCTGTGTGTGCAGACCGGATCGCTGGTGAGCGATCCGGACCGCTTCAGGTTCAGCGGCGATCAGCACTACCTGAAGAGCGCGCACGAGATGCGGAACCTGTTTCGCGAACTGCCCGACGCATGTGACAACACCCTCTGGATCGCTGAACGCTCCGAGGTGGAGATCGAGTTCGGCAGTCCGCAGCTGCCCGACTTTCCGATTCCATCCGAGTTCGACGACCACGATGCCTATCTGGAGCACCTCACATTCGAGGGTGCCCGGCGGCGTTGGGGCTCAGAGCTTCCAGACCACGTGGTTGACCGCCTGGCCTTTGAGTTGCGCACCATCCGCGACATGGGCTTCTCCTCCTACTTCCTCATCACCTGGGATCTGATCAGGTACGCGAGGGACAGCGACATCAGGGTCGGTCCGGGGCGTGGGAGTGCAACCGGCTGCGCTGTCGCCTACTGCCTGTGGATCACCGACCTGGACCCGATTCGCTACGACCTCCTGTTCGAACGGTTCTTGAACCCCAGCCGTAGTTCGATGCCCGACATCGACATGGACTTCGACTCAAGGCACCGCGACGAGTTGATCCGGTACGCGGCCGAGAAGTACGGCCGGGACCACGTGGCCCAGATAGTCACGTTCTCCCAGATCAAGGCACGGGCAGCCGTCAGGGACGCAGCCCGGGTGCTCGGCTACCCGTATGCAGTAGGCGACAAGATCGCCAAGGCCATGCCGCCACTCGTGATGGGTCGGGACACGCCTCTCGGAGCATGTCTGGAGGAGACCGAAAAGCACAGGGACGGCTACAAGGCGGCAGCCGACCTGCGCGAGATGTACGACACCGACTCCGATGTCAAGGCTGTTGTGGACGTCGCCAAGGGCCTTGAGGGTCTACGCCGCCAGGACGGCATCCACGCTGCTGCAGTGGTGATCACCAAGGAACCGCTCACCGACTACCTCCCGATCCAGCGCAAGCCCGAGTCTGGCCAGTCTCCCGAGGAGGCTCCGGTCGTAACCCAGTACGAGATGCACGGGGTCGAGGATCTGGGTCTTCTGAAGATGGACTTCCTGGGCCTGCGCAACCTGGACGTCATAACCGACACGCTCGACCTGATCAGGCGCACCAGTGGGACAGAGGTCGACATCGATGCCGTGGACCTCGAGGACCGACCCACATTCGACCTGTTGTCAAGGGGAGACTCGATCGGTGTGTTCCAGCTGGAATCGGGGCCGATGCGTACCCTGATGCGCTCCCTTGCACCCTCCAGCTTCGAGGACGTGGCTGCTCTCGTCGGCCTCTACAGGCCAGGTCCCATGGCCGCCAACATGCACAACGACTACGCAGACCGCAAGAACGGTCGGCAGGCGGTTACCTACATCCACCCCGACGCTGAGGAGATACTCGCAGACACCTACGGCCTGATGGTCTACCAGGAGTCCGTGATGCGGGTGGCACAGAAGTTCGCCGGCTACTCGCTTGCACAGGCCGACAACCTTCGCAAGGCCTGCGGAAAGAAGATCCGCGAGATGATGCAGCAGGAGCGCGACGGTTTCATCAGCGGTTGCGAGGCGACCGGCTACGGGAGTGCCCTGGGCGAGGAGTTGTTCGACATAATCGAGCAGTTCGCCGACTACGCCTTCAACAAGAGCCATGCCTACGGCTATGGCCTGATCGCATATCAGATCGCCTACCTCAAGGCCCACTACCCGGTTGAGTACATGGCAGCGCTGCTGACCAGCGTCAAGTCGAACCTCGACAAGGCGGGGGTCTACCTCAACGAATGCCGGATACTGGGGATCGAGGTGGTGGTACCCGATATCAACAGGGCCCGTTCAGATTTCAATCCCGTGCCGGGCGGAGATGCTGGAGGCCCTGGCCAGATCGTGTTCGGCCTCTCGGCCGTGCGCAACGTCGGCTCCGGCCTTGTGGAACTCATCGAGGCGGAGCGTGACGCCTCGGGTCCGTTCACGGACTTCTACGACTTCGTTGAACGCTGCGACATGGGGGTCCTGAACAAGCGAACGGTCGAGTCGTTGATCAAGGCGGGGTCCTTTGACAGCCTTGGTCACGCGCGCCAGGGGCTACTCCATGCCCACGAGCAGATCATCGACCACACCCTGGCACGCCGCAGGGAACATGACATGGGGGTCATGTCGTTGTTCGGCACAGATGAAACCGGACCATCCTTTGACGAAAGGGCCGAGATCGCCGACCTCGAGTTCGACAAGTCGACCCGCCTGGCCTTCGAAAAGGAAATGCTGGGCCTCTACGTGTCGGATCATCCGCTGCGCGGCTACGAGGGGGCACTCCGCCGGCGAACCGACACGAGCATCGCGGAACTCCGAGAGGCCGAGGACGGCATGTTCCGGACTGTCGGTGGGGTGGTCACGAACCTCAACAAGAAGTGGACCCGTCGCGGTGAACTCATGGCGGTCTTTGATCTTGAGGACCTAGAGGGGTCTATAGAGGTGATGGTGTTTCCGAAGACCATGACGGAGCACGGACACAAGCTGCTTGATGATGCCGTGGTCCTGTTGAAGGCTCGACTCGACACCAGGGAGGATTCCCCGAAGTTGATCTGCATGGAGGTGGAGGTGTTCGACACCTCGGGTATCGGGGTCGCAAAGCCGGTGCGAATCAGGCTGCCGCTCGAACAGGTCGGCGAGGGTGCGATCGACGAGTTGAAGACCCTCTTGAACTCCCACCCCGGTGATTCCGAGGTGTTCCTACACCTCGGAGACAGGCACGTGCTCAGCCTTCCGGCAGAGTTCAACGTGGATCCGGCGGGCGGTCTCGTCGCCGAGATCAGGGTGTTGCTGGGGGCAGAATCGGTTCTGACCGGCTGAAGAGCAGGTTGTCAGGTAGGACAGGGTTGGGATAGCGGCAGTGCTCCGGCAGGATGGAGGGGCGTTCGGCTTGCGAATCCGGCCGGGTGTCCGCTGTAATTGCCCGGTGCAGGCCGGACAAGAAGGTCGGCATGACAATCAGCTAGCGAGGGGCCGGGAGTCGATGGCAATCGAGGTTGAGACCAAGGATTGCACGATGCTCGGCGATGCCGAGATCGAGGAGATGGCTGATCTCTCAGCTTCCGGGCCGAACCCGTTCGGAATCGGCCTGTTGTCAAAGCAGACCGAGGAATGGGTCCTGGTGACCACCGCCCGTGAGGGCGGGCACCTGAAGGGCTTTGCCTTCTGCACCCTCGAGCGCATCGGTGGCACCCCGAGTGTGATTATCGGGTTGGCCTCGATTCGCCGAACAAGCAGGCGCGACACGGTTCTGCGTGCGGTGATGGCCGAGAAGCTCAGAAGGGCTGCTCTGGCATTCCCCGACGAGGATGTCGTCGTGGGAGCCCGTTTCAACGATCCTTCCGGCTTTGAGGCCTACCGTACGCTTGTAGACGTCGTGCCCCGCCCCGGCCACAAGGCCGCCGGCGAGGAACGTGCATGGGGGCGGCGCTTCGTCAAGAGGTTCGGAATGTCGTCGCTGTCCTACAACGAACGCGCCTTTCTCGCCTCCGGATGTGACAGCCAGCCATGTGTGTTCGACCATGCAAGCCTCACACCCGAGAAGATCGACCCGGATGTCGCCGCCTACTTCGGGGATCTCGACCATGAGCGTGGCGATGTCCTGGTTGCCTGCGGATGGGCGATGGCCGAAAGCCTCGAGAAACTCCTCTGAGCCGGCCTCCCAGGCCGGTCGGCGACATGTCGGTCAACGAGGCTCTGGCGGCGAGAAGAACCTGCCGTACCTTCACCCGTGAGCCGCTGGCCGCCGGCGTGCTCGACAGCCTCCTGGAGCGGGCACGACGAACCCCGACCGCCGGGAACTGTCAGGGAGTCGAGTTCCTTGTACTGGAAGGGCCCGACGAGGTTGCGGCGTTCTGGGGATCGACGCTCGCCCCGGAGAAGCGCCGGAGCTTTCCCTGGCCGGGCCTGCTGTCAGCCCCCGGCATCGTCATCCCGTTCGGACTGCCGGAGGTCTACCTCGACAGGTACAGCGAGGACGACAAGGCAGCAAGCGGCCTGGGTGGAGACATGGCCGACTGGCCCGTTCCCTACTGGCTGACCGATGCGGCATTTGCCGCAATGGCTCTCCAGTTGCTGGTAGTCGAAGAGGGCCTCGGCTCCTGCTTCTTCGGCCTGTTCGGCAACGAGGAAGCCGTGCGGGAGCGGTTTGAGGTGCCGGGAAGCGCCCGGTCGCCGGGCGCCATAGCCATTGGGCACCCGGACAGGGATGCCCAACGACCGAGCACCTCGGCGTCCCGGCCCAGGCGGCCAGCCGCCTCCGTCGTGCACCACGGCCGCTGGTAGCTCCGACTCTGGCCTGACCGGCTGCCACGATTAGGGTTCCGGCGAACCACCCGCAACCTCGAGCTCTCGATACGGAGAAGCAATGGCCAGCACCCAGCAGGTACCGATTGTCGACTACCTCCGGATCGGGGTTCGCCCGTACCTGCGTGCCAGCGAGTGTGGAAACTGCGGTGCCAGGTACTTCGACCGGCGCAACGCCTGCGCCAGGTGTGGCAGGGTCGAGTTCAACAACGCCCGGGTCTCGAACCGCGGGGTGCTCCGCTCGTTCAGCATCGTCCACAGGGCGGCGCCGGGCATTCCCGTTCCGTACGTGTCGGCGCTTGTCGAGACTGAAGACGGGACCACCGTCCGCTCCAACATCGTGGACTGCCCACCTGACCCGGAGCACGTGAAGTTGGGAATGAAGGTGCGCCTGGCGACCTACGTGGCGGGTACCGATGACGCCGGAACCGAGTGCGTGGCCTTCGGCTACCGGCCGGTCTGAGATGTCAACAGAGCAGACACGGTCAGACATATGAACTCAGCGAAAGGACGGTTCAATGGCAGGTGACTCAGTCTGGGTACTTGGAACCAGCATGACCCGGTTCGGGCGGTACCCCGAGCTCGACGCGGTGGACCTCGGGGCAAAGGTGTGCCTTGAGGCATTCGCCGACGCTGGGGTGACCGTGCAGGACATGGACGTGATGGCTGCCGGCACCCTGTTCCAGGCCAACACCAGCATGGGCCAGCGCATCCAGAAGCAGATCGGCCAGACCGGGATTCCGGTCTTCAACGTCACCAACGCCTGTGCAACGGGAGCTACGGCCATCCGCACCGTGTACATGGCCATCAAGGCGGGCGAGGCCTCCATTGGGCTCGCGGTCGGAGTCGAACAGATGGGGAAGATGGGCCTGCTGCGGGGCGGCTCCAAGGAGGAGGCCAACGTCTACGAGCCAGCCGGCCGCTATGGAGCGGTGACTGCCGTGGACGGCGTGCTCGGTACGGAGACGATGCCGGGTGTCTTCGCCCAGGCGGGGATGGCGTACGCCTACGACAACGAGGGCGTCGGCTTTGAACAGTTCGCCAGGGTTGCATACAAGAACCACCTCCACTCCACCCTGAACCCCCTGGCCCAGTACCAGAAGGAGTTCTCGCTCGAGGAGATCATGGGTTCGCCGGTGCAGAGCTACCCGAACACCCTGCTGATGTGCTGCCCGACGGGCGACGGTGCGGCTGCGGCGGTCCTCGTGTCAGAGGAACGCCTGCGTTCGATGCCGAAGCGGGTCCAGAAGAGGGCTGTGCGCATCGCCGCGTCGGTGCTCACCTCTGACCCCTGGGTGGAGAGCGGTCAGGTCCAGCCCGACGTGAACACGCTCACCCGCAACGCCGCCAGCCAGGCCTACGAGAAGGCCGGCATCGGTCCCGAGGATCTGGACCTCGTGGAGCTGCATGACTGCTTCGCCACGGCCGAGCTCATCCACTACGACAACCTGGGCCTCTGCGAGCGGGGTGGTGCAGGAGACTTCATCGACTCAGGGGCGCCGTTCCGCGACGGCACCACCCCCGTGAACGTCTCGGGCGGCCTCATCTCCAAGGGCCACCCGATCGGCGCCACCGGGGTCGCCAATGTCTTCGAGGTGACCACCCACCTACGCGGTGAGGCCGGTGACCGCCAGATCGAGGGTGCCAGGGTTGGCCTCGCGCACGTGATCGGCCTGGGTTCGTCCTGTGGGGTCCATATCCTGGAGAAGGCCGCCGCCTGACCCCGCTGGCCCCGGAAATGGGTCGGGGGGCATCGATACGCGAGAGCGCGCTGTTGGTGCGTGGGCTCTACGAGATGGCTGATCGTGGTCTGTGGGATGGCAGGCCAGGAGCCGGCGAGTCATCGATGTCCATGTGGAGGACTGCCCCAGCGACTCCGAGGGCCACCTGCACCCACCACCACGCCTCGTAGGACCCAGTGGCGTCTCGCGCCCAGCCACCACCAGCAATTCCCACGAACGCACCAACCTGATGGCTCAGGAAGGCGATTCCGAACAGGGTTCCGGCGTGACGAGGCCCAAACTGGGCCATGACCACACCCGAGGTCAGGGGAACGGTTGACAACCAGAGCAGGCCCATCGCTGCGCCGAATACCAGTGAAACCGGGGCACTGGCCGGTACGACAATGAAGGCGGTGATGGCCACCGCCCTGAGGGCTTAGACGAGGGCAAGCAGTCTCGTGCGGCTGTAGGTGGCCCCCAGGGCGCCTGCTCCGAGCGAGCCGGCAACGTTGAACAGTCCGATCAGCGCCAGCACCATGGCCCCGATCGCCTCACCCTGTCCGAGGTCGTCGAGGTGCTTGGGCAGGTGGACACCGATGAACGACACGTGGAACCCGCATACGAAGAACCCAACGACCAGGAGCACATAGCTACGGTGACTCCTCGCCCGGCGGAGCACGACAACGAGCGGCTCACCGACAGGCGCCCCGGTTCCGCTGGACTGCACCCACATCGGGCCGTTCCTCCCGGTCCACCTTCACGTTCACGAACCCGTCGTTCATCTGTGTGGCGATCTCGGTGTTCTCAAAGGACTCGTGAGCCATCACATGACACCAGTGGCATGCCGAGTAGCCCACCGACAGGAGGATCGGCCTGTCCAGTTCTGCCGCAGCGGTGAAGGCCTCTGAGCCCCACGGAAACCAGTCCACGGGGTTGCCAGCGTGTTGACGCAGGTAGGGGCTCGTCTCCCCGGCGAGGCGATTCACAGGCGCCAGACCATACCGGTCCGGCTGTGGGATCGGCCGTAGCCTCCAACGCTGGCAGACTGGAACCATGCAGCGCTGGATACTGGGGGCCCGGCCCCGGACCCTTCCCGCTGCGATCGTTCCGGTGGCCGTAGGCACCGCGGTCGCAGCCGGCTCGGGGGTTATCTGGTGGCGGGCCCTGCTGGCGCTCATCGTGGCCCTCGCGCTACAGGTGGGAACCAACTATTCGAACGATCTCGCAGACGGGGTACGCGGAACCGACGGCCCCGACCGGACAGGGCCACGAAGGCTCGTCGGCTCGGGAATGGCCACACCCGCAGAGGTCAGGCTGGCGGCCGGGGCCTCTTTCGCCGTGGCAGCTGTCGCCGGTCTGGTCCTGGCCGTGGCGGTCACACCATGGCTGCTCCTGGTGGGTGCAGCGTCGATTGCGGCCGGCTGGCTCTACACCGGCGGACCAAGGCCCTACGGCTACCTGGGCCTCGGCGAGGTCTTCGTGTTCGTGTTCTTTGGCCTTGTAGCCACGGTCGGAAGTGCCTACGTCCACGCCCGGGAGATCACGGGTCTTGCCCTCCTGGCAGGCTCAGCGGTCGGTCTGCTGGCATGTGCCCTGCTGGTGGTCAACAACCTCCGCGATATCCCGACAGACCGCGCCGCCGGCAAGCGAACGCTTGCGGTCAGAATGGGCGAGAAGCCCACAAGAGTTCTCTACGTGGTGCTTGTGGACGCCGGGCTGGTACTGGGATCGCTGTGTGCCCTCGAGCGTCCTCTGTCCCTGCTGGTCATTGGAGGCGGGCTCACAGCGGGACCTGCCATCAGGTCCGTCCTGCGAGGCGCCGCCGGAAGGGACCTGGTTCCCGTGCTGGGAAGGACCGCCCGTACGCAGGTGCTGGCAGGTGCCCTCCTGACGCTGGGCCTGGCAATTCCGGTCTGATCGGAAGCCTCAGGAGCGGGTGGCGGTCACCAACTGGGCGATTCCGCCTGACAGGCGGACCTTGTCGACACTGTTGAATCCGGCTGCAGAAATCATGGCCAACAGCTCAGGCTCGGGCGGAAGGTAGGCCACCGAGCGAGGCAGGTAGCGATAGGCGTCCCTGTCCGAGAAGAGCCCACCGACCAGGGGAACAACCTTCCCGAAGTAGAGACCGTGGCCGGCCCGCAGGACCGTACTGGTGGGACGGTCAACCTCGAGAAGGGCCATGCGGCCTCCCTGCCTGAGAAGCCGGGCCGCCTCGGAGAGGAAGGGTTCGAGGGCCGTGAAGTTCCGGAGGGCGAAACCGCAGGTGAGACCGTCGATGGACCCGGACCTGACGGGTTGGAGGAGGGCATCGGCGTGCAGCAGGGGGGAATCGGTACGTGCCATGGTGAGCATTCCCCATGACATGTCCAGGCCGATGGCGCGGTGGCCGGCCCGCTGGATGTCCCTGCAGAGGTCTCCTGTTCCACAGGCCACGTCCATGACGGTGGAACCGCACGGAAGGTGGAGCGCCGCCACCGTTCGCCTACGCCATCCGACATCCAGGCGAAATGTCATGATCCGGTTCACCAGGTCGTAACGGGGGGCGATGCTGTCGAACATGCGCCGCACCTCAACCGCCTTGGCTTCTCCCCGGGGGAGATGAGCGCCCTGACCTCCTGGAGCGGGCTCGGCGGATCCCGACATGGTCAGGAGAACCAGACCCGCTGGTACTCCCTGCTGATGGGGTGGACGAGCAGGGCCAGTAGGGCCACCGGGAACACCAGGATCAACAGGACGATCGGGGTGAAACCGTATGAGACGATCGAGCCAAGCCGAAGCAGAACAGCGACGGCAGCGGCTCCTACCCCGAGCCTCCAGCCCCAGCGTTTGTCATTGGCGATCGCGTAGGCGGCCGGAAACATCGCCAACCCGATGAACATCAGCTCCGTTCCCCTCACAAGGTTGAAGAGGCCCTCGATGTAGAGGAGCATGGTTCCGGTTACGAGGGTCTGTGGTTGGTACCGGTTCAACCAGCGGCGTGATTCCATTGGTTCAGTCTGGCAGGCGGGGTGGCGCTTCACGCTGTGGCGTCCTCAGGTCGACCGGGGCACGGCCGGCCCTCAACTGTCCGCAGGCAGCGTCGATGTCAACGCCGCGGGTGCGGCGGATGGTTGCGTTGACTCCCCGGTTCCCGAGTTCGCCGGCGAACTCCCTGACCCGTAGGGGAGAGGAGCCACGGGTCGGCCAGCCGGGCGTGGGGTTCAGCGGGATCAGGTTCACGTGCGCCGACAGGGAGCCGGCATAGTCGGCCAGCTCGGCGGCGTCCCTGAGGGTGTCGTTCACGTCGTGCATCAGCGCCCACTCGAAGGAGAGACGGCGCCCGGTTGTGGTCGCGTGGTGGCTGCAGGCCTCGGCGAGTGCTGTCAGGGGCCACCGGCGGTTCACCGGCACCAGCTCGTCGCGTAGCCGGTCGTTTGCTGCGTGGAGGGACACGGCCAGGTTCACCGGCAGGCGCTCCTCGGCGAGTCTGAGAATCCCGGGTATGAGGCCGACGGTGGAAATGGTCAGGTGGCGCGCCGAGAGGCCCAGGGCTCCGTGGATTCGTTCAACCGCCGCCCAGGTGCGCTCGTAGTTGGCGAGTGGTTCGCCCATTCCCATGAAGACCACATTCGAGACCCTCCGCCCGCCGGCCTCGCGTTGTGCCCTCACAACCTGTTCGACCATCTCTCCAGTTGAGAGATGCCGGTCAAACCCCATCTGGCCGGTGGCGCAGAAGCCGCAGGCCATGGCACAGCCGGCCTGGGAGCTCACACAGACTGTTGACCGCTCCTCGTAGTGCATCAGCACCGTTTCAACAAGGGAGCCATCGGTGAGACGCCAGAGCCACTTCACCGTCTCACCGTCGTCACTGACCGACCGGTGCTCGAGGTGGAGGGCGGCAGGCAACTGCTCGGCCAGTTCGCTTCGAAGCGCCCCCGGAAGTGTGGTGATGTCGTCCGGGTCGGCCAGATCGCTGTAGAGGCCCTGCCAGAGTTGTTCTGTCCTGTAGGTCGGCAGACCTGCCAGAAGGGCATCCAGTTCCGGCCGGTCGTGGTCGTAGCGGGAGGTGGAGATGCCCCGTTCGGTCCTGCTGGGTGGGTCAGATGTGGGGGAGTCGCCGGTCATCGCAGGATGCGCTGGTAGGCCCGGTTGGTGGCCTCGTGCTCAAATCCGAGTTCCCTGTACATCCGGTTGGCCGGCCGGTTGTCTGATTCCACGTAGAGAATCGACCTGCGCAGCCCCAGGTGGGCGAGCCACTCCAAGCCGGCGAGGGTCAGCTCGCGGCCGATGCCCCGACCTCGCAGGTCGGGATCGACCGCGATCGCATAGATCTCACCGACCGGGGGCTTCACGTCGCTGTGGACCTTGGTCCAGCAGAAGCCTCCCAACCCGCCGTCGTCTCGTTCCCAGATCCGGAAGCCATCCGGATCGAACCAGGGTTCCGACATCCTGGAGTCGAGGTCTGCTCCGGTCATTCCACCCTGTTCCGGGTGCCAGTCGAAAGCACGGTTGTTCACATCGAGGAAGCCAGCCCTGTCCTGGTCGGTAAAGGGTCGGGTAGCGAGGGAGCCCTGAATGGCCGGAAGCTGCCTGCCCAGCCTCCACAGGTCCCTGAACGGCGTGTATCCGGCAGCCAGCGACACCCGGTCGGCGGCGTCGTCGGCATCGTCGACCCAGAAGACGATGCGTCCACCTCCCTCAGCACCAATGGCATGGGCCGCTGCCTCAAGGAGACGCTGCCGGCGCTCAGCCTCGCCTCTGGGGACGTCCATTGTGAGGAGCCAGTGGTCCCGGGCGGCGGCCAGGGTGGCGGTGTCCGTACCGTCCGAGACAACAAGTCGCTCCATTCGGCAGGAGGCTACCGCCGGCACGTCGCAGCGCCGGATACTGTCCGACGACGTGGGAACACCGAGAACACCCCGGGGCCGGGCCAGGGAGGCGCACAGGCGCCTCGGAGGGGAGTATCCCGACGCCCGGTGCGAGCTCGACCATGCCAACCCGTTTCAACTCCTCGTAGCCACGATCCTGTCGGCCCAGTGCACGGACAAGCGGGTCAACATGGTCACCCCGGCGGTCTTCGCCGCCTATCCGGATGCCGACGCCCTTGCAGATGCCGCTCCCGAAGACCTCGAGGACCTGGTGCACTCCACGGGCTTCTACTCAGCAAAGGCGCGGAACCTGATGGGTATGGCCCGGAGGCTCGCCGACGTGTACGACGGCGTGGTCCCCGGAGCCATGCCCGACCTGGTTTCGCTCCCCGGAGTTGGCCGCAAGACAGCGAACGTCGTTCGGAGCGTAGCCCTCGACCTGCCGGGTCTTCCCGTCGACACGCATGTCGGGCGGCTGGCACGTCGTCTGGACCTGACCCGGGAGACCGATCCGGTGAAGGTCGAGATGGTCCTCAATCCAATGGTTCCAGCGGCCGAGCGCGGCCTGTTCAGCCTCTTGCTGATACTCCACGGTCGGCGAGTGTGCCCGAGTCGTTCTCCGCGTTGTGAGGACTGCGTGCTGAACGACTACTGCCCGTCGTCGACAGTCTGACGGGTTCGGCGCTCCAACTCCCTGCGTGCACCCACAAGGTGGCGTTCAACCTCCAGGAGAGCCGACTGGCCGTCTGGCCGGGCGCCCCCCTCCACGTCACCGAGGATGCTGCCAACCCGCACAATCAACTCGTCGAGCTGGCTGGCAAGCGAGGAGAGTTCCGCCTCCGGATCGGGTTCCACGCCGAAAGTCTGGCCCAGCGGCGCGGCGGCTGCCACCCACGGCTCGAAATGCCCCCGTCCGCGACGACGCAGCCCGGTAGCGTGGCGGGGTGCTGACCCGACTCGACCTCCGCGGGTTCACCGGCTCTCTCGCCGATGTTCTGCCGCGCCCCGAACCTGTCGGCGACAAGGTGACCGAGGTGGTCCGTTCGATCATCGCAGCGGTCAGGGAACGCGGAGACGAGGCGGTTGCCGAGTTCACGGAGCGATTCGACGGTGCATCTCCGCCGAGCCCCCGCATTGGTCGACCGGAGATGGAAGAGGCTCTCCGGAGGGTTGACGTCGACGTCGGTGAGGCCCTCCTGGCGTCGGCCGAGGCGGTACGTGTGCACCACGAGTGTCAGGTCCGGTCAGAGACCAGCCATGAGGCAGGTGGCCTCGAGGTCCGTTCGATTCCCAGGCCGGTTCGTAGGGCCGGCTGCTATGTGCCGGGCGGAAGGGCCACATATCCGTCCACGCTGCTCATGACCGCTGTTCCGGCGCGGGTCGCCGGGGTGGACGAGGTAGTCGTGTGTGTGCCCCCAGGATCCGATGGCCTGATTCCTGATGCAACCCTTGCTGCGGCAGCTGTCGCCGGTGTCGACGTGGTGCACCCCGTCGGTGGAGCCCAGGCCATCGCCGCACTCACCTACGGAACGTCGAGTATTGACCCGGTCGACGTGATCGTGGGTCCCGGCAACGTCTATGTCGCTGTCGCAAAGCAGGAGGTTGCGGGCGTGGTCGGAATCCCCGTGGGCTTCGCAGGTCCCTCCGAGGTCGTGGTCATCGCCGATTCCACCGTCCCACCAGAGTTCGCCGCCGTTGACGTGGTGGTGCAGGCTGAACACGGACCCGACGGCCTGGCCTGGCTCATCACCTGGGACGAGGCTGTTGCCGAGGCCGCTGAGGCCGCAGTCAGGGAGATCGTCGCCGCATCCCCCCGTAGATCCGACATTGAGGCAACGCTCGCAGTGGCCGGCAACTGCGTGGTTGTCGACGGTCCTGTCGAAGCGCTTGCCGTCGCCGACGAGATCGCTCCTGAGCACCTGCAGTTGATGTGCGCCGATGCTGGTGCGATGGCGCTGAAGGTGAGAAACGCCGGTGCCGTGTTCTGTGGCCCGTGGTCACCGGCCTCTCTCGGCGACTACATGGCCGGGCCCAGCCACGTGCTTCCAACCGCAGGTACAGCCAGGTTCGCCGGGGCCCTGACGGTCTCGGACTTCACCAAGGATGTACACGTGGTTACCGCCGACCGGGCAGCCATCGAGAGGCTGGGGCCCCACATCGTGACCCTTGCCGAGGTCGAGGGACTCGACGCCCATGCCGAGTCCGTGAGGATGCGTCTGTCCGATGTCTGAACCCGGGATCCCGTCGAGACAGAGGGCACGTGCACGTTCGGACGTGGCCTCGCTGGTCGGCTACCACTCGCCTCAGGTCGAGGTCGAGGTCCGCCTCAACACCAATGAGGCTGCCGAGCCGCCACCGGCTGAGTTCATGTCCGACCTGCGCCGGGCTCTGGCCGGCGTCGACCTGAACAGATATCCCGACAGGGGAGCGCTTCGACTACGTACCGCCCTGGGCGAGCGGTACGGCCTCGAAGCGGACTGGGTGTTCTGCGCCAACGGCTCAAATGAGGTGCTCCAGTCCCTGCTTCTGGCGTACGGGGGTGCAGACCGCTCCGCCGCGGTTTTCGAGCCCACCTACGCAATGCATTCCCAGATCGCCCGTACAACCGGTACCCGCCTGGTCGCGGCTCCCCGCCGTGCCGACTTCTCGCTCGACATCGAGCTCCTGGCCGAGGTTGTCGAGGTCGAACAGCCCGACATCCTGTTCTTGTGCTCTCCGAACAACCCGACCGGTCTGCTCGACCCCGAGGGCCTGGTGCAGGGTGCTCTTGACCTGCTTGAGCCCCACGGCGGCCTCCTTGTCGTTGATGAGGCCTACGGGCAGTTCTCGCCCGAGACCACTGTCGACCTCCTTCGGGAGGACAGATCGCTTGTGGTTGCCAGAACCTTCTCAAAGACCTGGGCCATGGCAGGCCTGCGCCTCGGCTACCTGTTGGGGCCGCCATGGTGCCTCAGCGAGTTGGACAAGGTCGTGTTGCCGTACCACCTCGACGCCATCAAACAAGAAGCCGGGGTCCTTGCCCTTGCCTACGGTGGTGAGATGCAGGAACGTGTCGACGCCGTGATCACCGAGCGCGATCGCCTCGCATCGGCTCTCGGAGAGCTGCCCGTCACCGTCTGGCCGTCGCAGGCCAACTTCATCCTCTTCCGCCCGGAGATGATGTCGGGGACGCAGACATGGCAGGGGCTCCTCGACAGGTCGGTCCTCGTGCGTGACTTCTCGTCGGTGGCTGGTCTTGATGACTGTCTACGGGTGACCATTGGGACACAGAGTGAGGACGACCGGTTCCTGGCCGCCCTCAGAGAGGTGTTGTTGTGACAGGACGAACAGGTTCATGTGAGCGCACGACCAGCGAAACGGCGGTGAAGGTCGATATCGACCTCGATGGCGGGCCAGTCTCTGCCTCGACCGGAATCCCGTTCTTTGACCACATGCTCGACCAGCTTGGTCGACACGGCGGTTTCGGCCTGACGGTCGAGTGTCGCGGCGACCTCGAGATCGACGCGCACCACACGGTCGAGGATGTCGGTATCTCCATTGGTACGGCGTTCTCTGAGGCCCTCGGTGGCAAGGTGGGGGTCAGGCGCTTTGCGTCCAACCGTGTTCCCCTCGACGAGGCCCTGGTCGACGTCTCGCTTGACCTGTCCGGACGCCCGTACCTGCACTACGAGGTTGACTTCCCCGGCCAGAAGATCCTCGGCGATCCTCCCTTCGACCCACAGCTGATAGAGGAGTTCTGGCGCTCATTCAGCGTCTCGGCAACCCTGACGCTGCACATCGAGTCGATCCGCGGGGCCAACACCCACCACATTGTCGAGGCCTCCTTCAAGGCGGTCGCCAGGTCCCTCCGTGACGCAGTGGCCGTCGACGGTGATGCCCTGCCGTCGACCAAGGGAAGCCTGTGACCGACGGGCCACCTGTCGCTGTCCTCGACTACGGCATCGGCAACCTGAGGTCGGCTCAAAAGGCGCTCCAGCGGATGGGTGCCAATGCCGCCCTCACGGCAGACAGGGACCGCATCGACGAAGCGGCCGGAATAGTCCTGCCCGGTGTCGGAGCCTTCGGGCGCTGTCTCGCGGCGCTTGACGCGTCAGGGCTGACCGATACTGCGCGGGAAGCCGCTGTCGACGCTGCCGCCGGCGGCAGGCCCTTCCTGGGTATCTGTGTGGGAATGCAGATGCTGTTTGACGGCAGCGACGAGTCCTCCGGCAGTCAGGGCCTCGGCGTGATCGAGGGGCGGGTCAGACGCATCACGGGTGGCGTGAAGTGTCCTCAGATGCAGTGGAACCGCCTCGACATCACAGACGGTGAAGCGCTCCTTGCGGGCCTGCCGGAAGGTGCCTGGATGTACTTCGTCCACGGATACGCCGCAGAGATCGGTCCGGCCACCGTGGCCACCTGCGAATACGGCACGCCGCTGTGTGCCGCCGTGCGCAGGGGGAACCTCTGGGGAGTCCAGTTCCACCCCGAGAAGTCCGGACGCACGGGGCTGAAGGTCCTCGGCAACTTCGTCAAGTCGCTCCCCGGTGGCAGTTGATGGCCCCGGCGCTCTATCCGGCTGTAGACCTGAGGGGTGGCCGGCTTGTGAGGCTCCTCGAGGGGGACTTTGGCCGCGAGACCGTCTACGGCGACGACCCGGTCGAACAGGCGCGCCGCTTCGAGGCCGCCGGAGCGCCATGGCTGCACATCGTCGACCTGGATGCGGCTCTCACCGGTGACCCCGCCAACCGGGCTGCTGTCGGAGCAGTGGCGTCAGCCCTGGACATACCTGTACAGGCAGGGGGTGGCGTTCGCTCCATCGCAGACGCGCAGGCCCTCTTCGATGCGGGTGTCAGGCGTGTGGTGATGGGAACTGCCGCCCTTGAGAATCCTGCCCTCGTCGCCCAGGTCGCGGAAATGGGTGCCGTGGCGGTCGGAATCGACGTCAGAGGCGAGGAGGTGGCCCTGCGGGGTTGGACACAGGGGAGTGGCCTGACCCTCGCTGAAGCGATCGGGCGGTTTGATCCGGCATCAGTTGATGCCTTCGTAGTTACCCAGATCCACAGGGATGGCACCCTGGAAGGCCCCGATACCGACCTCCTGTGCGCTGCTCTGAGGGAAACGGAGGTTGAGGTGATTGCTTCAGGAGGGGTTGGGCACCTCGAAGACCTGAAGGTGCTGGCCGCCCTGAACGAGAACGGAAGTGGAATCGGCGGGATCATTCTCGGTAAGGCCCTCTACGAGGGAACGGTCGACCTTGAAGAGGCTGTCAGGGCCATGGCGCGGAAATGAGAACCGTGAGGGTCATCCCCTGCCTCGATGTCGATGGCGGACGGGTTGTGAAGGGGGTCAACTTCGTCGACCTGCGCGATGCCGGTGACCCGGTCGAGCTGGCGAGGCGCTACGACGATGAGGGCGCCGACGAGTTGGTCTTCCTCGACATAACGGCCTCCTCGGATTCCCGTGAGACCACCATCGACATGGTTCGCCACACAGCCGAGGAGGTGTTCATTCCCTTCACGGTCGGAGGCGGAATCCGCAGCGTCGAGGATGCCAGGGCCATACTGCGTGCAGGAGCCGACAAGGTCTCGGTCAACACCGCAGCCGTCGAGAGGCCGGGCCTGATCGGTGAACTGGCTGCCGAGTTCGGAGAGCAGTGTGTGGTTGTCGCTGTTGATGGTCGACGCAACGGTGAGACCGACAGCGGTTTTGAGGTGTTCATCCACGGCGGCAGGACCCCAACGGGTCTCGATGCCGTCGGATGGGCCACCATGGCCGACCAGATGGGGGCAGGCGAGATCCTGTTGACCTCCATGGACAGCGACGGCACACGCGACGGATTCGACATACCGATGCTGCTGGCCGTCGGAAGGGCGGTAGGCGTTCCCCTGATTGCAAGCGGAGGGGTGGGCAACCTCGATCACCTCGTCGCAGGGGCGGTGGATGGCCTGGCCGATGCCGTGCTGGCCGCATCGATCTTCCACTTCGGTGAACACACGATCGCTGCGGCGAAGGCACACATGGCGGCAGCAGGGGTAGCCGTCCGGCCTGCCGGTTCCTGAGTGCGCCGCACATTGGCCGTCCCGCTGGGTACCGTTCCCACCGTGGACAAACCAGCGGTAACAGCAGTCCCGGGCCCTTCTGACGCCGACGGACTACCCATCAAGATGCTCAACGACCGGATACTGGTCGGCATCGACGGAGCAGAGGGTGAGAGGCGTTCGTCGGGCGGAATCCTGATTCCTGCGACTGCCCAGTTGGGCAAACGCCTTGCCTGGGCAGAGGTGATCGCAACAGGGCCCAATGTCAGGGCCATGGAGGTCGGCGACCAGGTGCTGTTCAACCCTGAGGACCGCTACGAGGTGGAGGTGCGGGGCCTCGACTACATAATCGTCCGGGAACGTGACATCCACGCCGTGGCTGCCCGGCGTCTCGAAGAGGGAAGCACGGGCCTCTACCTCTGATCGCTCCGCATCATGACCGGCCCGTCAAATGCACTTCGCGTGACATCTGCGTGACCGTAGGCTGAGGCAATGACCGACCCCTCCGCCCGTCGCGGCAGGCCGATTTCCGCTTCGGAGGAACAGTTGGCTGCCGTCACATACAACGATGACGGCCTCGTGCCCGCAATAGTCCAGGAGGCCGACACGGGCCGTGTCCTGATGATGGCCTGGGTGAACGCCGACTCGCTTGCCCAGACGCTCCAGACCGGGAGAACCTGGTTCTGGAGCCGTAGCCGCCAGGAGTACTGGTGCAAGGGCGAGACCTCGGGTGACCGGCAGTACGTACGCGAGGCCTACTTCGACTGCGACGGCGACACCCTCCTGTTCGTGGTCGACCAGGAGGGCAACGGCGCCTGCCACACAGGGGAGTACACGTGTTTCTTCAGTCCGTTCGGCGGCGACGACACCTGATCACGTGGACGGACCCGGAAGAGAGGAATTCGGTCGCCTGGCCGCATCCCACAGTGTCGTGCCCGTCTGGCGTGAACTCCTCGCCGACCTGACCACGCCGGTGGCGCTGTTCACCCGCTGCGTCGGAGACGGCAACGGCTTCCTGCTCGAGAGCGTCGACAGGGGCGAAACCTGGGGCCGCTGGTCGTTCATCGGCCTCAACCCCTCCCACACCCTCACCCTGTCAGGCGGGTCTCTCACTTCCGAGGGAGCGCTCCCTGAGGGCGTGAGCGTCGACGATGGCCTCCTGGCGGCGATGCAGGGCCTCCTCGAGCACTTCAGATCACCTGATATAGCGGGCCTGCCACCACTACATGGCGGCCTTATGGGCTTTCTCGGGTACGACGTGGTGCGCGAGGTCGAGCACCTGTCGGATTCACCGCCCGATGACCGGGGTTTTCCCGACGGAGTGATGTCTGTCATCGGCGACATGGTCGCGATTGACCACTGGAGGCAGAGGGCGGTCCTGATCGCCAACATCGTGGTTCCCGAGTCGGCCGATGGATCCGTCCTGGACTCGCTCTACTCAGAGGCCCAGGACCGGCTCGACAGCCTTGCCGCTGCCGGAGCACTCCCGCTTGATGAGCCGTTGATGATGCCCCCGGACCAGGCCGATGAGGCCCCCGAGACCACCTCCTCCATGAGCCGACGTGACTACTGCCTGGCGGTGGAGGCAGCCAGGGAACACATCCTCTGCGGTGACATCTTCCAGGTGGTGCTGTCGCAACGCTTCGATGTGGAACTCGATGCAGAGCCCTTCGACGTGTACAGGGTGCTGCGACAGATCAACCCCAGCCCCTACATGTACTTCCTGCGCTACCCGGAAATGACCGTCGTGGGTTCCTCGCCGGAGCCAATGGTCCAACTCCTCGATGGGCGCGTCATCTCCCGGCCGATTGCAGGCACCAGGCGTCGCGGCAGCACAGAGGCCGATGACAGGCGCATGTCAGCCGAACTGGCTGAGGATCCAAAGGAACGGGCCGAGCACGTGATGCTCGTGGACCTGGCCCGAAATGACGTCGGTCGTGTGGTGGAGTTCGGTTCTGAGAAGGTCGAGGAGATGATGACCCTCGAGCGGTACAGCCACGTGATGCACCTGACCAGTCAGGTTGCCGGAGACCTGGCTCAAGGCTGCACCCCGATCGACGTCCTGCGGGCGACGCTGCCTGCGGGCACGGTCTCGGGAGCCCCCAAGGTGAGGGCGATGGAGATCATCGACCAGCTGGAGCCCGTAAAGCGGGGGCCCTATGCGGGCGTGATCGGCTACTTCGACTTTTCGGGCAACATCGACACGGCTATTGCGATACGCACCATGCTCGTCAAGGACGGGATCGCATCGGTGCAGGCGGGCGCCGGAATTGTTGCCGACAGCGTGCCCGAGTCCGAGTACGAGGAGTGCCGCAGCAAGGCCAGGGCACTGCTCGTTGCCATACCGGCGGCCCGTCGAATGACAGCAGCCCGTTCGGCGACCGACTGACCGCTGCAGAGCGACCGACGTCCTCAGGGCAGCGCCGGCACAGTGACCGTCAGGCGTGCACCACCGCCAGGCGCTGATTCTGCCGAGACCTGTCCGTTCATGGCCTGAACCAGTTCCCTGACAATGGCAAGGCCGAGACCCGAGCCCGACTCCTGGCTGGCCGGGTTCCTCTTGGAGACGTAGAGACGCTCGAACAAATGTGGCAGGTCCTCAGCGGCGATTCCCGGGCCGTCGTCGGTGACGCTCAGGTGGACATGCCCCGGGGTGCCGGTCACCTCGATGTCGACTCGGCCTGAGGCGTGGCGTAGGGCATTCTCAATCAGGTTGCCCACGACCTGGCCCCACCGGTCGGTGTCGATTCTGGCAATCACGGGATCAGCTGGTGACGAGACATTCAACTCCACGCCGCTACCTGAGGCGGCCGGCACAAAGCCGTCGACGGACCGCTCGGTTGCAGCCCCGACATCGGTCGGGTGCAGGTCAAGGTTGAAACGCCTTGAGTCGAGTCTGGCCAGGTCCAGGAGGTCGTGGATGAGGCGATCCAGACGCCGGGCCTCGTCGAGTATGACGCCGCCGGCACGGCGTGCATCGTCGATGGTGCCGTCGCTGAGGGCCTCGGCGTAGCCCTGTATGGAGGTCATCGGGGTTCGGAGGTCGTGCGACACGGACAACAGGAACTGGCGCTCAAGGCCCCGTGATCTCTCGAGGCTCTCGGCCATGGCGTTCACGGCTCTCGCCAACTCGGCGGGTTCGTCCAGGTTGCCGGGCGGTGGCTCGGGGAGGCGGGTCTCCAGCTCACCGCCGGCGATGCGCAGGGTTGCCTCGGTCGCCTCGACAAGGGGCAGCGCCAGGCTCTTGCTGAGGCGGACTGCGACCACGGCGGCCCCGACGACTGTCACAGCCGCTGCAACCAGGAACCAGCGGCCGGATGGTCCGAGAGGGGCGAACAGGCCGCTGCTGACCACGACGATGACGATGGGAGAGCGTCCCACATCGGCGGCAGAGGTGGCTGCGGCCCATGCGTTGTCGCCGACGCGGCCACTGCTTGTACCCGTGGCCACGAGAACATCGGGATCCAGATCGGCCGGGGTCAGCCCCTCGGGAAGTTCCGCCAGGATCCGGGGTGGCATCGAGGGATGGGGCATCAAGAGGAGGACGCCGATGTTCTCGACCCCGAGCGACCTGCTGAGCCGCTGCATGCGTCCTCTGGCGAGGAGGGGAACATGGACGTCGGCTGCAATCGACCCGCCGATCACGGTCGCCAAGGTCGTGGCACTGTTCTCGAGGTGTTCAACGGTCGTGTCATAGGCAGCAAGCCTCACGAGGGCCACGGTGACCACGCCAACCGCCAGGAGGGCGGCCACAACCGCTCCCACCAGGGCAGTGAGAAGGCGTCTGCGCATCAGGCGGTCCTCATCCCAGTCGATACCCGAGGCCGGAAATGGTCTCGAGGGGAAGGTCGGGCCCGAGCTTGCGTCTGAGTTGGCGAACATGTACGTCGACTGTCCGTTCGTCTCCGATCCAGTCGACCTCCCAAGCGCCGTCCAGAAGCTGCCTTCGGCTCAGGGCAAGTCCCCTGTTCTCGAGAAGGAACAGAAGAAGGGAGAATTCCCGGGATGCCAGGGGAACCGGTTCGCCATCGAGCAGGACCTCGCGGCGGGCAGGGTCAAGCAGGACGCTGCCCAACTCGTACACGCCGTCGACAGGCCCACGGGGTGTCCCCGACCGTCGCAGAACCGCCTTTACCCTGGCAGCCAACTCGCGGGGGCTGAAGGGCTTGGTTACGTAGTCGTCTGCTCCCAACTCGAAACCGATCACCCTGTCGATCTCGTCGTCGCGGGCGGTCAGCATGATCACAGGAACATCAGATTCCGCCCGGATCCTGCGGCAACACTCGAATCCGTCAATCTCACCAGGCAGGCCAATGTCGAGAATCACAAGGTCGGGGCGCCGCTGACCGATCACCTCGAGGGCCTTCTCACCGGTGGACGCCTGGTACACGCGGTGCTCGTCGCGACGCAGGTACATGTCGACGAGGTCGGCGATATTCGGATCGTCCTCGACCACCACGACCACAGTCTGTTCCGACATGACCTCTCCATGCTGGCACGCCATGTGGCGTGGACACCTGCTTGATGATGCCCGATCAATGTGATGGAACGGTTAGGACCTGATGACCGGGGCGAGGCGGCCCGAAATGGTCCATATGCCCGTTGAGCCTCTGGTTAGCCTCGGGGTGTGGACACCTACCTTGACCGGATTCTCGAGCACCACCGTGCCGTGGCAGCCACCGACAGGCGCTCACTCAATGTCCTGATGGACGAGGCCGGGGAGTTCGCCCAGCCACGGGGCTTTCGCAATGCGATCCGGTCCCTCGACGAGGGCCTCATGGCTGTGATCGCCGAGATCAAGCGCAGGTCCCCTTCGCGCGGTGACCTGGCAGTCGACCTGGACCCGGCTGAAATGGCCGTCGCCTATATGGATGGAGGAGCCACGTGCCTCTCAGTCCTCACAGATCAGGACCATTTCGGCGGATCCACTGCTGATCTCCGCTCGGCCAGGGGAGCAGTGCCGCTCCCCGTCCTGCGAAAGGACTTCACCGTGGATCCACGCGACGTGTGTGATGCCGCGCTCATGGGAGCCGATGCTGTACTGCTCATAGCTGCGGCCCTCGACGACTCCGAACTGTCCGACTTCCTGGACCTGGCGACGGAACTGGGGCTGGATGCGCTGGCCGAGGTGCATGACGAGGCCGAACTGGAACGGGTGCTGGCCGCAGGAGCAGACCTTGTGGGCGTCAACCAGCGAGACCTGTACACCTTCCAGGTCGATACCGACCGGGCCAGGCGGGTGGGAGCCCGCATCCCCGCAGGTGTAGAGCGTGTTGCCGAGTCAGGGGTCAGGACCCGGGCAGATGCTGCTGCGCTCTACGACTCCGGGTTCAGGGCTGTCCTGGTGGGGGAGTCGCTGGTCACCTCTGGAGACCCGGGTGGCGCCGTGGCAGCCCTGGTGGCTTCAGGGTCCTCCGGGACCACGGCAGGCTAGCGTCGCATCATGTTCGTGAAGATCTGCGGCATCACAAGAGAGGAGGACGCCCTGCTCGCCACCGCCCTGGGTGCTGACGCCGTCGGCTTCGTCTTTGCACCGTCAACCCGCCAGGTTGCCGTACCGATCGTGAGAGACATCGTGAGGCAACTCCCGGCCGACATCATGACAGTGGGTGTGTTTCGAGATGAGAGCCCCAAGCGGGTCGTTGAGGTCGTGAACGGAATCGGGCTCCGGGCGGCCCAGCTCCATGGCCACGAGACCCCTCGGGACTGTCGCTGGATCGCCGAACGCATACCGGTGACCATTCGGGCACTCGCGGCCGGGTCGCCTGATCTGGAGCGTTTCGACGACTTCGGCGCCGAACTGCTGCTCCTGGATTCACCGCTGCCGGGATCCGGCGAGGTATTTGACTGGGCCCTTGCCGAAGGTGCCCCCGACAACAGGCAGATGATCCTCGCCGGAGGACTTGATCCCACAAACGTCGTCTCAGCCATAGAGCGCGTGGCCCCCTACGGGGTTGACGTCTCAAGCGGCGTCGAGAGCGTGCCCGGCCGCAAGGACCCGCGGCTGCTCCGGGCGTTTGTCGAGGCGGCCCACTCAGCGGAGCCCAGAGCGGTCCCGTATGAGAGCCAGAGGCCCCGGCCGTTCGACTGGGAGGCCGAGGAATGACACTTTCAGACCCGACACCCGATGGTCGTTTCGGCGACTTCGGTGGACGGTTCGTACCTGAAACCCTCGTACCTGCCTGCCAGGAACTCGAAGAGGCGTTTATCGAGGCCTGGGCCGATCCGGCCTTCAGGGCTGAACTGGACGGCCTTCTCGTCAACTATGCAGGCCGCCCCTCGCCCGTCACGGAGTGCCCGGCCCTCTCCGACGAACTTGGGCTGCGCCTTCTCCTGAAACGTGAAGACCTCAACCACACCGGCTCCCACAAGATCAACAACGTCCTCGGTCAGGCCCTGTTGGCCAGGAGAATGGGGCGAAATCGCCTTCTGGCAGAGACCGGCGCCGGGCAGCACGGGGTGGCGACCGCCACGGCTGCAGCACTTCTCGGAATGGAGTGCCGGATCTACATGGGTGAAGTGGACGTCCGGCGCCAGGAGTTGAACGTGTTTCGCATGCATCTCCTCGGTGCCGAGGTTCTCACAGCCATGTCGGGCAGCCGCACCCTGAAGGACGCCATCAACGAGGCGATGCGGGACTGGGTGGCAACCGTAGAGTCCTCCTACTACTGCCTCGGGTCTGTGATGGGTCCACATCCGTACCCGCTCATGGTCAGGAGGTTTCAGGAGGTGATAGGCACCGAGGCCCGCCGTCAGTGTCAGGAACTCATTGGCGGCGTACCGGACGTGGTCTGCGCCAGCGTCGGAGGTGGCTCCAATGCAATAGGGCTCTTCTCGGGCTTTGCCGACTCCGATGCAGAACTGGTTGGAGTCGAGCCTGCCGGTGGTGCGGCTGTCGGAAGGGGCGTACCCGGCGTGGTGCACGGATCAGCCTCCTACCTCATGCAGGATGAGTTCGGTCAGGTGCTGGAGGCCGAGTCAATCAGCGCTGGCCTCGACTATCCCGGAGTCGGCCCCGAGCACAGCTACCTGGCCGCCACAGGTCGGGCCCGCTACGAGTCGGTTGCCGACGACGAGGTCGTGGAGGCCTTCCAGCTCCTCAGCAGGACGGAGGGCATCATTCCGGCCCTCGAGCCTGCCCACGCCCTTGCCTGGGTCTCGCGTGAAAGGGTGGCGCTTGCGGGTCGAACCGTCCTGTTGAACCTCTCCGGTCGTGGAGACAAGGACGTCGGTCAGATGATGGAGATCCTCTCGTGACCGGCACCGGGACAGTCGAGTCAGCACTTCGCACACGCCTTGACGGCGGTGGAAGGTGTCTGGTGCCCTATGTCACCGGAGGCCTGGGCGGCGACTGGACATCCACCATCCAGGCGGTGGCAGCTGCCGGAGCTGACGTGATCGAGGTCGGAATACCGTTCTCGGATCCGGTGATGGACGGGCCGACAATCCAGGCAGCCAACGACCGCGCCCTCGGGACCGGAGCCACCCCGCCGGGCATCCTCGACTCCCTGAGGGGCCTCGACGTCGGTGTTCCGCTGGTTGTCATGACCTACTACAACATCGCCTACCGGATGGGCCTCGAGAGGTTCGCTTCGACGCTGGCCGATTCAGGGGTTTCCGGCTGCATCCTTCCTGACCTGCCGCTTGAGGAGACCGGTCCATGGGCCGAGGCAGCCGATGCCTGCGGAGTCGAGACCATCCTGTTGGCGGCGCCCACCACCCCAGACGCGCGGCTGCCCCTGATCTGTGAGCGTTCGCGGGGCTTTGTCTACGGAGTGGGGGTGCTGGGGGTGACAGGAGTGCGGTCCGAGTTGGCGTCAAGTGCATGCACGATCGCCGGACGACTCAAGGCGGTAACCGGGCGACCCGTGCTGGTCGGCGTAGGGGTCGGGACCCCCGAACAGGCTGTCGAGGTGAGTGGACGCAGCGACGGGGTGGTCGTCGGGTCAGCCGTCGTCCAGCGGATGCTCGACGGTGCAGGTCCCGATGGGGTGGCAGCGCTGGTTTCAGGGTTCAGGGAGGCACTCGACTCCGAGTTCCAGACAGCAGCGAGCCACCAGGGGCGGATTTCGAGTTGATGCAGCCGTCTGGACTGTCTCTTGTAGTTTGGGACACCCTCGGATAGCGGGGTGAGATGCCCGGAATCTCAGGCTATACAGGGACTCCTAAAGCCGCAAATGCTTGACATGGGGGCCAAAACCGTGAAGCGTGTCATTTGACCAAGGAGTGGGTTCGCCCATCCAATAGCCAAAAGAGGAGATGGTCGATGAACAAGAGCGATCTGATCGCTGCAATGGCGGGAAAGGCCGGGGTGTCCAACAAGGACGCCGGCGACTGCCTTGACGCCTTCCTGGACGTCGTCGCCGATGTTGTGGCTGCCGGAGAGGAGAAGCTCTCCATTACGGGCTGGCTCTCCTTCGAGCAGGTCACGCGCAATGCCCGCATGGGCCGCAACCCACAGACCGGTGAGGCGCTCCATGTGCCCGCTACGAAGGCCTGCAAGGTTTCGGTCGGCTCCAAGTTGAAGGCCGCCGCCAAGAGCGGTGGTGCCCCGGCAGCAGAGGCTCCAGCCTCTTCCTGGTAGGACGGAACTGGTGGTTCCCCGGGATGGCAGCATCTGCCATCCCGGGGAACCACCATCTGGGGACATGCCAAACGGTGCCGTCAGATGACCGCTGAGGGCCTACCTGCCCCCTGTGAGGTGATACCCCACAGGGAACCATTTCTGTTCCTAACCGGTGTCGACGCCGTTGAGCCGGGTGTTGGCGCAGCCGGCTACTGGGACCTGACCGGAGAGGAACCGTTCTTCGCCGGCCATTTCCCGGGTCGCCCCACTCTCCCCGGCGTGCTGATGTGCGAGTCCATCGCCCAGTTGGGCGCCTATGCCCTCCTCAGCGCTCCCGAGTTCGCCGGGAGGCTCGCCCTGTTCGGTGGAATCCAGAAGGTGCGTTTCCGAAGACAGGTGCTGCCCGGTGACCGCCTGGACCTCGAGGTCCGGCTTGGAAGACAGTCCAGGTTGGCCGGTCGTGGAAGTGGCAGGGCATCGGTGTCCGGCGAGACCGCCTGCGAGTGCGACCTGCTGTTCGTCTTTGCGTCGGCCTGAACAACGACCTCAGATTCCGGACCGGGGCCCGACAGTCAGGCCGGTCCCAACACCAGGCTTCCGTTGTGCCCGCCGAAGCCGAACGAGTTCGAGAGGGCAGGCCCCGGTGACCAGGGTGCAGGTTCACCGACGACCAGGTTGATCTGAGGCATCTCGGGGTCGGGCGTCGCGAAACCCGCCGTTGGTGGAACCAGCCCCTTCTGCATCGCAAGAACAACGGCAACGGCTTCCAGGGCACCGGCGGCACCGAGGGCGTGACCTGTAATCCCCTTGGTTGATGTCATGAGTGGACCTGAGGACCCGAACAACTTGTTGACGGCCTCGGCCTCGGCCATGTCGTTGAGCGGTGTGGAGGTTCCGTGGGCGTTGATGTGGGTAACCGCCTCGGGGGAGATACCGGCCTCCTCAAGCGCAAGTTCCATGCATGCGATGGCCCCCACCCCGCCCGGCGAAGGCGCTGTGATGTGATGTGCGTCGGCGGTGCTGGCCCCTCCCAGAACCTCGGCGAGAATCCTGGCACCCCGCTGCTCTGCCATGTCCCACTCCTCGAGTACGAGCACACCTGCGCCCTCACCCATTACGAAACCGTCCCTGTCTGCATCAAAGGGACGCGACACACCTGAAGAGGAGAGCGCTGTCATGTTGGTGAACCCGGCAATGGCGGCCCGCACGAAGGGGGCCTCGCTGCCACCGGCTAGAACCACGTCGCAGCGGTCGTGGGCGATCATCCGGGCGGCATTGGCTATGGCGTGGGTTCCAGCTGCGCAGGCCGTGCAGGTGTTCTCGGCCGGGCCTTGGAAACCATGGCGCATTGAGACCGCAGCGGGGGCTGCATTCGGCATCATCATCGGTATGAGGAAAGGCGAAACCCGACGCTCGCCCTTGTCGACCATCACCTTGATCTGGGTTTCGAGAGTCTCGATTCCGCCGATTCCGGTACCGATCAGAACCCCTCGGCGGAGTGGATCAGCGACCAGGTCACCGGCCTGTTCGAGTGCCATGTCGCTGGCTGCAATGGCGAACTGGGTGCAACGGTCGGCTCTCCGCACCTCTTTCGGGTTGTCGAAGTGGGGTGTCGGGTCGAAGTCCGATACGCGGCGGTCGCCTTGGGGAGCGTGCCCGCAGAGGCCGTCCCAGAAGGCCTCGACGCCGATTCCGCAGGAGGCCACGACCCCCACACCGGTGACGGCGACCCGACGGCCCTGCATCAGATCTTGCCGGTAATGAGGGCGAAGGCGCCACCGATGGTGGTGATGCCCTCCAGTTCCTCTTCTTCGACGGTTACGTCGAACTCATCCTCGAGCGCCATTACCAACTCGACAAGGTCGAGGCTGTCGGCATCCAGATCGTCTGCGAAACTGGCGTCAGGGGTTATCGCACCTTCTTCGACTGAGAGCACATCGACTGCACATTTCCTGAATCGTTCAAAGTTCACGTCACTCACACCGGGCTCCGTTCCTGATCACTGATGGGGACCGCCCAACCCTAGTGGCGAAGGGGCTGGGAGACGACCGATTGGGGGCAGACAGGTGGCGGTCTCGTCGCTCACCCCATGAACAGCCCTCCGTCAACGGGGACCACTGCTCCTGTTACATAACCGGCGCCGTCTGAGGCCAGAAACCGGACGACCTCGGCGACCTCGCCGGGTTCACCGAGGCGTCCCAACGGCACTGCCTCGGCATAGGAGGACTGCTGCTCCTCCGGCAGGGCGGCGAGCATGTCGGTGAGGATCGGCCCGGGCGCAACGATGTTGACCGTAACGCCGCGGCTGGAGAACTCCTTCGCCAGCGAGCGACCGAGCCCAACCAGTCCGGCCTTTGAAGCCGAGTAGTTTGCCTGACCCGTCTGTCCGACCCGGCCGGCAATCGATGAGACCAGGATGATCCGCCCCCAGCGGGCACGCATCATCCCCTTGACAGCGCGCCGAGCCACCCGGAAGGATCCGGTCAGGTTGGTGTCGATGACATCGGTGAAGTCATCGTCGCTCATTCGGAGCACAAGGCCGTCCCGGGTAATGCCGGCGTTGGATACCAGGACCTCGACAGGGCCGAGTTCAGCCTCGACCTGCAGGAAGGCAGCATCCACCTGGTCAGGGTCCGTTATGTCACAGGGAACGGCCATGAGTCCGGCGTCGACCACCTCTGCGGGAGGCTCGCCACGGCATGTGACAGCCACCTTGTCGCCCTGTGCAGTGAAGGCCCTTGCACATGCCAGGCCGATACCGCGATTACCACCGGTTACAAGAACAACCCTGCTCATCGCAGCCTCCTGTGCTGGTTCGGGGTGATGCCTGACCGCATCATTCGGAGCGCAACCATGCGATCGGCTGGCTGGAGGTGACGCGCTCGGTGTCGACCGCCAGCCATGCCATCAACTCGCCGGAGAACGAGGACCGGACCTCTGACTCGCCGATGTGGCCGAGGAGGGTTCCCACTCGGACCTCCGATCCGACCGCAAGCGTCGCGAGTGGGGCGAAGATCCCCGCTCCGGGACTGACAACCAGCCGATCGGTGGCGAACAGATGCTCGCCTTCGTGGCTGTCGGCGCGGTCGACCGTGTCGGCGGGTGGAGCAGCGAGGGTGTCGAGGAGGAGGTCGAGGTGGTCGGGGGTGTTCACTGCGAGCCGGGTCGCATCGGGGAGGGTTCGCTTCACGAGGCCGGTAAGGACATTGCCGGGCCCCAATTCCACAAATGTGGAAAAGCCCGCCTCGGCGAAGGTCAACAGGCTCTGGTGCCATCTGACCGGACTGCAGAGCTGTGCGTTCATCAGGGCCCGCCAGGTCTCGGGATTCTCGTGACCGGTGGAATCCACGTTGGCCACCACCAGACCCTCTGGTCTGCGGATGTCGGCAACGGCGATCGCATCGCTGAGCCGCTCGCGTGCCGGAGCCATGAACGGAGTGTGAAACGCACCCGAGACCTCAAGAGGTGCAACCTTGCGGGCGCCACGGGCGCGAACCGCATCACCGGCGGCAGCCACACCGGCCGTGGAGCCGGCCAGCACCACCTGGCCCGGAGCGTTGTAGTTGGCGACCCAGACGTCGTCGGTAACCGAGTCACAGGCCTCCTCAACGGCGGCATCATCAAGGCCCAGAACGGCGGCCATTGTTCCGACCTGCCCAGAGGCCGCCACCTTCATTGCGGCGCCCCGTTCGCAGACAAGGGACACCGCATCGCCGAAATCGAGTGCTCCCGAGGCGGTGAGAGCGCTGTACTCGCCGAGACTGTGACCGGCATGGCCACCTGCGTCAACGCCGACCCGTTCGACGGCATCCAGGATGACCATGCTGATGAGGAAGGTCGCTATCTGGGCGTTCTGCGTGTCTCTGAGTTCGTCGGCGTCGGCGTCAAGGAGCAGTCTGGCCAGATCACGACCAGTCGCGTCAGAGGCCTCCTGAACCAGTTCCCAGGAGGGATGGCTCGACCAGGCCGCACCCATGGCTGGCTTCTGGGACCCCTGACCGGAGTACGTGAAAACGATCATGGGTGGGCTCTATCCGGGGGCTGCACCACCACAGTGTGGCGCGTTCCGCTCCATATCGGAAGCACGGAGCAGCGGTTGCGGCGGGATATCCGACGCATGCAGGGGCAAGGGGGGCTACCGGTAGGCTCTCATGTCGAGCCCGGGTGGCGGAATTGGCAGACGCGGAGGATTCAAAATCCTCTGGCCGAGAGGTCGTGCGGGTTCAAGTCCCGCCCCGGGCACAACCAGGCCAAGAGAAGGGCTGATCGGGCAGAAGCCCAAGGTGCACAGATGGCACGACCAGTTATCGAGAGACGGCTCTCCGAGATCGCTGAACGCCTGCTACGCCTGCGCACCGATCTGGCTGTGGCCGATGAACAGATGGCCCATTTCAGCGATGAGGCCGACGATGCCCGTGTCCGTGCGCTCGTGTCCGAGACCGCCCTTGCAGATCGGGAACACAGGGGCGCCGATCGTCACGCCAGGGCAATGGAACGACACAGAGCCGACATCCTGGTTGAGATAGAACGCCTGGAGTCCAGCCAGGACGACCTGCTCGACAAGTTGGCGGCCGGTCACTGAGGTGGCAGACAAGGTCAAGGTCGTCATCGCCGAGGACGAGGCGATTATCAGGCTGGACCTGAAGGAGACCCTCATCGAGGAGGGCTACGACGTGGTGGGGGACACTGCACGCGGCGATCTCGCGGTCGAGTTGGTGGCCGAACACAAACCCGACGTCGTGATCCTCGACATAAAGATGCCGGGTCTGGACGGGATCGAAACCGCCCGCCGCATCGCCGCATCCCATGATGCGGCCGTGGTGATCCTGACGGCCTTCAGCCAGAGGGATCTGATCGATCGGGCCATCAGTGCAGGGGCCCTCGCCTACCTGGTGAAGCCGTTTCAGCGCAGTGACCTGGTGCCTGCCGTCGAGGTTGCCCGGATAAGGCACCGTGAGATGCGTGCCCTAACCGATCAGGCGGTGACCCTGGCCGATCGTCTCGAGGCCCGCAAGTTGATCGACCGGGCCAAGGGTGTTCTGACAGACGAGGTTGGTCTGAAGGAGGCCGAGGCATTCCGCTTCATCCAGAAGGCGGCGATGTCAGGGCGGGCGACGATGGTCGACGTGGCACGCAGGGTGCTGGAGGACGGCCTCAGACCCTGAGAGTGCGGCACCCGGAGCGCTGCCGACTGTGCAACGCCGGCGGGGATAGGGTCGGCTGATGCCCGGCCTGATGCTGCTCGACGGCAACTCCCTCACCTATCGGGCG
The DNA here is from genome assembly GCA_002687745.1 of Acidimicrobiaceae bacterium. GTDB lineage: Bacteria > Actinomycetota > Acidimicrobiia > Acidimicrobiales > MedAcidi-G1 > UBA3125. The sequence continues at coordinate 21,478 of NZBE01000031.1, read as the reverse complement.
TTCTTCGCCCTGCCGCCGGACCTGACCACCGAATCGGGTCAGATGACAAATGCGGTGGTCGGCTTCACCTCGATGCTGGCCACCCTGCTTCGTGACCACGAACCCGAGGGTGTCGTTGTTGCCTTCGACAGGCCCGGGCAGACCTTTCGCCATGAACGCCTACCCACCTACAAGGCGAACCGTGACAAGCAGGACGACGCCCTCTACGAGCAACTGGCACTGGTGCGGGAACTGGTCGAGGCCCTCGGAATGGTCGCTGTCGACGCTGAAGGATTCGAGGCCGACGATGTTCTGGCAACTCTGGCGACCGTGGCGCGTGACGACGGTCGGGATGCAACAATCGTCACCGGGGACCGTGACAGCTTCCAGTTGGTCGAGGACCCGCACGTCAGGGTCCTCTACAACAAGCGTGGCGTCTCTGACTACGTTCTCTATGACGAGCAGGGGATCGTCGAGCGGACCGGAGTCCAGCCCAATGTCTACGTCGCCTATGCGGCCCTTCGCGGAGACAAGTCAGACAACCTTCCAGGTGTTCCCGGGGTCGGCGAGAAGACCGCAGCACGTCTGATCAACGAGCACGGCGGTCTGGACGGCGTCTTCGGGGCCGCCGACGAGCAGACACCCAAGCTGAGTCAGAACCTTCACGACAACGAGCACCTGGCTCGTCAGAACGAGGAGTTGATGGAACTCGTCAGGGATGTCCCACTCGATCTGACCGTTGACGATCTGATGCTGGGACCCGTCGACGTTGAACGGGCATCCGAGATGTTTGACCGGCTTGAGCTGCAGACGGCCCGGACGCGGCTGGCATCCGCACTGGGAGTGGACTTCGGCTCCGGGTCGGGTTCCGCTGAGGAACCTGATGCTGCCGTTCTGGCGGCAGCGGTAGACCGATCGCTCAATGACGATTCTGCGATCGAGGTGATCAGGACGCTGGCGGCGGGGGGAGAACCAGTAGCCGTTGCAACCGTCGCCGACCCGGCCGGGGGCATCGGAGGCGGCCTGGCCCTGTGTCCAGCCGACACCTGCTCTGTCCTGTGGCTGCCAGCAGAGCTTCTGGAGTCGCCAGATGTCCGCTCAGCACTCGGGGTTCTCCTCGGGGTCACGGGACCGGGTGTACTGGCACACGACAGCAAGGCCCTGGTGCGGTCGCTCCGGGCCACAGGTGTAGACACCACGAACCTGGTCCTGGACACGGCGCTGGCCGCCTACCTGCTTGATCCGACCGACACCAGCTACGAACTCGATGTCCTCCTCGAAGAGCATCTGCGAATGGCCCTCCCGGACACGGGCGCACCCAGCGGCCAGCTGGACCTTGACGGCGATACACGGGATCCATCCAGCGAGGCGGCCCATCGGGCAGCAGCCATCGGGTGCCTCTCCGTGCCCATGTTCGAGGCTCTCACCGAACAGGGAGTGAGACAGCTCAACGACGACGTCGAGGTTCCACTCGTCCGGGTGCTCGCCAAGATGGAGGAGGTCGGGGTGGGGGTCGATGTCAAGGAGTTGACACGTCTCCGAGATGACCTGACAGCCGAGTGCGACAGGCTCCGCAGCGAGATCCATGAGGCGGCAGGTGAGGAATTCAATCTCAATTCCCCGAAGCAACTGCGCGTGATCCTGTTCGAGAAGCTGGGTCTCACTCCCGGCAGGAAGACCAAGACCGGCTACTCCACCAATGCGGCGACCCTCGAGAAGCTGAGAGGGGAGCACGTCGTCGTCGAACTTCTGCTCGCATACCGCGAGGTCGAGAAGCTCCGCTCCACATACGGCGAGGGGCTTCTGGCCGAAGTGGGCGATGGAGACAGGATCCGTGCGACCTTCAACCAGACAGTTACCCGCACCGGGCGCCTCAGCTCTGATGCGCCGAACCTGCACAACATCCCCGTCAGGAGCGAGATGGGGAGGGCGTTTCGGCGTGCATTCGTGCCTGCGGCAGGAACCACCCTCCTGGTAGCCGACTACAACCAGATCGAACTTCGCTGCATAGCCCACCTGGCGAACGATCCCGGTCTGATAGCGGCGTTCGAGGCCGGCGACGACATCCACACCGCTGTGGCAGCCAGCACCTGGGGCGTGCCTCCCGACGAGGTGACGACCGAACTCCGGAACAGGGCCAAGATGGTCGCATACGGCCTGGCATACGGCATGGAGGCCTACGGGCTGGCTCAGCGCCTCGGTGTCCCCAACGAGGAGGCTGCAGGCATCCTCGACTCCTACTTCACTGCCTTTCCGGCCGTCCGCACCTACATGGACGCCACAGTCGATGAAGCTCGTCTGAAGGGCTACACGGAGACCCTGTTCGGGCGGAGGCGGCGCATACCCGAACTCGCCTCACCGGTATTCAACGTGAGGCAGGCCGGGGAACGTCAGGCAATGAACGCCGGAATCCAGGGCCTGGCAGCCGACATCTTCAAGGTCGCGCTTGTGGGAATCGACAGCCTGCTCGAGGAGCGGTGTCTCGCCAGTCGGCTGGTCCTCCAGGTTCACGACGAGGTCATCCTCGAGGTCCCAGAGGGTGAGCTTGACGAGGTGGCCGAGTTGGTCACCCGGACAATGGCCGGTGCCTTCGACCTGCGCGTGGACCTCGACGTGCACCTGGCCACCGGTGACACCTGGGCGGACGCAAAGGCGTGAGATGCGCCCCTGAGGGGGTTCGCGGTGTCCAGCGATAGGCTTTCCCGGTTCGACGTGTCAAACGTCGGCGTCCATGTCCGCCTATTTCCCTATCCGACGAGAAGAACACGTGTCCGAGCAGACCCTGACCCCACCCGCCTCCCCCCCAATGGGAACCTTTGACGAGAGCGGGGACTACACGCCACGCCAGATCGTCGAGAACGACCTGGGCACCCTCAGCCTCGAAGATGCCTATCTGGCCACGATGCTGGACCTCGAGAACGGCCAACTTGTCGAGGGAACCGTTGTAAGGGTCGACAAGGACGAGGTCCTCATCGACATCGGGTACAAGTCCGAGGGCGTGATTCCGCCGCGCGAGCTCTCTATTCGCAACGGCGTCGACCCGACCGAGGTGGTGTCGCTGGGGGAGCGAATCGAGGCCGTGGTCCTCCAACGCGAGGACAAGGAGGGGCGCCTGGTTCTCTCCAAGAAGCGCGCCCAGTACGAGCGGGCCTGGAGCAAGATCGAAGAGGTCAAGGAGGCCGACGGTGTGGTCACCGGTTCTGTGATCGAGGTGGTGAAGGGCGGCCTCATCGTCGATATCGGGCTCCGCGGCTTCCTTCCCGCTTCGCTGGTCGAGTTGCGACGGGTACGTGACCTCCAGCCCTACATCGGCACGAACGTCGATGCCAAGATCATCGAACTCGACAAGAACCGCAACAACGTGGTCCTGTCCCGCCGGGCATGGCTCGAGGAGAACCAGAAGGAACAGCGTGAGGAGTTCCTCCACGACCTGCGACCCGGCGAGGTCCGAAAGGGCATCGTGTCAAGCGTTGTCAACTTCGGCGCTTTCGTGGACCTCGGCGGCATGGATGGTCTCATCCACGTCTCGGAGCTCTCCTGGAAGCATGTCGACCATCCAGGTTCGATCGTGACCGTCGGCGATGAGATCGACGTACAGGTTCTGGAGATCGACATGAGCCGTGAGCGGATCAGCCTTTCGCTCAAGGCAACCCAGCAGGACCCGTGGCAGGAGTTCGCCACAGCCCATCAGGTCGGCGAACTGGTCTACGGTCGGGTCACCAAGCTCGTTCCGTTCGGAGCCTTTGTCCAGGTCGGTGAGGGAATCGAGGGCCTTGTCCACATCTCGGAGATGTCAGCCCACCATGTCGAGCTGCCAGAGCAGGTCGTGACCCCGGCTGAGGAGCTGTGGGTGAAGATCATCGACCTGGACCTCCAGCGGAGGCGTATCAGCCTCTCGATCAAGCAGGCAGCCGAGGGCGGCACCGTCGCCGCTGAGTACCAGGAGCACTTTGGCGAGCATGCCTACGACGATGCGGGCAACTACATCGGCGGCGATTCCTCAGAGGGCCAGGAGGCGTGGAGCGACCTGTACGGAGCGGAGGCCACGGGTGCTGAGGGTGACACCACGGATGAGGCTGCCGGGGATGACGGCGTGACCGGTGCCGATGCCGATGATTCTGAGGTTGAGACCACCGTTGCCGAGGTTGAGGCCATCGCCGAGGCCGCAGAGGCCGCCGAGGCCGTTGAAGGTGCAGGTGACGCGGCTGCCGAGAAGACCGGCGCCTGAGGCCCGCGCCGACCGGCCTCGCTGGCGATTGGCGACATTGATCGAGATCGGCCTGACCGGCGGAATAGGTTCAGGGAAATCCACCGTGGCGGCGATGCTCGCTGACCGTGGTGCGGTGGTCCTCGACTCCGACTCGCTGGTCAGGGAACTGCAGGTGCCGGGGACAGCGGTCTTTGAGGCGATCGTCGCCCAATGGGGTGAACGGGTCGTCGCCGACGACGGAACGCTCAACCGTGGGGAACTGGCATCAATCGTGTTCGACGACCCCGCTGAGTTGGAACTCCTCAACGCCATCGTCCACCCGGCCCATGCCATCGAGATGGAAAGGCGTCGATCTGTCTACGAGGGAACCGACACAGTCCTCGTATTCGACATCCCGCTTCTCGTAGAGGTGGGACGCGGTGGTTTTGACGGCGTCGTGGTTGTTGACCTCGACCCGGAGACCGCGATACAGCGGCTGGCTGCCGACCGCGGCCTGGATGAGGCCGACGCCAGACGCCGCATGGCCAACCAGGCCTCACGAGCGGAACGCCTCGACAGGGCCGACTTCGTGCTCGACAACGGCGGAACGAAGGCTGACCTGGCCGCCGAGGTGGACCGCTGCTGGGAGTGGATCGGGTCCCTCGGCGAGGGTTAGGTGGCCCGGCTGGGCGGAAATCGCTGGATACCATGCGCCCGTGGCCAACCGGTTCCGGGTCGAAGCCCCATTCTCGCCAGCCGGCGACCAGCCGGCGGCAATCGAACAACTGAGCGGTGCAATCCGAGGCGGAGAACGCTTCACCACCCTGCTCGGGATTACCGGCAGCGGAAAGAGCGCAACGATTGCATGGACAATCGAGGAACTCCAGAGGCCGACTCTCGTCATCGCACCGAACAAGTCACTGGCGGCACAGTTGGCCAACGAGCTGAGGTCGTTCTTCCCGGACAACAGGGTCGAGTACTTCGTCTCCTACTACGACTACTACCAGCCTGAGGCCTACGTCCCGTCAAGCGACACGTTCATTGAAAAGGACTCATCGGTCAACGATGAGATCGATCGCCTGCGCCACTCCGCCACCGCTGCTCTGCTGACGCGTCGGGACACCATCGTGGTCGCATCGGTGTCATGCATCTACGGGCTCGGGTCTCCCGAGCACTACGAGGGGAAGTTGCTGGTACTCGAACGGGGGACCGTCGTCGAGCAGCGGGCGGTGCTGCGCCAGTTGATCGACATGCAGTACGAACGGAACGACATGACGCTCGGCCGCGGGAAGTTCCGGGTCAAGGGGGACACAATTGAGATCCACCCCGCATACGAGGAGACCGTGATACGTGTGTCCCTCTTCGGCGACGAGGTGGAACAGATCACCGAAGTGGATCCCCTGACCGGAGAGCACCTGCGTGAACTGGACGACCTGGTGGTGTTTCCCGCGACGCACTACATGGCGGACCGGGAGATCATCGCCCGTGCCATCACCCGAATCGAATCCGAGTTGGCCGAGAGCCTCACAGCGTTTCGCGAACAGGACAAGTTGCTTGAGGCCCAGCGACTTCGGATGCGCACCGAACACGACCTCGAGATGATGGGTGAACTGGGCTTCTGCCCCGGAATCGAGAACTACAGCGCGCACATCGACGGCCGTTCCCCGGGAGAGCAGCCCTACACGCTGCTCGACTACTTTCCCGACGACTTCATCGTTGTCCTCGACGAGTCGCATGTGGCCGTACCCCAACTCCACGGCCAGTATCAGGGCGACCGGAGCCGAAAGGAAACCCTCATAGCGCACGGTTTTCGCCTGCCTTCGGCCGCAGACAACAGGCCCCTCCAGTTCGAGGAGTTCATCAACCGGGTAGGTCAGGTGGTCCTGCTGTCGGCAACCCCCGGACCGTGGGAACGCCAGAACTCGGGCACGGTCGTGGAGCAGATCGTGCGGCCCACGGGACTCATCGACCCGGAGGTGGTCGTACGCCCGACACGAGGCCAGATCGACGACCTCCTCGAGATGATCGCCGAACGCGTGGAGGGCAAGCAGAGGGTCCTGGTCACGACCCTCACCAAGAAGATGGCCGAGGACCTCACCGACTACCTGCTCGAGAACGGCGTGCGCGTTCGGTACCTCCACTCGGACATCGACACTGTGGAGCGGATCGAGATCCTGAGAGACCTTCGCCTCGGCGAGTTTGACGTACTGGTGGGGATCAACCTGCTCCGCGAGGGGTTGGACCTTCCCGAGGTGTCGCTGGTGGCGATCCTCGACGCCGACAAGGAGGGGTTCCTCAGGAGCGAGACCTCCCTCGTCCAGACGATCGGTCGCGCAGCGAGAAACGTCGACGGACAGGTCGTGATGTATGCCGACCAGGTGACCAGCTCCATGCAGAGTGCAATCTCCGAAACGATGCGTAGGCGGGACGTCCAGAGGGCCTACAACGAGGAGCACGGAATCAACCCGCAGACGGTCAGGAAGGCGGTGAGCGACATCCTCTCCCTGATCCGACCCGATTCATCCACCCCTGCCCCGAAGGGGCGGGGGCGGCGCGACAGGCGCAAGGTGCACGAGTTGTCCGACATGCCGCACGAGGACCTTCTCAGGTTGATCAGGTCGCTTGAGGCCGAGATGGCGGAGGCCTCAGGCGACCTCCGCTTCGAGTACGCAGCCAGCCTCCGTGACGAAATCCGGGAACTGGAGCGCGAGGTCCGCGACATGTCAGAGCCGTCATAGGGCCGTTCACCGGTTGGGCACAGGACCCGGCTACAGGTCCGCATAGGCTCGCCGCCGTGTCTGATCGGCTTGTGGTGCAGGGAGCGCGGGAACACAACCTGCGTGATGTCAACCTGGATCTGCCTCGCGATCAGCTGATCGTCTTCACCGGAATCTCAGGTTCCGGTAAGTCCTCGCTGGCGTTTGACACCATCTATGCCGAAGGCCAGCGCCGCTACGTCGAATCCCTCTCGTCGTATGCACGGCAGTTCCTGGGCCAGATGGACAAGCCCGATGTGGACTTCATCGAGGGGCTCTCGCCGGCCATCTCCATTGACCAGAAGACAGCGTCGCGTAACCCGAGGTCGACCGTCGGGACGATTACCGAGATCTACGACTACCTGCGCCTCCTGTATGCCCGGATCGGGGTGCCACACGACCCCGAGACCGGTGAGAGGCTGGTGAGACAGACACCACAGCAGATAGTCGACAGGGTGCTCGATCTGGAGGAGGGCACCAGGTTCCAGGTTCTCGCACCGGTCGTAAGGGGGCGCAAGGGGACCTACGACACCCTGTTGGAAGATCTCGCATCCCAGGGATTCAGCCGGGCGATCGTCGACGGGGAACTTCACGAACTCGGAGACGAGGTGGAGCTGGCAAGGTACGAACAGCACAGCATCTCGGTCGTTGTTGATCGCCTTGTGTTGCGAGATGGCATCGAGCGCCGCCTCACCGAGTCGATGGAGACGGCGCTGACCCTTGCCGAGGGTGTAGCCGAGATCCAGATAGTGCCTCGACCCCAGGACCAGCCATCGGGTGGGGACAGCGACGATGAAGGTCCACAGACGATTGTGTTCAGCCAGCACCTGAGCCGCCCGAGCGACGGAAAGTCATTTGAGGACCTGGCACCGCGGAACTTCTCGTTCAACAGCCCGTACGGGGCCTGCCAGTACTGCGTCGGCCTGGGAACCGTGTTCGAGGTGGATCCGGATCTGGTTGTCCCAAACCCCGACCTGAGCCTCTCAGAGGGGGCAATCGCTCCATGGTCAAGTGGCCGCAGCCGCTACTTCCCGCGGCTCGTCGAGGCTGTTGCCGCTGACCAGGAGATCGACATGGACAAGCCGTGGCGGCGCCTCTCGGCACGACACCGTGGGATCCTCCTCGAAAAGGGCCTCAAGGGAAAGGTCAAGGTCCGCTACACCAACCGGTTCGGACGCAGCCGCGTCTACTCGGCCCGGTTCGAGGGGCTCCTGCCGTATCTCCGCCGACGCCACACAGAGGCCGAGAGCGACACGCAACGTGAACAGATCGAGGGCTACATGAGAAAGGTGCCGTGTCCGACCTGTGGCGGTGCACGCCTCAACGACCTGTCGTTGGCGGTTCTGGTGGACGGCCACTCAATCCGTGACATCTGCGCCCTGTCGATCGGAGAGGCAACCAAGGTGCTTCAGGGCCTCAAGCTGAGCGAGCGCGAGGCGATGATCGCCGAGCAGGTTCAAAAGGAGATCAACTCTCGTCTCGGCTTCCTGTTGGACGTTGGCCTCGACTACCTGTCGCTTTCCCGCTCGGCGGCCACGCTGGCAGGCGGGGAGGCACAGCGAATCCGCCTGGCATCCCAGATCGGCAGTGGCCTCGTAGGGGTGCTCTATGTGCTCGATGAGCCCTCCATCGGCCTCCACCAGCGTGACAACCAGCGCCTCATCGAGACCCTCGTACGACTGAGGGACCTCGGAAACACCGTGATCGTTGTCGAACACGACGAGGAAACCATCAGATCGGCCGACCACATCGTCGACATCGGCCCCGGCGCCGGAGAACACGGTGGGGACATCCTCCACAGCGGTGCCCTGAAGGGTCTGTTGTCACACAGGACCTCGCTGACCGGTCAGTACCTGGATGGACGGCGTCGAATTGCGGTCCCCGAGAAGCGCCGGCCGCTCAGCACTGCATCCCTCGTGGTCAGGGGTGCCCGGGAGAACAACCTTGCGGACATCGACGTAGAGGTCCCCCTCGGCTGCTTCGTCGCCGTGACGGGCGTCTCCGGTTCGGGAAAGTCGACCCTTGTAAACGAGATCCTCCACAAGGCACTCATGGCGGGTGTCTACGGTTCGAAGGTGCCGCCGGGCCTGCACACGGCCCTCGAGGGTGCCGAGGCCGTGGACAAGGTGATCAACATCGACCAGACACCCATAGGTCGTACGCCCAGGTCCAACGCCGCCACATACACAGGGGTGTTCGACCATGTCCGCAAGCTCTTCGCCCAGACCGAGGAGGCGCGGGTCCGTGGCTACAAGCCCGGCCGCTTCAGCTTCAACGTCAAGGGCGGACGATGTGACGCCTGCAGCGGTGACGGCACCATTCGGATCGAGATGCACTTCCTTCCCGATGTCTACGTGCCGTGCGAGGTCTGTCGCGGCCGTCGCTACAACCGCGACACCCTCGACATCACCTTCAAGGGCCACAACATCGCCGAGGTGTTGGACATGTCCTGCGAGGAGGCTCTCGAGTTCTTTAACCGGCAACCATCGATAACGCGGCACATGCGGACCCTCGTCGATGTCGGTCTCGGCTACATACGCCTGGGCCAGTCGGCGCCAACGCTGTCTGGAGGCGAGGCCCAGAGGGTCAAGCTAGCCAGCGAACTTGCCAAGCGACCGACCGGGCATACCGTCTACATCCTTGACGAGCCGACCACGGGACTCCACTTTGAGGATGTGCGCAAGCTTCTGGCTGTGCTCAGCCGGCTCGTCGACCAGGGAAACTCGGTGATCGTGATTGAGCACAACCTTGACGTCGTCAAGACGGCCGACTGGTTGATCGACCTCGGGCCAGAGGGGGGAAGCGGCGGAGGGCGCGTCGTGGCGACCGGCACTCCCGAGACGGTGGCCGCCGTCCCGGAGAGCCACACGGGCCGCTACCTGGGTGCCCTCCTGGCCAACTGAGCGACCCGTGCCCGTGGGAGACACCGGCCACAGTGGGCCTACGCTCGTGTGATGGTGAAGAGGCCACCAGCGGGGAGCATTCCGGACGCGCCCGGCTCCTACCAGTTCCGAGACGCCGATGGGCGGGTCCTGTACGTGGGCAAGGCAAAGAGCCTCCGCCAACGCCTGGGCAGCTACTTCGGCAACCGCGACCGAATGGTGCCCCGTACGGCCCAGATGCTTGACGAGGCGACCGATGTCGAGTGGATACAGGTGGCCAACGAACTCGAAGCACTCATGCTCGAGTTCAACCTGATAAGGGAGCACAAGCCTCGGTTCAACGTCGACATGAAGGACGACAAGAGCTACCCGTTCCTGGCAGTCACCGTCGGCGATGAGTGGCCGCGGCCGATGGTCACAAGGGCACGGCGACGGAAGGGTGTCCGCTACTTCGGTCCCTACGGACACGCAGGCGCAATCCGCGACACGCTTGAGCTCTTGTTGAAGACGTTTCCCCTCAGGACCTGCCCTGACACCAAGTTCAGGACCCATGAGAGAAGCGGACGGCCCTGTCTCCTGTTCCACATTCAGAAGTGCTCAGGGCCATGCGTCGGCGAGATTGACGGCGATTCCTACACCCGGATCGTGAACGAGTTGATCGGGTTCCTCGAGGGCGACTCCGAGGGGGTCGTGGTCCGCCTCAGAGAAGAGATGGAGGCATCGGCCAGAGCACTCGACTTCGAGTCTGCGGCACGCCAGCGGGACCGACTGGCAAGCGTCGAGCGGGTGCTCGAACGCCAGGAGATGGTCGGACCCGCGGGCGACGAAGTTGACATCTTCGGTGTCGCCGGTGACGACCTCGAGGCCGCTGTCCAGGTGTTCTATGTCAGGCATGGTCGGGTTGTGGGGCGCAAGGGGTTCGTGATGGAGCGCGTCGAGGACCTGACGCCGGCCGAGTTGGTGGACGAGGTGGTCTCGGCCCACTACAGGTCGGACCCGCCACGGGGTGTTCCCCGCACCGTGCTCGTGCCGGACCTGCCCACCGAGACGGCGCTCCTGTCAGAGTGGTTGTCGACCGAGCGCGGAACCCGCGTGGCGATTCGCGTGCCCCAGCGGGGGGGCAAGCGCCGGCTCCTGGAGACCGTGACGAGGAACGCAGACGAGGAGTTCCTCAGGCACCGCCTCAGACGCGCCACCGACCACAATACGAGGGCCAGGGCGTTGAACGAGTTGCAGGCGGGCCTCGCTCTTCCTGAGTCTCCGCTCCGTATCGAGTGCTACGACATGAGCCACCTTCAAGGAACCGACTATGTGGGCTCGATGGTCGTCTTCGAGGACGGAATCGCCAAGAAGGCCGACTACCGGCGCTTCAGGATCAGGCACGTCGACGGAAACGACGACTATGCGGCCATGGAGGAGGTGCTCACCCGGCGCCTCACTGCCTATCTCAAGGAACGTGAGCTACCGGTCGCCCAGCGATCGGGGCGGTTTGCGTACCCGCCACATCTCCTGTTGGTTGACGGCGGTGTCGGCCAGCTTGGAGTAGCCGAGCGTGTCGTTGCGCACCTTGGCCTCGTCGACGAGATTCCGGTAGCGGCCCTGGCAAAGCGTTACGAGCAGGTGTACAGGCCGGGCAGGGATGAGCCGGTTGACCTGCCGAGGGGTTCAGAGGCCCTGTACCTGCTGCAGAGGGTGCGGGACGAGTCCCACCGGTTCGCCGTGGCGTACCACCGCCAACTCCGCTCCAAGCGGATGACCGGGTCTGTGCTGGACGGCATTCCGGGCCTCGGTCCAAACAGGAAGAAGCGCCTCACCGCTGCCTTCGGAGGCGTAAGGGCCGTCGAGCGGGCCTCGCTCGAGGATCTCATCGACCAACCCTGGCTGCCCGAGGCGGTAGCCGTGGCCATCTTCGACCGGACGCATGGACGGAGTTGACCGGAGAGGTCAGCCGAGCGAGATCAACGCCACCGAGGCGATGGCACCGAACATTCCGATTATCTGTGAGCGCCTCATCCTCTCGTTGAGAACCACACGGGCCAGGACCACGGTTGTGGCCGGATAGAGAGCCGCCAGAACCGACACGAGGCTCAGCAGGCCCGTGTTGACTGCCAGCAGGAATGCAAGGTTGGCAGCCATGTCGAACACGCCCGTCGCCACAACCAAGCCGGCCACGCCCTCTGTCCGTGCGGGAAGGGGGGAACCACCGCGGAATGTCAGCAGCGCGAGCGCCAGGAGAACTGATGCGATCCGTGCGCCGACAAGCGGCCACGGGGCGGTCTGGTCCTGTGCGGCGTCGATCACGATGAAGAAGGCGGCAAATCCAGCTCCTGCCAGCATTGACTCGAGGACGAGGCCTCTGGGCACTGCCGTGGCAGCGCCGGGAATACGGGACACGAGGACGATGGCGATCAGGCCGGTCACGATTCCCGCCAGGTGAAGGGGCGACAGGTGCTCTCCGAAGGCCAGCCCCCAGACGACGGGTATGGCTGCCGAGTTGACGGCAGTGATCGGCGCCACCACCGCCATGGGGCCTCGGCCGAGCCCCCGGTACAGCAGTCCGATACCAACCATGCCGAAGGTCCCGGCGAGTGCACCCAGAGCGAGTGCGTCGACTGAGAACGCCTCGGCCATAAAGGGTGCAGCCACCAGGATCAGCACCAGTCCGATGATGTGGGTGGAGGCGACCACCCGAAGGGCACCGATACGCCTTGAGGCGAGGCCTCCACAGAAGTCGCCCAGGCCGAACAGGGCCGCCGCCAACAGGGCCAGTAGAGCTGCCACGGAGGCAGGCTAGGGGCGTGGCCACACGTCCCACCCGCTGATGTGCCACGCTCATTCAATGCAGGCCGACGAGGACCCGTGGGAGCAGCACGCTGCATGGTGGCAGGAGGGCTTCACCGAGGGTGCAGACGCTGAGTATGAGGAGCAGATCCTTCCCCTGGCGGCTGAACTGCTCTCCGGCTACGACCGGGTGCTTGACATAGGCGCCGGCGAAGGTCAGGTGAGCCGTCTCGCCAGCAGCGGCGGGTCGCCGTGTGTCGTCGGAATCGATCCATCGCTGGCCCAGGCCGCAGAGGCCCTGAAACGTGCCGGTGGGCCTGCCTACGCCCGTGCCGAAGCCTCGGATCTGCCGTTCGGAAGCGCAACCTTCGATGCCGTGGTGGCCTGCCTCGTCTTCGAACACATCCAGGACGTCGACGCTGCAATGGCTGAGGTGTCGCGCGTCCTTCGACCCGGTGGCCGGTTTGCCTTCTTCCTGAACCATCCACTGCTCCAGACCCCCCAGAGCGGGTGGATAGACGATCACGTCCTCGACCCCCCGGAGCAGTACTGGCGAATAGGTCCCTACCTTGTCGAGTCCCTCGAATCCGAGGAGGTCGAAAAGGGAGTCTTCCTTCCCTTCGTGCACCGGCCGTTGGGCAGATACGTGAACGCACTTGCCGACAACGGAATGTTCATCACGCGAATGCTCGAGCCGGCGCCGCCTGAGGGCTTCATCGCAAGGGCGACGCAGTACCGGGCGGCATCCACCATCCCCCGCCTGCTGGTCCTCGTCTGTGCGCGCCCGGAGGCGAGACGAGCGACAACATGACCACCACTAGAATAAGGCCATGAGCGACCTTCTGGTGATCACCGGCCTGTCGGGCGCCGGTCGCTCGGAGTTCTCGAGCGATCTCGAGGATCTGGGCTGGTTCGTCATCGACCGCCTGCCACCGGACATTCTCACCAAGGTGGCGGACCTTGCTGTCGGCCCCGACTCTCCGTGGGACCGTGTCGCGTTCGCTCTCAAGGCCGACACCGTCGAGGGTGACTGCCTCCGTGCGCTGGATGACCTGCGGGAGGTATCCAACCGGATGCGCGTCGTGTTCCTCGACTGCTCCACCGACGAGTTGGTTCGTCGCTACAAGGGCAGTCGCCGTCCCCACCCGTTTCCCGGAGCCTCTGGGATCGAGGCGGGCATCGAGGAGGAGCGGGCCCTGATGCAGCCGGTCAGGGCGGTAGCGGATCTGGTCATCGATACATCCGACATCAACGTCCATGACCTCCGCGACAAGGTGACTGAGCTCTATGGCGGGGAGGGCGACCGTCCGATGCGCACCTCGGTCACCTCGTTCGGCTTCAAGCACGGCGCTCCCCGTGACACCGACATGCTCCTTGACTGCCGCTTCATTCCAAACCCGCACTGGGTCGACGAGCTTCGCCCCCTCAGTGGCACCGATACCCCGGTACAGGACTTCGTGCTCGGCCAGGAGTTGGCGGCTTCGTTCCTCGACCAGCTCGAGGAGATGCTGTGCCGCCTCTTGCCGGCCTACGAGGCCCAGGGCAAGGCGTACCTGTCGATCGCCTTCGGATGCACCGGCGGCAGGCACAGGTCGGTCGCTGTTGCCGAGGCAGTTGCCGGGCGGCTCCGGGAACGAGGATTTGATCCGTCCGTCAGGCATCGAGACCTGGACCGCTGACGCTGACGGGCACCAGCGGTGTGACAACCGACCATGCGGGACTGCGCGCCGAAGCCCTCCGTTTCGGCTAACAATGCAGGTAACCATTGAACTGGTGGCCGCAGTGCCCCAGGAGGCAACATCGTCATGACCGTACGTGTAGGTGTCAACGGCTTCGGCAGAATCGGAAGGAACTTTCTGAGGGCCGCCCGCGCCTCTGGAGCGCCGATCGAGTTCGTGGCGGTGAACGACCTGGGTGACACCGAGACCCTGGCCTTCCTGCTGGCAAATGACTCGGTGCACGGCCGTCTCGGGGCCCGTGTCCGGGCAACCCGCAACGGAATCACGGTCGATGGTCACAAGATCACCGTCCTGTCCGAGCGGAACCCGGCTGATCTGCCCTGGGGGGACCTCGGGGTGGATGTGGTCATCGAGTCCACCGGCATCTTCACCTCCAGGGAGAAGGCGGGTATGCACCTTGAGGCAGGGGCGAAGAAGGTCATCATCTCGGCTCCATCCGGTGATGCCGATGCGACGTTCGTCGTGGGCGTGAACGACGACTCCTACGACCCTGCCAGGCACCATGTGGTCTCCAACGCCTCGTGCACCACCAACTGCTTCGTGCCGATGATCAAGGTCCTCGACGACAAGTTCGGGGTTGAGCAGGGCTTCATGACAACCACGCACGCATACACCGGAGACCAGAGCCTGGTTGACGGACCTCACAGCGACCTGCGCAGGGCAAGGGCTGCGGCGGTGAACATTGTTCCCACCTCGACGGGTGCTGCCCGTGCGACAAGCCTGGTGATGCCCAAGATGAAGGGGCGCCTGGACGGCATTTCGCTGCGGGTGCCCATTCCCGACGGTTCGGTGACCGACTTCGTCGGCACCCTGAAGAAGAAGGCCACGGTCGAGCAGATCAACGCCGCCTACGCTGTCGCCGCACGCAAGGGCCCCCTGGCGAAGGTCCTGGACTACAGCGAGGAACCGCTCGTCTCGGCCGACATCGTCGGCCGCCCGGCATCGTGCACGATCGACGCGGGCCTGACCATGGCCAACGGCACGCTGGCCAAGGTCTGCGGCTGGTACGACAACGAGATGGGCTATTCGACACGGCTCGTGGACCTGACACGGATCGTCGGCACCCGTCGCACGAAGAAGGCCCGAAAGGCCGGACGCAAGTAGACACGGTGGAACTGCCCGAACTCGAGGACCTGGGCGACCTGGCTGGTCGCAGTGTGCTGGTGCGGTGTGACTTCAACGTCCCACTGGCCGGAGGTGAGATTCAGGACGACCTGCGTATCAGGGCTGCGTTGCCCACGCTCTCCTACCTTGTCGACGCCGGGGCCCAGGTAACGGCGTGCTCGCATCTGGGCCGCCCCGGTGGAGAGCCAGATCCCGAGTTCTCAATGGAACCGGTTCGCAGACGCCTGGCCGAGCTGGCGCCGGGTGTCGGCCTGTTGGAAAACCTCAGGTTCGATCCCGGCGAAGCAGGCAACTCGGGGACATTCGTGGAGGCCCTGGTCGAGGGCCATGACGCCTACGTGAATGACGCCTTCGGAGCCTCCCACCGGAGCCACGCCTCTGTAGTTGGCCCGCCGATGTTCCTACCGTCGGCCGCCGGGCGTCTGCTGGCGAGGGAGGCCCGGGTGCTCGGCAACCTCAGGGAGGCGCCGAGGCGGCCCTTCCTTGCGATTCTCGGTGGCGCCAAGGTGAGCGACAAGCTGGCGGTGATCGGGGCCCTCCTCGAAGTGGTGGATGAACTCATCGTCGGTGGCGGAATGTGCTTCACCTTCCTGGCTGCAAGGGGTGCCAGCGTCGGGGCGTCTCTGCTCGAGGAGGACATGGTCGAGGAGTGCGCACGCCTGTTGGATTCTGGTGCACCCATTCGGCTCCCGATCGATTTCACTGCACTCGGGCCGGGCGGCGTCATCGGAAACCCCTCCGCAGGCGGCGAGGTGCGACAGGTCGGTACCTCGATGCCCGAAGGCTGGATGGGGCTCGACATTGGCCCGGGGTCTGCAGTGGAGTTCTGTGACCTGATTGCAGAGGCGCGAACGGTCCTGTGGAACGGCCCCATGGGCGTGTTCGAGGATGCCCGGTTCGCCGCCGGCACCCGTACCGTTGCCGAGGCGGTGGCTGACTGCCGTGGTTTCACGGTCGTCGGTGGTGGAGACAGCGCAGCTGCTGCCCGGATGTTCGGCGTCGATGACAGGATCGACCACGTGTCCACCGGTGGGGGAGCGGCGCTGGAACTGATCGAGAAGGGTGACCTGCCGGGCCTTGCAGCCCTGCGGGCCGGAGTTGAGAGGAGTCCAGGGTGACCGGAGAACGCAAGCCGCTGATCAGCGGCAACTGGAAGATGAACCACAACCACTTCGAGGCCATTCAGACAGTGCAGAAGCTGTCCTACCTGCTCTCGGCGAACGACTACGACGCCGTGGACGTTTCGGTGCATCCGCCGTTCACCGACATCAGGTCTGTTCAGACGGTCCTTCAGTCGGATGAGATTCCGGTCGCCCTGGGTGCCCAGCACTGTCACTGGGAGGCTGCCGGTGCGTTCACCGGCGAGGTGGCGCCGGCGATGCTTGCCAAGTTGGACGTATCGCTCGTGATCGTGGGTCACTCGGAGCGGAGACAGCTGTTCGGCGAGACCGATGAGGTCGTCAACAAGAAGGTCAAGGCTGTTGTTGCCGCAGGCATGACGCCGATCATGTGCTGTGGCGAGACCATCGAGGAGCGCGAGGCCGGAACTACAGAGGCCAGGGTTGCCGGCCAGGTACGGGCAGGTCTCGCCGGCCTGTCGCCCGAACAGGTCGCGTCCCTCGTGCTTGCCTATGAACCGATCTGGGCTATCGGCACTGGGAGGGTCGCTACCCCCGAGGATGCACAGGCGGTCTGTTCGGCCATCAGACAGGTGGTACGAGACGACTTCGGGAATGCAGCGGCCGACTCGGTTCGAATCCAGTACGGCGGTTCCGTGAAGCCGGTGAGCGCCCCCGATCTGATGAGGCAACCCGATATCGACGGTGCGCTGGTCGGTGGCGCCTCGTTGGATCCGGAGGAGTTTGCCCGAATCGTCGCCTACCGGCTGGTCGGCTGAAGCCTCCTCCAGCGATAGCCTGCACTCACCATGTTCGTTCTCGTAGCAATAATCCAGGCATCCTCGGGGCTGGGAATCATCTTCCTGGTTCTTCTCCACAGTGGTAAGGGCGGTGGCCTGTCCGACATGTTCGGTGGGGGCATCGGCGCCCAGACCGCTGGATCAACCGTGGTCGAACAGAACCTGGACCGCATCACGATCGTCACCGCGCTGGTCTTCGCCTTCACCACGATCGCCCTGGGGCTGATGTTCTGACCGCGGCCGGCCCGCCAGGCGGCTGGGGTCGTGGAGGCCACAGGTGGGCGGCTCTGGTCCCAGTTGGGTCCTGAGTCGGGGGTCGGAGCATCCTGTGCCAGCCGATGGGTACGGAATGCAGGCCGCTAGCCTGACCGGCGTTCCGGGTCCTCCCGGGGGTCACGTCGGAGTGGCGGAATTGGCAGACGCGCCAGCTTGAGGGGCTGGTGCCCGCAAGGGCGTGGGGGTTCAAGTCCCCCCTCCGACACGGAGTCGTGGACACTGTATTGGCGGCGCAGTGCGCCAACATCCTCGAACAGGCGGCTACTGAGCCTGGAAGCGATGGCAGCACCCGATGCAGAGCGACTCAGGCGTTCCTCAGCCCACCCGAAGTCGTTGGAGGCGCTGAAGCCGACTAGTCCATGAGTTGCTTCGCCGGTCCCGGCGCCCCTGAGAGAGGTAATCTCCACTTTGGCGACGTAGGTCAACCAGGTGGGAGTCGATAGCCGAGGTCCTTGACAACCTCGCGAACGCCGCGCTCTTCCTCACTCAGGAACTGTTTGTAGATTTCGGCCTCCTCTGATTCCAGGGCGGTCGTGTCTAGACGGCTCGTGGTGCTGGAACTCGAGGGCCAGGTGCAGACATCGGCGATCTCGTCGTACTTCTGGCAGGCGGCCTGTAGGCCCGCCTCGAGGAGGTCCCGTTCCCAGTCGAGGGGACCCCACAGTGCCAGCAACTCGAGGTACTGGAGGTGCAGTACGCTCGCCGGGTCCCCAGCCTCGAGCGACTCGTGGACGGTGGCTAGGTGCTCGGAGAGTTTCGGGTTATCCCTGGGGATGTCCGAAACGTGGCCCCTCAGGCCGGAGGTGTTGAACCTCCTGCTGAATCTGTGCTTCTCGACGGTGTAGCGCTCAGCGAGTTCCGGATGTGCGGTCGTGAATGCGGCCCTGTTGAACTTCTTGCTTGGTGCTTTGATCTTGATGTACGGCGAACCCTCTGCGGCCTCCTCCATCGCCTCGATCAGGGCCTGCTTGATCTCCTCCTGCGCCTTCTTGGCAGCATCCTGCTGCTTCCGGACATCCAGGAGACGGCGATGCAGTCCGAGTGTCGCAGCATCTGGGGTCAGGCTCTGACCGTTCGACGTCTTCGCCTTAAGGTCCTCCGAAGCCTGGAGTGCCGGCCAACTTTCCTTTGCCTCTTCGATGTAGACCGTGGCACGCTCGATCGCCATCTCGAGTTCAGCGCCCGGGAGGTGGAACCACTCGCCGCCAATCCTGCTAGGAGCGAATTCGGCGTGTAGGACCTTCTCGATCTCTCTAACAGCGGGTGACGGTTGGACGTGGAGCACTCGGAGATGCCTCGGATTGCCAGTTTGGTGTTCGCGGGCACGTTCTTCGGAGGTGCGATCCTCGTTCTCGCGGACAAGGCCGATCTTCACGAGCGGCGTGAGTGTCCCGTCGATCAGGTCTTCTTCACCGACGAAGTACAACTCGCCTGGGGTGATCTTCATGACTGGATCGGAGAGCGAAGGGCAGTTCGCACCTTGTAAGAGGCGAGATGCCAACTCCCGCAACAGTTGCACCGGTACGGACGCTGGCCGCGGTTATGGCAGCGCGCCGACTGCTCATCAGGGAACGACCTCTTCTCACCGCACCGTTCAATCCGGCGCTGTCGGCGTGCTCGGCGAGCTTTGCTGGCGTACTTGTCGGCCATAGCAGAACAGTAGAGACGGGGTGTGACAGCCATGTTTGTCAAGTTAGGCGAGCAGTTCACTGCCATAACACACCCCGCCGCCGGAAGGATCTTCGAGTAGGCAGCCACGGGGGTGACACACCCTGACAGCAGCCTGAAGGCCCTTCTGGCTGTCTTGCCAGTCGGGGACATAGCGTGGGACCCATGCCCGACAGCGACGAACTCGCACGGATGATGCTGGAGATCTCAGCCGGTTGGGAGTGGGGTGACCCCCGATCAGAAGTCCCTCAAACACCTGAGCATGAAGCCTCATGGGGGAGGCTCAAAGCGCAGATGCAAGAAATCGCTGACATGGGCGGGATCGTCGACATCCCAAGTGGTTTCCCCGACATCTCCGGCTACCGGAAACCAACAGAAACAGGGCCGGGCGACAACGACAATCCGAAAAGCACGATGCCCGTTCGCCGGTCACCTCCAGAAGAGACCAAGGAACCGGGACAGCCTTCGAATACTGACCAGGTGGAACGGACCTACCTCGTCAAAGAGCGTGGTGGCGAACCCGCGATCCTCTACATGGTGGAGAAGGGGCCTGGGTACCTCAACGACAGGGTGCTACACGAAGACGGCTGGGTCGCGACGCCCACGTTGTGGGACTGGCGGATCGGCGACCGGTCCGACATCGACATCATCACGCGAGACAGGGCCAAGGCGATCGCTGAAGAGTGGGGAGCCGGCCAGTTCGTCAAGTAGAGGCAACTGGCCCTTCTGGCTGTCCTGCTGGTCGGGGTGGGTCTTCTTTGTCGAGAATTCAAATCGGCCTACCCTGAGTTGATGGTCTGGACCCAGCGGCGCATCGGGTTAGTCGGGTGCGTGAAAGAGAAGGCCGCTGTTCCTCAGGCTGCGAAGGATCTCTACGTGTCGGCCCTCTTTGCTGGACGCCGTTCTTACGTTGAACAGTCCAACGGTGATTGGTGGGTCCTCTCGGCAGAACACGGGCTTGTGCACCCAGACGAGGTGCTCGCTCCGTACGACGTGACCCTTAAGGATGCTGGCCGACCGGCTCGACGATCGTGGAGCAAGCAACTCCTCGTGATGATCGACGAGCGGATCCACCCCAGGCAGGGCGATGTGTTCGAGATCCACGCTGGCGCTGAGTACCGAGAGTTCGGTCTGGTGGACGGCCTACGGGATCGAGGCTGTGTGGTGGAGGTCCCGACCGAGGGGATGCGGATCGGTGAGCAACTCCGTTTCTACAAGCAGGCCCGTGAGCATCAACTGTGAACACCTACGAGATTGATCTCAACCGGTTCTACAACCTGCTGGCTCAACTCGAGACGAAATGTGGCGGAAAGCGTCGGTTAACCCAGTGCCACGGCCATATGGACTGGCCGAAGCGAGGTGTCTACTTCTTCTTTGAGGAAGGTGAACTCCGCGCCGACGGCACTACACCACGGGTGGTGCGGGTTGGCACACATGGTTTACGCAAGTCGAGCGCCACGCTCTGGAGTCGCCTGTCCCAACATCGAGGAACCGTTGGCGGATCAATGCCAGGTGGCGGCAACCACCGTGGGTCGATCTTTCGTCTCCACGTCGGCACCGCACTATTGGGGTCTGGCCATTGGCCAGACTCGATACGACATTCGTGGGCTGTCGGAAGCAATGTCCCGTCGGATGTTCGCAGGGATGAGTACCCGCTTGAACTAGCGGTGAGTAAGCACATTGGGGCGATGCCGTTCCTCTGGCTCGAGGTCGATGATCCGCCGGGTCCGATGAGTGATCGCGGGATAATCGAGGCAGGGTCGATCACACTCCTGAGTGCGGCTAAATGGCTGGCGGTTGACGATTCGTCCACGAGGTGGCTCGGTCGGCAAGCCAATCGAAATCTCGTACGTGAGTCGGGCTTGTGGAACGTCAATCACGTCCAAGACGAGCCTGACGCCAAGTTCCTAGACGTCTTCGAGCACCACCTGGTCAGGGCGATTGTCTAGTAGCCCTCCCGAGTCAACCGGACAGAAGGGCCTCTGGCCGAGTTGGGGCGGCTGACGTCTCCAGGGAGCCGTGCAGGTAGCCACAGGGGAGACACGGCGCTCTGGTAGAACAGGTTGACCGAAGGAAAAACCGATTGATCTGGGGCCGTGATGGCGTTGACTGGGGGCGTTCAAGTCCCCCTTCGACACGTAGAGAACCGCTGTTTGACAGCGGTT
>NZBE01000030.1 GCA_002687745.1 Acidimicrobiaceae bacterium | reverse complement strand
TTGCTTGCAATCGAACAGGTGTTCGATACACTGTCCATGTGATCGAACACCTGTACGTCGCACATATGTTCCCCGAACAGACGTTCCATGTCAAGGACCTCCACTCGATTCGGCAGAGGCGTGGTGCGCTGGTGATGCTCTGCCCCTTGGTCCGGGTACATAACGCCCGGTTAGCAGCACGGATTCCGGCCGAGGCTGGGAAGTAGGAGAGAAGGTGTCCGCAGATCTGTTGACAACCTGCGGGCGATGTCACACCCCCGAATGAGGATGTAGACGATGACCAATGTCACCCACATGACAGGCCAACTGCCGGAGATCCGGTTTCCTGTGCCTGTTCAGCCTCGCCTACAGGCCGCCCCGTTGCCGGCGGCCGTCTACCGTCAGCGTCGCCTTCTCGTGGCAGCCGTGGTGGCGACGCTTGTGTTCGTCGTGTTCCTGGCCGGCGGTGAGTTGGTTGGTCGTGTCAACGGTTCGCCGGGGTCGACCCCGGCTGGAGCCGCTGGCGAACCCGTCGTCTACGTGGTTCAGGCCGGAGACACGCTTTGGGAGATCGCTGAGCGCATCAACCCCCCCGGGGTCGATCTGCGGCTCACAGTAGACCGGCTTACCGTGGCCTCTGGTGGGCCGCTCATACTGCCGGGCCAGCGCATAACCCTCCCCTCCGGTTTGTAGCGCAGGCCCAGGCCACCTCTGTCTTGTTGACAGATCCCTTGGCCACGGTGAGTCGGCCAATCTAGGTCCTGAACAGGCTCAGGCTGTTAGGTAACGGCAGAACAGGAATCCGTCAGCGGTCAGCACCCGGTCCAGTCTCAGGCCGGCGGGAGCGGTCAGGGCCGGTCCCGACAGGATCCGCCTGGCGGTTCCCGCCACCAGCAGTGGCGAGATCGTCAGGTTCACCTCGTCGACCAGGCCAGCGGCCACCAACTGGTGGTTGAGTGACGGGCCGCCCTCGGCCAGTACCACACCGACGCCCCTCGCGGAGAGGTCTGCCATGACCATCCCGACATCGACACGGTCGCCGTCGCCCGCGGCGACCACCTCTGCCACCCGTGCCAGGGCCTGTCGCCTGTCGGAAGGCGCACCGGTTGCCGTGTAGATGAGCGGTGGCGGGTCTGCCGGGTCCACCGGTCGGAACATCAGGGCGGTCGGGTCCAGGGCGAGGCTGGCTGATACCAGTGCCAGGCGTGGGCGCGGGGGCCTTCCGCTGGTTGCACGTAACACCCCAACCCTGTCATCCGGGGTTCTCGGGGCCCTGTAGTTCTCGGCCCGGGCGGTGCCGGCACCTACGAGGATCACGTCGGCAAGGCCGCGCAGCGTGCCCAGCAGGCGCCGGTCGGCGTCGCCACCGAGGCCACCGGACGTTCCGTCGACAGCCGTTGCACCATCTGCTGATGCGATCATGTTCATCAGCACCCACGGGCGTGTTCCGTCGGTCTGGCGCACGTCGTCGTGGACGAGGTCGACGGGGTCAAGATCGGCTGCACCGCTGTCGGTGGGGAACACCTGTCTCACGGCTCGAACCGTAACCGCGTGCCGACGCCGGGGCATCGGGAAGGTGCTCAGGCACCTACCCGGCGAAAGCCGTGGCCGTCGCGAAATCCACAGCAAGTCCCCTAGTCCTCCACAGGGGCGGGTCCGTAGGGTGCGACGGCGGTGGTGTCCGGGAGGATCCCGGAGGTCGTCACCCGCGGACCCTACAGTCGGACCCCGGCTCCATTTCGGGGACACCGGTGCCGGAGACCCAGATGGTAAGAGACGAAATCAGGAGCCATAGATGACGCTGGTACCCGATCGTGGAGTTCTCGGAATCGGCCGACACTTCACGAAGGAAGGATCCGACCCCTACGACGCCGTCACATGGGAGCGGCGCGACTCCCGTCTCATCGATCATCGCGACGGCAGCGTGGCGTTCGAACAACTCGACGTCGAGGTTCCCGCTGGCTGGTCGGTGAACGCGACCAACATCCTCGCCCAGAAGTACTTCCGCGGTGCCCCCGGAACCGCCGGGCGCGAGTCGTCACTGCGGCAGGTAGCCGGCCGGGTGGTCGACACCATTGCCGGGTGGGGTCTGAGCGACGGCTACTTCGTCGACGATGCCGAGGCGAAGACATTTGCCGATGAGCTCAAGCACCTGATCGTCACCCAGAGGGCCGCCTTCAACTCGCCGGTCTGGTTCAACATCGGGGTGGCCGGCGTACCCCAGCAGGCCTCGGCATGTTTCATCCTCTCGGTCGATGACCACATGTCGTCCATCCTGAACTGGTACGTCGAGGAGGGAACCATCTTCAAGGGCGGTTCGGGGGCGGGTGTCAACCTGAGCCGCATCCGGTCGTCACGTGAGCCCCTGGCCGGCGGTGGATCGGCCAGTGGCCCGGTCAGCTTCATGCGTGGTGCCGACGCATCTGCGGGAACCATCAAGAGCGGTGGCAAGACCCGGCGGGCGGCCAAGATGGTCATCCTCGACGCCGGTCATCCCGACGTCGAGGACTTCATCTGGTGCAAGGCACGCGAGGAGAACAAGATCCGCGTGCTCGAAGAGGCCGGCTTCGACGTGGGCTTCGACGGCACCGACAGCCATTCCATCCAGTACCAGAACGCCAACAACTCGGTCAGGGTCACCGACGAGTTCATGGCGGCGGTCGATGCCGACGCCGACTGGGACCTCCTGGCTGTCACCGACGGTTCGGTCATCGAGACACTCCGGGCCCGCGACCTGTTCCGCCAGATCTCACAGGCCGCATGGGAGTGCGCCGACCCGGGTGTGCAGTTCGACACCACCATCAACTCCTGGAACACGGCGTCCAACACCGGCCGGATAAGGGCAAGCAACCCTTGCGCAGAATACGTTCATCTCGACAACTCTGCCTGCAATCTGGCCAGCCTGAACCTGTTGAAGTTCCTCGACAGGGGCGACAGTTCGTCTGCTGTCGGTGGGTTTGACATCGAGGGCTTCAGCCACGCCGTCGAGGTGGTGTTCACGGCCCAGGAGATCCTGGTGGGCAACGCCGACTATCCGACGGAGACCATCGGTGAGAACGCCCGCGCCTTCCGCCAGTTGGGTATGGGGTACGCCAACCTCGGTGCCATGCTCATGGCGCTCGGCATGCCCTACGACAGCGACGAAGGCCGTGACGTGGCAGCCGCCGTGACCTCCCTGATGACCGGCCTGGCCTACCGGGCATCGGCACGCCTGGCCGACCGCATGGGCCCCTACGCCGGCTACGAGACCAACCGCGAGCCCACCCTCGGAGTGCTCGACCGAC
Organism: Acidimicrobiaceae bacterium; assembly: GCA_002687745.1. Lineage (GTDB taxonomy): Bacteria > Actinomycetota > Acidimicrobiia > Acidimicrobiales > MedAcidi-G1 > UBA3125. Next base: position 14,464 of record NZBE01000030.1, on the reverse strand, counting down.
ACCGTGAGGCAGCCGAACTGCTCGACGACACAACTGCTCCGGCACTCGTGGCTGCGGGTCGCCAGGCATGGTTCGAGGCCTGCGCCCTCGCTCAGCGCGTCGGTGTTCGCAACAGCCAGGCCACCGTGCTTGCCCCAACGGGCACGATCGGCCTGTTGATGGACTGCGACACCACCGGCATCGAACCCGACCTGGGCCTCGTCAAGACGAAGCGCCTGGTCGGTGGCGGCACCATGTCCATAGTCAACCGGACCGTGCCCCGTGCGCTGGAGCGGCTCGGCTACACCGACGAGGAGTCGGCAGCGATCGTCAGCTACATCGACGACAACCATTCGGTGATCGGCTGCCCCGACCTGAAGCCCGAGCACACCGACGTGTTCGCCACGTCCATGGGCGACAACCCGATTCACCACATGGGCCACATCCGCATGATGGGTGCCGTTCAGCCGTTCCTCTCCGGAGCAATCTCGAAGACCTGCAACATGCCCGCGGACGTCTCCGTCGACGATGTCGAGGAACTGTTCATGGAGTCATGGAAGCTGGGCCTCAAGGCGGTGGCCATCTACCGCGACAACTGCAAGGTGGGTCAGCCGCTCTCCTCGGGCAGGGACGAGTCCAAGCCGGCCACCCAGGCAGCCGATGCCGCGCCACCTGCCGAGCCTGTTCGCCGCAAGATGCCACGCAGCCGCAAGTCACTCACGTTCGACTTCCGTGTTGCCGACTGCAAGGGCTTCGTCACCGTCGGCGAGTACGAAGACGGCCGCCCCGGCGAGATCTTCGTGCGTGTCTCAAAGCAGGGCTCCACCCTGGCGGGCATCATGGACGCCTTCGCCATTTCGCTCAGCCACGGCCTCCAGTACGGGGTGCCGTTGCGGGCGTTCGTCGAGGCATACACGGGCATGCGGTTCGAGCCGGCCGGCATGACCGACGATCCAGAACTGCGCATCGCAACGAGCCTCATCGACTACCTGTTCAGGCGCCTGGCCGTCGAGTACCTGACGTCCGAGGAGCGTGCAGAGATGAACATCCTCACGAGCAGCGAGCGCGTCCAGCCCACCCTCCCGGGGGTAGAGGAGTCAGCGACCGAGACCCGTCAGGGTGGCGACATCCAACCCGATCCTCCCAGCATCCCGTCGGCAGCGCAGTTCGCCGCGCACCTGAGCGCCAGCTCCTCGAGTTCGGCTCCGATGTGCATGCAGTGTGGCGTGGCCATGCAGCGCGCTGGTTCGTGTTACGTGTGCACGGACTGCGGCGCTACGAGCGGGTGTTCGTGAGCGGTCGCGGCGTCGGTAGGGCCTGATGGCAAAGTTGCGGTTTTCGTTCGGAACGATGGGATCCGGCAAGAGCACGCTGGCCCTGCAGATACACCACAACCTTTCGTCACGTGGCCTCCATGGCCTGCTGTGCAGCCAACTCGACAGGGCCGGCGGCAAGGTGTCGAGTGCTCTCGGTGTGTCGGCCGATGCTGTCGAGGTGGGGCCCAGGCTGAACCTCTATGAGCTGGCCGTGGCGATGCAGGAGAGGCACGGGCGGCTCGACTACATGGTCTGTGACGAAGCCCAGTTCTACCTCACCGAGCAGGTCGACCAACTGGCCCGCATCGTCGACGAACTCGGAGCCGACGTCTACACCTTCGGCCTGCTCACCTCCTTCCAGGGGCTCCTGTTCGATGGAACCCGGCGCCTCCTTGAAATGGCCGACGAGAGCGTCGAGGTGCAGGTGGAGGCCAGGTGCTGGTGTGGGTCCCAGGCCACCCACAACGCCCGCATTGTCGACGGCGTGCAGGTCTACGACGGCGAACTCTTCGTCGTCGACGATCCCGAGAACCACCAGGTCACCTACGACCTGCGTTGCCGCAGGCACTGGCTGTCAGGCGACTCTGGGCTGGCCCATGGCCCCTCGGCCGTGCTGGGTTCAGTGGCTGACCTGACCGGCTGAACCTCTCTGCCTGACCGGAAGGCCGGGCCGGGCCGCGGGTACTCTACGCCCATGACCGACTTCAAGCCGCCCCTCGACGACATCCGCCTCGTTCTGGACGAGATCGCCGACATAGGGCGAGTCTGTGCCCTCCCTGACTTTGACCATGTCGACGTTGACACCATCGACGGCGTGCTCGACGAGTTGGGCCGCTTTGTGGCCGAGGTGATCGCCCCCACCAACCGCATCGGTGACGAGCAGGGATGCTCGGTGGCAGACGGTGTGGTCACGGTGCCAGACGAGTTCCACACGGCCTGGGACCAGTACGTGGCATCGGGGTGGGGGGCTATCTCCCAGGACCCCGAGTACGGCGGCGGCGGCTTCCCGGATTCGATCCAGACAGTTCTCACTGAGTTGCTCGCAACCGCCAACCGGGCCTGGTCGATGGGGCCGATGCTCACCCTCGGTGCCCTGGACGCACTCCACGCATTCGGCGACGAGGGGCAAAAGGAGACCTACATCCCCAAGATGGTCACGGCCGAGTGGTCCGGAACCATGAACCTCACAGAACCCCAGGCCGGCTCAGACGTGGGGGCCCTCACCACGAAGGCTGTGCTGCAAGATGACGGCACCTACCGCATCTTCGGAACCAAGATCTTCATCACCTTCGGCGAGCACGAGTTGGCCGAGAACATCATCCAGATGGTCCTGGCCCGCACTCCCGACAGCCCTCCCGGAACCCGTGGCATCTCGCTGTTCGTCGTCCCCAAGTACCTGGTGGCCGACGACGGCTCACCGGGTGAGCGCAACGACTACACGTGTGTCTCCATCGAGCACAAACTGGGCCTGCACGCCAGCCCCACCTGTGTCATGTCGTACGGGGAATCCGGTGATGGCGCCGTCGGTTACCTCATAGGTGAAGAGCACCAGGGGATGCGCTACATGTTCAAGATGATGAACAACGCCCGTCTCGGCGTCGGGGTCGAGGGCCTTGCCGTTACCGAGAGGGCCCTTCAGCTGGCGGCCGACTTCGCCCTTGAGCGTCGCCAGGGAACAGCAGTCGGAGCCCCGCGTGGCGAGCAGTCGGCCATCGTCGAGCATGCCGACGTGCGGCGCATGCTGCTCACCATGAGGGCCTACACGGACGCCATGCGGTGCCTTCTCTACCTCAACTCGTCAGAGCTCGACGTGGCAGAACACCATCTCGACCCTGAGGTACGACAGGCGGCGGCAGAGCGGGCCGAGCTGCTGACCCCCATCTCCAAGGCGTGGTGCACCGATGTCGGTGTCGAGATGGCATCGCTCGGCGTTCAGGTGCACGGCGGTTACGGCTACATAGAGGAGACCGGTGCAGCCCAACACCTCAGGGATGCGCGGATCTCACCGATCTACGAGGGAACAAACGGCATTCAGGCGATCGACCTGGTTGGCCGAAAGCTGTCCCTCCGTGCCGGTGGCGTAATGGGAGACCTGCTCGATGAGATCGCAGCACTCGACGGAGTGCTGGAGACAGCTGGCGACGACTTCACCTCGATCCGATCGAACCTGGCAGACGGGCTGGCAGCGTTCCGTGAGGCAACGGCCTGGATCATCGCCAACGGGGTCGACGATCCCAACGAGGCCCTGGCTGCCGCCACCCCGTACCTGAAGATGTTCGGTCAGGTGGTCGGCGGTTGGCTCCTCGCACGTCTGGCCCTGGGGGCAAGGCGTCGGCTCGACGAAGGTGTCGGCGACAGGGCACACCTCGAGGGCAAGATCGTGTCGGCCAGGTTCTATGCGGAGCAGCTGTTGCCGATAGCGCGGGCCCAACTGGGTGCCATCACGGCCGGCGCCGGTGACCTCTTCGCAATCCCAGCCGACGGCTTTTCGGCCTGACAGCTGCGGGGCAGGCGATGATGTTCACCTCACTGGCAGTGGCTGCGCCTCTGGCGACGCTGCTCGGCTACATACCCAGCCCGTCCTCCGGGTCTGTGCACGTGGGGCCGGTCCAGCTGCGTGCCTACGGGCTGATGATCGGGCTCGGCGTCTTGGCAGCGGTCTGGGTGGGTCAGAGGCGTTGGGTGGCGAGGGGCGGCGACCCCGACGACATCTCCTCGATTGCCATGTGGGCGGTTCCGGCGGGGCTGATCGGTTCCCGCGTCTACCACGTGGCCACCGACTGGAAGCGCTTCACGGGTCGCTGGGGCGACGTGTTCGCCATCTGGCAGGGAGGACTCGGCATACCCGGTGGTCTTGCGGCAGGTGTCCTGGTCGGCGTGCTGGTGGCCCGCCGGCGCGACATGAGCGTGCCGGCCATGCTTGATTCACTCGTTCCGACGTTGCCGATAGCCCAGGCGATCGGCAGATGGGGCAACTGGTTCAACCAGGAGGTCTTCGGCGGGCCGACAGACCTGCCATGGGGGCTGCGAATCGATGAGGCCAACCGACCGACTGAATACCTGACATCCACGGCCTTTCATCCGACGTTCCTCTACGAGGGAATCTGGAACCTGGCCCTGGCATGGTTCCTGATTCGGGTCGACCGACGCGGCGTACTGCGCCCTGGATACCTGATCGGCCTGTGGGTGTTCGGATACGGCGTGGGTCGACTCTGGATGGAGACGATAAGGGTGGATGCAGCATTCCTGGTTTGGGGACTTCGTGTGAATATCTGGATGAGCCTCGTTGCGATCGCAGTCGGTGGCGCTGTCGCAGTGTCCGGCCGGGTGGCTGCAGTGGCTGCCGATCCCACTTCAGACCTTCACTAACCTGCACACCATGGCAGACATGGGCCAGGTGGCCGGCAGCATCGGAAAGCGGGTGGACCGCACCTTCGCATTCATCGACCTGTCGGGTTTCACCGCGTTCATGGATGCCGAGGGTGACGGTCCGTCGGTGGATGTGATCATCGGCTTCCGGGCCGTTGTCCGCCGTGTTGCAGGTGACCATGGAGTAAGGGTGGCGAAGTACCTCGGTGACGGCGCGATGCTCGTCGGGGTTGAGCCGGAGTCTCTTGTGGAGACCGTTGTCGAGATCGAGGCGTGTATAGATGCGGCCGGGTCCGTGCTTCCGCTCCGGGCCGGCATCGCCCGTGGGTGGGTTCTGCTAATCGAGGGTGAGGACCACATCGGCGATGCAGTGAACCTTGCCTCCCGATTGTGCGACATGGCGCAGCCGAACGAGGTGCTGGCACCGGCATCGATGGTGTCTGGCCTGTTGGTGAACACCGGTCATGAGGCCCTCGGTCCTCGCCGGATCAACGGCTTTGCCGAGCCGATCGACCTGGTCAGGCTTGTGTCACCTGACGCGACACGCTGGCGCCGGTGACTCCGGACGGAACACCGTTCGAGTCCGCGGTGGCCGAGGTGCTCGGACGTCTGCTACCAGGTGAGGTTGTCACCTACGGTGAGGTTGCCGCCGAGGCAGGGCATCCCGGTGCCCACAGGGCTGTCGGGCGCCTTCTGCGTGACAGCGACGGTTGGCCGTGGTGGAGGGTTGTCACCTCGACCGGTCGTCTCGTTCCCGGGCTCGAGATCGAACAGGCCCAGAGGCTTGGTGCTGAGGGTGTCAGGGTGGCCAACGGGAGGGTTGTGGCAGGCTGAGGGCCGGGTTTCTGACGACACGCTGTCCGCGGGGGTAGGCTTGGGTCTGCCCGTTCGGGCCAAGTCGATCGCTTGTGTGTCGACCCCGGACCGGAATCGTCACCCGTGAAAGGTGGTGGCGATACCCGCAAGAGACCGCGGGTGACGAACCCGGCGGCCCGGCCGCCGAGAAACGAATGACAGATGACGACGACTCAGTTCGCCGATCTGGGCGTAGACCAGGATCTGGTTGATGCCCTGACAGAGCGGGGCATCTCGGCCCCGTTCGAGATCCAGTCCCTGACCATCCCAGATGGCCTTGCAGGCCTGGACGTGTGTGGCCGTGCCAAGACGGGGTCGGGCAAGACCCTCGCCTTCGGCCTGCCGTTGGTGCAGTTGCTCTCCAGTGCCAAGCCCGGTCGTCCAACCGGCCTGGCCCTCGTGCCCACCCGGGAGCTGGCAGTTCAGGTCTGCCGCGAGCTCGAGCCGCTGGCCGGGGTAAGGGACATCTCGGTCCTGGCGGTCTACGGGGGGGCACCGATCGAAAAGCAGATTGCGGCCCTCAAGAAGGGTGTTGAGCTTGTTGTGGCCACTCCGGGACGCATGATCGACCTGATCGAGCGGGGCGAGCTCTCGATCGTCGACGTCGAGCGGGTCGTGATCGATGAGGCCGACCGGATGGCCGACATGGGCTTCATGCCCCAGGTCGAGTGGATTCTGCGCCGTGCCGGGGCCGACCACCAGACCCTGTTGTTCTCGGCGACGCTCGACGGAATGGTCAGTGGCCTCATCAGCCGTTACCAAAGGGACCCGGTCATGCACGAGATAGCCGCTGGCGAGGCCACGGTTGAGGAAATGGAGCACCGCTTCCTGGCTGTCCATGAGATGGATCGTGTGAAGGTGGCGGCTGCGATAATCAACGCCTCCAACAAGACAATCGTGTTCTCCCGGACGAAGTGGGGGGCTGACAAGCTGACACGCAAGCTGGTCGACGAGGGGGTGAAGGCCGCTGCCATCCATGGCGACCTGCGTCAGAGTCAGCGCGAGAAGGCGCTCGGCGACTTCGACAGGGGGAAGGTGAAGGCGCTGGTGGCAACCGACGTGGCGGCCCGTGGAATCCACGTCGACGACGTGGACGTCGTCATCCACTACGACCCCCCATCCGATGCAAAGACCTACCTGCATCGGTCAGGACGTACCGCACGCGCAGGCGAGTCGGGCGTGGTGGTCAGCCTGGTTGTCTGGAACGAGGAACTCGAGGTCCGAAAGCTGCTGCGCCGTCTCGGCATGAAGTTCCCGATTGTCGAGGTCTTCTCCAACGATGACCGCCTCGCCGACCTGTACGCTTGGGACCCGACCGAAGAAGCCGCCTGACCGTAACGGTGAGCGGCTCGAACACATCGGGGGCTCGGGCCGCCCTCAGCGTCGGGGTTCCTGCCGAGGTTGTGCTGGCCTCTGTGGCTGCCGGATCAGGTGGACCAGCCTTCATTGTTGGCGGGGTCGTCGTCGAACCGGTGGAACTGGACCAGCCGGTCGATCTGGCTGGCGACGACGGGTTGGGCCGCATCTACGAGGGCCTGCTCGGATCTCACGACCGGCGAAGCCTCGGTGCGTTCTACACGCCCTGCGAGGTGGCTGCAGGGCTGGTCGCCCAGGTGGTTGCGGGCGGAACCGTTGTGGATCCTGCCTGTGGGGGTGGGGCGTTCCTGCTGGCTGCTGCCCGCCGGCTCTTCGACCTGGGGGTCGGTTCCCGGGAGGAGATCGTGGCCGAGAGGCTGTTTGGGGCCGACATCGACCCGGTTGCGGTGGCCGTGTGCCGTTGGAGCCTCGCCGCGTGGGCCGGGGTCACGTGCGATGAGGTGGCCGGAGTGGTGGTCGGCGACCCACTGACCGATGGTACGGCAGTGTGGGATTCCAGCCCGGTCGGTGGTTTTGGCGCGGTCGTCGGAAACCCACCGTTCCTGGGGCAACTGAGGGAGGGAACCGCCCGGGGTGCAGTGGAGCGTGAGGTTCTCAAGGAGCGGTTCCCCGGCCTGGTCGGCGCCTACACCGACACGGCGTGGCTGTTCATGGCGCTCGGGCTTGACCTGTTGGCGGAAGGGGCCAGGATGGTGCTGATCCAGCCACAGTCGGTTCTGGCAGCCAGGGATGCAGCACCGGTCCGCTCCCACCTGCTCGATCGGGGATTCCTTGATGCTCTCTGGTTCGACCGGTCCGGTGTGTTCTCCGGTAGGGCCGAGGTGTGTGCACCGATTGTTGAACGTGGTTCTGGCAACCGGCCGGTTCGCCTCCTCGTAGACCGCGATGTTGTCCCGGCCGGCAAGGTCGAGGCCCCTGGGGCAGGCGTCCGGTGGGGTGGCCTGGTTGCCGACCTGGTGGGGATTCCACACGTTGACCTCGCCGGGCCAGATGGAGGTGGCGGACGGGTCTGTGATGTCGCCGTTACGACAGCCGGGTTCAGGCAGCACTACTACGGTCTCGTTCCGGCCGTCAGGGAACGCCGTGGCGCATCCGACTCGACAGCCCGTCTCGTCACCACCGGCATCGTCGACCCGCTTCGCTGCCACTGGTCACAGCGGGAGGTCCGGTTCGCCCGAAGGGCATGGACCGCTCCGGTCGTCGACGCTGACCTGGTTTCGGCAGCGGACCCGGTGGTGGGTGCCTGGGTAGAGGCCCGGCTGCGACCCAAGCTGCTGGTGGCCACCCAGACGAGGGTGATAGAGGTGGTGGTCGACACGGCCGGAGACATGGTTCCCGTGACACCGCTCGTGATCGTCGAACCTGACGACGGTGACCTGTGGAGGCTCGCGGCAGCGTTGTCGGCACCACCTGTCTCGGCGCTGGCTGCCAGCCAGACCCTGGGGGCGGCGAGGGCCTCTGACCGGATCAAGTTGTCGGCCGGGCAGGTGGGCGAGATGCCGCTTCCCGTCGATGGCGGAGCCTGGTCCGAGGGTGCGTCCCTGGCCCGTCATCTCTGGGAATTGAGTGGACCAGCCGGTCCAGAGGAATGGCTGGCCTTCGGGTCGGCGATGTGTGCAGCCTACGGGGTGGCGAAAACCCCGGTTCTGGACTGGTGGTGGGGTCGCCATCCGGAAAGAGTTTGACCTGAGAGCACCTGAGGCCCCCTAGACTCCCTCGAAAGACATCATGAGTGGCCCGGCCTGCCGGGTCCGGCAACCTGGGACGGACACCCAAGGTGCTCACCTGCTCCCAGGGGCGGGGATGTGGTCCCGTGAGGGACAACTAAGTGTCCGGTGACGGCGCCCGCGTCGTACCGCCGGCGCAGAGCCCGCAGTGTTGTTCCCCGGAGGACACAATGACGCGCGACGAGGTGAGTGGGAGAGGGCCTGGCTCAGGCGACCTGCCGAGGCATCCGCGCGCCTACGCCGACGACCTGCCCGCTTCGGGAGCGTGGCAGCTTGGTGACCCGGTCGGCGGTCGATGTTTCGTGGATGTGTCCCACGGCAGACCCTTCGTGCTCGAGGGCGGAGGCGCGCTCGAAGAGGTCACCATGGCCTATGAGACCTGGGGCGAGTTGGCCCCCGCCGCTGACAACGCCGTTCTGGTGTGTCATGCCCTCACCGGCGACTCACACGCCTTTGGCCGAAGTGGGCACGGGCATGCGACACCCGGTTGGTGGAACGGGGTCATCGGTCCGGGTTGCGCACTCGACCCCGACAGGCACTTCATCGTGTGCGTCAACGTGCTGGGTGGATGTCAGGGGTCGACGGGTCCGGCGTCGACGAATCCGTCCACCGGTAGGCCCTACGGTTCCAGCTTCCCGACGGTCACGGCGAGGGACATGGTGCGCTGTCAGGCCGGGGTGGCGGACCACCTGGGGATCGACCGCTGGTTGAGCGTGGTTGGCGGCTCGATGGGTGGAATGCAGGTACTTGAGTGGGGCGTGATGTTCCCCCGACGTGTGCGATCGCTGGCTCCCCTGGCTACCACGCTGGCTGCCAGTGCCCAGCAGATCGCATGGAGTGCGGTTGGCAGGACCGCCCTCGCCCTTGATCCGCGGTTTCGTGGTGGCGACTACTACGACGCTGAACCTGGCGATGGGCCGGCTGCGGGCCTTGCCGTGGCGCGCTCACTGGCGCAGGTCACCTATCGGAGCGACGAGGTGTTCACCGATCGGTTCTCGCGTGAGCTGGTGGATCCGCGGTCCCTGTATGACCTGTGGGACCGCTTCCAGGTTGAGTCCTATCTCGACTACCACGGAGCCAAGCTGGCCCGTCGGTTCGATGCCAACAGCTACATGGTGTTGAACAGGTCAATGGACCTGCACGACATCGGAAGGGATCGGGGAAGCCTCGAGTCGGCTGTGAGCCGTTTCGTGTCTGTTCCGGTGATGACGGTGAGCATCGATTCGGACATGTTGTACCCGGTTCACCAGCAGGTGAGCCTGCGGGACGTGGTTGTGGCCGCCGGTGGGCGCTGCGATCATCATGTGATCGCCAGCCCAGACGGGCACGACGGATTCCTACTGGCAACCCACGAGGTGGGTGTGCATCTGGCCGACTTTCTCCGGGAGGTGGAGTGACATGGCTGAACAGGATACTTCAGACACGGATCGGGCTCCTGAGACGATGGCGATCATGGCCGGCCGTGAGTCCAATCAGGGGGCTCTCGCTCCGATCCTGTGGACTACGACGGCGTTTGCCTACGACTCTGTCGCCCAGGGGCAGAGCCTTGCCACCGGGGTGGCTCCAGAGCGCTTCTACTCGCGCTACGGGAACCCCACCATCAACGCCTTTGAGGCGGCCATCTCCGAGCTTGAGGGTGCCGAGGCCTCCCGTGCGTTTGCGTCGGGTATGGGTGCGATGAGCGCTGTGGTGCTGGGGCTGTGTTCGGCGGGTGACCACATTGTCGCCCAGCGCCAGATATACGCCGGTACCCAGCTGCTGCTCCAGACCGTGTGCCCACGGTTCGGCATCGACGTGACGTTCGTGGACGGAACGCAGCCGGGTGCCTTCGCCGAGGCCATTCGCCCCGGCAAGACGATGCTCGTAGTTGCCGAGACCCCGGCCAACCCGTATCTGGACATCGTCGACCTGGATGAGCTGGGAGCCCTTGTCGGGCCGATGACCGTCGTGGACTCCACGTTCGCCACACCGCTCGGGCAGCAGCCGATCTCACACGGGGTTGACCTGGTCGTCCACTCGGCCACCAAGGCCATCGCCGGCCACAACGACGCCAACATCGGTGTCGTATCGGGTTCCGAGGAACTGATTTCATGGCTCTGGACTTTTGCGGTGCTCCACGGTGCCAACGCCTCGCCATCCGACGCACTCAATGCCCACCGCGGCCTACGGACCCTCGGCGTCCGCCTGGCCAGGCAGACTGCAACGGCCAGGCGTCTCGCCGAGTTTCTTGAAGGTCACGGATCTGTCAGCCGGGTCGCCTACCCCGGCCTGGAGTCGCACCCCCAGCACGACCTGGCAAAGCGGCAGATGAGCTCCATGGGCGGCCTCTTGACCTTTGACCTGACCGGTGGCCGAGAGGCGGGTGAGGGGCTGGTGGAATCCACCTCGGTGGCGATTCTGGCCTCCACGCTGGGTGGCCCCGAGACCCTGGTCACCCACCCGGCCAGCACGACCCATGTGGGTCTGACCGAGGAGGAGCGGGCCGCAACCGGGATCGGGCCTGGAACCATCAGGGTCTCATGTGGTCTCGAGGACACCGACGACGTGGTGGCCGACTTTGAGGGCGCCCTTGCGGCGGCCGGCTGAACCGGGGGCAGGCGGCAGGGGTGGTCGTTGTTCCACTACGATTGCAGGTCGGAACTGGTCGTTGAAGATGGGGAACCTGGTGCACACACCGGTACGGAGGATCGTGGTGACGCTGCTTGCTGTCGGCTCGGCCACCGGCGTGACGTTGCTGTTGATGGATCCGGTGCTGGCACAGGTGACCACGATCGAGACCATCCCTCCCGCTGTTGACGAGAATGGCCTGACCGCCGGTGAACGCATCGACCAGATCGTGTTTTCGATACGGCTAATCGCCGTTGCCCTGCTGGCGGTCACCGCCGCCTTCTGGTGGCACACCCGCCCCGCCCGAAGGGCCGGCGCAACAGCTGTTGCAGCCGCTTCTTCTGCGCCGTCCGGCGAGGAACCATCGGTGGAAGAGGTCATGCCCGGCGACCCGGAACTCGAGGAACTGCTCTCGCTCCACCTCGGTGTCGATGTCACGGCCGACACCGGCGAGGCTGTCGAAACAGGGTGAGTCGGTGAGCGACCTCGAGCTTGACCTCGATGCAATGCTGGCGCGGTTCCAGGAAAGGGCCGAAGCGGTCCGATCGCGAAACATGCCACCAATCGGTGGCGAGGAGCGACAGAGGTTCCTCGATCAGGCCCAGGCCGACTTCATGGACTTCGCCATCATCGGTGACGCGGCTGCCAGCATCGAGGACGGCATCCTGACGCTGCGCATCGACCTGAGCAGCAGCGACGAGGCCTGAAACCAGCCTCATGCGACCTTCAACGGGTCGCATGGAGCGGTGGGCCCGCTACAGTTACGCCCCGACGCGGACGTAGCTCAGCTGGTAGAGCATCACCTTGCCAAGGTGAGGGTCGCGGGTTCGAATCTCGTCGTCCGCTCCACATGAACCCCCTGCCCAGCAGGGGGTTCTGTCCTTTTCCTTGGCTCGAAAGGAACGACGATCTGAGGCTCAGGAACAAGATGATTCCGTGTCAGCGCACGTTGTTCTGAATACACGGGTTCGAATCCCGTACGGGGTACAAAGTGGCCGGTCCGATCGTGGGCCGGCCCTTTGGTTTCTAGGCGAAGGGCGTTTCCCGTAGAGGGGTTTACGTTTCGGCGCTTGAAGGCCGAAAACGGTCCCTTTTTTGGAGAAAACGGCCCCCAACGCGGCCCCCTCACCCTTGTCCCTGAAATCCCCTGAAATGGAAGCGGGTAAAGAGGTCAAAGCCATCGGGGTAAACCCCGGGATCCTGAGGGGTTCCAGTTCGGTGCCCCTGGCGGGCCTCAACGCTTCGGACGTCCAGAAAAATATTTCTGACGGGCGGTCCGCCAACCAGTCCTAGGCTCGTTCGCCGATTTCGAATCTGGTCAGAGCCCGGGTACCACCGGCACAGGCTGCGGCGAGGACGACCATGGTCCCGACGATCGCGGTGGTGACGCCGAGGTGGGGGTCGTAGAAGACGCCATTGTCGTTGATGGAGATGATGGCGTCACTCCAGCCATAGGCGTACTCACGAATGGAGACCCAGCGTAGGGAGTCAAAAATTCGGGTGGCGAACGTCTCCCAAACGAAGACGTAGACGAGGCCGAAGATTAGGGCTCGGCTGGTGACGGCGCTGAGGGCGACGAAGGCGGCGCAGTACAGGACAGACGCGACTAGGGCGCCGAGTCCGAGCCCGAGCATGAGGCCGTCAGCGGTAGGGCTCTCGTGGATGATCCAGGTGGTGGCCATGGTGACCGGCACGACAAAGAGGGCTGCAGCCACCGAGGCAACTCCGATCTTGATGGCGATGATGCGCCATCGTTCGATCGGTTTGGTGAGCAGGAATACGGCGGTGCCATCCTCAATCTCGGCACCCAGTGAGGCGGTCCCAAATACAAGAGCCACCAAGGGAAGCAACAGGGTAAAGATCATTACGCTGACCAGGCCGAGTGCGAACTCCTCGGTGGCCTCCCCTGAACCCGCTTCGTCGGAGAACCGGTAGATCACTGCAATCAGGATCGGGAGCGCGACTAACAGTCCGATTATTAGGGTGCGGCGCCTTCCTAGAAGTTGGCGTGCGGTGAGTGAGATCAGGACGTTGTTCATCGGTCCACCAAGTAGGCGAAAACGTTCTCGAGGGAATCATCTGCGGGTTGGAGTTCTTGGAGCACAACCCCAGTTGACTGGATGAGGGGTGCGATGGTTTCGGTGAAGGCACCGAAGTCGGTCGTCTGGACTTCCATGACGTCGCTGTCAAACGAAATATGGGCGATATAAGGCTGATCAACCAGTGCGGCGGCAAGGGCGCGATTGTTACTGGACCTGATAGTGAAGGCATGGGGCCGGCTAGTAATTAGGCGACGAATCTGACGGAAGTTGCCGGCGGCACCTAGGCGGCCACCGATGAGGACGAGGACGTCTTCGGCGAGGTCTTCAACATCTTCGAGGATGTGGGAAGAGAAGACGATGGTTCGGCCAGAGTCCCCTAGTTCCTTGAGCATCGTGTTCATCTGGAGTCGCTGACGGGGATCAATGCCGTTGAACGGTTCGTCGAGGATCAGGATGTCGGGGTCGTGGACGAGAGCGGCGGCGATCTTGGCTCGTTGACGCATGCCTTTCGAGTAACCGCTCATCTTGCGATGCACGGCGTCGCCGAGCTCAACCATGTCGATCGCTGTCTGGGCTGCACCTTCAGGTTGGGGAAGCTGGTGGAGTCGGGCGCTTGCTAGGGCGTACTCCCAGGCCGAAAGGAACGGGTAGGTGACCTCGCGTTCAGGGACGAGACCGATGTGGCTATACATGGCGGCGTTCTTCCAGGATGACTCGCCATTGACCAGGACCTGGCCTGCGGAAGGCTCGAGAAGGCCCGCCATCATGTGCAGAAGTGTCGACTTGCCGGCGCCATTGGGGCCGAGCAGGCCTGTGATCCCGGGCTCAAGTTCGAAGGAAATGTCGTTGACGGCCACCAGGTCTCCGTACCAACGAGATGCCGATCGTACCGAGATCGTTGCATGCGGTGCCGGCGATGGCTGAGCAGCAGCGGGGTTCACAGCGTGGCCTTGCGATAGCGGCGGATGGCAAAGAACAGCGCGATAGCGGTCTGAGCGACCAGCGCCGCAATCCACGTCCAGCCAGGAAGGTCGGCGTAGGCGACCTGATCGGCCATTTCGCCCATCCGATCCGCACGCGCTGGGACAGCGTCGAAGATGACATATGTGGCGGCGTTCATTGCATAGCCCGGAGTGGCGAGCATGGCGACTGCGGCCCATCCGGGACCCAGAAATGCCACCAGAACGCCAGT
>NZBE01000029.1 GCA_002687745.1 Acidimicrobiaceae bacterium | reverse complement strand
GACGGCCCGATCGCCGCACCCAGGGCGGCCGACGCCCCCCAGACCCCTATGACCGTCGAGTGGCGCTCCTGTGGGAACTCTGGAAGGAGCATCGACAGCGAGGCAGGGCTGAGAATCGAACCTCCGATCCCCTGGACCACCCTTGCGGCAATCAGCCAGCCGGTGGAGGGCGCCAGTCCGGAAGCAAGTGAACCGACGATGAACACGGCCACGCCGATCATGAAGAGGCGACGTCGACCCTCCTTGTCGGCCATTCGGCCGGCCAGCAGCAGGAAGGCCCCGACAGCCACCGAGTAGCCCGAAAGCACCCACGACAGACCAGCCTCGGTAGCACCCAGGTCACGTCGAATCGACGGGAACGCAACGTTCACGATCGAGATGTCTATGACAGTGAGCAGAGCAGCCAGGGTTGACACGGCCAGCGCCATCCAGGCACGACGGCCGACCTGAACTGGATCACGCTGCTCCACCAACTACCCCTCGCCTCGGCCGGTCCGCCCACGCTAGGTGGGTGGGGAGCATGTGGCCGAGACGGGCACACCCGGGAGCCGGGCGGCCCGACCCTGCTGAGAAGGTCGAGCCGCCCGGTTCACCCGGAAGGTTGGACGGCTATTCGCCGCCCGGGTTCAACTTGACGGTGATGGGCCGCCAGTTCTTGCCTGTGGTGTCCATACCACGGCCACTCATGATGTCGAGTGCTGCCTCGGCGTACTCGGTCGTGTACGCACCCGAGTCCGGTGCCGATGCCAGGATCGACTCGCTGGTGGACACTCCGATGGTCTGGTCCCATTGGCCCTTGTCCATCATGCCGACGCCGTCGGGTGACGGCCAGATGAGTCCGTTGATCTCGTTCATCTGCCACGCCTGATGGGATGCACCAAGGGCGGAGCCGTTGGCGAGCACGATGTCGACACAACTTGCACTGTTGTCACGGCAGTAGGCCCAGCCCTCGAGCGAGCCGGCCACGAAGCGCTTCGTGACATCGGCATAGCCCTCGTCGTTGGCCAACCTGGCGCCATCGGCCCAGATTGCGTCCTGGAGCATCGCCGTACCGACGTCGTTCCAGTCGATGATCGATAGGTCATCGGCCGTGTACAGGGCACCTGTTGCCGGGTTGGTCGCCTCGAGAACCTGTGCGTACTCGTTGTAGATCATCGCCTGTGAGGCGTCGATCTCACCTGTCAACAGGGCGAGCATGTCAAAGCTCTGCTGGACCAGCGTGTAGTCGGAACTCGGGTCGAGGCCCGCCTTCCGGGAGCCGGCCAGGAGCTCGAACTCGTTGCCCCATCCCCAGTTGCCGACAACCTTGCCAGCCAGATCGGCGGGTTCGTTGATACCGGAGTCGGCCCACGAGACCTGAAGTGTCCCGGAACGCTGGAACACCTGGGCAACGTTGACAATGTCCATGCCCTCTTCACGGGACACGAGCGCCTTGGGCACCCATGACACCGCAAAGTCGGCTGCTCCTGATGCCAGCTGCTGCTGTGGGACGATGTCTACTCCACCTTCTCGGACATCTACGTCCAGGCAGTACTTGTCGTAGATCCCCTGGTCAACCGCGGCGAAATACCCCGCGAACTGTGCCTGGGTAACCCACTGGAGTTGCAGGCTGACCTGGTCGACAGAATCACAGTCGCCGGTCCCTACTGCTGCGTCATCCGAGCCACAGGCTGCAGCAACGAGGGTCACCGCCACCACCAGCCCAACTACTCGGGTTGTCCACTGTCTCTTCATGTTTCCCTCCCGGGATTGTTGTTTGAATCACTGCCCCCTACAGCGAGGCGCCAAGGCATACTTACACGCTCAACTAGCAGGGCTGCAGCGAACAGGGCCAGGCCGACCGCCGATGCAACCGCGATTGCGGCCCATGCAACGTCGTACCGGGCGAAACCGGCGTTTGATGTGATCACGTTTCCGATGCGGTCCTGGGGTCCACCGAAGTACTCGGCGACGATTGCGGCAATAACCGACAGGGGCGCCACCACCCGGAGGGCGTTGGCGAAGAACGGCAGTGCGTTGGGAACACGCACCTCTCTCATGATCGTCCACTCTCCCGCCGCGTAGGAATGCATCAGCTCGATCTCGTCGGGATGCACCTCGGTCAGGCCCCTTGCCGTGTTGATGAAGACAGGAAAGAACACCACGGCGATGACCACAGCCTGGTTGCTCAATGTGCCGGTGATCCCGAACCAGGCATTGAAGATCGGGGCAAGCGCCACTATCGGGGTGGCGTTCACCGCCACCGCCAGCGGCGTAAGACCCTCGTTGAGCGTCCGGAACCTGGTCGTGAACATCGCAAGCAGCACCCCGGCCAGAATGCCGACGAGCAGGCCGCTAACCGCAATTCGTCCGGTCTCCCAACCAGCGTGGCGCAGGACAGGCCACTCAGCCTGCAACTCGGCCAGAATCGAGGTTGGCTTCGGCAGCAGGAACTCTCTGATCCCGAACGCCCTGACAGTTCCCTCCCAGAGGCCAAATCCGGCGACTCCGACCACAACTGCCGGACCAAGTGAAGTCCCTCTCTGGACGAGTCGGCGAAGCTTCACTCAGCACCCCCGACCGAGCGCAGGGCCTCACGGATGGTTGTCGCAGCAGCGAAGAAGTCGGGGTCCTCCCTGGTATCGGGAGTTCGCTCGCCCAGGGCGACATCGATGATCGAATGGACCCGGCCCGGGCGTGGCGACAACACGATCACACGGTTCGACAGGAACGCCGCCTCGGAAATCGAGTGGGTGACGAATACGACCGTGGTTCCGGTCTCTCCCCAGATTCGAAGCAGCTCACTCTGCATGTGCTCACGGGTCATCTCGTCGAGCGCTCCGAACGGCTCATCCATGAGAAGCAGGCGTGGCTCGAATGAGAGTGCTCGGGCGATCGACACCCTCTGCTGCATTCCTCCGGAGAGTTGGCGCGGATAGTGGTCGCTGAACTCGTCCAGCTTGACCAGGTCCAGCATCTCAGACGAGCGGGCACCACGATCCGACCTGGACCATCCACGCAGCTCAAGGGGCAACTCGATGTTGGCCTGCACCTTCCGCCAGTCGAAGAGCCCTGCATGCTGGAAGACCATTCCGTAGTCCTGGCCCGTACGGGACTCGTGGGCCGACCTGCCGAACACCGACACGCCACCTGCAGTTGGTGTCAACAGGTCTCCGATGAGCCTCAACAGGGTTGACTTGCCACAACCGGAGGGACCGATGAGCGTTACGAACTCCCCGGCCCTGATGGTCAGGTCGATGCCGTCCAGCGCTGCAACCTCGCCGCCGGTTCCTTCGTTGAACACCATTCCGACACCGTCAACGACGACTGCCGGCACATCGCCGCCCGTGCTCATGCCACAACCTCATCGGTCCGACGGAGCACCAGTCGCTCAGCCAGGCTGATCATCCCGAACACGAACAGTCCGAGTACCGCTGCTCCGATCACCGAGGCGTAGAGGCGCTCAGGCCAGACGGCGTAGCGCTGGGCGAACTCCAGGATGGAGCGACCGAGGCCGGTCTTGGTGCCAATGGAGATCTCTCCGACGATCGCACCAACGACGCTGAGCGTGGCTGCAATCTTGAACGCGGGGAACAGGTAGGGACGCGCTGCGGGAAGGCGCAACTTGAACAGGGTCGTACGCCACGGAGCGGCATAGGAACGCATCAGCTCAACGTGGGCTGAATCAGGCGACTGGAGGCCACGCAGGGCACTCACGGCAACCGGGAAGAAGGTCAGGTAGGTAGAGATGAGCGAGATGCACACAATGTCGGGCAGGCCCTGGTTGCGGCCCCACGTGACGATGATGGGAGCGAGCGCTATCAGCGGAACTGTCTGGGACACGTTGATCCACGGCAGGAGGCCGCGCTCGGCTACACGCCACCGCAGCATCAGCACGGCGAGACCGATCCCGACTGCCGAGCCCAGGAAGAAGCCGATCGCCGCCTCCTGGAGCGTGAACCACGCCTTCTTGAGGAGGAACACGCTGACAGGCAGCGTGGACCGGCCGTCGCGTATGTCAGACACGAGCTCGGCAGCGATGTCCGAGACGTGCGGCATGATGATGTCATCGGTTGAGACAGGCAGTTCGATGCCGGTACCGGGCCAGTTGCCGCCCGTCTGCTGGCCGGCCCACTTGTAACCCTCCCAGACGGCGACGATCACGAGAATCGCCAGCGCTGTGGTGACGACACTCCTCAGGACCCTGGCCACTGTCGGAGTTGGAGCGGGAATCAACGGGCCACCGATCAGGTCATTGCAGGGATGATCCGCTGGCCGTAGGCGTCGAGGGTCTCGTCCTGCTGGTCGTGCATGAGGTAGACGGCGAACTGGTCGACACCGAGGTCGTGCAACTCCTCGAGACGTTCGATGTGGGCTGACTCGGTACCGAGGATGCAGAACCTGTCGATGATCTCGTCCGGCACGAAGTCGGTGTGCTCGGCGCCGGCTCTGCCATGGTCTGTGTAGTCGTACCCCCTGCGCCCCTCGATGTAGTCGGTGAGGGCGGCAGGCACAGCAGTCCCTTCGGTTCCGTAGCGGCCCACCAGGTCGGCCACGTGGTTCCCGACCATGCCGCCGAACCACCTCACCTGGTCTCGCTGGTGTGCGATGTCGTCCCCGACGTACGCGGGTGCAACGACGCAGATGTAGATGTCGTCAGGGTCACGGCCAGCCTCCTCGGCGACGGCCCGCACGGCACCGATGGTCCACTCGGCTATCTGGGGGTCGGCCAGCTGGAGGACGAAGCCGTCGGCGACCCTGCCGCACAGAGCGAGGGCCCTGGGCCCGTATCCGGCCATCCAGATGGGAAGCGACCCGCCTGAGCGCCATGGCAACTTCTGGCGGGTGCCGTTGTAGTCGACCTCCTCACCCTCGGCGAGGCCCTTGATCACGCCCATCGACTCTTCGAGGGTGGCCAGGTTGCAGGGCCTGTGCCCAATCACCCTCATGGCCGAGTCGCCGCGCCCGATACCGCACACCGTGCGCTCCCCGTACATGTCGTTGAGGGTGGCGAACACCGACGCTGTCACGGTCCAGTCGCGCGTACCCGGGTTGGTGACCATCGGGCCTACGACCATGTTGTCGGTGGCCGCCAGCATCTGGCTGTGGATGACATACGGCTCCTGCCAGAGCACGTGGCTGTCAAATGTGTAGGCGTAGGTGAAACCGAGGCCCTCGGCCCGCCTTGTCAGCTCGATGACCCGCGCTGCCGGCGGGTCGGTCTGCATTACAACCCCGAAGTCCATCTTCTCCCCCTCTGCACGACATCGCTGTCGTGTCGAATCCTGTGCTGCCTGCTCCTGAGATCAGTCGTTCCTGGGAAAGCCCAGGTCGACGCTGCTGGTGGACGGGTCCGGCCAACGGCTGGTCACGACCTTGGGTCGCGTGTAGAACCGCATTCCCTCGGACCCGTACATGGTCGTGTCACCGAAGAAGGAGTCGTTCCAGCCGCCGAACGAGTGGTAGCCGACCGGAACCGGAATCGGGACGTTGACGCCGACCATGCCGGCCTCGACATCGCCCTGGAACTGCCGTGCAGCACCGCCGTCGCGGGTGAAGATGGCAGCACCGTTGCCGTACGGGTTGTCGTCGATCAACTTGACGGCCTCGGCGTAGCTTTCGCTGCGTACCACCGACAGCACCGGGCCGAAGACCTCGTCGCGGTAGACGGACATGTCGGTGGTGACCCTGTCGAGCAGTGACACCCCGAGGAAGAACCCGTCTCCGTCGAACGCCTGCCTGCGACCGTCGACCACCACATCGGCTCCGGCGGCGGCACCGGACTCGACATAGCCGGCGACCCGGTCACGGTGTTCTGCGGTAATGAGCGGACCCATCTCCGAGGCGGGGTCGTCCCCGGGTCCGATCACGAGCTTCTCCATGCGGACCCTTATCGCCTCGACCAGCGGATCGGCTATTTCACCTACAGCGACGACGACCGACACGGCCATACACCGCTCGCCAGCCGACCCGTAGGCGGCTGATACAGCGGCATCGGCTGCCAGACCCAGGTCGGCGTCGGGAAGCACGATCATGTGGTTCTTCGCTCCACCGAGGGCCTGGACGCGCTTGCCGTTGGCGGTCCCGGTTGAGTACACGTAGCGGGCAATCGGGGTCGAGCCGACGAAGCTGACCGCCCCGACATCGGGGTGTTCAAGCAGCCTGTCGACCGCCTCCTTGTCTCCGTTGACGAGGTTGATGACACCTGGTGGGAAACCTGCCTCCTGGGCCAGCTCAACAACGAACCCGGGTGCTGACGGGTTCCGTTCGGAGGGCTTGAGGATGAACGTGTTCCCGCATGCCACTGCATTCGGGAGCATCCAGAGCGGGACCATGGCTGGGAAGTTGAACGGTGTGATTCCAGCGCAGACACCCACGGGTTGTCGCACCGTGTAGACGTCGACTCCGGTAGAGGCGAGCTCGCTGTAACGGCCCTCAAGGGTCTGGGCAAATCCGCATGCGAACTCGATGTTCTCGACGCCCCTGGCCACTTCACCACGCGCGTCGTCTGCGACCTTGCCGTGTTCTGCGGTCAGCCGCCGGGCTATCTCGTCGGCGTTGTCGACGACCAGGTTGCGGAAGGCGTAGAGCAACTTCGTACGCCGTGCAATCGAGACGCCCTTCCACTCTGCGAACGCAGCCCTTGAGGATGCCACGGCAGAGTCGACCTCGGCGACGGATGCCAGGTCGACCTGGCCGGTCTGTTGGCCGGTGGCCGGGTTGAACACCGGTCCTGTACGGCCTGAACCAGATTCGACGGCTTCGCCGTCGATCAGGTGCTGAATCTGCAACATGCCCTACTCCCGGTGATCTGAACGTGGATTGCGACTGGGTCTCTGGTGTGCCCGCAGGGCGTCAGAGGAGGTAGGAGGAGAGGCCACGGCGCAGGTACTCACCGTCGCCCTTCGCACCGTGATAGGTCTCGTCGGCGATGAGCACCTTGCCCTTGGACAGCACGGTGTCGACCCGACCGTCGATCTCGACACCCTCGTAGGCCGAATAGTCCATGCTCATGTGATGGGTGTCCACTGACAGCGTGGTCGAGCCGTTCGGATCGTAGAGGACGATGTCGGCATCAGACCCCGGGGCTATCACACCCTTTTGCGGGTAGAGCCCGAACATGCGGGCCGGTGTCGTCGAGCAGGTCTCAACCCAGCGTTCAAGCGACAGTTCGCCCATGACCACGCCCTGGTAGATGAGGTCCATTCGATGTTCCACTCCGCCGATTCCGTTGGGGATCGCCCTGAAGTCGTCGAGGCCCAGTTCCTTTTGGTCCTTCATGCAGAATGGGCAGTGGTCGGTGGAGACGACCGCCAGGTCGTTGGTACGGAGGCCACGCCACAGGTCGGTGTGGTGTGTGTGCTCCCTTGTGCGCAGTGGCGGCGAGCAGACGTAGCCGGCGCCGGCAAAGCCGGGGAGGCCAAGGTGGTCCTCGAGGTTCAGGTAGAGGTACTGGGGGCAGGTCTCGGCGAACACGTTGTGTCCGTCGTTGCGGGCTGCTGCCACCGCTGCCAGGGCCTCGCTGGCAGAGAGGTGTACGAAGTAGACAGGTGCACCTGCTACCAGTGCCAGCTGGATAGCCCGGTTGGTGGCCTCGCCCTCGAGAGCGGGTGGACGGGTGATGCCGTGGTAGACGGGGTCGGTCTGGCCGCGGGCGGCAGCCTGCTCAGCCAACACGTCGATGGCTATGCCGTTCTCGGCGTGCATGCAGATGAGGCCACCGTTGTCGGATGCCTTCTGCATTGCCCGCAGGATCTGGCCATCATCGCTGTAGAAGACACCCGGGTAGGCCATGAACAACTTGAAGCTGGAGATTCCCTCGCCGACGAGGTTGTCCATCTCCTTGAGAGCGGCTTCGTCGACGCCGCCGAGGATCATGTGGAAGCCGTAGTCGACTGCGCACTCGCCCTCGGCCTTGGCGAACCATGCGTCAAGTGACTCCCTTACGTTCTCACCGTCGCGCTGCACGGCAAAGTCGATGATTGTCGTGGTGCCGCCCCAGGCGGCCGCCCGGGTACCGATCTCAAAGGTGTCCGACGCGAAGGTGCCTCCAAATGGAAGCTCCATGTGGGTGTGGGCGTCGATGCCCCCGGGGACCACGTACTTTCCGCCTGCGTCAATCACCTTTTCGGCACCGCTCTCGGCTGATGCCGCCGCATCGCTGCCTGGCTGCAGCACCGCTGCAATCTTCTGGCCGTCGACCAGAACATCGGCATCGTGCCGCCCGGTCGGGCTCACGATCGTTCCGTTCTTGATGAGGATCGTCATGTCCTGCCTCCTGTTCGTTCCATCAGCATGTTGGTCTGCTCAGGCCGTGCCGTCCAGCCTCAGCCGGCGTCTGCCAGCGAGCCGAGCGCTTCGGCGATGACCTCACCGGCCTTGTCGATCTCCCCTGGTGTGACCGTCATGGGCGGTGCAATGCGAAGCACGTTGCCGTAGAGGCCCCCCTTGCCAATCAGGACACCACGTGCTCTCGCCGCCTCGAGGAGGCGGGCCGCTGCATCAGCATCCGGTTCGTTGGTTCCGGGACGCACCATTTCAAGGGCGAGCATCAGGCCGCGGCCCCTCAACTCGCCGACGGACTGGCATGCGTCGGCTGCCGGACCCAGGAGCGCCTCCAGTCGGGCGCCCATCTCCCTGGAGTTGCCCTGAAGGTCGTTGTCGAGCATGTACCTGATTGTCGCAAGCGCACCCGCGCTGCTGAGCGGGTTTCCTCCGAACGTGGACAGCGAGTTGGCGGGCAGGGAGTTCATGAGTTCGGCGCTGGCGACAACTCCTCCAAGGGCCAGGCCGTTGCCCACCCCCTTTGCGAAGGTGAGGATGTCGGGGGTGATGCCGTGTGCCTGGTACCCCCAGAAGTTGTCTCCGGTACGGCCCCATCCGGTCTGCACCTCGTCGGAGATGAAGAGGACGCCGCGGTTGTCGAGTTCCTTCTTCATGGCGCCGAAGAACCCATCCGGCGGGACTGCAAAGCCGCCGACGCCCTGGATGGGTTCGGCGATCATCGCCGCCACATCGCCTGAGGTCATCATGTCGAATACCTGGACGAGGTCCTCGAGGCATGCGGTTGTGTAGGAGTCGTCATCCAGCGCCCGGAACGGGCTCCGCATGCGGTAGCCGCCCTGCACGTAGTTGACTGAGAGGCCGCTGACGCTGGTCGGTGACCATGCACGCTGCGAGGTGATGGCGATTGTGCTGAACGAACGGCCGTGGTAGCTGTTCCGCAGGGCCAGGATCTGGTTTGACTTCCGGTAGGTCGTTGCCAACAGAAGCGCTGCGTCGTTGGCTTCGGTGCCCGACGTGGTGAAGAACACCCTTGCATCCGGAATACCCGACAGGTCGGCGACCAGTTCGGCCAACTCGATCATCGGCTCTGAGAGGTACAGGGTCGAGGAGTGGAGAACCTTGGAGGCCTGCTCCTGAACCGCCCTGGTCACCTCGGGCACGTTGTATCCGAGGCTGGTGGTGAGGATTCCGCCGAAGAAGTCCAGGTAGCGGTTCCCCTCGACATCGACCACGTGGCGTCCCTCGCCGTGGTCCATTGAGATGGGCGGGTCGTAGTAGAGCGCCAGCCATGACGGAAGAACCGCCTGGTGGCGGGCGAGGAGCTCTGAGTTCGTTGTCACGGTCGCTGTCTCCGGCAGGTCGGGGTGGATCGCCGTCAGGCGGAGGTCAGCGGGCCGTACATGTCGGGCCTGCGGTCACGGTAGAAGGCCCACTGGTTGCGGACCTCGTCGACCTGGTCGAGGTCGAGGTCGCGGATGATCAACTCGGCGTCCTGGTCGGAGCAGACGTCACCAACAAATTGTCCACGTGGGTCGGCGAAGTAGGTGGTCCCGTAGAAGTCGTTGTCACCCAGGGCCTCGATGCCGACACGGTTGATGGCGCCGACGAAGTACATGTTGGCAGCGGCAGAGGCGGGCTGTTCCAGCTGCCACAGATACGAGGAAAGGCCACGGCTCGTCGCCGACGGGTTGAACACGATCTGGGCACCGTTGAGGCCGAGTGCCCTCCATCCCTCGGGGAAGTGACGGTCGTAGCAGATGTAGACACCGACCTTGCCGACGGCTGTGTCGAACACCGGGTATCCGAGGTTTCCCGGGCGGAAGTAGAACTTCTCCCAGAAGCCCTTTACCTGGGGAATGTGGGTCTTGCGGTACTTGCCGAGGTAGGTGCCGTCGGCGTCGATGACGGCCGCCGTGTTGTAGAGAAGGCCCTCCTGTTCCTTTTCGTACACGGGAAGGACCACGACCATGCCCAGTTCGGCCGCCAGTTCCTGGAACCGCCTTGTGGTCGGCCCGTCTGGGACTGCCTCGGCGTAGTCGTAGTACTCGGTCTCCTGCACCTGGCAGAAGTAGGGGCCGTAGAAGAGTTCCTGGAAGCACATGACACGGGCTCCGGCTGCTGCCGCCTCGCGCATGTAGTTCTCGTGGAGTTCGATCATCGACTCCTTGTCGCCGGTCCATGCCGTCTGGACCATTGCCGCCCGTACCTCGCTGGCCATTGGGTTCTCCTCTGTGGTCTGGCTCCGACAACGGTCCATGCCGTCGCGGTTGCCCTCTGCCGTGTTGTGCGACAGTATTGCCAAATCGTTGTGCATACAATCCATTCTTTGTTACACACAAAATATTGACCGAGGGCCGCTCCCCCGTCTGTGACCCGGAATCCAGGAACATGCCCGAACCCGCACTCACCGCCATCACCAGCGCCGTCGGAACCAGCGCCGGACCAGCCGAAATCGCCTCAGCGATCGGCAGGCTGATCAGCGACGGGAGCATTTCGAGCGGTGACCGCCTGCCGACGGTCCGGGCACTGGCCCGAAGCCTCAACGTGAGCCCCTCCGTCGTTGCCGACTCATGGCGCCGCCTCCACCATGCCGGCCTACTCGTCACGGAGGGCCGCCGCGGCAGCTTCGTACGGGCACGTCGCCAACCTGAGGACCCGGGGCGCTTCTGGCAGGTACCCGTCGACCCACACACGTACAGGCTGGACCTCAGTACGGGAACTCCGGACCCGGCCCTCCTGCCACCGCTGGGACCGGCCCTGGCCGCACTCCGGGACGAACCGCCGGTCTCGAGCTATCTGGACCAACCCACCCTGCCCGCGCTGTCAGAGTTGCTCCGGAAGCGCTGGCCGTTTGAACCTGAGGCACTAACGGTCGTCGACGGTGCCCTCGACGCACTCGACCGGATCATCGCCTCAACGGTCAACTACGGCGACAGGGTGCTGGTGGAAGATCCGGGATTCCCTCCGACCATCGACATGCTCGAGCTGGCCGGCGCCGAGCTGATCCCGGTCCAGATGGTTGAGGGCGGCCTCGACCCCGCCTCCCTCTCCCGGGGCCTTGCCATGGACCCGAGCCTTCTGGTCCTACAGCCCCGCGCCCACAACCCGACGGGCTGGAGCCACGACGCCGAGAGGGTCGACCTGCTGGCAGACCTCCTGGAGGGCTCGGACCTGTTGATCATCGAGGACGACCACTCGGGCGAGGTATCCGGCTCGACCCTCCACAGTCTCGGAACCCGGCTGCCCGACCAGGTGGTCCACATTCGCAGCTTCTCAAAGGCCTACGGCCCCGACCTGCGCCTGGCCGCGGTGGGGGGCTCCGGACCGGTAATCGATGCCATGGTCCACCGTCGCCAGCTGGGCCCTGCGTGGAGTAGCCGACTACTCCAGGGCGTGCTGCTCCAGCTGCTCACAGACCAGGCCACGGCCGACACGGTTGCTGCCGCGGCGGCCGCCTACTCAACACGAAGGACATCGCTCATCGACAGCCTCGGATCCCACGGGGTGGCCGTGCCGGGCACATCTGGAATCAACCTGTGGCTCGAGGTCGGTGACGAGACGAACGCCCTGGTCGCCCTCTCCGCCCGGGGAATCGGTGCCGCTCCGGGCAGCCCCTTCATGGTCGGCTCGCAAGGATCCCCGCACCTGCGGCTCACCGTCGCAACTGTCGGTACGGGCTTTGACGAGCTGGCAGCGACCCTCGCCGAGGCCGCCTCCATCCCCCCTGGGCGCAGGGTCGGAGCCTGAACGCATGCCTACCCAACCACACGGCACCCCCTGGTCACGGCGGTCCTTCCTGCAGGTGGTGGGTATGGGAGGGCTGGCTCTGGCGACAGGCTGCGCAACGGCACCTCCCAACGCCGGCCCGGAAACGACCACACCGCTCGTCAGGGCCACCGGTCCGCGCTCGATTCCGGACCCGACCCACTGGCGGGTGACCCGCTGGGGTGCAGATCCGTGGTCGCTCGGCTCCTACTCGTACCTGCCGGCCGGCACCTCGGCAACGTCGCGGGCTGCACTCGCTGGT
>NZBE01000028.1 GCA_002687745.1 Acidimicrobiaceae bacterium | reverse complement strand
TGGTCCTCGGCGACCGACACAGCCCTGCCGATGGTCCGCTGGCTGGCGGGCCAGAGCGAGATCATCTCGCTCAACGTGAACGTGCCGAACCTGCCCGTAGACGAGATCCAGGGGGTCCGCCCGGCAACCCTGGCACCGAAGGGCTCCATCCAGACCCTGATCACCGACCGTGACGACCACGGGCTCTCCTTCGAGCTTGCTCCGATGACCGACGAGATGCCCGGAAATTCCGACACGGCCCTGCTACGGGCGGGTTACACGACGGTATCGGCCCTGACAGGTCCGGCCGTCGTCAAGGACCTGGACCTTCCGGTCGGCGACTGGATGTAGCAGCCAGCAACACAACTGGTGTAAGGAGTCAGGAGCATGACTAGTGTGCAGACCAATCCACTGAACCCACCAAGGGGGGACCCGTGAGAGCAATGAAGATTCTGGCCGCACTGCTGGCCATCACAGTTGTGGCAACCGGTTGCAGTAGCAGCTCTGACGACCAGAAGGCCGATGCTACCTGGCCCGACAAGATCACCTACGGACACGTTCCGAGCACCGAACAGGAGAACCTGCAGGACCAGATTCAGCCGTTCGTCGACATGTTGTCGACCTCACTCGGAATCGAGGTCGAGGGTGTCGTAACCACCGACTACACGGGCCTCGTCACAGCCATGGGAACCGGCAAGGCCGACCTTGGGGGGTTCGGACCGTTCGGCTACGTGCTGGCCAAGCAGCAGTTCGGCAACATTGAGCCGTTGGTGCAGGCGATCCGGTACGGCGCCGCCACCTACCACGGCCAGTGGATGACGAACGATCCCGGCCTCTGTGACTCCCCGGTCGTACCGGCAACAGCCCTGGAGAACGGCGCCGACGGTGTTGTGCAGGTCGGAGCGCTCGACGCTGTCGCCCTGCAGGTTGGCGTCTACTTCGGCGATGCCGGCAAGGCACTCGGCGAGACCCAGGACAACGGCCCTGTGTCACCCGGATCCTCCTGCATGGCAGACCTCTCCAAGGTGAAGGGCAAGCGTGTCGCCTTTACCTCCGAGAGTTCCACCTCGGGCTACATCTTCCCGGCCCTGCAGCTCATCAACATCGGAATCGACCCGGTCAACGACATCACGCCGATCTTCTCAGGCGGCCATGACGCCTCAGTTGCCGCCGTCTACGGCGGAGATGCCGACATCGGCGTCTCCTACGACGACGCACGCCGTTCGCTCCGCAAGGAGGACCTGGACGTCGGTGAGAAGGTGATCGTGTTCAACCTCACAGCAGAGGTTCCCAACGACGTGATCGCCGTGTCGAGCCTGCTCCCGGCATCGCTGAAGGCGGCAATCTACGACTCGATAGCCGTCTACCTATCCACCGAGGAGGGCGTGGCCGTGATGGACGAGATCTCCGGCTGGACCGACATCCGACCGGCGCTGGAATCAGACTTCGACGTCGTCCGCGAGGCGGCCAGCACCCTCGGAATCACCGAAGCAGGCTGATGAAGGCGAGCCGTGTCCCGATCCCGACACCCTGGTGATTCGACTCGAAGACGTCTCAGTTACATACCCAGGGGGCGTTGAGGCCCTCCGGGGCATAGACCTGACGATTGGCGACGGCGAGTTCGTCGTCATCGTCGGGTTGTCGGGCGCCGGTAAGTCGACCCTGCTCCGGGTACTGAACGGTCTGGTGCCGGCCACCTCGGGTTCCGTCGTAGTCGACGGGACCGAGGTGGTCGGCGCATCCGCGGCCACCCTTCGTCAGGTCAGGTCACGGATCGGGATGATCTTCCAGACCTTCAACCTGGTCAACCGGACCAGCGTGTTGAACAACGTTCTCATGGGTCGCCTGTCGGTCGTGCCGGCGTGGCGCTCCACGCTGGGCCTCTGGCCGGCTGAAGACCGGGAGGCTGCGATGGCCGCCCTGGAGAGGGTGGGTATCGTCGACAAGGCCTACGTGAGGGCCTCGAACCTGTCGGGTGGCCAGCAGCAACGGGTCGGAATAGCACGCGCCCTTGCCCAGGAACCGGGCCTGATGCTGGCCGACGAACCGGTCGCCGCCCTGGACCCGGTGACCAGTCGCCAGGTAATGGGCGACCTCCAGAAGATCAACCGGGAACTCGGCATCACCACACTGGTGAACCTGCACTTCCTGGACCTGGCAAAGGAGTACGGACGCCGCCTGATCGGGCTCCGGGACGGCGAGATGATCTTTGACGGAGATATCGCAAACGTCGACGACGACACCTTCCGTGATATCTACGGTCGCTCCATCACCGACGAGGACCTGCTGGCCATGGGCGATTCACCGACCGACGGCTCGGAGGGCGGGTGACGCCCACACCGGGGCAGTCGACCCGCCCGGAAAGGCCGCGGCTTCGTGCCCGGACCGTCGGCATCGCCGCCGCCCTCATGGCGTTCAGCATCTTCGCCGCCAGAGAGGTCGGCTTTGACC
Source organism: Acidimicrobiaceae bacterium (assembly GCA_002687745.1). Classification (GTDB taxonomy): domain Bacteria; phylum Actinomycetota; class Acidimicrobiia; order Acidimicrobiales; family MedAcidi-G1; genus UBA3125. The sequence continues at coordinate 3,936 of NZBE01000028.1, read as the reverse complement.
CCTCCACCTTCTGGGAGGTCTGGTCCAACCCGCTCTGGGAGAAGTTCTGGCCCATTCCATGGGATTGGGTGTTCGACAGCGGCAACGTCCTACAGCCTTTCGTGGAGACGTTCCAGATAGCGACCATCTCCACGATCCTGGGATGCGGCCTGGCACTGCCGGTCGGCTTCGCGATGTCGTCGTTGACGACCCCGAACAGGCCTACCTACCTGGTGAGCCGGGCGGTCATGAACGTGGTCAGGGCCGTACCCGACCTCTTCTGGGCCAAGCTCATGGTCACCGCCATCGGCATCGGTGCGTTCGCCGGAGCATGGGCTCTCACCATCTTCTCCCTCGCTGTCATGGTCAAGTTGTTCTCTGAGACCGTCGACGGTGCCGACCCCGGACCCCTCGAGGCCGCTAGGGCGGCCGGGGGGCGCCACGCCCCCTCACTGCGCACCGGCATTCTTCCAACGGTGTTTCCCGACTACGTGGCTCATGCCCTCTACGTCTTCGAACTGAACGTCCGCGCATCGGTCGTCCTCGGCCTGGTCGGCGCCGGCGGCATCGGTCGTGTGCTGGAGGCACAACGCCAGTTCTTCCGCTTCGACCGGGTACTGGGGATGCTCGTGATCATCTTCGTGGTGGTCTGGGTCATCGAGCAGGTGAGCGTGTCCCTCCGGAAGCGGCTGATCTGAGATGACAGCCGCTACACAGAGGCCAGCCCCACCCCGGTGGACGGGGGAGCGTCGCGGAGCCATCGGCGTCGTCCTGTTGGTTGCCATGGTCTGGTCGATATCGGGGTTGGATGTGACCCTCGACCGCCTGCTCGGCGCTCCATCTGACGCATGGGCGATCCTTCGGCAGATGGTTCCACCGGCGTTCGCAAGGGTGGCGGCACGTGGAGCGGTCGGCAAGGTCTTTGAGTCGGTTTACATCGCCTGGATCGGAACGGTCATCGGGGCTCTCCTCTCCCTGCCCCTTGCATTCATGGCCGCCCACAACGTGGCGCCCATCTGGATCAGGGTGCCCATCCGCCAACTCTTCAACGCAATCAGGGCTGTTCCCGAGTTGATCCTGGCGGTGATCCTGATCCCGATCACCGGCCTGGGCCCGTGGGCCGGCACCCTGGCAATCGGCATCCACTCGATAGGAACGCTCGGCAAGTGGGCAACCGAGTCGATCGAGAGCATCGACTCCGGTCCGATTGAGGCGGTCGATTCAACCGGTGGTCGGTGGGTGAGCAGCATGCGCTGGGCCGTGTTCCCCCAGGTGATGTCGACCATCAGCTCCTACTGGTTGTTCAGGTTCGAGATCAACGTGCGTGCATCCGCTGTGCTCGGCATGATCGGGGCCGGTGGTGTCGGCTCCGAGCTGGTCTCCCACCTGGTCTTCCGTGACTTCCCTGCGGCAAGTGCCGTCCTGGCCCTGACCGTCGGCATGGTCCTGACAATCGACACCGTGTCGGCGGCGGTTCGCCGACGGATCATCACCGGAGGCGTTGGCGGCGACGATTCCTCCCGGTCTGCAGAGGCCCTGTCCGACCTGACCGGCATCAACCACAGGTGATAGAACACGGGAGGAGGCACCGATGAGCGCATTCGTGATCGTGGACACATCCATCCTGGACCCTGAGGCCTACGAGGGCTACAAGGCGCTGGCCGCGCCCCTCGTGGAGGCCTTCGGTGGCGTCTACCGGGCCCGCGGCGGCGAGTTGGACGTGAGGGAGGACGACCTGTGGGCCCCGACCCGGCTGGTGATAGTCGAGTTCCCGGACATGGACGCCGCACGGGTCTTCCTGGATTCCGAGGAGTACGCACCGGTGGCCGCGATCCGCCACGCCAACGCCCGCTGCACGACGGTCATCGTGGATGGCGTGTAGGGCCCTGACCCGACCCGTCCTCGGTTCACAGGGTTGCCATAGCCTGTGTCGCCATGATCGTTGGAATCGACGTGGGTGGCACCAATGCGAGGGCCCTGTTGCTGGACACCGTCGACCACCAGATCCTGGATCGTCGCCAGGTGTCGAGTTCCGGTACAGGGCCGGAGCTGGTCTCAGCCCTGGCCGAGATGGTGGAACTCCTGACCACGGATTCAAGCCGTTCGGTTGGTGCGGTCGGCCTTGCCGTGGCGGGCCTCGCACACCGATCGGGTGTTGTCCGCTTCTCCCCCAACCTGCCCAACCTGGTCGAGTTCCCGATCGGCCCGGAGCTCGAGGCACTGGTTGGCAGGCCCGTCGTGCTCGGCAACGACGCCACCGCAGGTGCGTTGGCCGAACACCGCATGGGTGCGGGGCGGGGTACCGACAACTTCGGCTTCGTAACCCTGGGAACGGGCATAGGTACCGGCTTCGTCCTGGACGGGCAGTTGGTCCGGGGGGCCAGCGGGTTCGCCGGCGAGTCGGGCCACATGGTCGTGGACCTGGAAGGACCGGTTCACGTGACGGGCCGACAGGGGCCCTGGGAGTACTTCGGGTCGGGTAGTGCCCTTGGCCGGATGGGACGACAGGCCGCGGCCACTGGTGACTTTTCTGCGGGTGAGGCCATGGCCGGATCAGTCGAGGCCGTCACGGGACAGCACGTCTCCGATGCCCTGGCCAACGGAGACGGCGACGCTGCGCGCATCTTCGACGAGTTCTGCCACCTTGTCGGCCTCGGCGTGGCCAACCTGGTGATGATCATGGACCTGGAACGGATCGTCGTAGGTGGTGGCCTGGTTCGGATCGGTGAACCCCTCCGCTCCGGGATCCAGGCCCACCTGGACAAGATGGTCGTGGGATCAGAGCATCGACCCCCGGTCGAGGTGGTGCTCGCCGAGTTGGGGGCCGACGCAGGGGCTCTCGGTGCAGCCCTGATGGCCGCCGACCTGCTCTGATCCCTGCCTCAGAGGCTGGTGCGTAACAGGTCCAGGGTGCGACCCCATGCCGTGGCTGCCGCTGCCTCATCGAGGGTGCCGAGCGGGTTCTCCTCATTGGCAAAGGCATGGCCGGTTCCCTCGTAGACATGGAAGGTGACGTCCTTTTCCAATCCCCTCAGGGTGGCCTCCAGGTCCACGACCGCGTCGGATGGGAAGAAGTCGTCGACCTCCGCGAAGTGGCCCTCGACCTTCGCCGTGAGGCCGGACCAGTCGGGGCCGTCGTCACCGAGCGGGGCGCCGTAGAACGGAGCCGCGGCCGCCACCCGGCCCCCTTCGAGGGCGGCGATCATTAGCGTGAGCATGCCTCCCATGCAGAAGCCGGTCACGCCCACGGCGTCGCCGGTTGTCGCCGGGTGGGCCAGCAGGTGGTCGACTGCTGCGGACATGTCGCGTGCTGCCCGCTCGGGTGGCAGCGATGTCATCAGCTCGCCCGCCTTGTCCATCTCCACGTGCGACGCCATCTCTCCGTGGTAGAGGTCGGGTGCAAGGGCCACGAACCCCTCGTCGGCCAGGCGGTCGCACACACGCTTGATCTGCGGAACGAGGCCCCACCACTCCTGGATCACCATCACTGCCGGACCTGTGCCTTCTTCCGGAAGGGCCAGGTACCCGCCCGCCACCGTCCCGTTCGCCGGAAACTCGACCATCTCTCCGCTCATAGTTCATCTCCTCCTCTGCGACACGACCCTATTCCCATCCCGAGCCCGGGGCCGGGCCGCTAACCTGAGCCGACCCAGCCCCTGTAGCTCAGCGGATAGAGCATCGGCCTCCGGAGCCGTGTGCACAGGTTCGAGTCCTGTCAGGGGCGCCAGCAATCACGGGGAATCCGCCGAGTTCACCGGGTGTTTTCTGCATGGAGGAATCCCTCAGTTTCCTGCAGGTTCACGGAGGTGCTCGCTGCGCTTGGACAGGACTTGGACAAGAACCGGGTCATGGGCAGACGCTGCAGAGATCCAATAGTTATTGTCAATCGTCACGATCATCCACCCCAACTACTGGGAATACCCTGCTGGCCGAGCGACACCACGTTGCTGCCATCAG
>NZBE01000027.1 GCA_002687745.1 Acidimicrobiaceae bacterium | reverse complement strand
TGTCGGTGCAGGAACCTTCTGGACTGAGGGCACCGCAGCAGTCAACGGTGACAAGACCATCGCCGAAGCCCTCGCAGACATCGACGCCTCATGGCCCGAAGGCTGAGGTAGGTACAGCGGTCTGGCCTTGGATTCTCTCGGCCAGGTCGGGTTACCGGGGTGTCGATCGAGAAATCGGTCGGCACCCCGGTGGCGTTTTCATCAGGGACACTCGGTGGGGAGATGCCTGCTGTGATCGGCAAGACTCGGTGACATGGAAGCCCTGACCGGTGCCCTCGGGGGGATACTCGCAGCCATCGGTCTGAGCACCCTTCTCTTCGTCGGGGCGAACCGGTTGTTCGACCTGATCGTGGACAGGTGGAGGCTGTACATGGGCGTGCTGGGCCTGCTCACCGGAGGATCCTTCTTCGCCATTCTGGCTGGCAACCGCGTTCTGGACGGCTCCAGCCTGCGGTGGGTAGGTATCGGAGCACTGCTCTTCGCTGGAATGGCGGTTCTTCCGGATCTGGTCTCTGATAGGCGCCTCCGGTTCGTGGTCGGTGTACTTGCCGGTCTGAGTGTCGGTTCAGTCGTGGCCCGAGTCGTGGATGCCTCTGTCAGGCCGACAGCGTCGCCGAAGGATCTGGTGCTCGCGGTCGGGATCGCCGTCGCTGCCTATCTGGCAGTTGCACTACTTCGCGGTCAACTCCGCCCTGGCAGCCTGCTAGTCGTAGTTGCGTTCGCCTGGGTGGTAGGTACCTGGCTGCTCGGTGAGGTGGGCGGGGGTTCGGCGACAGCGATGGCCGTGGCGGTACTTGTGCCGTTCACTTTGGTAGGCGCTGCGCTTGGATCCGGCGAACAGCGGTCGCGGGTGCGGCGCTACGACCTGCAGAGAAGGACGAGGGTCGGAGCCTTTCTGGGTCCGGCCATGTTCTTCGTGGCCATGGGGCTAGTGATTCCGCTGGTCCGCACTATCTACCTCTCTTTGCACGGCTCCAAGGGCAAGATCTGGGTTGGACTCAAGAACTACGGCGAGATTCTCACCAACAAGAAAAGCCTCGACCTCGAGGACTGGACTGACATCTTCGGCAGCCGCCTGACCCATCTCGGTGTCGCACTGCTCATCTTCGGACTGGTTGCGGGGCTCTTGATCGGACGTCGTCGGGGGCGCCTGCTCGAACCGACCACCAGCTCTATCGGCCCGGTCTCGGTAGGCACGTTGCTGCTCATGTTCGCTGTGTTCGCCAGCTTGCGAGGTACGGTCATTAACAACCTGTGGTGGGTGATCGTCGTCACACTGCTCTCAACTGTGCTGGGACTTGCTGCTGCCATACTGGCGGACCAAGCCCGCTTCGAGTCACTGGCAAAGAGTCTCATCTTCATGCCCATGGCAATCTCGTTCGTGGGTGCCGGGATCATCTGGCGTTTCATGTACATCGCGCGACCGCCCCAGAAGCCACAGACGGGCCTGTTCAACGCAATCTGGGTGGGCCTGGGAACCATGGCGCCGTCTGGGGCCGGACAGGTCACTGTGGTTGCAATTCTGTCTGGAGTAACGGCTCTCCTGGTAGGCCTGGGCATCTTCGGTATCCGTCGGAGGCAGCCAGGCATCACGATCGGGTCAGCCTTCGTTGCACTGCCTATCCTCTGGTTGCTCTACCGCTTTCTTGGGCCGGGACTGGGGGGTGTCGAGACTGGTCCACTGGGAGACTCGATCGGCAAGCCGATCCTGTTCGTTCAAGAGGCACCATTCAACAACGTCTGGCTAATGGTGGTACTGATCTGGATCCAGACCGGGTTCGCAATGGTCATCCTGTCTGCGGCAATCAAGGCCGTTCCGGTTGACTTGATTGAGGCGGCTCGAGTTGACGGCGCAACGAGTGGACAGGTGTTCTTTCATGTGACGCTGCCAACAATCGTTCCCACCATCAGCGTCATCGTCACAACCCTGATTGTGCTGGTCATGAAGGTGTTCGACATCGTGCGAGTCATGACAAACGGGAACTTCGGTACGCAGGTAATCGCCAACGAGATGTGGCAGCGGACCTTTACCGAGTTCAACCTGGGTCTGGGATCGGCGTTGGCCGTGGTCCTGTTCATCGCTGTCGTGCCGGTGATGGGCCTCAACATCCGTCGAATGCAGCGGGCAGGAGTCTGATCGTGACCGTAACCACGGAGTCCAGGAGCGTCACTGCGGGTTCCGTTGACAGGGTCGGTCGCGTCGTTTACGGGTTCCTCCGATCCCTTCCCACATGGATTCTGTGGCTGCTGGTGTTTGTCTGGAGTGTGCCCAGCGGCAGTCTGTTCCTGAACTCGTTTCGACCACGAGATGCCCAACGAGCACATGGCTGGTGGGCGTCCATCGGCAAGGACGGCTGGACGTTTGACAATTACCTTGATGTCCTTGAGTCCGGAAGGCAGACCGGCGGGTTGGCCATTGCCACCGTCAATTCCTTCGCGATCGCGATACCAGCCACGGTCATTCCGATAGCCATTGCCGCTATGGCAGCTTACGCATTCGCGTGTATTCCCTTCAAAGGCCGTGAATGGCTGTTCATCCTTACCGTGTCCCTGCTCGCACTCCCTAACCAGGTGGCCCTGCTACCTCTGTTGCAGTTATTCGCCGGTGGTGCTCATTGGACCGTTCCGGGTACCGGCACCGTGGTCACCCTCTTTCCAGACCTGAGCCTGGCTGGTAGTGCCACCGCCGTTTGGCTAACCCACACGTCGTTCGCTCTGCCGTTTGCCATCTTCTTGCTCCACAACTACATATCGGCACTTCCAAGGGAACTGTTTGAGGCCGCACGCATTGACGGTGCCGATCACTTCACGATTTTTTGGCGCTTGGTGGTACCCCTCTCCGTGCCGGCTCTGGCAGCATTCACGATCTTCCAGTTCCTGTGGACCTGGAATGACTATCTGGTGGCCCTAACCATGCTGGGAGCCAATGGATCCGCCTACCCAGCAACGATCAAGATCGCCTCAATGTCGGGTGAGTTCGGACGGCTCGAACACCTCTTGTCGGCTGGAGCGTTCGTGCAGGCGGGCGTACCACTAGTGGTGTTCTTCGCCCTGCAACGGTTCTTCGTTAGGGGCTTGTTGGCCGGTTCAGTCAAGTCATGAGGCTGGGTGGTAACAACGTGTGTTCGTCTATCCGGATATCCCAAGGGGTTCTACTACCTTGAGTAGCACGCTTCGCTACGGCGTCATCGGAACAGGGATGATGGGCGTTGAGCACATCCACAACCTGCTGGCACTCGACGGTGCCGAGGTGGTTGCACTCTGTGACCCGGACCCCGGCTCGCTTGGCACTGCTGCGACTCTTGTTCCTAATGCTGTCCAATTCAGTGACCACCACTCAATGCTCGAGGCCGGGGGATGCGACGCCCTGGTGGTAGCGACACCGAACATGACCCATGTCAACGTCCTCCTTGACGTGATTGAGGCTGGCTTGCCCGTCCTCGTTGAAAAGCCGCTGTGCACCACGGTCTCCGACTGTCGCCGAGTTATCGAAGCGGCTGGCTCGGACGCAGTGGTCTGGGTCGGTCTTGAGTACAGGTATATGCCAGCCATTGCCAGCCTCATCGACTCCGTGATGGCCGGAACAGTCGGGCCGATTCGCATGGTCGCAATCCGCGAACACCGCTTTCCCTTCCTTGAGAAGGTCGGTGATTGGAACCGCTTCAAGGCGAACACAGGCGGGACTCTGGTTGAGAAGTGCTGCCACTTCTTTGACCTCATGAACCTCATCACCGGAGCCAGACCATTGCGTGTCATGGCCTCGGGGGCCCAGGATGTGAACCACCTAGACGAGGAATACCAGGGACGGGTTCCCGACGTCATTGACAACGCATATGTGATAGTGGATTTCGACTCGGGAGCACGCGCAGTGTTGGACCTGTGTATGTTCGCCGAAGCCACCCGCAACCAAGAGGAAGTCTCGGTTGTCGGGGATCTCGGGAAGGTGGAGGCCCTGGTTCCAGAGTCGGTGTTACGAACCGGAATCCGTGGGAAACACGGAATCGGTGATATCCAAGAGGTTCACGTGCAGGACTCGGGTATTGGTTATCAGGGTCTCCACCACGGCTCATCGTTTGTCGAGCACAAGCGTTTTCGTAGGACAGTTCTAGAAATGATGCGACCTGAAAGTGGCTTGGAAGAGGGGCTTTGGTCCGTTGCGGTGGGGGTAGCGGCGCAGCTGTCCATTCAGGAGAATCGGTTCGTGGAGATCGACGAGGTGATGGCCAACGGTCTAGGGGGGACGGAAGGTGACTGAGGCACGACTGGTTCTTGAGATTGGATCACCGCTCTGCCCGGCCACGACTCCAAATACCTGAGAGTCCCCGATCTTGCGTTCAGGAGCGGATGGCCAGGTTCGTCTTGGGATCGAAGAAGTGGAATCGCTTGGTGTCGACGGTCAATTCGATTCGACTACCTGACCTGACGGGACTGCGTGGGTCGACCCTGGCGATCATGAGCGCTGCGTCCTCCAGGTCATCAAGCACATCAGGGTCGCCCGTGTCAACAGCCGCTGCATCCAGGTAGAAGTGCACGAGCATGTCTGATCCGAGGGCTTCGGTCAGTTCGGCGTCCACGACTATGCGCGGAGCATTGTTGTCCGACAGGGAGGCGTCTTCCATGGCTTCGGGACGGATGCCGACCACTAACTCGGCACCGTCGTAGCCAGCCAAGGCTGGTCGCTCAGTCAGAACAGAGTCAGCGAGAGGAAGTCGGTTGTGGCCCAGTTGGATAGTCCAGTCACCATCTACTGACCTGAGATGTCCTCGGCGCAGGTTCATTGCCGGTGCACCGATGAAGCCTGCTACGAACACGTTGTCGGGAGAGTCGTAGAGAGCCGATGGTTCATCGGTTTGCTGGAGAACTCCATCTCTTATTACAGCCACCCTGTCACCCATGGTCATGGCTTCCACCTGGTCGTGGGTGACGTAAAGAGTCGTAGCTGCCAGACGTCTGTGGAGCCTGGCGATCTCGGCACGCATTTGGACCCGAAGCTTGGCATCCAGATTCGACAACGGCTCGTCCATGAGAAATACCGCTGGGTCGCGAACTATGGCGCGACCCATAGCCACCCGTTGGCGTTGACCACCCGACAGTTGTGCCGGTTTGTTGTGGAGCAGCGACTCCAACTCCAATATTCTGGCTGCTTCTCCCACCTTTGTCTCGATTTCGGCTTTCGGCATTCCCGACAGGCGTAGAGCAAATCCGATGTTTCGGGCCACGTCCAGGTGTGGATAGAGGGCATAGTTCTGGAACACCATGGCAACGTTGCGGTCCTTGGGCTCCACGTCGTTCATAGGCTCACCGGCAATCGTGAGAGTTCCCGACGTGATCGTTTCAAGCCCCGCGACCATGCGCAACGCAGTGGACTTGCCGCAACCGGATGGTCCCACGAGTACCAGGAACTCGCCGTTGGCGATATCAAGGTTCAGGTCGTAAATGGCCTGGAAGCCATTGGGATAGACCTTCTCCAGGTTCTGGAGGGAAACCTCAGCCATCATCACCCCTTGTCATGAAAACGCTTACACCACGATAGTCGTAGTGCTAATCGGATACTCCTAGTGAGGTCGGCCAGACTACCCTCCCAGTCAAACCCTCCAGCCACAACGTCCGTGTCGGAGACATCACCGGCTCGTGGCAGCAACGAGCGGACGGGAAATCGCTTACCCGGACCCTCAAAGGTGTGACCGCGGCAGAGGCAGGACGACTCGACAACCTTGCCGCCGTATCGAACCTGTCCGGACGAGTCCGTAAAGAGAAACGGGACCCATCACAGGGTCAGTGCACTACTCAACGGTGCTCGGGGCGATCTAGAAGCCTCAGACCGCCTAGATTGCCCGATAGTCGACTCGAGAGGAATCGAAACTGTGAATTCTGGTGACTACTCTTGGATGCTGATCTCTACTGCCTTAGTGGTGTTCATGGTGCCGGGTCTCGCTCTTTTCTATGGGGGCATGAGCAGGACCAAGAACGTGGTGAACATGCTGATGATGAACATGTACTGCATCGGCATCGTCCCTATCGTGTGGGTCCTAGTCGGCTATTCGATTGGGAACAGCCCGGGAGGAGGCGGGTTCTTCGGAGGAGACTGGATCGGCAACTTCGACGCCATCGGGTTGGATGGGCTCAGTGCCGACCCGGAGAGCTTGATCTTCGTGGCGTTCCTGATGACTTTCGCTTCGATCACACCAGCCCTCATTTCCGGAGCAGTCGCCGACCGGATGAAGTTCTCCGCTTGGATTGTCTTCGTACCCGTCTGGCTGCTCACTGTCTATTGTCCGGTCACCTACTGGGTATACAACGGTTGGCATGCGGGCAACGGAGCGCTGGACTTTGCCGGAGGTACAGCTATCCACCTCAACTCAGGCGTGGCCGCTCTCGCTCTCATACTTGTCCTTGGCAAACGCCGCGGCTGGCCGTCGGAGGCAATGCCCCCACATAACATGCCCATGATCATGCTGGGCGCCGGGATCTTGTGGTTCGGTTGGTTTGGATTCAACGCCGGATCTGCTGGTGCGGCGAATGGCCAGGCCGTCCAGGCTCTGCTCAACACGTTCCTCGCCGCCGCTGCCGGATTGGTCGGTTGGATCGCCGTGGAAAAGTTGAGGGGCGGGAGCCCCACTTCGCTAGGCGCTGCGTCCGGGATTGTGGCCGCTCTAGTCGCGATCACCCCGGCCGCCGGTTACGTAGGCGGTCTGGCCGGCGTGGTGTTCGGCCTAGTGGCCGGCGGGGTCTGCTACTGGGCCGTTTCTCTCAAGAGCCGGTTTGGCTACGACGACAGCCTTGATGTGGTTGGCATACACGGGGTTGGAGGCCTGACCGGCGGGTTGCTCCTTGGCTTATTCGCTGACTCAAGCGCCATCTCGGGCGGCGACTTCGATGACGGATTGTTCTTCGGCGGAGGTGTGGAACTGTTGTTTGACCAGATCGTGGCCATGTCCTCGGTGGTCGTGCTGTCCTTTGTGGTTACCTGGGTCCTAGCCAAGGTCCTGGACATGACCATCGGCCTGCGCGTTGACGAGGAGACTGAGCAGGCCGGTCTCGACCAGGTCCTGCACGCCGAGTCGGCCTACAACGAATCTTCTGTCGGGTCAGTCGTAGTCTGAGTTTGCTAATTCTGAGTCTCTCATAGGGCTCTCCGCCGTTACCGAGACCAGCAGGGCCGCCAGAAGAGCCTAGTCGATGATCACTCCGGCGGCTGTCGGGTCGAAACCAGGAGGCCAGACGGTATTTCTGTCGCAGATCGCTCCGGTCAAATTGGTCCACCTCAGTTTCGCCCCAACGAGGTCCGCTCCAGAGAGATTCGCCCCTTCTAGGCCCGCCCGCTTGAGGTTCGCCCACCTAAGGTCCGCCCCGAGGAGGTTCACCCTCAAGAGGTTCGCCCGTTTGAGTTTGGCGTGGATCAAGTTCGCTCGTCTCAGATTCGCTCCTTCGAGGAGTACCCCCCCTAGGAAGGCGTGGCTGAGTCTCACATGGCTGAGGTTCGCCCCTACTAGGTCTGATTCTTCGAGGTTCGCACCGGCAAGGTTCGCGCCAGCAAGGTCTGCGCACCTCAGGTTCGCCCCAACCAGATAGGCACCGGCAAGGTTCACTCCGACAAGGACCGCGCCGGCAAGATCTGCCCGCCTGAGGTTCGCCCCTGGTTCGATCGTGTAGCCGTTGACTTCCACGACAACCACGCTACGGGCCGACCAGCAAGACTGCCTTACTTCCTGTCTTGACCGGACTTGGGTTGGTTGTCTTCGTTGTTGGCTCGTCTAGTGGGTGGTGTCTGATTCGTTCTCTCGTTGGTGAGTGGTGTGTTGTCCTGGTCGTAGTGGTCTCGGTCTTGTCCAGGTGTCTCTCGTGGTGTCTTGGTTGTTCTTCTTTCTCCCTTTTGATGCGTACCCAAAATGCACCCAGGTCCGAGCCACTTTCGACGGGCGAAAACCGCTCCGTGCCCCCATTTCGCAAGGGTTTCACGGTTTGCCCACGTAGTACCGAGTTCTTGCCGCGCGGGGGTGTTTCGCCAATAACTCAGCACCATGTCCCAAAGCACCCTGAGAGGCCCCAAGACAGCCCTCCAGGGTGGCCCCCAGAGCAATGGGAGCGGTCTTAGCTACTGCCCTGTGGGTGCATTCTGTCCCGTGGGGTCTGGTGCAGGCCCAAGGACCCTGCCCGGGATGCCAGAGGGCCTGAAACTGCCCTCCAGGGTGGTTCTGAGAGCAACAGAGGCGGGAGAGTCAACCTGCTGCGGGTGTGTGATCTGCCTGCTACTGGCTAACCCGGAGGGCAGCCAGGTTGGAGGGATCCGTAGAACTCGTCCAGCAGTTCGTTGCCGCGCTCGGTCTCGCCGAGCACGGTGCCGGTATAGAACCGCAGCATCGTGTCCACGGCGTGGCCGTGTCGGCTGGCTGTTTCGGCAAGCGGCATTCCGGCAGCCAGGCAGGTCCTGACCGAGAGGTGGCGCAGGGTGTAGGCGGTGACCCTGCCGAGGCCCGCCCTGGTACAGGCCGCACGCAGTGGTTCGGCGATGTGGCGTGATTCGAGTGCGTCCCCCCTGCGATTGCAGATGACGAGTTCCGTGTCACGGTTGGCCTGGCTGGGCGGATGCTCGATCCATGCCTTGAGGTGGGCGACGAGCGGTGGCGGGATCGGAACAGATCGGCCCTGGGTCTTGGGGGCGGCGTATCCCGTGTTGCGGTCTCCGGCCCAACGGCGCTGGTCGCCGGTACCGCTAAGGGTGCGTGAGACGACACAGGTTCCCCACGTGCCATCGGCGGGAAGGTCCAGGTCGGCTTTCCGGAGGCTGCAGATCTCCGATGGCCGCATGCCCAGGTAGAAGCCGATCAACATGCCCGTATGCCGGTTGGCCGCTGGCGAGGCCTGGAAGTGTTGGCTCTCTCCGTAGGCGTCGATGGCTTCCAGGACTGCAGCAAAGTCGGGAAGCACGTCCAGGTTGGGCTTTGGGGTCCGGGCGGACTTGGTGCCGCTGGTCTTCGGCCAGACGACAGGTTCGACCAAACCGAGATCAGTGGCGTACTGGCAGAGGCTTCTCGCTACCTTGCGGTGGCGCTTGGCTGTCGCGACAGCAAGGTAGCCACCGTCGAGGCGCCGGCCGAGTTCGTGGAACAACTCGTGCACCTCGGTGCGTCCCACGATCTCGTCGATCCGATACGACGACGCCTCGAGGTGGCTGGCCCTGGCCCGGTCAGCGTCGGTGAACCCCTCGGGCGTGACGTCGGGGTGGAGGTAGCGCTTCGCGATCCATCCGTCGGTGAAGCCCTCGGGCTGGCCGTCGTCGCTACGCCGGGCGATCCTCAAGATCCGGGCCAGTGACTCGGCAGCGCACTGGCGGGTCCTTGGCTGCCAACTGGGCCAGCACTCCCTCAGGTAGGCCGCAGCAAGCTCACAGACGGTCGGCGCCTCGGTTGGCAGGTCCTCCACAAGCGGCTCACCGGTGGCAACGTCGAAGGGTCGGCCCCCGTCGACTGCGTTCTGTATCCCCCGGATGAAGCGATCGGCGGCGGCCTTCTTGGCAAAGGTCCGGGCGTGATAGCGGCCCGTTCCGTCAAGCGACCACCTGGCCTGCCAACGGACCCTTCCCTTGCTGTCGGTCCGCCTGCGCAACTTGGGGGTATTCACCCTGTGCGGGGTGCTGCTTCCAATACGAGGTCGGAGCTGTGCCGGCGCACTCATCACGCGGCCTCGGCGGTACTGAGCCATGTGGCCAGGTCGCTCGCCCGGTAGCGCCGGGATCTGGAAGGAAGCCGGATGGAGGGCGGGGCGATTCCCGCAGAACTCCAGTTGGCGAGCGTCTTGGTAGTGATGCGCAGATGCTCGGCCACCTCAGCGGCGGTGAGCAGCCGGTCATCGGTCGCCACGGGTGCCTGGGGCGTCGTGGCGTCGTGTTGTTCATGGGCCGGGGTTGGGGTCTTGCCTGATGTGATCATGCCCTCACCGTCCGGAGGGCCCGCAGGGGTGCAATACCTGTAGGGATTGGTTCCAAGAGGATCCGGACAGGCCTGGGGCAACCTTGGACGAGGCTTGGACAAGGCAGCCATGGGTCAAATCGCAGGTACTTCGAGAACCAGCAACACCGCAGGTCAGAGTGGCATTTTCAGTGGCCCGGCCATGGATGGAGCATCGGCCTCCGGAGCCGTGTGCACAGGTTCGAGTCCTGTCAGGGGCGCCAGCAATCACGGGGAATACACCAAGCTCACCGGGCTTTCTTCATATGGACGGGTCGGCCAGGTTCCCTGCGCTTCCGGCCGACCCCCGCTGCGCATGGACAAGATGTCGACCTCCCCTCCTGCACGCACCCGACACCAGGGACCTAGTTCCCTAGTGGACAGGGGTTTCGTTCACCAGAGTTGGCCAACTCAGTGCTGAATGACCTGGAAGGAACGAAATGCCCACCCTTGACGTAACAGCAAGACTCGCTGACCTGGTCAACAGGCATCCATCGTTGGCAGGGGGGCTGGAGCGACGCGGTCTGGACTACTGCTGTGGCGGCAACCGCACCCTTGTTGAGGCATGCCGACCACTGGGGCTCGACGCAGGGGAGACGGCCAGGGAACTGTCTGAGGAGTTGACCCCAGAGCCGGAGGGCGACTGGGTTGGAATGGGCCCAACTGAACTGGTCGACCACATAGAGGCAACTCACCACCGCTACCTCCATGAAGAGCTTCCTCGCCTGGGGGCCCTGGCTAACAAGGTTGAGGCGGTACACGGTGCCAACCACACCGGCCTCCCGGCTGTGGTCGACCCCTTTCGGGCCCTGAGGGCCGATCTTGAACCCCACCTCATGAAAGAGGAGCGAATCCTGTTCCCAATGGTCCGTGACCTGATGGCAGCCACGGACCTACCGGCGTTCCACTGTGGGTCGATTGGCAACCCGATTTCGGTGATGATCCTTGAGCACCACGGGGCGGGAAGGCTGTTGGACCAGTTGGTGGATCTGACCGGTGGTTTCCAGCCGCCAGCAGACGGCTGCGCTTCGTTCAATGCCTTCTACCGGGGCCTGGCCGAACTCAATACTGATACCCGAATGCACATCCACAAGGAGAACAACTCCCTGTTCCCGGCAGTTTCACGAATCGAGAAGGATCTCCTCGCCGTAGGCGCTGGTCCCGAATTCGAAGTAACTGGACCCGATGAACCACTGTCGGATTCGGTTGCTCCCCATTGAGCCCTGGATTCTCAGCGCTCAACGTTGAGGCACCTGCATTCACCTTCCACAAGGAGGATGGCGTGGCGTTCCAAGTGATCAAGGCCGATAGCCGCCAGCTGACGGTCTCGTGACCAGGAGGGAATCGGCTTCTTCCGACATGGTCAAGTCCACCGCTGAGCTTCTTGCCAGGTACGACCGGCCCGGACCCCGTTACACCTCGTATCCGACGGCCGTCGACTTCCATGAGGGCTTTGGCCCGGAGGAACATGCTGCCTGTCTGGCTGACGCAGCGACCAGACCGCACGACCCACTCTCGTTGTACGTCCACCTGCCCTTCTGCGAGAACCGGTGCTCGTTTTGTGCCTGCCATGTCGTGGTGACCCGCAACAGGGGCCTGGCTGACACCTACCTTGACCGCCTCGTTGCCGAAGCCCGAACGACGGTGGAGAGGCTCGGAGATCGACGAAGCCTTCGGCAGTACCACTGGGGCGGCGGCACACCGACCTTCTACCCACCGGAGGCGCTTTCCGACCTCCATGGACAACTGCTTTCACTGTTCGACCTCGAACAGGGCGCCGAGGTGGCGCTTGAGGTGGACCCCCGGACAACCACCGAGCAACACCTGACCACGCTACGAACTCTGGGGTTCAACCGCATTTCGATGGGCGTACAAGATGTTGACGAGGTTGTGCAGGACCTCATTGGCCGGCACCAGACCTGGGAGCAGACGTCGAACCTGCACGACGCGGCTCGTAGTCTCGGATACGAATCCATCAACGTCGATCTCGTCTACGGCCTGCCCGGCCAGGACGAGCACACATTCGCCCGCTCACTTGAACAGGTGATAGGTCTCCGCCCAGACCGTCTCGCCGTGTATTCGTTCGCGCTCGTGCCGTGGATGCGCCCAAGCCAGAAGCGGATTGACCCAGGACTGTTGCCCGATCGCAATGTGAAGTTCGGCATGCTTTCGCTCGCCATCGACGGGCTCACCGGTGCCGGCTACGAGCAGATCGGTATGGACCACTTTGCGCTGTGCAACGACGAACTCGCCGTGGCCCACCGGGAGCGCACGTTGTCACGAAACTTCATGGGATACACGACGACACGGGGAACCGAGATCATCGGCCTGGGAACGTCGGCGATAAGCGACATTGGAGGAAGTTATGCACAGAGTCACCGCCGGATGGCCTCCTACCTTGCGGCCGTCGCCGCGGGCGAACTTCCGACCGAGCGGGGCATAGTGCTCAGCACCGACGACGAGGTCCGTCGCCACGTGATTACCGAGCTCATGTGCAACGGCCGTCTGCTGGCCCACGAGATCACCGATCGTTTCGGAATCCTCGTGGAGGATCACTTCGCGGACGAGCTTGCCGAGATGAATGCACCTGGCGGCCTTGTCGAGGCTGGATTCGTCGTGATCAACGGGAACGACATCGAGGCCACGCCCGTAGGGCGCATGTTCATCCGCAACGTGGCCATGGTGTTCGACACCCGACTCAAAGCCAGGGCCACCGAAGATCAGATATTCTCCCGGACGGTCTGAGGTGACAGCTCGCACCGGCATTGTCGTCGCTCAACTAGGAGGTCCTGAGAGTCTGGCCGAGGTCAGGCCCTTCATCAGGTCGATCTTCGCCGACCCCCACCTGGTGCCACTCCCCGGAGGATCGCTGACTCGCACGGCAGTAAGCACTCTGGTGGCAGGCCTGCGTGCACCGCGGGTTCGATCCCACTACAAGCTCATCGGGCGGGCCTCACCGCTAGTGGAGACAACCCGACTTCAGGCCAACATGCTCGGCGTTGAACTCGCCGCTCGTGGACAGGACGTAGTCGTTGCCGTAGCTCACCGCCACAGCCGACCCGACACGAGTGCGGCCGTCGACGCGATGCTCGCAGCGGGCGTCGGCCGTGTCGTCATGCTGCCCTTGTACCCACAACACTCCGATTGCACGACCGGATCCTCTGAGGTCGAACTGCGACGGACCCTCAGCGAGCGCGGGGGGGACCTTCCACTGACGGTTATCCGTTCGTGGTGCCGGCACCCCAGCTATCTGGCCGCACAGGCACAGTTGGTCGACGAGATGCTGGCAGGAATACCAGGTAAGAGCCTCAGCACGGCACTGCTGGTGTTCTCAGCCCATGGCCTGCCGCAGCGAATCGTCGACGGAGGCGATCCGTATCCCGAAGAGGTAAGAGCGACCGTGGCGGGGGTTATGAGCCGAGTTCAGCGGCCGGTTGACCATGTCATCGCCTACCAGTCTCGGAGCGGGCCCATCCGCTGGATCGGTCCTGACGTCGGTGAGGTGATCGCCACGGCGGCCAGCGACAGTCGGACATGGCTCGGCGTCGTCCCCATCTCATTCGTTTCCGACCATGTCGAGACCCTCTACGAGATTGACATCGAGATGAAGGACCACGCCGCAGCGGTCGGTATCGACAACTTCCATCGGAGCCGGTGCCTCGGCATAGACCCGATCGTGGGTCCCATGCTTGCCGACATCGTGCAGGAGGCGCTGTGAAGGGGCACCCGGATGTAATCGTCGTCGGGGCCGGCCTCGGAGGCCTGCTTGTCGCCAGCGAGGTCGCCAGACGGGGCGGCCATCCACTGGTACTTGAAGCCGGACCGGTGCCGGGAGGTGTTGCTGCAACCGTCCACGATGAGAACTACCTACTTGAACCTGCGGCCGGCTCCTTCCTGCTTCCGCATCCCCACCTGACACCCATCCTCGAATCGGTTGGAGCCAGCGTCGTTCCGGCCGAGCCGGTCGCCCACCGCCGCTTCGTGTACGACCGGGGTGAGTTGTTCGAGCTTGCAGGACCAACTTCACTCACCACCCGACTCGTCTCCGGCCGTGGCAAGCTCCGCCTTCTTCGTGAGCCATGGGTGCGGAGTCCGGCGACGGTCATCGATGAACCGCTTCAGAGCTTCCTTGAGCGCCGACTCGGCCCCGAGGCCGGCCGCACAGGTGCAACCCTCATGGCGCACGGAGTATTCGCCGGCGACCCCGACAGGTTGTCGGCGAGAGCAGCCTTTCCAGCGATTGTCGCCCTCGAAGACGCCGCCGGCAGTCTGGTCAGGGGCGTCCTCGCACGGCGTCGAACCCGTTCGAAGGATGCACCAAGAGCAAGGGTCCACACAGCGCTGAACGGCATGGATGGGCTCGCCGCCGAGCTCGCCGCTCCCCTGGGCGACGACTTCCGTCCGGACTGGCCTGTCGAGTCCGTCCAACACGATGGCAGCGGGTGGACCGTCACTGGTCGTGGTGAGGAGCATGCCCCCGCGGTCATCGTCGCTCTTGCTCCCGCCGAAGCCGCCCGGATCCTGCCCGGGCCATTCGCCCCGTTGCTGAACGAGGCCCACGCGGCGCCGGTCGCAGTCGTGGGCCTCGGAGGACCTGAAGCCCACATGCAGGTGCCCTCGGGATTCGGGGTGCTCACCGGCCCCGATGCTGGTCTCCACATCCTCGGGCTCCTGTTCGAGTCGTCCTACGCTGCGGGTCGAGCGCCAGATCACCATCGCCTACTCAAGGGCATCTACGGTGGTGACGCCGACCCGGCAGTTCTTGCACTCGCCGACGACGACCTGGTGGCACTGGCCATCGAGGAGGCCGGCCGGATCCTCGGTGTGCCACTCCGGCCCTCATGGACCCGCGTGATCAGGCATTCTCCCGGGATCCCCCAGTACCACGTTGGGCACGCAGCGTGGCTTGACAGGCTTGACCACGTTGCCACCGAGTTTCCCGGACTCCACCTGGCGGGCTGGGGATACCGGGGTATGGGGGTGACATCCCTTGCCCAGCACGCCTCGGCCCTGGCAGAAAGGGTGCTGGCGGCACCGTGAGGGAGTACCGGCGCTCGGTTAGGGTGCCGGCGATGGCCGGAGCAACTCCCAGGACCGCGAAGAAGTGGACCTTCCAGTGGAAGGAGCTCCACGACGAGGTCATCAACTCGAACCTCTGCACGGGCTGTGCCGGCTGCGTCATCTCGTGCCCACACGACGTGATCGGCTACAGGCACGCCCCGGGGGCCTACCGTCCGTTCCACCTCGAGGATGAGCTCGGGCCTGACAACTGTGTCCACGGTGAGAAGGGCTGCACCTCGTGCACCAGGGCGTGCCCCAGGTTCCGAAACTGGGAGTCGGAGGCCGACGAGCACCTGCACGCCCGGGAGCGCCGACCCGACGAGGTGTCTGGCATCTACAGGGACATCCTGCTCACCCGGGCCACTGACACAACCGTGGCGGACCACGGTCAGGACGGCGGGCTGGTTTCGGCGATCCTCATCTGGTGCCTGGAGAAAGATGTGATCGACGGGGCGCTCGTGTCAGCGACAGAGGGTGACGGCTGGAATGCCGTGCCGGCTCTTGCCACCGACAGGGAGGAGGTGCTTGCCGCTGCCAGAAGCCGCTACACGTACTCGGCCAACACCATGGCCATCGCCGAGGCACGGGAGCGTGGGCTCGGGTCACTGGCTCTGGTGGGCATGGGCTGCCAGACCTCCGTTGGCCCTGTCATGTGGCACCGGAGGGTCGGAAAGGCCGGCAAGCCGATCAAGTTGAACATCGGGCTGCTCTGCTCCAAGTCGTTTGACGACAGCATCTTCGAGGACCTCTTCTGGGCCAAGTACCGGCTCCGCCGCGAAGACATGGCCAAGATGAACATCAAGGGCGTCTTCCAGATCTGGATGAGAAACGGCGACTACCACGAGGTGAACCTGAAGGAGTGCCACGCATGGACCCGCGACAGCTGCAACCACTGTCCCGACTTTGCGGCCGAACATGCAGATATCTCGACCGGAGGCATCGGCGAGAACAGCGACTGGACACTCACAGTCGTGCGTACGGAGCTGGGACGTCAGGTCATCATGGCGATGCTCGCAGACGGTGTGATCGAGGGCCGTCCCGGCGACTCTGATCCCGGCGCCATCGCCCTCATGCACAAGCTCGCCGCCAAGAGCAGGTCGAGGTGGCCTGAGTGGGCCAACCCGGCCGTGGCGGTCAGCCTTCCGGCGTAGACAGGCAGGCTGTCTGCCGGGTGATTCGGATCAGACCGGACAGGCTTCGACGGCTTCGGTGAACCAGCCGAAATTCTCACTCAACATCTCGGGGGTGATGTCAGCGCGGTGGGTGTGGATGAAGTCGTCGAACTCACCGAACTCCTCGTAGGAGATCGCCGCCTTCACCTTGACCAGCACACAGGTGCAGTACGACTCCGCCTTCGCATCGGGGAGATCGTCGTTGGCCTCGACACAGGAGGAGACGAAGTTCCTCTCTGCAAGTCCCTGGCCGGTCTCGTCCGGCTGGTCCTCCCATGTCTCGGGGACACCGGAGTTGGCACATGCAGACGCCAGCAATAGGAGCGAGATCACGGCTGGCAGAATTCGACGAGGCTGTACCACGGCGCCGAGGCTATCGCCCGACGACCTCCGCCCGACCAGCGGTCAGGCCCGGGCCAGTTCCATGGCACGTACCAGCACCGTGTCGAACATGGGCTCGGTGAGGCGACCGGTGAAGGTGTTCTGCTGGCTCACGTGGTACGAGCAGAGCAGTTTGCGACCGTCGGGAAGCGCCACCTCCAGGCCATGTCCGAACCGGGGTCGGGGCCTGAGGCCCAGTTCCGCAGCGGTCGCCGCATATCCGATTCCACCCAGGACCAGGATCACCTTCACTCCGGTCAGGGCCCTCAACTCCCGCTGGAAGAAGGGCTGACAGGCGCAACGCTCGCCCGGCGTCGGCTTGTTGGCAGGAGGGGCGCACTTCACGGGTGCCGTGATGAAGACGTCTTCCAGAACCATGCCGTCGTCTCGACCGACGGCCTCGGGCTGGCTGGCCAGCCCCGCCCGGTGGAGTGCAGCGAACAAGAAGTCACCGGAGCGGTCACCCGTGAACACGCGGCCTGTCCGGTTGGCTCCGTGCGCCGCCGGTGCAAGGCCCACAATCAAGATCCTGGCCCCGTGGTCACCGAATCCGGGTACCGGTCGACCCCAGTAGTCTTGGTCGCGGTATGCGGCCCTCTTGTCGTGAGCCACCTGCTCGCGCCAGGCAACCAGCCGGGGACAGGCACGACATGAGACGACCTCTTCACTGACCGCGACAAGGGCTGGCGACTGCTCCACTGCCGCAGAGTAGGTTGAGCGGCGATGCCCTCCACCCTCGTGCTGTTCGTGCGCCACGGCCGGACGCCGACAACCGGAACCACGCTCCCCGGTCGGGCACCCGGCCTGCACCTTTCACCCGAGGGCCTGCTCCAGGCCGAGGCGACTGCAGCCGGGCTTGCAGGTACAACGGCTGGCATGCCCGGAGGTGGCGTGGCCGCCGTCTACAGCTCTCCCATGGAACGCACACGAGAGACCGCCGCCCCAATCGCCAGGGCCGTCGGCAGGCGTGTCCGTACTGCCCACGGCCTGATCGAATGCGACTTCGGAGAGTGGACCGGCCGGCGTCTGAAGGAACTCTCGCGCCTGAAGGCCTGGCGGTCCGTCCAGCGACAGCCTTCCACCTTCCGGTTCCCGGGAGGTGAGTCGTTCGTAGAGATGCAGGCCCGGATTACCGGCCAGGTCGCCGACCTGGTTGCAGACCATCCCGGCGAGACAATCGTGTGCGTGTCGCATGCCGACCCGATCAAGGCAGCCCTGTCAGCCGCACTGGGCAGCCCGCTCGACATGTTCCAACGTCTCGTTGTGGGTCCATGTTCGGTCAGCGCCGTGCTCCACACCGATGACCATCCGGTTGTCTTCAGCCTCA
>NZBE01000026.1 GCA_002687745.1 Acidimicrobiaceae bacterium | reverse complement strand
TCGGTGCTGATCGGTGGCGGCCCGATCGTGTCAGACATCACCAACGACCAGACCTATGAGGGCGCCTGCTTCGTCGCAGGATGACCCCCTGACCACAACACATAACTGATGGCACGAGGGGGGTGGCTGAGAAGCCACCCCCCTCGGACCATCGACCTGAACAAACCAACCAACAAGAAACGATTCCATGCTCGAAGTCGCAAACCTCGAGGTTGTCTACAACGAGGTGGTCCTGGTCCTGCGAGGCCTGTCCATCGAGGTTGGCGACGGTCAGATCGTGGCCCTGCTTGGTGCCAACGGCGCCGGCAAGACCACAACAACCCGGGCCATCTCGGGCCTGCTCGATGTTCACGACGGTGAGATCACCAAGGGTTCGGTCACCTTTGACGGCGAGCGCATCGACGGTAGGGAACCGTCCGCGATCGTGCGGTCCGGGCTCACCCAGGTACTGGAGGGTAGGCGGGTGTTCGCCGAGTTGACGGTCGACGAGAACCTGATTACCGGTGGCATTACGAACACCGACCGGGCCTCGATAGCCGAGGCCCACGAGCGTGTCATGACCATGTTCCCGGTCCTGGCTGATCGTCGGAAGGCCACCGCCGGCTACCTGTCCGGAGGCGAACAGCAGATGCTTGCCATCGGCCGTGCCCTGATGGTCAACCCCAAGCTCCTGATCCTGGATGAGCCGTCGCTGGGGCTGGCACCCAAGTTGGTGGCCCAGATCCGCGACATCATCGTCGACATCAACAAGGCCGGTACCAGCGTTCTCCTGATCGAGCAGAACGCTGTCATGGCGCTGTCAATCGCCGACTACGGCTACATCATGGAGACCGGAAAGGTCGTGATGGACGGACCGGCCTCCAAGCTCCTGGGCGACGAGGACGTACAGGAGTTCTACCTCGGCCTCCACGGAGACGAGGGCGAACGCAAGTCATTCAGGGACATCAAGCACTACAAGCGACGTAAGCGGTGGTTGTCATGAGCGAATCTGCACCTGTCCTGCAGGTCGACGACATCAGCCTCTCGTTCAAGGGCGTCAAGGCAATCACCGACGTGTCCTTCGACGTGGCCGACGGTGAACTGTTTTCGATTATCGGGCCCAACGGTGCCGGCAAGACCTCGATATTCAACTCGATCAGCCAGGTGTACCGCCCTCAGCAGGGTGACATCAGCTGGAAGGGTGAGAGCATCATGGGATTCCGCCCGGACCGGGTCGCCGAGTTGGGCATAGCACGGACATTCCAGAACATCGAGCTGTTCCCGCACATGACGGTCCTCGAAAACATCCTCCTGGGGCGCCACGTGAGAATGGAACGGTCGTGGCTGGCCGGCTCGCTGTGGTTCGGCGCGGCTCGACGCGAGGAGATGGAGCACCGCCTGGCGGTCGAGGACATCATCGACTTCCTCGAAATTGAGGAGTGGCGTAAGCACCCGGTGGCACTGTTGCCCTACGGATTCCAGAAGCGAGTTGAGTTGGGGCGTGCCCTGGCGATGCAGCCCGAGTTGCTGCTGCTCGACGAGCCGGTTGCGGGAATGAACCTGGAGGAGACCGAGGACATGGCACGGTTCATCCTCGACATCCGCTGTGAAATGGGTATCTCGATGATCCTCGTCGAGCACGACATGGGCCTCGTGATGGACATAGCCGATCGTGTGATGGTGCTGGACTTCGGTGAGATGATCGCGACCGGTCCGCCGGCAGAGGTCCAGCGCGACCCCGCCGTGATTGCCGCCTACCTGGGTGACGAGGCAGGCTTCGCAGCAGCCGTCGACTGAGGGTCGGCCTGATGGAGGCTGATATGGACCGGTTTGGTGAACTGGCCGCGGGGCGCGTCGGCGCCGAGGTCGAGGGGGTCGACCTTGAGTTGTTTCGCCTCTCCTTTGCACTGTCGCGTACGGCCACCAGGTTCGTTCGGCGCGTCGAGTCAGCTGTGCACAGGCCGGCCGGCCTGACCTGGGCCGGGTTTCGCGTTCTCTTCACGGTCTGGGTCTGCGGGAGCATGGAGTCCTATCGGATTGCACACCTGTCGGGCCTGTCTCGGGCCTCGGTCTCGAGCGCGGTCAACACCCTTGAGCGTGACGGCATGGTCGCCAGGTCACGTGAGCGCACTGACCGGCGCCTTGTGACCGTGTCGCTGACAGCCAGGGGGAGCGATCTGGTCCGCGACGCCTATGCGGGTCAGCACCGGCAGGAGCAGGCCCTCTTCGCTGGGTTGGAGGTAGAGGAGATTGCGATGCTCACAGGCATGCTCGAACGCGTTCTGGCCGCTCCGTGGCCTGCCGAAGAGGCTTGATCAGGCCCTGATCCGCTCACCTCCGGGGTCGTAGAACGGTCGGTATGACGCCGTGGCCGGCACCATGGTGCCGTTGACGTCGACAGCGAAGTCGGCTCCGATGACCTCGTCCCGGGGAGTGCCGCGTTCGTGGGACACGTAGCCCATCCCGAGGGCGGCACCGACCGTGTGGCCGTACATCCCAGAGGTGATCCGGCCGACAAGAACGCCGTTCCGCAGGATCGGTTCGTCGTGGTACAGGAGTGGTTCGGGGTCATTGAGCCGGAACTGCACCAGCCGTCTCGTCGGGCCCTCGTCCCTCTGGGCCAGCAGAGCCTCGCGCCCGATGAACCCACCGGGCTTGTCCCAGTCAACACCCCACGAGAGGCCGGCCTCGAGCGGGGTGTCCTCGTCGGCAATGTCGTCGCCCCAGTGGCGGTAGGCCTTCTCCATCCGCAGCGAGTTCATGGCGTGCATGCCTGCTGGTACCAGTCCGACGGGTTGTCCTGTCTCCCATACCTGGTCGAACACCCCGAGCGAGAACTCGGTCGGTATGTACAACTCCCAGCCCAACTCACCCATGTAGGTGCGTCTTACCGCCGTGACCCTGGCGTAGGCAAGGTCGATCTCCTGGATTGTCCCGAACGGAAACGACTCGCTGTCCAGATCGGTGTCGGTGAGGGGGCTCAGCACTGCACGGGCGTCAGGTCCGAAGACTCCGAGCACGGAGTAGCCCGAGGTCACGTCTGACAGGGTGAGCCTGGCCCCGTCGGGTGTGTTCCGGCTGATCCAGTCGGCATCACGGACCTGTGTTGAAAAGGCGGTGACCACGAGGAACCTCTCATCGTCCAGACGGTTCACCGTGAGGTCCGCTTCAATGCCACCACGCTCGTTAAGCCATGTGGTGTACACCGACGTGCCCGGTTCCACGTCGATATCGGCTGAGGAGATGCGGTTCAGCACGGCCGCCGCGTCGGGTCCCTGGATCAGGAACTTGGCGAGTGACGACTGGTCGAACATGGCAACCCCCTCCCTGCAGGCGCGGTGTTCAACAGCCGAGTGATCGAACCAGTTCTGTCGGCCGTAGGAGTATTCGTATACAGGTTCCACGCCGGCCGGAGCGAACCAGTTGGGTCGCTCCCATCCTCCTGCCTCGCCGTGGCATGCACCCAGGTCGGCAAGGCGGTCGTGGAAAGGTGAGCGACGAACCCCGCGTGCCGTTTCAACCTGCCGGAACGGCCAGTGCATCGCATACAGGAGCCCCAGGGCCTCGACGGAGCGGTCGTGCAGGTAGCGGCGGTTTGTCTGGAAGGGCTGCATCCGCCTGATGTCGACATCCCAGAGGTCCATCGGCGGATGGCCGTTGACGATCCAGTCGGCGAGGACCTTCCCGGCTCCACCGGCGGACTGGATTCCGACAGAGTTGAAGCCGGTGGCGACGAAGTGGTTGGCTAGTTCCGGGGTCTCGCCGAGCAGGTAGCGGTCGTCGGGGGTGAACGCCTCGGGACCGTTGAAGAAGAGGCGGATTCCGATCTCGCCCAGGATGGGGACCCGTTGGCAGGCCCTTTCGTAGACCGGTGCCAGGTGGTCCCAGTCCTCGTCCAATTGCATGAACGGCCGGTCAGTCGGTAGGCCTCCTGCACCGAACGGCTTGGCAATCGGCTCGAAGGCCCCAACGAGGAGGCGTCCTGCGTCCTCTTTCACGTAGATGCAGTTGTCGGTGTCGCGGAGGGTGGGGAGGCCGGACGGGAGGTCAGGGATCGGCTCTGTTACCAGGTAGAAGTGCTCACAGGCGTGGAGCGGGATGTTCACGCCTGTGAGCCTGCCCAGCTCGTGGGACCACATGCCCGAGCAGGTCACCACGTATTCGGCGTCGACCGGACCCTGGTCGGTGTCTACGCCGGTGGCCCGGCCATCCAGGGTTCGGATTCCCTCCACGGACACGCCCTCGATTACCGTCGCACCTCGCTCCCTGGCAACCGCGGCGAGGGCCATGGTCGTGTCGACCGGCGAGGCCTGCGCGTCCCCCGGGATCCATACCCCGCCCAACACCCCTGTGGGGTCCATGAGGGGCCAGCGTTCGACGAGCTGGTCGACGTCCACCACCTCGACGTCGACCCCGAAGCTTCTGGCCATGCCGGCACCACGGACCAGTTCCTCCATGCGCCCGGGGTTGTCAGCGACGCTCACGGATCCAACCGGCCGGAAGCCGGTGGGGTGCCCCATCTCGTTTTCGAGCCGGTCGTAGAGCTCGGCCGTGTATGCGGCGAGCCGGGTCATGTTGTGGGTTGCCCGCAGCCGGCCCACAAGGCCGGCAGCATGCCAGGTCGTGCCGCTGGTGAGGGTGTGCCGTTCCAGGACCAGGACGTCGGTCCAGCCCATTTCTGTCAGGTGGTAGGCGACGCTTGCACCGACGATTCCGCCTCCTACGACTACGACCTGTGCACGTGGGGGAACGACCTTCGCCATCGGGACCCGGTTTCTCTTTGGTGGGCGGGATCGGGGTGAAGCAGTGACCCCTTGCGGTTAGCAAACTTAGCGATTATGTTACAGCCTATAACGCGAGTGACGCCAGTTACCCCCCTCCGGGGAAGTGACCGTGGTATCGCTCTGGTCGCAGGAGTGTAGGCCCGTGCCGACCGGCACGGAAGACGGATCCAGGGGGGAAATGAGTCGACAACGCGACATGGCCCAACGCCACCTGCTGCCCCACTTCACCAGGGGGGCGGTCTGGCGCGACGGAGCCCTGCCGATCATCGAACGGGGTGACGGCTGCTACCTGTGGGACTCCGACGGAAACCGGCACCTGGACGGCTTGGCGGGCCTCTTCTGCGTGAACATCGGCCACGGCCGGACCGACCTGGCCTCAGCAGCCGCAAAGCAGATGGAGACCCTCGCCTACTCGACCAACTGGGGCACGGCACACCCACCGGCGATAGAGGCTGCCACGATGATCGCCGAGGTGGCACCCGGTGACCTGAGCGAGGTGTTCTTCGTGAGCTCCGGTTCAGAGGCCGTCGAGTCGGCACTCAAGTTCGCACGCAGCTACCACCTGGCCCGCGGAGACGACGACCGGTACAAGGTGATCGCACGGAACTGGGCCTACCACGGCACCACCCTCGGTGCCCTCGCCGTCACAGGCATCCCCAAGTTCCGAGACCCCTATCTCCCCATGCTCTGGGACGGTGTTCGCCACGTCGCCAACACCCACCAGTGCACCTCACCTCGGGGCACGGTTGCAGCTGACCTCTCGTGCGTGAAGGCCATCGAGGACATGATCGTGGCCGAAGGACCGGAAACGGTCGCCATGGTCATAGCCGAACCCGTTCAGAACGGCGGCGGCGCCCTCGTGCCACCGGATGGGTACTGGCCGGAACTGCGTCGAATATGCGACCGGTACGGCGTCCTCCTGTGCGCCGACGAGGTGATCTGTTCATTCGGCCGCTTTGGACACTGGTTCGCCAGCGAGCGCTTCGGCGTGGTGCCCGACATGATCACCTTCGCCAAGGGGGTTACCTCTGCGTACCAGCCACTCGGGGGCCTGGTTGTCCGGGGGACACTGGTCGATGAGGTTTTCGACTCCGAAATGGGCTCCTACGTGCACGGCTCCACCTTTGGTGGGCACCCTGTGGCTACCGCCGTGGCGGTCGCCAACATGTCGGCAATGCGGGCCGACGACCTCATGCAGCATGTTCTCGACACCGAGGGCTACTTTGCCGACCGCCTCAACGACCTCGCAGCCGGCCACCCGTGTGTGCGCGGGGTACGGGGAACCGGCTTCTTCTATGCGATCGACATATGTGCCGACCGCGACTCTGCACTGGACCTGAGCAGCAGCCAGCGGGCCGGCCTTCAAGGAGGCGTTCTCGGAAGCTTCGTCCGTGAAGAGAAGATGACAATCCGCCCCGACGACCGCGGATACACGGGCCTCACGATCTCCCCACCCCTCGTCGCCGACACCGAGGTGATCGACGACCTGTCAGAAAGAGTCGACCGGGTACTCACCCGGGTCGACACCTGGCTGGGCGGAAACCGGTGAACGAAAGAATGCCTTTTCATTCCCGGACCGGGCAACTCAGTTGTCTGATGCGTGGCTGGGTGGAACCGTCCAGCAGGTCATGAAGGACCAGATGGACTTCTTCGTCGAACAGGGAGAGATCCCCGAGGCGCTCGACAGCTACGACGCCTTTGTCAACACCAGCTTCCTGCAGCGGGTCAGGTAGTCGGTCTGAGTGGTGGCCCGGCCCGGTTGGGCCGGGCCACTGTGACCGTCGGCAGGAACGGATCCTGACCGGCGCGTACTATCCGCGGGAGGCAGTAGGCGACATGAAGGGAACGTCGTGAAGGACCTGTCAGTCGACAAGGTGGGCATGATCTACGAACTGCCCAGGGGCGGTGCGGTCCATGCTCTGCACGATGTCTCCTTCGACCTGGAGGCAGGCCGCCTGCTCACCCTCCTCGGCCCGTCGGGCTGTGGCAAGACCACGCTCTTGAACATCCTCGCCGGGTTCCTGGCGCCGACATCCGGGTCGGTGACCCTGGGTGGGAGATCCGATCGACGGCCCGGGCCAGGAATGCGGGATGGTGTTCCAGCAGGGGGCGCTCTTCGAATGGCAGAGCGTCGCTCAGAACGTGGCCTTCGGACCGCGAATGAACCGGAAGAAGAAGTCCGATACCAAGGTCCTCGTCGAGGAACTCCTCGGCACCATGGAGTGTCACCTCCCTGATTACCCTGATGGTGGTCTGGTACCTGATCAAGATGGGCGAGGAGCCCCTCGTAAACGACAGGACATTTCCGTCACAGTGCCAGACGTTCGACGCCTTCATCGAGTTCTGGAGTGACGGCTACAGGCGGGTGAGCCTCTGGGAGCACACCTACGCCAGCCTCAACCGGGTGATCAAGGGGCTCGTCTACGGAGTGGCCCTGGGGGTACCAATCGGATTCGCCATGGGCCTCTCCAACCGGCTACGCGGTTTCCTTGATCCGATCGTGGAACTGCTCCGGCCGGTGCCACCCCTTGCGCTCCTGCCGCTCTTCATCGTGTGGTTCGGAATCGGCGAGTCCTCGAAGGTGAACCTGCTGTTCTTCGCCGCCATCTGGATCATGATCATCGCCGCCAGGGCGGGCGTGCTCGGAGTCAAGGGGTCCAAGGTTCATGCCACCTACTCCCTGGGTGCCAACAAGTGGCAGATTCTCCGGTACGTGGTCCTACCCAACGCCCTGCCAGACATCTTCACCGGTGTCAGGGTGGCACTCGGCATCTGCTGGGGGACCCTCGTGGCCGCCGAGTTGACCGGTACCACCACCGGGCTTGGCGCCACGATCTTCGCTGCCAGCAAGTTCTTCAGGATGGACATCGTGGTCGTGGCCATCATCATCATCGGCGTGATCGGTGTCGCAATGGACCTGGTGATGCGCTTTCTCGAGGCCAAGCTCATCCCGTGGCGGGGCAAGGGCTGAATCCTCTGCTACAACTCGTTCCATGACGGGTCTGGCCAACACCTGGTATTCACGGGCCGCCGAATCACCGGCGAGGGTGGTGCTGGCCGACCTGGGGGACCCCAGGGCTGACGAGGCCGCGGGTCGCTTGGCGGACGAGGGTCTGGCAGTGGTGGTCGAACCCGTTGTGGACCGCGATGATCCGATGCTGGCTCCGGTGGTCGCCGCTGCACGCTCCGCCGGCCTGGATCCTGACGACCCGGTTGTAGCCGCGGCCGTCCTGGTCAGGGCCGGCCTGGCCGATGCGGCCGTCGCCGGTGCAACCAGGCCGACTGCCGATGTCCTGCGTGCCGGCCTCAGGGTGATCGGGGTTGCCCCGGGGGTGTCCCTTGTGAGCAGCAGCATGCTCATGGTCCTCCCCAGTGGGCATGCAGTCGTGTTCGCCGATTGTGGGGTGGTCCCGGATCCTGACGCTGCGCAGCTGGCGTCCATAGCGGTATCGAGTGCCGACACCTTCGAGCAGCTGACCGGAGAGCAGGCCCGGGTGGCGATGCTCTCCTACTCGACGATGGGTAGCGCCGACGGGGAGAGCGTCGACAAGGTTCGGGCGGCGACCCGGCTGGCTGCAGGCCTGGCTCCGGGCCTTGCCGTTGACGGTGAACTGCAGTTCGACGCCGCCTGGGCCCCCGAGGTTGCCGCAGCAAAGGCCCCCGACTCAGAGATAGCCGGCCGGGCAAACGTGTTCGTCTTTCCGACCCTCGACTCGGGGAACATCGCCTACAAGATCGCGGAGCGGATGGGCGCTGCCAGGGCAGTCGGTCCCCTTCTCCAGGGCCTCAATGGCGTTCTCCACGACCTGTCGCGAGGTTGCACGGTCGACGAGGTCGTCGATGTCGCGGTGGTCGCGGGTATTCAGGCCCTGTGTGACTAGCCCTCTTCAGCAGGGACAGCGTTGTCAGCGCGCATTCACGAAAAGTTATCAGACCATAACTTGGCCGCGAATGAACCTAACGCTAATGTGAACCCATGCAACGCCAGACCCTCGATACGGCACAGGTTGTCGAATGTGCGGCCAACCTTGTCGACACCGAGGGGTTCGAGGCCCTCACCCTCACGCGGGTCGCCGCCGAACTGGGTGTGCGCCAACCTGCCCTCTATCGCCATGTCGACGGCTACGACTCCCTTGTCAGGGCCCTCGGCCTGAGGGGCCGCGAGATCATCGCCGGCCGCCTCGCCGACGCAGCAGTGGGCCTTGCCGGAGACGATGCCGTGCGCGCGATGGGAGCCGCCTGGCGCACTGTCGTCAGGGACCACCCTGGCCAGTACGCGGCAACCGACCGATACCCGTGCGCAGGCGACCCGGAACTTGAGGCCGCAGTCGAACGTGTCGTGCACGTGCTGGCACAGGCACTCGCCGCCTTCGACCTCGACGACGACGAGAAGGTGCACGTGGCCCGCTCCCTGCGCAGTGCCTTCCACGGCTTCGCCCACCTCGAGTCCGGCGACGGCCACCCGCATCCCCTCGACCTCGACGACACCTTCGACCACCTGCTCGACCTGCTCTGCGCCGGCATCCACGCCCTGCGCAGCGTCACGGTCTGAGAGACGAAGGCCGGACAGGACCGGTGACCCGACTCGGATTCGTGCTGGACTCAGGCACCTGCATCGGCTGCCACGCCTGCACCGTGGCATGCAAGAGCGAACACGACGTTCCCCTCGGGGTGAACCGCACCTGGGTCAAGTACGTGGAGACCGGCTCCTTCCCCGACACCGACCGGTCGTTCTCGGTAATGCGCTGCAACCACTGCCAGGACGCACCCTGCATGGACATCTGTCCCACCTCGGCCCTCTACCGGGCCGACAACGGCGTGGTCGACTTCAACGATGCCAACTGCATCGGATGCAAGGGCTGCATGAACGCATGCCCCTACGACGCCATCTACATCAACCCGGCCACATCCACGGCCCACAAGTGCAATTTCTGCAACCACCGGGTGACCGAGGGCCTCGCACCGGCGTGCGTGATCGTGTGCCCCACACAGGCCATCAGGGTCGGCGACCTCGACGACCCTGAATCCGAGATCTCACTCCTGCACTCGACCGGCACCGGATCAGTCCGGGCCCCGGACCAGAACACGAACCCTGCGACCATCTACAAGAACGCCGACCCCACCTCCCTCGACCCGCTGGCATCGTCCATCCGGTCCGACGGCATGATCTGGTCCGACACGCTTGACTCCCATCCATCGCCCACCCCGGTGTCGCTGGCGGCGGCACCCGGGCGTGACGACGGCCAGGAAATGGGCCGAACCGTCTATACCACCCGGCACCCCGAGACCTGGGGCTCGATGGTGTCGGGCTACCTGGTCACCAAGGCCGTCGCAGCGGGTGTGATGCTCATGGCCGTCCTGATGGTCCTAATGGGCCACGGCGACAACCAGGCGGCGGTCGGCGTGGTCCCACCAATGATCGCAGGAGTGTTCCTCGCAGCCACAGGCATCCTCCTGGTCTGCCATCTCAAACAGCCGGGCCGGTTCCACTACCTGATCACCAGGGGCAACTGGTCGTCGTGGCTGGTCAAGGGCGCATACGTCCTTGCCGGTTTTTCAGCGACCCTTGCGGCCTGGTGGGTGGCGGGCCTCGCCGGTGCCGGCGGGGTGCTACCCGTCCTCGTCGTACCGACGGCCGCCCTGGCCCTCGGAACTGCCGGGTATACGGCGTTCCTGTTCGGACAGTGTGAGGGCCGCGACTTCTGGCAGGAACCCCTGCTGCTCCCGGTCCTGCTCACCCAGGCGGTCGTAGCCGGAGGTGCTGCGTACTCGGTGCTCGACCTGTTCATGACGGTTCCCGAGTCGACGGCCGTCAGGTGGGTCTTCGTCGCAGCGCTCGTCCTCAACGGTGTCCTGGTAGCGGCCGAAACACGCGGTGTCCATTCGAGGCACGTGACCATGGCGCTGGCCGAACTGACCCGCGGGGAACAGGGTCAGAAGTACCGGATCTGGCTGGTCGCCGGCCTGGCGATCCCGTGTCTGCTCGTTGCCTCATCCCTGCCCACCGACTCCGCCACGCCCACCGCCATGGCAGGACTCTCAGCGCTGGCGGGCATGTTCGCCTACGAGGATGCGTACGTACGCGCCGGGCAGTCGGTTCCGCTGTCATGAACGAGCCCGGAGGACAAGCGTGCTGACCGCCTACCCCCCCGAAGGCGAGTGGGACGACCACGTGGCCCTCGATGCCCGGGCATGGCCCGAAAAGGTCAGGCGCAGGTTCCGCCTGGTTCCGACCACCTGCTTCAACTGCGAAGCCACCTGCGGCCTGCTGGCATACGTCGACAAGGACACGGGGAAGGTCGCCAAGTTCGAGGGCAACCCCGTGCACCCTGCCAGCCGGGGGCGCAACTGCGCCAAGGGCCCGGCCACAATCAACCAGGTAGATGATCCCGAACGAATCCTCTACCCGATGAAGCGTGTCGGCGACCGTGGCGACGGCCTCTGGGAACGCATCTCCTGGGACCAGGCACTTGACGAGATCGGCACCCGGATAGGTGACGCCTTCCGTCAGGACCGCCACAACGAGGTCATGTACCACGTGGGTCGAATGGGCGACGACTCCTACATGGAGCGGGTCCTGCACTCGTGGGGAATCGACGGCCACAACAGCCACACCAACATCTGTTCCAGCGGAGCCCGGGTCGGCTACGCCACATGGATGGGGTTCGACCGGCCGTCAGCCGACTTCGCCAATGCCAAGGTGATATTCCTCATCTCGTCCCATCTCGAGGCCGGCCACTACTTCAACCCGCACGCCCAGCGGATCATGGAGGGCCGCGAGGCCGGGGCCAAGGTCATCTGTATCGACCCACGCCTCTCAAACACGGCATCACAGGCCGACCACTGGCTCTCGGCATGGCCCGGCACCGAGGCCTTCCTGCTACTGGCCATCGCCCGACTGCTCCTCGAGGCCGGCACCTGGGACCGCGGGTTCTTCCGGCGATGGGTCAACTGGGAGACCTTCCTCACCGCCACCCGCCCCGACCTGGAACCGGTGTTCGAAAATGTCGAGGCTGCGCTGCTCGACCAGTACGCCGAATACACGCCGGAAGAGGCGGCACGGGTCTGCGGCATCGACGAGGACGTCATCCGCGAAGTAGCCGGCATCGTCGGTGAGGGCCTCGGAGGATTCTCCTCGCACACATGGCGGGCGGCATCGGCAGGAAACCTGGGTGGCTGGCAGGTGTCGAGGTGCCTCCAGTTCCTGAACGTGCTCACCGGCAGCGTCGGCACCGTTGGCGGAACCAACGCCAACGGCTGGAACAAGTTCATACCCGTCACCCCGATCCACCCCGAACCACAGGGTCGGTGGAACGAGTTGTCGTGGCCTGACGAGTTCCCACTGGCCCACCACGAGATGTCCATCCTGTTGCCCCACTTCCTGAAATCAGGGCGCGGCTACATCGACAC
The DNA here is from genome assembly GCA_002687745.1 of Acidimicrobiaceae bacterium. Lineage (GTDB taxonomy): Bacteria > Actinomycetota > Acidimicrobiia > Acidimicrobiales > MedAcidi-G1 > UBA3125. Next base: position 17,934 of record NZBE01000026.1, on the reverse strand, counting down.
CTACTTCACGAGGGTGTACAACCCGCTGTGGACCAACCCCGACGGGTTCACCTGGCTCGAGGTCCTCCAGGACCCCGAGAAGGTCGGTTGCCACGTAGCCCTCACCCCGACCTGGAACGAATCGGCGTGGTTCGCCGACTACGTGCTCCCAATGGGTATCTCCTCGGAGCGCCACGATGTATCCAGCTTCGAGACCCATTCGGGCCGGTGGCTCGGGTTCCGTCAGCCCGTGCTGCGCCGCCACGCCGAGATTGAGAGCCAGCGTGTCGACCGGACCCACGAGGCCAATCCCGGAGAGGTGTGGGAGGAACAGGAGTTCTGGATCGACCTGTCATGGCGCATCGACCCCGACGGCTCGCTGGGAATCCGCAGGCAGTTCGAGAGCCGCGATGAGCCCGGAAGGCCTCTTCCACTCGATGAGTACTACACGATGCTGTTCGAGAACTCGGTCCCCGGCCTGCCCAAGGCAGCCGCCGAGGAGGGCATCAGCGCCCTCGAGTACATGCGGCGCAAGGGCGCGTTCGCCATCCCGGGCGACCAGTACGAGGTCCACGAAAGGCCCGTCGACGAGGCAGACCTGGCCGGAGCGACCCTTGATGTGGAGGGTGTCTACCGCCGACCCGGAACAGCCGGCTCACATGACTCCCTCGAGGACATCAAGGGTCACATGCCGTTCATCGGCGATGGCTCGCCGGCGGTTGAGATCGACGGCGAGGCCAGGTTCGGCTTCCCGACACCGTCCAAGAAGCTGGAGTTCTACTCCGAGACCATGAAGGACTGGGGTTGGCCCGAGTACACCATGCCGACCTTCATCAGGAGCCAGGTTCACTGGGAGGACCTGGACTTCGCCTCTGGCGAGCGCATCCTCGTACCCACCTTCCGCATCCCGACACTCATCCACACCAGATCCACCAACAGCAAGTGGCTCAACGAGATCAGCCACCGACACCCTCTCTGGCTCCATCCGGAAGATGCCGAGAAACTGGGTATCGACGACAACGGCCTGGTCCGTATCACCACCCGGATCGGGCATTTCGTCATAGGAGCGTGGAGAACCGAGGGAATCAGGCCCGGGGTGGTGGCGGCGAGCCACCACATGGGCAGGTGGCGCCTCGATGAGGACAAGGCCCGCTCATGGGGAGCCGGCAAGGCATCGATCGACCGCGACGATGACGGCCGGTGGCGGCTCCGTCGAGAACACGGTCACGAGTCCTACGAGAGCGACGACCCCGACACCGGACGTATCTGGTGGTCCGACACGGGTGTCCATCAGAACCTGACCTTCCCCGTCCAGCCCGATCCGGTGAGCGGCATGCACTGCTGGCTGCAACGGGTGACCGTGGGACCCGCACAGGATGGCGATGCCTACGGCGACGTGGTGGTCGACACCAACGCGTCCCACGCCGTGTTCGAGGAGTGGATGGCCAATGTCCGTCCGGGCCCGGGGCCCGACGGTCTGCGCAGGCCCCTCTGGTTCGCACGCCCGGTCAAGCCCACGGCGACCGCGTACCGCCACGGCGGCTGAGCCTCGGTGGTCTGCCGACGGCAGGCAGATGGCGGAAGGTGTGGGATTCGAACCCACGGTGACCCGGAGGCCACAACGGCTTTCGAGGCCGCCCCATTCGTCCGCTCTGGCAACCTTCCGCCTGCGAGGCTAACGAGGGCCCGGAGGTGGGCCAACCGGTGGGTGGCGGTCAACCTCGACGTCGGCTGAAGAAGTCAGTAAGGAGCGCGGCGCATTCCTCTCCGCGGACACCGGTTGTGACGTGGAACTCGTGGTTCAGCCGGGGATCGGAACCCAGGTGGTACAGCGATCCCAACGAACCTGCGTCGGGGTTGGGGGCACCCCAGACCACCCTGTCGACCCGTGACGCCCATGCCGCACCGGCACAGAGGGGGCATGGCTCCAGGGTTACGACGAGGGTCGCCTCGTCGAGACGCCACGATCCCAACTCGGCTGCGGCATCACGCAGGGCCAGCACCTCTGCATGCGCCGTCGGGTCACCTGTGGCCTCCCTCTCGTTGTGACGGCTGGCCACGATCCGTCCGCCGGCCACCACGACTGCTCCTACCGGTATCTCGCCGTGCTCGCTGGCCTGCCGGGCCTCTGCCAGTGCCAATGCCATCAGGTCGTCGTCTGAGAGCGCGGCCGGTTCCTTCGGATGCGGGTCCATGGCGCCGACGATAGACCCCCCTGAGCGCGACACCCGTCCTCGAGAGTGGCGGCCAGGTGGTCTGCGGCACCCCGGGGGTTCCGCTGAGGGCTGCTGCCTTCCGGCCCTGACCCGGTTCACGGGCCCCGGTCGCACAGGACCCGACCGCCACACTCCAGAACGGGTGCGGAGCAACGATACCCTTGTGAGCCGGAACCCACCCGGTGGTGGGCCCGGGAGGGATGCGAGAGCGGCCGATTCGGCACGCTTGGAAAGCGTGTGTGGCGTTACAGTCACCGTGGGTTCGAATCCCACTCCCTCCGCCGCTCGCCAACTGATCGTGTCGCGACCCGGCTGTAGGCTCGGCAGGGCATGGAGTACACGTCTCTCTACCGTCGCTTCCGACCCCGTCGCTTCGGCGAGATCAGGGGCCAGGAGCACGTCGTCGCCGCACTTCGCAACGCTGTGCGCGACGATCGTGTACAGCACGCCTACCTGCTCAGCGGCCCACGTGGTACAGGCAAGACAACCGCTGCCCGCATTCTCGCGAAGGCCCTCAACTGTCTGGCTCCCGTCGATGGCGAGCCCTGTTGCGAGTGTGAGCCCTGCCTGGCGGTAGATGCCGGCACCTCCTTTGACCTGCATGAACTGGATGCGGCATCAAACAACAAGGTCGACGACATGCGCGACCTGCTGGGAAAGGTGGCCCTCGGAACGCCCGGCCGGACCAAGGTGTACCTGCTTGACGAGGTGCACATGCTCACATCCGGCGCCGAGAACGCCCTCCTCAAGACGCTCGAGGAGCCACCCGACCATGTCGTCTTCGTGCTGGCCACCACAGAGCCGCACAAGGTCGTCGAGACAATCCGCAGCCGGGCACAGCACCTTGAGCTGAACCTCCTCTCGGCCGAGACCCTCGGATCGCTGGTGGCCGACGTTGTGGCCGACGCCGGCCTGGACGTCGACGACGAGGGCATGGCCCACGCCGTCCGGTCTGCCCGCGGTTCGGCACGAGATGCCCTTTCTGCGCTGGACAGGGTCGTAGCCGGAGGGGTGACCACCGACGACACCACAGTTGCCAACCTGCTCACAGCGCTCGCCACAGCCGATGCCGGAGCAGCCCTCGGGGCTCTGGCCGAAGGCATCGCTCGGGGACGCGAGCCCCGTGTGCTCGGTGAAGCGTTGCTGGCAGCCCTGCGAGAGGCCTTCCTCGTCGCAATGGGCGTTCCACCCGAACAGTTGGCCGACGCCGATCGGGAGCGTGCCCGGTCCTTTGCCGAACAGGTGACCCCGCCAACGATCACCGGTGCCCTCGAGACCCTCGGTTCTGCCCTGGTGGCCATGCGTCGTGCTCCTGATCCGCGGGTCGATCTGGAGGTAGCGCTGGTCCGGTTGACCTCACCTGCCTCTTCCGGCGGTGCCGACCAGACAGTTGTCGACGCCCTGACAAGGCGTATCGACAAGTTGGAGAAGGCCCTGGCAGATGCCGGCCCACCGAGGGCAGCGACAGCGGCTCCTCCACCCCAGCCACCTGTACCCCGTGCGGCGGGCCCCGTGGCTGCGGCTCGGGCGACCCTGGCCCAGGCAGGCACCTCCCAGCCGCCGCTTCCGTCGTCACCCCCCGGGTCGACCTCTCGAGAGTCGTCCGAAGCATCCCCGACGGAGTCCCCCGGTGCAGCTCAGCCCGCATCACAGGTCGATCTTCCCACCAGCGATGATCTTGTTGCGGCCTGGGATGAGGACCTCAGCGGCATGCTCTCCAAGAAGGTCCGCGCCAGGTTCTCGGCTGCCCGGTTCGTGGCAGTCCGGGACGGATCAGCGGTTATGGCCCTGCCGAACGAGCCCCACCGCCGTCGGTGTGCCGAGTTGGTTTCCGAGGTCGAGTCGGTGCTGGCTGCAAGGTTCGGGGTGCCCGTACCGGTGACCCTGACCGTTGACGACACGAAGGTTGCGCCCGGCAGAAAGGCCTCTCCGGCAGAGCCAGTGGCGAGCAGCTCGACCGACGTCACAGACGAGGTGGTCGATCCTGATGAGCTCGTCGATGCTGACGAGTCCGACGGGTCAGCGGTAGAGAAGTTGACTGAGGCGTTTCCGGGTGCGTCACTGGTGGATCCGGCATGACCGGTGTCGGGGCCCGTCGCCTACCCGAGGTGGGGGTCTGACACCCGTGTACGCCGACGCCGTCCAGAAGGTGATCGACGAACTCGGTCGGCTGCCCGGCATCGGCCCCAAGTCGGCCCAGAGGCTGGCGTTCCACATGCTGAAGTCACCCACCGAGGACGCCGTGCGCCTTGCCGAGGCGATCGGCGAGATGAAGGAGCGCATCCGCTTCTGTGAGCAGTGTTTCAACATCAGCGAGGATCCTCTCTGCCCCATCTGCTCCGACGCGCGGCGTGAGGCCGGCATGCTCTGCGTCGTCGAGGAGCCTCGTGACATCGTGGCCCTTGAGCGGACCGGCGGGTTCCGTGGTCGGTACCACGTACTCGGGGGTGCCATCAGCCCGATCGACGGGGTTGGCCCAGATCAACTCAGGGTTGCCGAACTGCTCGGGCGCATCGACGAGGAGTCGGTCACCGAGGTGATTCTGGCCACCAACCCGAACATCGAGGGCGAGGCGACCGCGATGTACCTGGCTCGTCTGATCGGGCCCCTCGGTGTGGATGTGACCAGGATCGCCAGTGGTCTTCCGGTCGGTGGAGATCTCGAGTACGCCGACGAGTTGACCCTCGGGAGGGCCCTGGAGGGCAGGCGGCATCTTGCCGGTGGGCCTGACGAGGGGAACGGTCACCGATGACCGGGCTGTGGATAACCCGATCCGGGTCAGAACGCGGAAACGCCCCCCGGGGCCGTTGCGGACAACATCGGCCGTGTCAGGGAGCGCTTCCGGGTTGGGTGGAGGGGATATCCCAACGTGTTGCGATTACATTACAACAGTGACAAGGTTATGACAAGTCGGGGACAATCAGAAAAAACCTGCAGGGAGACGGCCTCATGCTCCTGACCCGGATAGACCATGTGGCCATTGCCGTCCACGACCTGGACGCTGCCATCGACTACCACCAGAGGGCATTCGGGGCCGAGGTGAACCACCGCGAGGTCGTCGACGGCGACGGCGTCGAGGAGGCCCTGCTGGAGGTTGGTGGTTCGTTCATCCAGCTGACCACGCCGACTCGATCTGATTCACCGATAGCGGTCTTTCTGGAAAGGCGTGGAGAGGGCATCCACCACATCGGATACCGCGTCGACAGCTGCGCAGCCGCCCTCGCCTCGGTCATAGCAGCAGGCGGCAGGGCCATCGACGAGGAGCCCAGGCCCGGCTCCCGGGGTACCACCGTCGCCTTCGTGCACCCCAGGGGATCGTTCGGCACCCTGATCGAACTGGTCGAGGATCCAGCCTGACCGGGCAGCATCCATGGAGGTCCACCTCGTAGACGGAACCTACGAACTGTTTCGCCACCACTTCGCGGTTCCATCACATGTGACCGACGAGGGGGTCGAGGTAGCCGCCGCCCGCGGAGCGCTGGGATCGATGATCCGCCTCCTCGAAGCCGGCGCCACACACGTGGGAGTCGCCACCGACCGTGTCATCGACTCATTCCGGAACCGCCTCTTTGACGGCTACAAGACAGGTGAGGGCACCCCGCCGGAACTCTTTGCCCAGTTCGCATTGTTCGAGGCGCTCCTCGACGCAGCCGGATTCACCGTGTTCCCGATGGTCGAACACGAGGCCGACGACGCCATGGGAGCAGCCGCAGCGCGGGCCGCCGCAGACCAGAGGGTTGAGCGCGTGCTCATCTGCACACCCGACAAGGACCTCGCCCAGTGCGTCTCAGCCGATGCACGCATCGTGCAGTTCGACCGCCGCCGCGAGATCGTCTACGACTGGGACGGTGTCGTGGACAAATTCGGTGTCACGCCACCGTCCATCCCCGACTGGCTGGCCCTCGTCGGCGACTCCGCAGACGGGATCCCCGGGATCGCCGGATGGGGTGCCCGATCCTCGGCAACGGTGCTGTCCAGGTACGGACACATAGACCACATACCTGACAGCCACGACGACTGGGACATCAAGGTGAGGGGAGCCGAACGCCTGGCGGGAACACTTGTCGAACACCGCTCCGACGCCCTCCTCTACCGCCGCCTCGCCACGCTGGACCTCAGAGCACCGGTAATGGCCGATGTCGATGAACTGCACTGGACCGGCCCGCTCGATCACCTCGTCACGATGTGCACACACCTCGACGCACCCCGCCTGGCGGCACGTGCACGAAAGCTCGCCGAGACCCGCAACTGACACACAGTTTCGGCGCCGCCGGATCCGTTCTGTACCCTGTGGCCACCATGGCCGAGCACACGATGGGCGAACGCCTCGACGACCTCAACGAGCGTCGTAGGGAAGCACTGCACGCAGGATCCGAACGAGCGGCCAAGAGGCAGCACGACAAGGGCAAGATGCTCGCCCGCGAACGGATCGACTACTTCCTCGACGACGGCTCATTCCACGAGCTCGACATGCTCGTGCGACACAGGGCCCACGAAAGCGGCATCGAGGAACGCCCCTACACCGACGGGGTGATTACCGGATGGGGCACGGTCGACGGTCGCAAGGTATTCATCTTCTCCCAGGACTTCACGGTCTTCGGGGGTGCCCTCGGTGAGGTGTTCGCCGAGAAGCTCCACAAGGTCATGGACCTCGCAACCTCAGTCGGTGCACCGATGATCGGCCTCAACGATGGCGCCGGTGCACGAATCCAGGAGGGTGTCGTCAGCCTCGACGGCTACGGCGGCATCTTCTGGCGCAACGTCCAGGCATCGGGCGTGATCCCCCAGATCAGCGTCATCCTCGGGCCGTGCGCCGGTGGAGCCGTGTACAGCCCGGCAATGACCGACTTCATCTTCATGGTCAGGGAGAAGTCGCACATGTTCATCACCGGCCCCGATGTCGTGCGGACCGTCACCGGCGAAGAGGTGACGCTCGAGGAACTCGGTGGAGCCGGAAGCCATTCCACCAAGTCCGGTGTGGCGTCGTTCGTCTGCGACGACGAAAAGCAGGTCCTTGACGAGGTGAAGGTCCTGCTCTCCTACCTGCCGTCCAACAACCTCGAGTCGGCACCGGTCGTCATCCCCCAGGATGATGCCGACCGGAGTTGTCCCGAACTGAACGACCTGATGCCCGACAGCCCCAACCTCCCCTACGAAATGCGCACGGTGATCGAGGTGGTGCTCGACAACGGTGAGTTCCTCGAATACCACGATTCGTGGGCACAGAACATCGTCTGCGGGTACGGGCGCCTGAACGGACGCAGCGTCGGCGTAGTGGGCAACCAGCCGATGCGCTTCGCAGGCGTACTCGACATGATGGCCTCCGAGAAGGCGGCCCGGTTCGTGCGAACCTGCGACGCCTTCAACATTCCCCTGATCACGTTCGTCGACGTACCGGGTTTTCTACCCGGGGTCGATCAGGAGCACGGAGGCATCATCCGACACGGCGCCAAACTGCTCTACGCCTACTGCGAGGCCACCGTTCCACGCATCCAGGTAATCACCCGCAAGGCCTACGGTGGCGCCTACGTGGTCATGGACTCCAAGTCCGTCGGCTCAGACCTGTCGTTGGCCTGGCCATCGGCCGAACTTGCCGTGATGGGGCCACAGGGTGCCGTCGAGATCCTCCACCGCCGGGAACTGGAGCAGTCAGCCGACCCGGCCGCCCGACGTGAGGAACTCGTCGACGAGTACATGGAAAGGTTCGCCAACCCGTACGTTGCGGCCGAACGAGGCTACGTCGACGACGTGATAGACCCCGCCGACACCCGTTCAAGGCTGATTGCCGGGCTCGAGATGTTGACCACCAAGCACGAGGAACTTCCCCGACGCAAACACGGAAACGTACCTCTCTAGCGATGGCCCCGACCCAGACGCCTGAAGACATGGAAATCGTTGCACCCGGTGCGTCTCCTGCCGAATTGGAGGCCATACGCATCGCCTTGGGGGAACTCCTGCCGGACCCACCCGCACCGGCAGAGACCTCCACCCCCGTGTGGAGGTTCTCCGGCAGGTGGTGGCTCGACAGGCACACGGAACCGCCTCGCCGAACCAGCCGCTGAAACCTGGTCAGCAGCGCTGAGGGGGCCAGATCGGTCCCCGCACACCCAGCAACCCGGGTAGGCGCTCCAGGTACTCGTCCCTGTCGATCTCGATGGCGCCCAGGCCAGCAAGGTGTTCGGTGCACCACTGCACGTCGATCAGCCTGTCCGGGCCATCACCGAGGATTCCCACAAGCCCCACCAGTGCCGCCTTTGAAGCGTCGGTCCTCTGGTGGAACATCGACTCGCCGGCAAAAAGGCCTCCGACGCACACACCGTAGAGGCCGCCGGCAAGGCCGTCCCCGTCCCACGCCTCGACCGAATGGGCCCAGCCCAGGACATGCAGTTGCTGGTAGGCCTCGATGATCCGGTTGTCAATCCAGCTACGGTCCCTCGAAGGGTCGGCACACCCCTCCACCACCTCGGCAAAGGCAGTGTCGACACGTATCTCGTAGCGTCGGCACGAGCTGCGAAGCGACCTGCTGACTACCAGGTCGGCCGGGAGCAGGACGCCACGTGGATCCGGTGACCACCAGGCCATTGGACCACCCGATTCCAGGGGCATTGGGAACATCCCCGAGCGGTATGCACTCAACAGGGTCCCCGGGTCCACATCGGCTCCGATACCGACGACGCCGTGCTCGTCAGCCGTGCCGGCCGGTGGGAACACCCAGGCGCTCTCCGGAGGCTCGATTGGCATGAGGTCTCCGGCTCGGATCAGGCTGGGGAGCTACCCGTCGGTGGCGACGATTCTCACGGATCGGACCGTGACATCGCGTGTGGGTCCGCCACCGTATGGAGAGCTGGGATCCAGCTCGTAGAGGCCCATGATCTGCTCCAGTACGGAGAGGCCGGCGGTATCGGTACGGCCGAACACGATGTAGCTGCCCTGGTTGTCGAGCCGCGCAACCTCAGGACCTGATGAGAAGAAGAACTGGGCTCCGGAGCTGTTGGGGCCGGCTGATCGGGCCATTATGAGCTGTCCCGGTTCATAGGTGAATGGTCCCAGCATCCCGCTACCTGACTGCTGGAACAGGCCACCCTCGTCGGCGATCGTGTATCCGGGACCCCTGTCGGACCAGTCGTTGGTGTGTGGTGCACCACCCTGGATGATTGCGATGGTCGGGTCCAGGCGGAACAGGAGGGTGTCGTCGTAGTAGCCGTAGTTGGCGAGCACGACGAAGTTGTTGGCTGTGTTCGGCGTTCTGACCGTGTCGAGAACCACCTTGATCTCGCCCTCGGTCGTGTCAAACACGGCTGTATAGGTGGACGACGCATCCAGGCAGAACGGTGGCTGGTGTTCGAACAGGAGAACCCGGCCCGCGGTCTTGTCGTGTGGAGGGCATTCGGTGGCAACGACGGTCGGCGCGGCAGGGGTCACCTGAGCCGTGCCGGCCTCGGTGGTGCCTCCGCTGTCCTCGCCGTCATGCACGAAGCCCATGACGGTGACCGTCACCAGGCTTCCCAGCATCACAAAGGCGAGGAGGCCTGCAAGCAGGCGTGTTCTTGTCGAGAAACGCTCAGCCGCTGACGGGCCTGCGGGACGACGGATCTTGTCTACCATGGATCGGCACCCTAACAACGGGAGGTCCCGTCAGGACCCGCAGATGACCACGGGTCTGGTCGAGACTGCAAATGGCCCACGGCCGGGCGGGGTGTCGCAGGTAGCGTTGTATCCCGTGGCAACGCTGGTACAGAAATTTGGTGGAACGGCGGTCGGCGACCCCGACCGCATCCGTGCCGTCGCCGACCACGTTGCCAGGACCGTCAGACAGGGCAACCAGGTGGTGCTCGTCGTTTCAGCAATGGGCAAGGAGACCGACAGCCTTCTGCGCCTGGCCGACGATGTTTCGTCCACCCACCCCGGCCGTGAGATGGACATGCTCATCACCGCCGGAGAGCGAAAGGCCATGGCACTCATGTGCATGGCCCTCCACGACCTGGGTATCCCGGCTGACTCCTTCACCGGCAGCCAGGCGGGCTTCCTCACCGACACCGAGCACCGGAACGCCAAGATCCTCGAGGTCCGTCCGGAACGCGTCAGGGCAGCCCTTGATGCAGGACGGATCCCGGTAGTCGGTGGATCTCAGGGTGTGTCAACCGACAACGACGTGACCTTCCTGGGTCGTGGTGGGTCCGACACCACAGCTGTTGCCCTGGCACACGCCCTCGACGCGGACGCCTGCGAGCTCTACACGGACGTAACCGGAGTGTTCACCACCGACCCGCGTGTCGTCCCGACGGCGAAGCGGATGGATCGGATCTCGTTTGATGAGTTGTTGGAGATGACGGCCACAGGTTGTCCCAAGCCGGCGATGCGGTCGGTCGAGTATGCGCGCACCCACGGGGTGCGCCTGCACGTCCGGTCTGCGTTCACCTGGCAGGAGGGAACCTGGGTCGATGAGGAGGAACCCGACATGGAGCAGGCAATTGTCTCGGCGGTCACCTACGACACGTCCGAGGCGAAGATGACGATCAGCGGCGTGCCCGATCAGCCCGGCATCGCCGCGCGGGTGTTCCGTGAATTGGCCGGGTCGGGAATAAACGTCGACATGATCGTCCAGAACGTCTCAACCGAAGGGGTCACCGACATCTCCTTCACGGTGCCCCACGATGACCTGGACAGGGCGATGTCTACCGCTGGATCCCTTGCAACCGAGATCGGGGCCGGCGGCGTGACGAGCGATTCTGCCATCGCCAGGGTCAGCGTGGTCGGTGCAGGCATGAGGACCAACCCCGGGGTTGCGGCGACCATGTTTGAGACCCTTGCCGAATGCGGGGTCAACATCCAGATGATCTCCACCTCGGCCATCAGGGTCAGCTGTGTCGTCTCCGGGGACCGTGCCGAGGACGCCGTCAAGGCACTGCACGAGAACTTCGGCCTCTCCTGCAACTGACAACCCGGCCCGGACCACACCGACTTCGCAGGCCGCCGTCGGGCCCGGGTTGATCACCCGTACCCTGCCCGGTATGTCCACTTCGGTGAAGTTCGGAGCCAGGATGGTGGCGGTCCTGTTGGCCCTGGCTGCATTCGCCCCAGCCTGTGGAGCCGACCAGCCCTTGTCCGATGAGGACCAGGGGGCTGCGACAGCGACGACAGCACAGGCCACATCCACTACCGCTGCCCACACGACCACCACCGCCGCCTCGGGCGATGTCCGGGAACGGTTCATGACCGGAGCGGCCGACTCCGACTCGGTTCTCGGAGACCTCCGTGACGCCGACCTCGGGTGTGTGGCGGACCACCTGCTCGCATCGCTCGATCCCGATGAGGTGCTCGCCCTGTCGGCCCTCGGACCCCTGCCCGAACAGGCCGAGTTGACCGTTGCCGCCCTCGAGGCATGCGACCTGGTCCTGAGCCTGGTAGGCCAGGGAATGGTTGAGGCGTTCGCCGTCGACCCCGGCCAACCGGTTCTCGACGTCGAATGCCTGCTGGACGGCGTTACCTCCGGAGATCTGGTGCCCGTGCTGGAGGCGCAGCTTGAGGATCCCTTCGGAGTGGGCCTTGAGGACCGGGAAATGACGGTTCTCCTGGCAAGGACCCCGATCATGGGGAACCTCATGCGCTGCCGCCTCGAGGCAGTGGTTGCCGCATCAGGCTCAGACCTCCCCGAGTTCTGTTTCGGCCTGGCTGATCAGGTGGCCGTGATGATGACCGCCGTGGTCGAGGTGGACGTCAGCGGTGGGGACCTCACCGACCCGTCGGTTCTGGTCGACCTGCTTGCGATGTCAGACGACATCTTCGTGTGGCTCGCAGACGAGGTTCCGGCCGCCCAGAGGGCCGATGCCGTCCAGGTGAGAGATGCCACAAGCCGGATCGCCGACATCATGGCTGAGGCACTCGCGGAGATAGACGGCCAGTCCACCGAGGACGAGGTGTTGGCTGCGATCTTCGCCGCCATGGCCCGGGTCCAGGCCGAGGTGGCCACCGACGGTGCCGACCTGGATGCCGCCTCGGAGCGGCTCAGGGAACACGTGGTCTCCCGTTGCGGGCAGGCGGGCTCGGCGCTGTTCGACCTGATTGCCGGCGTCACCGGCAGCCCTCTCGCAGCCTGATCACAGATGGTCCGGTGATGGGATCGTGAAGGTTCCCGGAGTCATCCTGGCGGCCGTGGTCCTGGTGGCCTCGGCCTGTGCAGAGGTGGCGGTGACAGACGACCCGGTGGTTGCGACGCCCCCGACATTGTCGACCACGACCACGACCACGTCCCGACCGAACGCACCCGCCTCCACCCACGCGACGGTCGTCGAAACGGTCCCGGTTGTCACCGCGGTCGAAGAGGAGGAACGGTTCACGGACCTGCCCGAGGCCTCGGCGGAGTTCTGCGCCGACCTGGCAACCGAAACCGGGCAGTTGACGGTTCAGATCGAGGGCCTGTTGGCCGACGGTCCCGGGAACGAGGCACGCAACCTCCACGCGCTGCTGTCCGTGTCAGCTGACCTGTTGGTCTGGACTGCCCGGAACGCACCCCTCGGAATGGCTGTCGACGTGGGCCTGCTCCGGAGCGTGTACTCAGACGTCGGCACCGTGCTCGACAGGCTCGATCCCGACAGCGTCACCCTCGACGAGTTGCGGGGCGAGCTGTTCACGGTCATGTTCGAGTCCCCGATGGCCAACGCCGAGGCGTTGGATCGTTCGGCCCAACGTCTCTCAGCGTTTGTCAGGCAGTCCTGCGGCACGGGCTATCCCCTCATGGACACCTTCGCAGACCTGTTCTCCACAGGGCGGTAGACGCGTGCACGTGGCGTCGAACCTGACCGATCTGATGACCGCCCCCGGAATCGTCAGGCCCACGCCGACCTGTCAGCGGTAGCCTTCCTGCCGTGAACATCGCGCTGGTCGGAGCAACAGGGCAGGTGGGTGGCGTAATGCGCACCCTTCTCGACGAGCGCGGGATGTCCGTGGGCGACCTTCGCTTCTTCGCCTCAGCCAGGTCGGCTGGCAGCACCATTGCCTGGAAGGACCACCAGATCGTGGTCGAGGACACCGCCACAGCCGACTGGTCGGGAATCGACCTGGCGCTCGTCAGCGCCGGAAAGACGGCTTCGCTCGAGTACGCACCGAAGATGGCAGCAGCCGGCGTGACGGTCATTGACAACTCGTCCGGCTGGCGAATGGACCCAGCTGTGCCCCTTGTGGTCCCCGAGGTGAACGCCCACGCGCTCGACGACATTCCCATGGGAATCGTCGCCAACCCGAACTGCACGACCATGGCGGCCATGCCGGTTCTGGCACCCCTTCACGCCGAAGCAGGCCTCAGAGCCCTGGTGGTGAGCACCTACCAGGCTGTATCGGGTGCCGGCCTGTCCGGCGTAGAGGAACTGTCAGGACAGGTCAAGGCCGTGATCGGGAACGCCGCCTCTCTGACCCACGACGGCAGGGCCGTGTCGTTCCCGGCACACGACTCCTTCCCTGACACCATCGCATTCAACGTCCTGCCACATGCCGGCTCGTTTGTCGACGACGGCCGGGGCGAAACCGACGAGGAACAGAAGCTACGCAACGAGAGCCGCAAGATCCTCGAGGTTCCCGACCTCGAGGTTTCGGGAACCTGTGTCCGGGTTCCGGTGTTCACCGGGCATTCGCTTGCCGTCAATGCCCGCTTCGAGAGGTCGCTCAGCCCTGAGAGGGCTGTCGAACTGCTTGCCGACGCACCCGGCGTGTCCCTGGCCGACGTGCCGACCCCGCTCGATGCGGCCGGAGTGGACCCGACCATCGTGGGCCGGATACGCCGTGACGAGACCGTCGAACACGGCCTGGCGTTGTTCCTGTCATGCGACAACCTGCGCAAGGGCGCCGCTCTGAACGCAATCCAGATCGCCGAGGAACTGATCCGCCGCAGGGCCTGACCGGGCAGCGGCCCATCCCGGGGTCAGGGCGGGTTGGTTACGTACCTCTGCATCGCATCGTCGAGCGACAGGTCCATCTGGTTGGCGAGGCTCGCCAGCCAGGCCAGCACATCGCCCAACTCGTGCAGTTGCTCGGCGGGTGAGCCCTTCCGAACGGCCTGGGCCAGTTCGCCCATCTCCTCGCAGAGCCAGGCCACGGTGGGGGAGACACCACGTTCCCGGTCAGCCTCACCGTAGAGGCGCTCAACCAGGTCCTGAACGTCGTTCAACTCCATGTCGCAGACCGTACGGCCTGGCGTTTCACGGCCCGGGTATCCCCGTCGTGGAACCGGCCGTGGCCCACACTCTTGGCGATGTTGTCCGATACTGACGCCACGAACGTGCTGCGCGCTCTCGACGCCCTCGACGAGTTGGAGACGGCTGCACTCAAGCTGGTGCGAGCCGAGTTGGCCTGTGGCCCGGTCATCGACGGGCTGGTAGCCGATCCGCTCACAGAGGGATCGCGCATCGACCTGCTCTGTCTGGCTGACACGGTCGCGGCCGACCTGCTGTCGGTGGTGGGAAGGTCACGGTCGCTTCGGACCATGGTCGAGACGGCGCCGGCCAGCTCAGCGCGTGACGCCCTCGCCGAGCATCTGGCAGGAAGCGACAGCACCTGACCGGGACCCACGGGAGTTCTGGACCCGGTGGGTCAGCATCAGACCCCGTGTGGTGGTGCCGACCTGGCGAGGTCCTCGACCACCTCGGCACCTGACAGGGCAAGAAGGCCTGTTGGAGCGAGGCGGATCTTGCGGTCACGTGAGCCTCCACCAATGACGACGCTCACCCGTTCCATGACCCGGGAGTCGATCCAGGTCGGGACCGGGGCGGGAAGGCCGAACGGGGTGACACCGCCAATGAGCATTCCCGTCAGTTCGGCGGTCTCGTCGGCACCGGCGAAGGAGGCCTTGCGGGTTCCAAGCCGCTTCCTGACAACGCCGTTCACATCCAGCCTGCAGGTCGCCAGGACGAGGCAGAGCGCGTATGGGCGGTGATCGGCCTTGCCGGCCACGAGGATTGCGTTCGCCGAATCGGCCGGGTCAATGCCGTAGGCCTCGCAGAAGAGTGCCGTGTCAGCCAGGTCGGGGTCGCAGGCCATCACCTCGTGTTCAAGGCCGAGGGTGGCCAGGTGGTCAAGGACCGGGTCGTCTCTGTTGGCCATTGTTCAGGTGTGCGAAATTGGTGGCGGTGCGGTCTCGCGGGCCGGACCGCTGACACCGTAGAACACGGCGGTCAGCACCACGGCTCCGCCTACAAAGGTGAGGGTTGCGGGTACCTCGTTGAACCAGAGCCAGGCCCACAGGGTCGCCGAGACGGTCTCCACCGGGGTGAACAGGCTCACCTCGGCTGCCGAGGCGTGCCGGGTCGCCGTCGTCATGCAGAACCTCGCAGTCGGACCGAACACGGCGCCCATTGCGAGCGTGGCCAGCAGGCCCGAACGGTCGAGGCTGAAGGGGCTTGCCAGGAGGGAGGTGAGGACCACGGTACAGATGGCGGTCATGGCGACGATCAGTACCCGGGGCATGTCGGGGTGACGCCGCCAGATGGTCAGGTTCATCCCGAAGGCGGTGATGGCACCTATTGCAAGGAGGTCTCCTGTGGCACCTCCCCCGGCCATGGACCCACCGACGATCACGAGGATTCCTGAGATTGCCCCGGCGATGGCCAACCATGTTCGTCCGGAGGCGCGCTCCTTCAGGGCGATCCTCGCGGTTACAGCGGCGAAGATCGGAGCGGCACCGATGATCGCCACCACGTTGGCAACCTCGGTCTTGGTGATGGCGGTAACGAAAGCAGTGGTGCTGACCGCACCCATTACCCCGGTCAGGATGAGGGGGTTCCGGTATTCCCGGAAGCGCGTTCCGAGGTCCCCACCCAGGCTCCTGGAGGCCAGGGTCCACATGACAGGCGTCGACCAGAGCCCGCTCATGAAGGCGACGGTCGCTCCGTCGACCTCCGCAAGGCGGATGAGCACTGCGTCAGTCGACACGAGGAACATCCCGGTTGCCGCCAGCAGCAGGCCCAACCGTCGGCCGGACGTGGGGATGAAAGAGGGGATCGCGACCATCGGGCGACACTACTGCCGGTTGCCCGATGTGGATAATCCGAAACACGGTGCCGGGTCTGCAATGATTCCGCGATGGCCGACACCGAGCCCCGTCGTCCAAACGTCCTGTTCATCGTGGCGGACCAGTGGAGGGGTGACTGTCTCGGTGGTGCCGGCCATCCACTGGTGCGAACGCCGCGCCTTGACTCCTTGGCTGCTGAAGGCGTCAGGTTCCCGCTACACCACGGTCAGGCCTCACCGTGTGGGCCCAGCCGGGCCAGCATCCACACCGGCACCTACCTGCACACCCACCGGTCGGTGTTCAACGGCTCGCCACTCGATGCCGGCCTGACCAACCTGGCCCTGGAGGCCCGATCCGCGGGCTACGTGCCCCACCTCTACGGCTACACCGACACCACGATCGATCCGCGCACCACCACCGATGATGATCCACGCCTGCTCGACTACGAGGGGCCGCTACCGGGGTTCGAGGAGACCCTGCTCCTACCCGAGCATCGGGACGCCTGGTACCGGTGGCTGGAGGGCAGGGGACACGACATCTCGGACCGCTCCAGGTTTCTGCGCCCCAGAGATGACGTGGAGGTTCCACCCGGGAGGGGAGCCTCGTGGGCGCCTCCACCCTTCTCGGCCGACGAGACCGAGACGGCATTCGTGGTGGACACCGCCATCGACCACATCGAGGATCTGGTGGATGGGGGTGATCCCTGGTTCCTGCACGTGTCGCTGTACAGGCCACATCCGCCGTTCACCGTTCCCGAGCCGTACAACGACATGTTCGATCCGGCCGACGTACCAGAACCGATCCCACCCACCGACGGTGGTCATCCGTTTCTCCAGATGATGTCCACCTGGGGCCTGACCGACCCTCCCGTCGATCCCCTGGACCTGCGGCAACTCCGGGCCACGTACTACGGGATGCTCGCCGAGGTCGACCACCAGGTGGGTCGGCTACTGGACACCCTCTCGGCGTTGTCGGTCGACGAGGACACCATCGTGGTCTTTTCCTCGGACCACGGCGAGTTCCTGGGCGACCACGGCCTGATGTCCAAGTTGGGCTTCCATGATCAGGCGTACCACATACCCCTGATCGTCCGGTATCCGGCCCTGGGGGGACCACGTGGCCGGGTCGTCGACGAGTTCACCGAGAACGTCGACATCATGCCCACAATCCTGGATCTGGCCGGTCTGGCGGTTCCAGCCCAGTGCCAGGGGCGTTCACTTCGGCCGTTCCTGGAGGGCGGCGATGCCGAGGACTGGCGCACGTCGACCCACTGGGAGTTCGACTTCAGGGTGTTCGCCAGCGAGGCCGGCATTCCCCTGACCTCATGCAACCTGGCGGTGCACCGGGACCGCTCGGGCAAGTACGTCCACTTCGCGGGAATGCCATCGGTTTTCTACGACCTGGAGTCGGATCCCAACGAGACCCGACCGCTCCACGACCATCCCGAGATGGGCCGCTATGCGGCGGAGCTGTTGGACTGGCGCATGAGCAGCGACGACGAGACCCTGGCCCGGCGCCTGGCAACCCCCCACGGAATGATCACCCTCGGGGATCCTGAACTGACAGATACCTGACGAGAGGGAAATGGTGGGGTCTCGGCAGGTTTGTGTTCGCCCAGCGTGTGAAGGGTTTCTGGACTGTGGGGCCGACGTCTATCCCAGTAAAACGCGAGATCTATCCCACGTGGCTTGAGCACTCGGAGTGAGGGAGACGCGTTACTGCCGATAACGGTCTTCCTCG
>NZBE01000025.1 GCA_002687745.1 Acidimicrobiaceae bacterium | reverse complement strand
GGTCCTTGACATGGAACGTCTGTTCGGGGAACATATGTGCGACGTACAGGTGTTCGATCACATGGACAGTGTATCGAACACCTGTTCGATTGCAAGCAATGACGCAACATCCCCGCAATCAAGCCCGAGAGCGAGCAGCAGCCATGAGCCACAAGGACCTCACCGACAGGCAGCGCCAGATCCTGTACTTCATCGACTCACACACCCGCGAGCACGGCTACCCACCCTCCGTGCGCGAAATCGGCCAGGCCGTGGGCCTCACCTCCCCCTCCACGGTCCACTCACACCTCGCAACCCTCCAGGACCGCGACTACCTGCGCCGCGACCCCTCCAAGCCCCGCGCCATCGAGGTCCGTCTGGACCCCACCACCGGAGCCGCCGTCGACCGCGGAGCCGTCCACCACGTACCCCTCGTCGGCGACATCGCCGCAGGAACCGGGGTGCTGGCCGTCGAGAACATCGAGGAGTCCGTTCCCATGCCCTCAGAGTTCACCGGTAGCGGCGACCTCTTCATGCTCAGGGTCAGGGGCGACTCCATGATCGACGCCGGGATCTTCGACGGTGACCATGTGGTCGCCAGGGTGCAGCCCACCGCCGACCCCGGAGACCTGGTGGTGGCCGGGATCCCCGACGGCGAGGCAACCGTCAAGCACCTCAGGATCGACGGTGAAACCGTCGTTCTGGTTCCCTCCAACCCGACCTTTGACGAGTTGCGCTACCCGGCCGACGAGGTTCACGTCTACGGTCGGGTGGTCACGGTTCTACGCAGGGTCTGACCCACCCTTCCGGCCCTCAGGAATCGGCCGTCAGCAACCTGGCGAGGGCGTCATGGCAGGCCACCAACGCCTCCCTCTCGATTCGTTCGTCCGCCGTGTGTGCGAGCGTCGACTCACCGGGCCCGAAGTTCACAGCGGGCATCCCCCTGGCGGCAAAGAACGCCACGTCGGTCCAGCCCAGCTTGGCCCGCACATCAAGGCCACCTTCGGACGCCAGGCCCATCAGCAACGCATGTCCGAGTCCCGGCGCCGCAGCCGGTGCATGGTCGACCAGGACCACCTCGTCGCCATCGCCGATGAACGGTGTCAGCACATCGCGCACGTGGGCCTCAGCCTCCTCGCCGCTGCGATCGGGGGCATAGCGGTGGTTGATGGTGAGATCCACCCTGTCGGGTACGACGTTGCCGGCAATGCCACCGTCGATACGCACCACCTGCAGGGCCTCACGGAACGTACAACCGTCGATCTCGGGCTCACGGTGTTCATAGGCGTCGACCGCCGACAAGAGCCCGCCTGCCCGGTGGATGGCGTTGACACCCATCCAGGGCCGTGCACTGTGGGACCGCACACCCGAGAGCGACACCCTGAAGCGCATCGTCCCCTGACAGCCCGCCTCGACGGCCGCCCCGGTCGGCTCACCCAGAATCGCCGCATCCCCCTCGAGCAGGTGAGGAGCGACAGAGAAGATCTCACCGAGGCCGTTGAGCTCGCTCGCAACCTCCTCACGCGCGTAGAAGACCCAGGTCACGTCAACTGACGGTTCCGGCACCGAGGTGGCCAGTGCCATCATGACCGCCAGGCCGCCCTTCATATCGGCGCTGCCGAGGCCGCTGCAGGTGTCACCGTCGATCCGGGCACCGGCAGCAGTGTCGCCGGGGACCGTGTCGGTGTGACCAGCCAGGATCAGCCGCTGCGGTCGACCCAGGTCGGTTCGCGCCACCAGGTTGTCGCCGACCCTGTCGATGCTGAGGCCCGGAACGGCCCTCAACCTTGCCTCGATCAGGGCGACAATCGCCGCCTCCTCATGGCTCACCGACGGCACCGAAACCAGCTCGGCGGTGAGGGCAAGAAGGTCGGTCATGGCAGGCGTTGCGTGGACGGCCGGGACGTCAGGTGGTAACGCCGTGGGTGCGCAGAATGTCGTTGAGGGCGGACTTGTCGTGGCGCTCGCCCGGGTCGAGGCGCCTGATCACGAGCACGCATGGCATTTCGAACCGGCCACCCGCGAACTCACGCCCTCGGCTGGCCTGCACGGCCACGCACCATGGGGGCACCTCGCCCCTGCTCAACTCCTCGCCTGTCTCGGCATCGATGACCGGGATGGAACCCGTCAGGACCGCCCCCGCACCGAGCACCACGCCGTCTCCGACCCGGGCACCCTCAGCCACGATGCAGCGACTCCCGATAAGGCAGTCATCACCGACCATGACGGGAACGGCGTTCGGCGGTTCGAGTACGCCACCGATTCCAACGCCCCCCGAGAGGTGCACGTTCGCTCCGATCTGTGCACAGGAACCGACGGTCGCCCAGGTGTCCACCATGGTGTTGGCCCCCACATAGGCGCCGATGTTGACGTAGCTGGGCATCATGATCACACCCGGGCCCTGATAGCTGCCCCACCGGGCCGACGCACCGGGAACCACACGGACACCACGGGAGGCATAGTCGGCCTTGAGCGGGATCTTGTCGGCGAACTCGAACGGCCCGACCTCGACGGTTGACATCTGTGACTGGCGAAACAGCAGCAGGATGGCCAACTTCAGCCACTCGTTGACGAGCACCCCGCCCCCACCGTCGGGTTCGGCGACACGGGCCTCACCGGTGTCCAGCAGCTCGATGGCGGCATGGATTGTGGAGTTGACGCCCTCGTCGCCTGTGTCCAGCGAATCGCGGGCCGCCCAGATGTCCTCAATCTGTGTACGGAGGTCTGACATGGCGCCGAGGCTACAGGCCGGGATGCGACCGCCGGGACCGGTTTGGGTCAGATCCCTGCCCTCTCCCGCAGGAGGCCAATGCGCTCGTCGCCGGCTACGGCCGCCAGGCGCACATGGTCGGAGCCGGCCTCGCCGAAGAACTCCCCCGGGCTGGCAACCATGCCGACGGATTCTGCGAGATGCCCGACGAACCCCCACGCATCGCCCTGCGGAGCAGGCACCCAGAGGTAGAAGCCGCCTCCGGGCATGGGAACTTCCACGCCGATGGCGGCCATCACCTCGACAAGCGATTCGAGACGGCGCCTGTAACGGTGACGCTGGACGTCCACATGGGCCTGGTCCGAGAGGGCCGCCACCGCTGCCGCCTGGGCCGGGCCGGGAACCATGAAGCCCTGGTGCTTACGGACCTCATGCAGGTAGGTGACCAGGTCGGTGTCTCCTGCGTAATAGCCGACCCGCAGGCCCGCCAGGTTCGAGCGCTTCGAGAGTGAGTGCACGGCCAGCACGCCGTCAAAGCCATGGCGGAGTACCGACCTGGGTGAGCCATCCCAGGTGAACTCGGCGTAGCACTCGTCGGAGAGGACGGTCACGCCGTGGTCACGCCCCCACGAGGCTGCTGCCTCAAGGTCGTCGAGCCCTCCGGCCGGGTTGCCGGGAGTGTTCACCCACAGGGCCAGCGCCCTCTCCGCATCCGACCCGTCAATCGCCGACAGATCGAGGCACCACTGGGCATCGAGGGGGACAGCCACCGCCCGACACCCGGCCAGTTCGGCCCCCATGGCATAGGACGGATACGACACGGCCGGGTACAGGATGGTGTCCAGTTCAGGGTCCCTCAGCCTGAGCAGGTGAGGCAGGCCGGCTACAAGTTCCTTCGTTCCGATGCACGCCCCGATCCCGGCCGGATCGATGCTCACACCCAGGCGCCTGTCCGCCCAGTCGGCGACAGCCCGCCGAAGATCACCGCTTCCGATCGAAGGCGGATACGTGCGTGCCGGATCCGGGTCGGCAAGGGCCGCAGCCACGACCTCGGGTACGGGGTCGCTCGGGTTGCCGATCGAGAGGTCCACGGAACCGCCGGGTAGCGACGCAGCCGACCTCCTCAGGTCGTCGATCCGGTCGAACGGATACGGAGGCGGTTGGAACCCGGAAGCCATGTCTTCTCCCCCGCTATCAGGCCGACATCTCAGGCCGGTCAGAGGCAACGACGAACTCGGCGAGACGCCCGGCCGAACCCTCGTCAAGGCGGGCCTCAACGCTCCACCCGTCCTCATCGGCTGTCTCTGACAGGACCTCCCCCTCACGGTGTGCCATTGCCAGAACATCGCCCCTGTCGAACGGGACCAACAGTGAGTAGAGGCTCGTGACGGCCCGCAGCCTGTTCGCCACCTCGGCCAACAGCTCTGGAATGCCGTTTCCGGTGACGGCCGACACCACAACCGAGTCGGGCTCTCGGGCCGCCAACCGGGCGGCCTCGACTGGTGCCAGGTCGGCCTTGTTGAACACGTACAACTCGGGTACGTGGGCGGCACCGATCTCGCTCAGGACGTGGCGTACGGCGTCGACGCTCCCCACCGGGTCTGGGTCTGACGAATCGACCACGTGCAACAGGAGGTCCGCTTCAACCACAACGTCGAGGGTCGACTTGAAGGCATCAACCAACTGGTGCGGCAGCTTTCGCACAAAGCCGACGGTGTCGGTCATGTAGACCGACTCACCGCCGGGAAGGTCGAGACGCCGGGTCGTGGCATCGAGGGTCGCAAAGAGACGGTCCTCGACGAGCACCCCTGCATCTGTCAGGCGGTTCAACAGCATGGACTTTCCTGAGTTCGTGTAGCCCACGATGGCCACCGACCGGTTGCTGGTGCGCCGCCGGGCCTTGGACTGTGTGGCCCGGTGGCGTCTGACCCGCTTCAGGTCGGCTTCGAGGCGGCTGACACGACGCATCAGGCGCCGCCTGTCGACCTCGAGCTGGGTCTCGCCGGGGCCCCTCGTTCCGATACCGCCACCCTGCTGGCTGAGCACCTTGCCCATGCCACGCAGCCTCGGCAGCCGGTAGTGCAGCTGTGCCAACTCGACCTGGGCCTTTCCCTCGAGGCTGGATGCGTTCTGGGCGAAGATGTCGAGGATCACGGCCGTGCGGTCGAGCGCCGACCGCTTCAGGATTGCGGTCAGGTTGCCCTGTTGTGCCGGGCTCAACTCGTCATCGAACACGACGGTGTCTGCATCGTGTTCCTCTGAGACGTCACGGATCTCTTGGGCCTTGCCGCTCCCCACATAGGTGGCAGCGTCGGGGCTCTCACGCGACTGGTGAACCCGTGCGACGGCATCGGCCCCGGCCGTGTCGACCAGCTGCGCCAACTCGTCGAGAGATGCCTCGGTGATCTCCGTGTCTCCCCGGTTGAGGGTTACTCCGGCAAGGACGATGCGCTCACGGAACGCACGGTCGATCAGGCCGGTGCTCTCACCGCCGAACTCACCGAAGGCACCCCTGTGCGAGTCGTCGCTGCGGCTGACGCGATCTTCACCCATCGGCCACCTCGCTGTCACCAACGAACGTCGACGTCACGCTCAGAACCATCGGATCTCCGACGACGACGGTCGTCTCACCGCCCGGCATCCGAACCCTGACGAGGTCGTCAACGGCGCCCCAGGAGTGTGCCGTGGCTGCTGCGGCACAGGCACCGCTGCCACACGCCTCGGTGAGGCCGGCGCCGCGCTCCCAGGTCCGAAGCCGGATCGTGGACCTGTCGGCCACCGAAACCATGTGAACGTTGCATCCCACGGGCAGAAAGTGGGCCTCGAGGCGTGGGCCGACAGTTGCCAGATCGATGACAGCGGGGTCGTCCACCTCCACCACGAGGTGCGGGTTACCCATGTCGACGCTGGCCACCCGTCCGGCCTGAGGCCCTCCCAGATCGACCGACAGCCCTCTGAGGTCGGGTCCGCCGGCAGCCGCTCCCATCTCAACGGTGACAGACACCACCGGATCAGTCGGAGTGCCGACCACCCGGATGCGCCTGGGTCCAGCAGCGGTGTCGACCACCACATCCAGGTCCTCCTGTTGAGGACCCGTCCGGAGGATTGCATGGCCGAAACAGGCGAGGCCGTTGCCGCTCACCTCGGCACGGCTGCCGTCGCTGTTGAACAGGGTGAACGTGAACCGTGTCGAGTCGACCCGGCTGGTCGGTGTCCCAAAGACCATGCCGTCGGCTCCGATGCCGTTGACCGGATCGCAGAGGGTGCGTGCCAGCTCTGGAGCGTCGACAGGCACCTCGTCGGTGAAGGCGATGAGGAACTGGTTGCCGAAGCCGTGGCAGTGGAGCAGGTTCACAGGACCAGTCTCGCCCACAGGAGAGCCCCCGTCACACACGGTTTGGGTCACCGACGGTCACTGCACCCGTCGAAGTACGCGAGCACCTGGTTGAGGACCTCCATGGGGTCATCCTCGGCATCCATCCAGGTGACCCGCGGATCGCGCCTGAACCAGCGCTCCTGACGACGGGCGAAGCGTCGGGTCGCCACTACGGCGGCGCCGACCGCCTCCTCGAGGCTGCACCGTCCCTCAAGGTGCTCAAGGACCTGCCTGTAGCCGAGAGCCTGGCTGGCCGTCCTCGAGAGCCCACCGGGCAGGGAGGCCAGGGTCCGAACCTCGTCAACGAAGCCCTCAGCCACCTGCTGTTCGTAGCGTTCCGCTATCCGCCGGTCGACCACGTGCCTCGGCAGGTGGACCCCGACCTGGGTGAACGGACTTTCCGGATACGAGCCCAATCCGGGGCCGAACGACGAAAACGGTCGGCCTGCGCCGATACAGACCTCCAGGGCCCTGACGACACGGCGGCGGTTCGTCGGCTCCATCCTCGCCGCCGCCACGGGGTCCAGTTCTCTCAGGCGCCCATGGAGTACCGCCGTGTCGGCTTCCAACTCAAGGTCGTCCCGGACCTCTGGAAAGCGACCGGGAATCTCCAGGTCATCGACCACTGCACGGACATGGAGGCCGGTGCCGCCCACCAGCACGCCCCGTACACCCCTGTCGTCAAGATCTTCGACAACGGCAGCGCACATCTCCTTGAATGCCGAGACAGAGAACTCGTCACCCGGGTCCACCACGTCGAGGAGGTGGTGTCGAACCTCGGCCTGCTCCTGAGGAGTCGGTGTGGCGGTCCCGATATCCATACCCCGGTAGACCTGCATGGAGTCCATTGACACCAGTTCCACACCGGGACGCATCCGCGCCATCTCCATGGCGAGCGCAGACTTGCCCGACGCGGTCGTTCCGACGAGCACCAGGTGCCCGTTGGCAGTGGTCATTGTCGTAGGGGTGCCCGGCCTCAGGCCGACGCAACCGGAATCCGCCGCCGGTGCAACGGTGCCGCCGTCACCTCGACCAGTTCTGCGTGCAGGTAGTGGGCTGCAGCCCCGGTGATCTCCACGACTGCATAGGCACCGGCACGAAGTCCCTCGCCTGCCGCAAGGTGAACGAGCTTGTTCTGTCGGGTACGCCCGGTCACCTGGCCGGCATCGCGTTTGGATGGCCCCTCGATGAGGACCTCCTCTGTGCGACCGACCCTCGCCTCGTGACGCATCCTGGCCGAGCGCTGCAGCACGTCCTGGAGGCGCTCGAAGCGGTCCACAGATACCGCGTGTTCAACGAACTCGTCGGTCATCCCGGCTGCCTCGGTGCCCTCTCTCGGGGAGAAGACGAACAGGTAGGCGGAGTCGTATGCGGCCTCGGCGGCCACCTCCAGGGTTGCTTCGAAGTCGGCCTCGGTCTCTCCGGGAAAACCAACTATCAGGTCAGTGGTCACGGCGAGGTCCTCGATGCCCGACCTGGCCTGCGCTAGCCGCTCCAGATACCTGTCGGCCGTGTACCCGCGGTGCATGGCGGCGAGCACCCTGTCGCTTCCCGACTGGACAGGAAGGTGGAGGTGTTCGCACACGGCCGGCGTGTCGGCCACGGCTGCCACCGTCTCGGGACGGAGGTCCTTCGGGTGGGGGCTCGTGAAACGCACCCGCTCGATCCCGTCGACGGCTCCCACAGCAACAAGCAGGTCTGCGAACAGCGGCCTTGCACGACGCCGGTCATCGCCCGCCCACAGAGGACCCGCCTCAACGGTGTCGGCAGGTTCAGGCGCCATGCCCCTGAGGCGGGTGGTCAGGTCGCGACCGTAGGAGTTCACGTTCTGTCCGAGCAGGGTCACCTCGGTTACACCGTCTGCGACCAGCGTTTCGATCTCGGTGACCAGGTCGCCGAAATGGCGACTCATCTCCGACCCCCGGACCGACGGCACGATGCAGAAGGCACAGCTGTTGTCACAGCCGATCTGGATGGTCACCCACGCCCTGTGGTCCTGTTCCCGCCGCGCTGTGAGCACCGATGGAAATGAGTCTGCGTCATCACGGGCAGTCTCCTCGAGGATCTCCATCACCGGGCCCTCGTTTCGTGCCCGGTCAAGCAACTCGGCTGCCCTGTGCACGTTGTGGGTGCCGAACACAACGTCGACATGGCCCGCCCGTTCCTGGATGAGGTCACGGTCCTTCTGGGCGAGGCAGCCACCGACAGCCACCTGCAGACCGGGTCGGGCCTCCTTGCGGGCCTTGAGGTCGCCGAGTGCGCTGTAGAGCCTGTTGTCGGCATTTTCCCGTATGCAGCAGGTGTTGAGGACGATCACATCGGCGTCGGCCTCAGATGCGGCCTGAACCATTCCATCGGCCTCGAGGAGCCCGGCGAGACGCTCGCTGTCGTGCTCGTTCATCTGGCACCCGTAGGTACGCAGGGAGTAGGACCGGCTCATGCACCCAAGGCTAGGTGTTGCGGGACCCGACGTCCCATCCGTTGGTTGCCGGTATTGGTTCCGACCGGGTCGCCGCCCCGGGAGGGGAGG
Source organism: Acidimicrobiaceae bacterium (assembly GCA_002687745.1). GTDB lineage: Bacteria > Actinomycetota > Acidimicrobiia > Acidimicrobiales > MedAcidi-G1 > UBA3125. Next base: position 44,558 of record NZBE01000025.1, on the reverse strand, counting down.
CGGGGCGACGACCGTTGGCCGGAGATACCCGAGGAGGGGTTCAGTCCCCTATTGAGATGGGTTCATCGTCGGCCGCTGTGAACTCGTCGTCGGCTTCGGGCTCAGGGGCTGCCAGAACCTCGGGCTCGGGCTCGACGGGGGCGACCTCGCGCCAGACCCGATCGGTAATCTCAACCATGATCTCGGGGTTCTCAACGAGGAATGTCCTGGCGTTTTCGCGGCCCTGGCCCATCTGCTCGCCCTCGTAGGTGTACCAGGCGCCCGACTTCTTGACGATGTCGAGGTCCACGGCCAGGTCTATGACCGAACCCTCCCGGCTGATGCCCTTGCCGTACATGATGTCAAACTCGGCCTGGCGGAACGGTGGGGCGCACTTGTTCTTGACGACCTTCACCCTGGTGCGGTTGCCGACCACCTCCAGCCCGTCCTTGATGGCCTCGATCCGGCGAATGTCGAGACGGACCGAGGAGTAGAACTTGAGGGCCCTTCCACCCGGCGTGGTCTCAGGTGAACCGAACATGACGCCGATCTTCTCGCGCAGCTGGTTGATGAAGATGCAGATGGTGTTGGACTTGTTGAGGTTCGATGCCAGCTTGCGTAGAGCCTGGGACATGAGCCGGGCCTGCAGGCCGACATGCGTGTCACCCATCTCGCCCTCGATCTCGGCCCGGGGGGTGAGCGCTGCCACCGAGTCGATGACGATCACGTCGATGGCGCCTGAACGGATGAGCATGTCGGTGATCTCCAGGGCCTGCTCACCTGTATCGGGCTGGGAGATGAGTAGCTCGTCGACATCGACGCCGATGGCCCTTGCGTAGACGGGGTCCATGGCGTGCTCGGCATCCACGTAGGCGCAGATGCCGCCGTTGCGCTGGGCCTCGGCCACCACGTGGGTGGCGAGGGTGGTCTTCCCGGATCCTTCGGGGCCGTAGATTTCGGCCACCCTGCCCCTGGGCAGGCCTCCTATGCCGAGGGCCAGGTCGAGCGCCAGGGCTCCGGTGGGAATGGACTCGATGGCCATGGAGCCCTTGTCGCCCATCTTCATCACAGCACCCTGACCGAACTGCTTTTCAATCTGGCCGAGTGCCATGTCGAGGGCCTTGTCGCGCCCCTCGGGGGATGCCTGGACCACCGGGTCCTGGCTGGCGCTCTTGTTCCTGTTGTTCTTTGCCATCTTGTTCTCCGTTTCCGGTGATCTTCTGCTTGTCGTTCCGGGATGTGATGTGGTTTGACCGGTTGCGGACGAACCTACGGACAGGGTGTGACAGTGGCCCCGTACGGATGCCCCTCCGCGAATGACATCATCGTAATTGCGAACAGGCGTTCGATGCAAGCACCTTCACCAATTCATGGCATTCCCGTGCCTGATCGCACTACCGTCCGTCCCCATGGCCACCGGAGAGACCGACGACGAACTCCGCTCACGCCTGACGCCCATGCAGTACCACTGCACCCAGGAGGCCGGAACCGAAGCCCCTTTCACGGGCGAGTACTGGGACGACGAACGCCCGGGCACCTACAACTGCGTCGTGTGCGGCGAGCCCCTGTTCGAGAGCTCCACCAAGTTCGACGCGGGTTGTGGCTGGGCCAGCTTCTTGGCGCCGATCAGCGACGACCTCATCGACGAACGGCCTGACCACAGCCTCGGGCGGGTGCGGACCGAAACCACGTGCGGTTCGTGTGGCGCACACCTTGGCCACGTCTTCCCCGACGGCCCCCAGCCGACCGGTGACCGCTACTGCATCAACTCGGCCTGCATAACCCTCGAACCCGAGGACGGCGCCGGGTCCTGAGGCTCAGGCTGTTGCCGATCAGGACCCTCGCCGCGCCTGAAGCCGCAGGCGCAGCAGGTTCAGCACGGAGATGACCGTGAACTGGCGTGTCCGGGTCCGGTCGAACGGAAACAGGACCCTCACCGCCTCCACCTCGCCGTCCACGCACGTGGCCATCCAGACCGTTCCGGGTTCCTGTCCGTCCTGGGGGTCGGGACCAGCCACACCGGTTACCGCCACCGAGACCTCGGCGCCCAGCAGGCGGCACACACCCGCTGCCATCGCAGAGACCGCCTCCTCGCCCACCACCGGGCCCTCCGGCACGCCCAGCAGTTCCCGCTTGACATCGCCTGAGTAGGCGACCACAGATCCACGGAAGGCACGGCTTGAACCGGGCACGTCGGTCAGCCGGGACCCGATCAACCCTCCCGTCAACGACTCGGCGGTTGCGAGGGTGAGGCCCTGGGAGACAAGTTCGTCGAGCACCACCGACTCCATGTTGGCCCCGTCCATTCCGAACACGATGGGGCCGATGACCGCACGCACCCGTGCCTCCTCGACGTCCAGGGTCTCCTCGACCTCGGCTGAGGTGGCAGCCTTGGCCGTGATGCGCACCTTGAGGCCCTCCATTCCGCTGGCAAGGAATGCCAGCGTGGCTCCACCCTCGACATCGAGGCGTTCGATCTCGTCGGCCAGCATCTCGGCCAGGCCTGACTCGGACTGACCCCACGTTCTCAACGTGCGCGAGCCGATCACCGAGACCGTTCCGGACCGGCGCCGCAGGTCGGGCAGAACCGAGCCCTCGAGCATCTCCTTCATCTCCCACGGCACCCCGGGAACCGTGTAGAGCACCTTGTCGCCGATGGGGCAGATGAGCCCGGGTGCGGTTCCCGGCAGCTCGGGCATCGTCGTGGCACCCACCGGCACGTCGGCCTGGCGGAGGTTGTTGGTCGGCATCTCCCGGCCCCGGCCGGCGAACCTGGCCTCGATGCGGTCCACTAGTTCCTGATCGCGCTCCATCGCCACGCCCATCAGCTCGGCAACCACCTCACGGGTGATGTCGTCCTGGGTGGGGCCGAGGCCGCCGGTCACGATCACGGCGTCGGCCCTGTCCAGCGCCCCGCGAAATGCCGCCATCATGCGCTCACGGTTGTCGCCCACCGCCGTGTGGCGGTGGCAGTCGATGCCCGACAGGGCCAGCTGTTCGCCTATCCAGGCCGAGTTGGTGTCGACAATCTGGCCCAGCAGCAGCTCGGTGCCGACTGCGACTATCTCACACAGCACGCTGCGGCCGCCTTCCTACGAACCGGTCCGGCTCGTGGCACGGCTGCCGTCCGCCAGATACTGGAACCCGGTGACCAGCGTGAACACAACGGCCACCCAGAGCACCCCTTCGACAAGGAGGTCCGCCCCCTCGAGGGGAGGCAGCACCGCCAGCATCAGCGCCAGACCCTGCACGCTGGTCTTCCACTTGGCCGACCTGCGTGCCGGAACCGCCAGACCCCGGCGCACGTACCACAGCCGGTAGAAGGTGATAACCACCTCACGCGCGGTCAACAGCGCTACGGGAACCAGGGAGTAGCGGTCCACGGCCACGAGGCTGAGTGCCACACCGATCACGACAACCTTGTCGGCCAGCGGATCAAGGAACGCCCCCCACCGACTGACCGTGCCGCGGCGGCGAGCCAGAACCCCGTCGAAGAAGTCGGAGGCTCCGAGCACCCCACCCAGCAGGAACCCACCCCAGGAGGTACCGGCACTGTCGTCAGCGGCGAGAACCATCCCGAACAGCACCGGGGCGAACACCAGGCGCGCCAACGTGACGAGGTTGGCAGGGCTGACGACCGTTCCCAGGTGGCGTGTGAGCCTCATGAGGCCACCAGGTCGGGGCCAAGGGCGCCGGTCACCGTGACCGTGGCGAACTCCCCCACCGCAAGTTCAGGGGGAACGCCCACCACGCCGTCTATCTCGGGGGCCTCACGGTGGGTACGCCCCACACCGGGTTCGTCAACCAGCACAACAACCTCACTGCCGATGAGGGCGTCACGCCGCGCAGCCGTTGTGGCATCCTGCAACTCGCCCAGTTCCAACAGGCGCTCGGCAACAAGGCCGGGAGCGACCCTGTCAGGAAGGCCGGCCGCATGGGTCCCGGCCTCGTCGCTGAAGGCGAAGAACCCGCACCAGTCCAGGCCGACGTCCTGGACGAAGGCCAACAGATCGTCGTGGTCCTCCTCTGTCTCACCGGGGTATCCCACGATGAAGTTGGACCGGAATGTGGCCGTAGCGTCAAGGTTCCTGATGTGGTCGATCCTCTCACGGAAACGCCCGCCGTCGCCCCACCTGCGCATGTTCGCCAGCAGCGGCCGGGACACATGCTGGAGAGAGAGGTCAAAGTACGGAACACCGGTTGCGAGCATGGCCTCCACGAGCCCGTCGGTCAGGTCCGACGGGTAGAGGTACAAGAGGCGCACCCGGTCGACACGGTCGGCGACGGCCTCCACCAGCGGCACGATCGCCCGCTCACCCACCCCCTGGTCGCGCCCGAAGGAGGCAAGGTCCTGGGCGACCAGCACCACCTCACGCACACCGAGGGCATCCACCTCATCGAGAATCACCGGCACCGAGCGGCTGCGTTGCGGGCCCCGAAAGGTGGGAATGGCACAGAACCCACACGCCCGGTCGCAGCCCTCGGCCACCTTGACGTAGGCCCATGGCCGCGGGCTTGCCGGCCGGGGCAGGTTCAACAGGTCCAGCGTGGGCAGAGGCTCCGCACCGGGTCTACGTCCCAGCGTGACCGGCACCCCGAACCCGGAGACCGAGTCGACCTCAGGAAGCGTCCCGGCCAACTCGTCGCCGTATCGCTCGGCCATACAGCCGGTCACCACCAGGCGTGCATCGCCAACCCGCTCGTCGGCAAGGGCCAGGACCGTGTCGATCGACTCCTGCCTGGCCTCCTCGACAAATGCACAGGTATTGACCACGATGAGGTCCGCGTCGCCGGGGGCGTCGGTCTCCACCATGCCGTCGGCCACCAGCGTGCCGGCCAACTTGTCGGAGTCGACCTGGTTCTTGGGGCAACCCAGGGTCACCAGGTGGTAGCGGTTCACGGACATGCCCCGGCAAGGCTACGGGAGACTGCCGCTGGCCAACTCCCCAACCCGGCCTCAGGCGGCTCCCAGGCCCCTCGCCATGAACACGATCACCCCCAGGTAGGCACCGAGGAGCACCGCTCCCTCGATCCTGGCGACCCTGCGGCTTGTCGCCATCACGATGAGGACCGCCACGGCCCCACACGACAGAGCCCCCTATCGCAACAGGCCGTCGCCGATCACCACCGGATGGACGAGGGCGGTCGCCCCGAGAACGAGCGTCAGGTTCGCCGCATTCGAGCCGACCACGTTTCCGACACCGAGGTCCATCTGGCCGTCGAACGCCGCGATCGTTGACACGACCAACTCGGGTGCACTGGTGGCGAACCCGATTATCAGGGCACCGATGACGACGGTCGACACGTTCAGGCGCGCCGCCAGGCCAACTGCCCCTGCGACGAACTGGTCGGCGGCGACGGTCAGCACGGCCAACCCCACAACGAGGGCCACCAGGTCGACTAGCACGGATGCGAGGCTACCGGCGGGCGCCGGCGTCCTACAGGCCCTGTTCGTTCAGGTTCTCGAGATCCTCGCTGGCCAGCAGAACCTCGCGTGCCTTGGAGCCGGTGGACGGTCCCACCACACCGGCCTCCTCCAGCTGGTCCATGAGCCGGCCTGCCCTGGCAAACCCGACACGCAACTTCCGCTGGAGCATGGAGGTGGACCCCAGCTGGCTTGACACCACCAGCTCACGGGCCTGCTCGAAGAGGTCGTCATCGTCTCCGGAACCACCCGTCGGAGACCGGTGCGAGTCGTCGGTTATCGAACCCGTCGGTGAGTCCAGAACCGGAACCTCGGCTGTCACCGGAGAGTCGTCGTCGCCTGCAGTGAGGATGTCGTCGACCTGTCGGGTCCATGCGGACACAACCTGTCTCACCTCGGACTCGTTCACCCATGCACCCTGGATCCGCTGGGGCGTGTTCGAACTCGGGCCGAGAAGCAGCATGTCGCCGTTGCCGACCAGACGTTCGGCACCGGGCTGGTCCAGGATCACCCGGCTGTCGGCGAGGCTCGATACCTCAAACGCCAGGCGCGCCGGGATGTTGGCCTTGATCACGCCCGTGATCACGTTCACCGAGGGGCGCTGGGTGGCGACAACAAGATGGATGCCGACGGCTCGTGCCATCTGGGCGAGGCGACAGATGGAGTCTTCGACATCGCGTGCAGCCACCATCATCAGGTCGGACAACTCATCGACGACGATCAGGATGAACGGCAGCCTCTGGTAGGCCATCGGTTCACCGTCGTCGTCGGTCACCCCGAGCGGTGCCTGCAGCTCGCCGCGGTCGTGTGCGGCGTTGTAGCCGGCGATGTCGCGGAACCCGCAGTCTGACAACAGGCCATAGCGGCGCTCCATCTCGCGCACGGCCCAGTGGAGGGAGTTGGCGGCCTTCTTGGGGTCGGTCACAGGAGCCGTGAGCAGGTGCGGCACGCCCTCGTACTGGCCCATCTCGACCCGCTTGGGGTCGATCAGGATCAGGCGGACCTGCTCGGGGCTGGAGCGCATGAGCACAGATGTGACCAGCGAGTTGATGCATGACGACTTGCCTGCGCCGGTAGCTCCGGCGATAAGCAGGTGCGGCATGGTGGAGAGGTTCAACAGCACCGGCTTGCCGTCGATGTCACGTCCGATTCCCGCCTCGAGCGGGTGCTGGGCCTTTGCCGCTGCCGTCGACGACAAGATGTCGCCGAGGGCAACGACCTCGCGCTCCTCGTTGGGCACCTCGATGCCGATCGCCTGCTGGCCAGGGATCGGAGCCAGAATGCGCACGTCGGCTGCCGCCAGCGCATACGCGATGTCCTTGTTGAGGCTGGTCACCCGGGCCACCTTGACGCCGTCGCCCAACTGCAACGCGTAGCGGGTGACGGTCGGACCGACTGTCATGTCGATCAGGCGGGTCTCGACACCGTGCGCGGAGAGCGCCTCCTGGAGGCGGTATCCCCGCTCCTCGATGGCCTTGGCGTCGATGTCGTGGGTCTCGCTGCGGGACAGGATCGACAGGGGCGGAAGCCGCCAGGTGGAGCCGTCGACAGCAGCGCCCAGTTCAATGGTGAGTTGCTCACCGCTCCCCGCTGCTACCTCTGTTCGATGCCTGCGCTTCTTCGTCACCGGCTCGGGTTCTGGTGCATGCCCGTCGGGTTCGGCCGCAGACACCGGTTCCGAGGCTGCCTCGGGGACCGGTTGAGGTGCTGGTGACTCGTGATGTACGACAACCTGTGGGTCGTCGGAGCCCGGGGCGCTCAGCAGGTTCTGCACCCAGTTACGCAGGGCGCGACCCAGCGGCACCAGCCCGGCCAGCAGGGCGCGCCCGACCCGGCGGGCAACCACAACGACGCCGCGGGCGGCCTGGCTTGCCGAAACACGGGTGATCACCGCCAGCCCCACCAGACCCGTCCCGATCAGGATCAGCACCGCACCGATGGTGTCGATGGCAGCATCCAGCCCGCCTCCGACAGCCAGGCCCAGGAGGCCTCCACCTGCACCCAGGCCGTCGGCTCCGTCTGAGATGCCCGGCCTGCCCCTGCCCAGGTGGAGCAGACCGGTGACGCTGAAGAGGGCCATGAAAGCCCCCACCGGGAGGCGTCTCGTCATCTCGTCGAACTCGATCCGCTCCCTGAACATGGCGAGGCCGACTGCAACCATCGCCACGGGCAGGCCCACCTTGGTGGTTCCAATGGTCCAGCCGGCACCGCTGTCGATCAACCGGCCCACGATTCCCGCCTTGCCGAGGTAGACCGACAGGCCCGTCAACAGGCCGCCCAGTACCAGGACGAGGCCCAGCAGTTCATCGGTCCGGCCAGCGAAAGCGGCCCTGGCCATGCGGCGGAGGAGGGCCTCGCGGGGCTCCCCGCCACGATCTTTCCGCCGCCCATCGGGGGAGTCTGACGGCTCGGGACCGTTGTCGCGGTCTGTCCGGTCTCGGTTCTTGCGCCTCTGGCGCACCGACCTGTCGGACGGCCCAGAACGCTCAGGTTTTGTGCTCACAGCAGCCTAAACGTACCACCAGCCGGTAACTGCACAGGTCACGTCCAGGCCCCGGGAAGCCTCACCGGACCTCCACAACAGGCACCAGTGCCGGCCGTCGCCCGGTGCGGCGCGACACGAGGCGTCCTGTGGCCCGTCGCGCCAGCCGAGCCAGCTCCTGCGAATCGCGTTCACCCTCTGCGACAACCGGCTTCAGCACCCCGGAAACCGCCTCGGCAACCTCACCACACCAACTCTCGCGATCCGACGGTTCAACCCAACCCCTGGTCTCAACGAACGGCTCACCCACCAGCTTTCCCCGTCGACCGTCAACGACGACCCTCACGACTACGAAGCCCTCGCCGGAGAGGTTGCGTCTCTCCTCGAGCAGGTCTTCGCTGACCGGGTTGCCGGACTCGTCGACCATCACGTAGGTGTCAGACACACGACCACGGCGTGAGATGCCGTCGTCATCGAGTTTCACCCGGTCGCCATCGGTGCACCGCAGCACCCGATCGGGTGCCATGCCGCGTTCCAGCGCCAACTCGTGGTGGGCGACCAGATGGGAGTACTCGCCATGGACTGGAATGAACAGGTCAGGGTCAGCGGCGTCGTGCAACGCCAGCAACTCCTCGGCCTTGCCGTGCCCGGTTGTGTGGATTCCGATCTGACCGCTGTGAACCAGTTGGACTCCCCTGCGGGCCAGCGCATTGTGGAGGCGCCCTATACCGGCCTCGTTGCCGGGAATCGGATGAGACGAAAAGACGACGGTGTCATTCTCGCCGACCGTCACGAACCGGTGACGGCCCTGCCCCATCAACGACAGCGCCGCTCTGGTCTCGCCCTGTGAGCCGGTGCAGACAATGCAGGTCAGGGCCGGGTCCAGGTCATCGAGGTCATCCTCGGTCGCAAATACCGACTCGGGGATACGCAGCAGTCCCAGGTCGCGTGCAAGGCCGACATTGCGGACCATTGACGGGCCGAGAACCACCACACGACGGCCGGTCGCCGATGCGGCATCGGCGATCTGTTGAATCCTGTGAACATGGCTGGAGAACGCCCCGACGATGATGCGCCGGCCGGCATGCTCCTCAAAGACCGACATCAGCACCGGGCCGATCTCGGATTCGGAACTCGACGCCCCCGCCGAGCCGGCGTTGGTCGAGTCGGCCAGCAGGAGGCGGATTCCCTCTCCGGCGGCTAGTTCCCGAAGCCGCGGAAGGTCCGTGACCCTTCCGTCGACGGGATTGTCGTCGAGCTTGAAGTCACTGGAGTGCAGGAGGAGGCCCTGCGGCGTACCGAACAACGTCATCAGTCCACTCGGAGTCGAATGGGTGACGGGAAGGAACTCGCAGTCGAAAGGCCCGATCCTGTGACGGGCACGGTCGTGGAGTTCGATCAGCTCGGGCACCGGCACGCCCGCCGCCTTCAACTTTCCCCGGACCATTCCCAGGGTGAACGGTGACCCGTAGACCGGGAACGACATCTCAGAGAGCAGGTACGGGAGGCCACCGATGTGGTCCTCGTGGGCGTGGGTGATGATGCAGGCCTCGATGCGGTCCGCCCGCTCCCGCAGCCATGTGAAGTCCGGCAGAACGGCATCTACCCCGGGGAGGTCGTCGGGGAACAACTGCCCGCAGTCCAACATCACGATCCGACCGTGGGCCTCAAGGGCGGCGCAGTTGCGACCGATCTCTCCGAGACCACCCAGAAACGTCAGGTGTACGGGTGCTGCCATGGTTGTGTCCCGGACGGCTCGCTGCGGCTTCAGCCGCGCCCGAGGCCGACGAGAACCCTGCGGGCCTCGTCCTGGAGGCCTTCGGGCTCGGGACCCATCGGAAGGCGACAGTCGCCGCCGGGAAGGCCAAGCACCTTCATCATGGCCTTCGTGGGGACCGGGTTGGGCCGCAGGTCGCCCGACTCGAAGTCATATGACGGGATCAGTCGTCGGTTGATCTCTGCAGCCTCGGCCGCGTCTCCGCTGAAGAACGCCGTCATCATCGCAACCGTCTCGGGGGTGCACCAGTGCGATGCCACGCTCACCGTGCCGACGGCACCGACAGCCAGGAGGGACAGCGTCAGGCAGTCCTCGCCGCTGTAGACCTCAAAGCCCTCGGGTGCGGCCGCTATCAGGCGTGCGGTCCCGGCCACGTCGCCGGCGGCGTCCTTTACAGCCACGATGTTGTCGACCTCGTCGGCGAGTCTCAGGATCGTGTCGGTGTCGATCTTGCGGCCCGACCTGGGGGGAATGTCATAGAGCATCACCGGCAGGTCCGTGGCCGCTGCCGTGGTCCGAAAATGCTCGACCAGGCCTGCCTGCGAGGGCCTGTTGTAGTACGGGGTGACGTCGAGGATGCCGGCGACACCGACCTCGGCACACCTCTCGGCGTTGCGGACGGCAGACCTCGTGTCGTTGCTGCCTGCCCCTGCTATGACAGGAACCTGCACTGCCTCGACGACAGCGGCGATCATGTCCACCTGTTCATCCTGGGTGAGGGTGGGCGACTCACCGGTGGTCCCGGCCAGCACCAGCCCGTCGTTTCCCTGCTCCTCCAGCCATCTGGCGAGGGTCACCGCCCCGTCGATATCGAGGGAACCATCGGCGGTGAAGGGGCTGATCATGGCTGTCAGCACCCGTCCGAATCTGGGTTCCATCACAATCCTCTCCGGCCAGCTTCAGTTGGCCTGTGCCTCGCTCGCCCTCGGTATCCCGAGGGTTGCCAGGAAGTTCTCGTGCAACTCGAACCAGACCGTGTGGTACGACTCGATCATCGGCTTCGTGAACCAGTCGTGGTCACCGGCCCGGACACGCCCGAGTGCGTCTCCGAAACGCCGACCGTAGCCGTCAAAGCGGTGGAGCAGTGTCGCCAATTCGGTCGAGATCGGTTGAACGGTCCCGTTGATCTCAACCAGGCGGGCAACGACAGCTGCATCGTGGTCCGGGTCTGAGTGGTCGTTGACGACCTTTTCGCCGGTCGGGTCATGGGCCGGAGCGCGCAGTTGCCAGTCGGTACAGAGTTCCAGGAAGCCATGGTTCACGCTCAGGAACTCCTGATAGGCGGAGTGGACCCCGTCACGACACCCGGCCTCCTCCAGTTCAGCGGCCAGCAGGGTCTCGCCCCTACCCCGTCCCTCGGTGGTCAGCATCCAGCCCGACATCCGGCCATCGCGGAAACGGACGTCTCCCTGAGACTCGAGGCGAACCAGCCACTCCTCGACCTCGGGGACCTCCATTGCGGACGCCTCGGCAACCAGGGGGGTGTCGACGAATCCCCGCACGCGCAGCGAGTGCAGGACGCGAACCTCCGGGTGACTCTGGTACGGCATGGCTGTCACGCTAGCAACTGCCCCTCAGGACGATTCAATCCCGGATGGCTCGTCGCGGGCGATTCGAACCATCACCAACGGGTAGCCGATGAGGGCGATCAGCGCGAACACGAACCACTGGATGGCATAGCCGAGGTGGGGACCGTCGGTGAGGTCAGGAGGCCGGGGCACGAGCGGATAGTCGGCGACAACCGCACCCGAGGTGGCCTCGATGTACACCGGCAGCAGCGACACGTTCCAGCGCTCCGACAGCACCGCCAGGTCGATCACATCAACCTCGTCGCCGAGCCCACCCCGACTGCTCCGGGTTGTCCGAAGCCGTCCCGTCACAACCACCTCACCGTCCGGGGTGGCCCAGTAGTTGTCCTCACCGCCGAGATACGCCCGCCTCGGGAGGAACCCCCGGTCGACCACCACGGCTCCCGAGTCAAGTTCCAGAAGCGTCACGACGTTGACACCGGGACGGCCATCGCGGGTGCGGTTTGCCACGTAGACCTCCCTGCCCGGGTCAAAGGTCCCCGAGGCATGCACGGTCATGTGGACCGAGGCCTCGGGATCATCAAGGTCAATCACATCGAGGAGAGGCCCGGCCGGCTGGGCCATGCGCCCCTCGACAACGGCGTTCTGTGCCTGACGGTCATCGAGGCGTCTGAGCTGCCACATCCCGAAGCCGACCATCACGAACATCGCCGACACCACCAGCAGGTGGGTGACCAGCCAGAGTGGGCGCAGGAGGCGGCTGACAGACAATCGCCTGAGAGGCCTCAGAGGGCCAACAGTGCGTCGAGACCGACCGAAAGGCCGGACAGTCCGGCGACGTTGCGCACGGCCAGCAGGACACCCGGCATGAACGAGCTGCGATCGGTGGTGTCGTGCCTGATGACGAGTGTCTGGCCGGTCGTGCCGAGCACAACCTCCTGGTGGGCCACCATCCCCCGCATGCGTACCGAATGGATCCTGATGCCGGCCGGGCCGACGCCGCCCCGTGAACCGGCCACCACCTCGCGCTTCGTCGGGTCGTCGGCCCAGTCGGCCGAAGCCGCCGCCATGCGCTCAACGGTGGAGAGCGCCGTACCGGACGGTGCATCGACCTTCTCGTCGTGGTGGAACTCGATCACCTCGGCGGTCTCGAACCACGGTGCCGCCACCTCCGCGAAGCGCTGCATCAACACGGCTCCGATGGCGAAGTTGGGAACGATCAGGCAGTTGCTCGCGGTGAATGTCGACCGGAGTTCCGACAGGTCGTCGTCGGTCAGGCCTGAGGTGCCCACGACGGCGTGAACACCTGCAGCGGCGAGCACCGGAAGGTTGCTCCGGCTGGCATCGGCAACGGTGAAGTCGACAGCCACATCTACGCCCGTGTCGACCATGGTCGCGATCTCGGCCTCGACGGTCACGCCGTTGAGCACCTCGCCGGGAGAAACCGGGTCGACGGCTGCGACCAGAGCCATGTCGTCGGCATCGGCTACCGCCTCGCACACAGCGGCACCCATGCGGCCTCCGGCACCAATCACCCCCACACGGATTCCACCGGGGAACCGGTCCGCAGCGTCGCTCATGCCGGCGAGGTTAGCGGTCGACAACCCGGCGAGAGGGGCCGGTTACGCGAAACAGGGCTCAGGAACCCGGTCCGACCCGGGCTTCCGTCGCCGCCGGCGTGAGGAGTTCGGCGAGAACCGCGTTCACGTCATCGAGGGTTATCCCACGGAGGAGCCGGACGTACTCGTCCAGTGCAAGCACCCGCCCCAGAAGGCTCTGACTGGATCCCAACCGGGCCATCCGGCTGCCCGTTCCCTCAAGGCCCAACAAGATCGATCCCTCAAAGCCGTCCCTCGCTATCTCGAGTTCTTCGGCCGTGATGCCCCGGGCCGCCACCTCACCGACCTGGGCTGCAACGACGGTCGACAGCTCATCGGCCTTCTCGGGAGACGTCCCGGCACTCACCGTCACGAGGCCCGTGTCCTGGTAGCCGCTCATGCCGGCAAAGATGCTGTACGCGAGTCCGCTGTCCTCCCTGACCGTCTGGAACAGGCGACTTGAGAGCCCCCCACCAAGCACGTGGACTCCAAGGGAGAGTGCGTGGCGTCTCGGATCATCACGGCGCAGGCCGCGCCATCCCCATGCCATGTGCACCGCTTCGGTCTGGCGCGACACGGACCGTCCCTCACCGGCCTCGGAGAGCCGGTCCTCACGGGTGGGGTAGTCAGCACCACCGCGACCCTCGAAGGCCTCAGAAACCTGGTCAACCAGCATGGCGTGGTCCACGTCGCCCGCGGCTGCCACCACAAGGTTGGGTGACCTGTACCAGCGATCGTGGAACTCGACGATGTCATCGCGCTCCATGGCCGTCACGGATTCGGTGGTTCCAAGCACCTCACGCCCGAGCGGGTGGGCCGGGAAGGCCTCTTCGTACAGGAGGCTCCCGACCACATCGTCGGGGTCATCGGCAGCCAGGTTCAACTCCTCGAGGATCACGCGCCGTTCGCTGTCGACATCCTCAGAGCGAAGCGCCGGCGAGGTGATCACGTCGGTCAGTAGCGACGTGGCGAGTTCCTGCCCACCTGCCGGGACACGTGCGTAGAAGGCCGTGTACTCCTTGGTGGTGAAGGCGTTCATCTCGCCACCGGTGGCATCCACCAGTTCGGCAATGGAACGCGAGGACCTGGTTTCGGTTCCCTTGAACAGCAGGTGCTCGAGAAAGTGCGACGCACCGGCGATGCGATGGTGCTCGTCGCGCCCGCCGACGCCTACCCAGACACCCACCGACACCGAGTGGGCATCCGGCATGCGCTCGGATACCACACTCGGACCATCGGTTGACCCGTCATTGGGCACGGTCAACTCGACCGCCGGAGCGGCGGCCGACCTGAGTCCCCGCGGAGGACCCGTACCTGCGTTGGTGCTCAGCAACCCCGCCTGCGGCGGCCGCCACCACGGTTGGTGGGGGCAGCGACGCCAAGGTCGCCGTGGACGGTCTCGAGTTCGGCGCTGAACGCCGCCTCGAAACCGACCTCGACAGGGCCGGTTGACGCCGGTGCCTCGTCAATGCTGTTGTAGTCGTCATCGTCATCGTCGGATCCGGCGTCGACGTCGTCGTCAGCCGGGTCACTGTCAGACGACTCGACCTCGACGAACTCATCGGTCTCGGCGGGAGCGTCAGCGGCCTCGGCCTCGTCAGCCTTTTCGGCGGGCTCGTCACCTGCGGGCATCAGCGAGATCTTGCCGTTCGGATCGACGTCCTCGACGACGACCGCCAGGGGCTGTCCCAGCTCCAGCACATCCTCGACCCTGTTGATGCGCTTGCCTCCACCCAGCTTGGAGATGTGCACCAGGCCGTCGCGGCCCGGAAGGATGTTGACGAACGCACCGAACTTGGTGATGTTCACGACACGGCCCTCGTAGACGGCTCCGACCTCGGCGGTCGGCGGATCGACGATCAGCTGGATCTGACGCTCGGCCTCGGACACGGCACCACGGTCGGGCGAGGCAATCGCCACGATTCCCACCATGCCGTCGTCGTCGACGCTGATGTCGGCACCTGTCTCAGCCTGAATGGTGTTGATCATCTTGCCCTTTGGACCGATTACCTCACCGATCTTCTCGATCGGAATCTCAAAGCTGACGATCTTCGGAGCGTTCTCGCCGACGTCGTCACGCGGCTCCGGAATGGCCTCGGCCATGGATGCCAGGATCGCCTGACGTGCCTCCTTGGCCTGGTTCAGGGCGGCAGCCAGGACATCGGCGGGGATGCCGTCGATCTTGGTGTCCAACTGCAGGGCGGTCACGAAGTCGGCCGTACCGGCCACCTTGAAGTCCATGTCGCCAAAGGCGTCCTCGGCTCCGAGAATGTCGGTCAGGGTCACGTACTCACCGTCGAGGTAGACGAGACCCATGGCGATTCCGGCTACGGGAGCCTTGATCGGCACACCGGCATCCATCATCGAGAGGCTCGACGAACACACCGAAGCCATCGAGGTGGAACCGTTTGACGACAGAACCTCTGACACGAGGCGCAGCGTGTAGGGGAAATCATCGAAGGCGGGCAGGACGGGCACGAGGGCACGCTCGGCGAGCGCACCGTGTCCGATCTCACGGCGCTTCGGGCCCCGCATGAAGCCGGTCTCACCTGTTGAGAACGGAGGGAAGTTGTAGTGGTGCATGTAGCGCTTACGGTCGACGGGGTCGATTCCGTCGATCATCTGGTCCATGCGACCGGTGCCGAGCGTGGTGAAGTTGAGCACCTGGGTCTCGCCCCGCTGGAACAGGCCGGAGCCGTGTGCCGTGGGGATGACAGCCACATCAGACGAGAGCGGACGCAGGTCGGCGGTTCCACGACCGTCGATACGGACTCCGTCGGACACGATGCGGGCCCGGACCACGTCCTTGGTGACCGACCTGACAGCTGAGCTGATCTGGCCTTCGGCTCCATCGACCTCTGCAAACTGCGGAAGCAGCTCCTCGATTAGGGCGGCCTTGACAGTTGCCTCAGCAGCGCCACGGTCGGCCTTCACGGCTATGGCCTGGGTCTCGGCAATGCGATCCCTGCCGGCAGCATCAACGGCCGCCCTGATCTCGTCGCTGTAGTCGACGGTGACCTCGTACGGCATGATCTCAGGTGCACCCACCGCCTCGACGAGTTCGAGCTGCATCTCGATGACCTCGCGGATGTACTGCTTTGAGAACTCCAGGCCGCTGGCGAGGACGGCCTCGTCGACCTTGGGGGCGCCGGCCTCATAGGCCTCGTAGGTGGACGCGGTACCGCCGGCCTCAACCATCATCACGGCGACGTCACCGTCGTCGAGCAGGCGACCTGCCACGACCATCTCGAACGCCGAGTCGGAACCCTCCTCGTAGGTCGGATGTGGAATCCACTCACCGGCGGTGGACCATGCGATGCGCACAGCGCCCACGGGGCCGTCGAACGGGATTCCGGACAGCATCAACGCCGCGGAGGCGCCGTTCAGGGCGAGGACGTCGTGTGGGTTCTCCATGTCGGCACCCATGACGGTTCCGACGATGTGGACCTCGTTGCGGAAGCCCTCGGGGAACATCGGCCGCAGCGGGCGGTCGATGAGCCGGCAGGTCAGGATCGCCGATTCAGGCGCACGGCCCTCGCGGCGAAAGAACGAGCCGGGGATCTTGCCGGCGGCGTACATCCGCTCCTCGATGTCGACGGTCAGCGGGAAGAAGCTGGCGCCCGGTCGGGGCGACCTCGCTCCGGTGGCGGTCACCAGGACGGTCGACCTGCCGATCTGTGCCAGAACGGCACCGTCGGCGAGGCCGGCCAGGCGGCCAACCTCAAAGGACATTGTCTTGTCGGACCCGCTGAATGTGCGGGACACGGTCTTTACTTCAGTCATTGTTTCCTCTCTTGATCCCGGCTGGAACTTCTCCGGTCGGGACGACGGCCGCTCCTTGCGGCTGACCGGTAAACCCTCGGCCTCCAGCCTCCAGTTGGATACATCCCGACCCGGTCACCCCCGTGGGAGGAACCTGCCGAGCGGCATGCAACTGGCACTGATGACCTCCGGGACCCGGGGTCGTCGTATTGGTTGTCGGTTCCGTTGGTCCGGACCCCCGACAGGGATATGGCCGGCCGTGTGGCCGCCGTACTCCAGGTACCCCGCCTACCGGCGCAGCCCCAACTTGGCGATGATCGCCCGATAGCGCTCGACGTCATTTGCCATGACGTAGTCGAGCAGCCGTCGGCGGCGACCCACCAGCATCAACAGGCCTCGCCGGCTGTGATGGTCCTTCTTGTGGACCTTCAGGTGGCCGGTGAGGTGGTTGATGCGGTCACTCAGCAGCGCAATCTGGACTTCGGGAGAACCGGTGTCGGTCTCGTGAAGCTTGTGCTCTGTGATTGTGTCGGCCTTGGGGGGCAGGTTGGTCGGCATCGGTACCTCGGGTATCGGACCCGGCCTCATGGCGCGCAGTGCGTCGCCGGAAGCCATACGGAGGGCCGGAGGTTTCGGATCCGACCCCGAACGACCCGGTTGGGTCGTCCACGGTCGCAAAGACTAGCAGCGGGTTGTGGAAGGCCCACCCGGGCCGCGTTCGGTCCGGCAGGTACAGGATCGGCTCCTACCGAACCAACTCCCTCAGGAGTCGTGCCATTTCAACAGCCGCCTCGGCCACATCGGCACCCTTGTTCCCCTTCGTGCCACCCGCTCGAGCCGCAGCCTGCTCGAAGGTGTCGGTCGTGAGCACACCGAAGGAAACCGGAACGCCCGTGTCATGGCCCACTCTGGAGATCCCGGAGGCTGCCTCGGCGCACACGTAGTCGAAGTGGGCAGTCTCACCCCTGATGACGCATCCAAGACACACGATTGCGTCGACAGAACCAGACTCGGCCATCGCCCTTGAAGCCAGCGGCAACTCGAACGCACCCGCCACCCACGCGAGGCTCAGGTCGGCGTCGTCCACACCTAGTTCCACCAGGCGCGTGGTTGCGCCCTCAAGCAGTCGTGCCACAACGGGTTCGTTGAACCTGGAGGCGACGATCCCGATGCGGAGACCCGATCCGTCGACCTCGACGCTGTGCTCCCTCACGCCGACTCAGTCTCGTTCTCGCCCCCACGGACACCGTCGTCGCAACCCTCGCTGCCGAGCATGTGGCCGAGCCGGTCCCGCTTGGTCTCCAGGTACCTCACGTTCTCCTCGTTCGGGGTGACCCGGATCGGCACCCGATCGGCGATCTCAAGCCCGTAGCCCTCGAGACCCCCGTACTTGACCGGGTTGTTCGTCATCAGGCGCATTCTGGTGACCCCCAGGTCGGAGAGTATCTGCGCCCCAACTCCGTACTCGCGTGAATCCACCGGGAGCCCCTGTTCCAGGTTGGCGTCGACGGTGTCGAGTCCCTCATCCTGGAGTTCGTAGGCCCGCAACTTGTGCGCTATTCCGATCCCCCTTCCCTCGTGACCACGCAGGTAGACGATCACACCGGCGCCTTCACGTCCGATGGCCTCAAGGGAAGCGTCAAGCTGGGACCCACAGTCACAGCGGATTGAACCAAGAAGGTCGCCCGTCAGGCACTCGGAGTGGACTCGTACCAGAGGCACGTCGACAGTCGAGATGTCGCCGAGCACGAACGCCACATGCTCATCCTCATCGAGCCTCGACCGATAGGCGTGTGCGGTAAAGTCGCCGTAGCGGGTCGGGATTCGGGCAGAGGCGAACTGATCAACCAACTTCTCGTAACGGCGCCGGTGGCGAATCAGGTCGGCGATTGCCAGAACGGTCAGTCCGTGACACTCCGCAAACTCCTCCAGGTCGGACATTCGAGCCATGCCGCCATCGTCCTTGACGATCTCACACAGAACGCCCACTGGTGCCCGATCGGCCAGCAGACACAGGTCAACAGCAGCCTCAGTATGACCGGCCCGCTTCAACACCCCACCATTCCGGGCTCGCAGGGGGAAGATGTGTCCGGGTCTTGCGAACTGGCCGGGCCCGCAACTGGAATCGGCCAACCCGGCAACAGTGGCCACCCGGTCCGCTGCTGAGATCCCGGTTGTAGTGCCCTCGGCCAGGTCAACCGAGACCGTGAAGGCCGTACGCATCGACTCGGTGTTGTCCACGACCATCAGGGGCAGGTCCAGGTCATCTGCCCTGCTGTCCGTCATGGGGGCACAGATGACACCGCTGGTGTGCCGGATCATGAACGCCATCTTCTCGGTTGTGATGGCGTCCGCCGCGATGATCAGGTCGCCTTCATTCTCGCGATCCTCATCATCTACCACCACGAGGAACTCCCCACGGGCGAAGGCCTGGATGGCCTCGCTGACAGTGGCCAGCGGCATCAGCCCTGACCCCCAGCCATCGAATCGAGCCTTGACACAAGGCCAGCCACATACCTGGCAACGACATCCACCTCAACGTTCACGCTGTCACCGGCCCTCAGACAGCCGAGGGTGGTGACGTGCAGGGTGTGAGGGACAACAGCCACATCGAACGATCCTTCTCCCAACCCCGCGACCGTAAGGCTGACCCCGTCAAGGCAGACAGACCCCTTTACGACAATCTGACCTGAAAGGGAGCTGGGAAGACGGAACGTGATGCGCTTTGACCCGTCAAGGTGCTCGTGGATGGCCTCGACCACCGTGACCGTGTCTACATGGCCCTGGACGATATGACCTCCGAACCTTCCGTCGGCAGCCATCGAACGCTCGAGGTTGATCGGCTCTCCGGGGGTGATTCCTCCCAGGGTCGTGCGATCGAGGGTCTCTGGAACGGCGTCAACTCCGAACCATGAGCCCTGTTCATCCTCGCCATGTTCCACCACGGTCAGACAACACCCGTCGACGCAGATCGAGGCTCCGACCACGACGTCGGAGAGGACCACCTCTGCCGAAACAACAAGACGCCGACCATCGCCGACTTCGCGCACATCGCGAACCTCACCTGTCTCCTCGATGATTCCTGTGAACATCGTCCCTACCCGTTGATTCCGTGTCGGAGCCCACCGCCATGCACGGTGGACCAGACCGAAACGGTAACCCCTCGGCAGGGTGACCCGTTCAACAGCCAAGAATGCTGCGTGCCCCGATTACATCGTCCTTCAGCTGTGCAACCAGGGACTCGACTCCGTCGAACCGGCGCTCACCTCGCAGGAAGTCGACAAAGGAGACCCTGCAGACCTCCCCGTAGAGGTCTCCGTCGAAGTCGAGCAGGTGGGCCTCCAGCAGTGACTCCTCAGCGTGCAAGTAGAAGGTCGGCCGCCTGCCGATGTTAATCGCACACGGGTGCCTCGAGCCGTCCGGCCTCACCAGCCAACCCGCATATACGCCATCAGCGGGTGTCGCGTTCTCCGGCGAGAGAGGGATGTTGGCCGTGGGAAAGCCGATCTGCCGGCCCCGCTGGTCGCCACGCACCACCTCACCCACCACCTCGTAGAGCCGACCGAGCATCACCTCGGCATGTGCCACATCACCTCCGGCCAGAGCCCTTCGAATCGCCGTCGAAGAGATCGGTTCGAGAGTCAGGGGCATCTCCTTCAGGGCATCGACACCGATCACGTCGAAGCCACGCTCGCGACCGAGTTCCTCCAGGAATGCGAGGTTTCCGCCCCGCCTGTGACCGAAGTGCAGGTCGTAGCCGACTACAAGCGCCTCTGCGCCGGCCCAGCCCAACAGAACCTCCTCGGTGAACTCGAGGGCGGTGCGCCGGGCCTCGGCCTCGTCGAACTCGACCAGGAAGGCGTGGTCGATCCCACATCCGCCGATCAGGTCGAGCCGATCCTCGAGGCTCGTCAGGAGCGGCGGGGCACTCTCGGCCCGTAGAACCACTGCAGGGTGCCCGACAAAGGTGACCACGACAGACTCGATCCCACGCTGGCGCGCCTCAGCAACAGTCCTCGCAAGGACCTCCTGATGGCCAAGGTGGACTCCATCGAAGGTGCCCAGCGTCGCCACGGTCCGCAGGTCGACCAACCCACTGTCACCACGACGATGCACCTGCATGACCACACGCTATTGGCGAAACGACCCGCAGGCATACGCGGGTAATGTCACCCGATGACCTCACCTCAGTTACCGGCACCGTTCGATCCCGCATCCACCGAGTTGGGCTGCTGGCTGAAGGTGCCGTCGAGCATCTCAGCCGAGGCCGCCTCGCTCCTCGGGTTCGACTACATCTGCATCGACATGCAGCACGGCCTCGTGAGCCACAGCGACCTGACCCCTATGCTCCAGGCCGTCCATCCGCACTCACCACGGGCTCTGGTTCGGGTGCCTGGGAACGACCCGTCAACCATCGGGTGGTGCCTCGATGCCGGCGCCACGGGGGTCATTGTCCCGCTGATCAACTCAGCCGACGAGGCCGAGGCCGCCGTGAGGGCCTGCATGTATCCACCCCGGGGCGACCGGAGCACCGGGCCGGCACGTGCCGCCATCATCTACGGCGACGACTACGTCCGCATGTCAGACGGCTCAACCCAGTGCATACCGATGATCGAGACCACCGGAGCACTCGGGTCGCTCGACAAGATCCTGTCCCTGGCCGGGGTCAACGCCGTCTACGTGGGACCCTCTGACCTCTCCGTCAACCTGGGCCTGGGCCCCGGCAACCACGATGGCGAGGCAGCCTTCGACGAGGCCCTTGTGGCCGTGATCGAGGCCTGCGCCAGACACGGTGTCGTGCCCGGCATTCATGCCAACCCGTCACTCGCCGCCAGACGGCTCGAACAGGGGTTCCGCATCGTCACGATTGCCGAAGACCTGGGCGGAATGCAGGGCGCAATGGCAGGGGCACTGAGCGCCATCAGGGGTGGTTGACTCCCCCACCTCCCAGGAACCCCCGGCGCAGCCTCAGTAGAGGCCGACGAGCCGACCGGCAAAGCCCACGACGACCACGACAAGTACCGGCCGGATCACCTTCTCACCCCCGGTCACGGTGACACGGGCCCCCAGGAATCCTCCGACCGCATAGCCGACGGCAAGCACCAGAGCCGGCCCCCAGTCGACGCTGCCTCCGATCACGAACACAGGCAGAGCCATGACCGTCACGGCCAGGACCACCATGACCTTGATGCTGTTGGCCAACACCAGGTCGACACCTGAGCGAGACAGGGCCAGCACAAGGAGAAGGCCGATCCCGGCCTGGAACGCTCCCCCGTAGATGCCGATACCCAGAAACACGATCGCCGAAACCGGCCCCGACCAGGTTGGGTCAGACGACGATGCCGACACCCGGGGCGGCCTGAGCGAGATCAGGAGCAGCGGAACCATCAGGAACCCGAAGGCACGCTCGAACGCCTCATCGGTCAACTGCCCGACGAGTACGGCCCCGATGACAGCCCCGACAGCCACAGGGACCAGCACCGGGAGAGCCCTGGACAGACCCGAGTACCCCAGCCGGCGGAATCCAACGGTCGCTGTCGCCGTGGATGTGAGGATTCCGACCCGGTTGGAGCCGTTTGCGACCGTCCCGGGAACCCCCGCCAGAACCAGAAGGGGGACGGTGAGCAGGGAACCGCCACCAGCCATGGTGTTGACGATTCCGGCACCGAGGCCGCCAGCCAGCAGGAGCAGCACGCTCACCAGGGTCACGACATCAACCCACCAGCACCACTGCCGGCTTTGCCATGTCACCGTGGGGTTCGTAGACGGCTATCAGGGAACCTTCGGTGTCGTGGACCGGCCATGGTCCGTCGCCTCCAACCCCGAGGCGGCCCAGGTCCATTACCTTCCCGTGGGCGACATCGCCTGCCACAACCTCGTCGACCACGACCCCTTCTCGACCCCTGAAGGCCTCGGCCATCGGCAACAGGTCGATCTTCTCGACAGAGGTCGCCTCTGCATCGCTGAAAGGGCCCACCGACAGCCGACGAAGGCCGTCGAGGTGTGCACCGCCGCCGAGCGCCGAACCAAGATCTGCGGCAAGCGAGCGGACATAGGTCCCGGCAGAGCACTCCACAAGAGCCTCGTAGACCCCGGGATCGTCAGTTCCGGTGATGTCAAACCGGTAGACGGTCACAGGTCTGGCCGCACGCTCCACCTCGCCGCCCTCTCTGGCGACCTCATACAACCTCCGGCCCCCGACCTTGATTGCCGACACCATGGGAGGCACCTGGGAGATGTCGCCGACGAACCCCTCGGCGGCACCCTCGACCTGGTCCAGGCGGACATCTGACATGTCGTGCTCAGCGACGACCTCTCCTGATGCGTCCAGGGTGGACGTCTCGGTTCCGAGCAGGATCTGACACCTGTAGATCTTGGGAAGGAGTGTCAGAAACCGCAGCAGGCGGGTGGCCCGCCCGACACCGAGGACCAGGACACCTGTGGCATCAGGATCGAGCGTTCCCGAATGGCCCACCTTCCTCGTGCCCAGGACCCCCCGCGCCTTCGCCACCACATCGTGGCTGGTCCAGCCGGCCTTCTTGTCCACGACGGCGATGCCATCCGGACCTCCGGGCCTGCCCGACATCAGGTGCCGGCCCAGACGTGGGGCCATGCGACCCACAGCGCAGATGACTCAGGCATCTCCGGCCTCGAGGTCCCGGAGGATGGCCTCGATCCTGTCGGCGGATCGAACAGCCTCATCGGACACAAAACGAAGCGGTGGGACCCGTCGAAGCCTGGCCTGTTCAGCAACGGCCCTCTGCAGTCGCGGCCGGTGCTCCTCGAGTGCCTCGAACAGGTCCTCGCCCTTGGCATCGCTCGTGACAAAGACGCTGGCTGTTGTGAGGTCACGGTCAGTGCTCACACCGGTGACGGTGAGGAATCCGAAGCGCTCATCGTCGATCAACTCGAACTCCTCGGCAAGGATCCGAAAGAGCAACGAGTTGAGCCGGTCGGTCCTGTCGTATCCGCGCCTTCCGCCTGCGGGGCGGCGTCGTGCCCGTGCCATGGTCGACCGCTCAGGTGCGGGCCAGCTCGCGGTTCTCGAAGGTCTCGATCACATCGCCGTCCTTGAGGTCCTGGTAGTCGGACAGTCCGATTCCGCACTCATAGCCGGACTGGACTTCTCGCACGTCATCTTTGAACCTGCGCAGCGAGCTGATGTCTCCATTCCAGATGACCGCGCCGTCGCGGAGGAAACGAACCTTGGATCCGCGGATGATCGTGCCACTGGTGACATAGCAGCCGGCCACCTTTCCGATCCGTGGAACCGAGAAGACCTGACGCACCTCGGCCTCGCCGGTGACGATCTCCTCGTACTCCGGAGACAGCATGCCGAGCATCGCAGCCTCGACGTCTTCGATCAGCTTGTAGATGATCTCGTAGGTACGGATCTCGACCTTCTCGGCGTCGGCGAACTCCCGAGCCTTGCGCTCGGGTCGCACGTTGAATCCGATAATCGTGGCGTTCGACGTCGCTGCCAACTGAATGTCGTTCTCGGTGATCCGACCCACGGCACGGTGCACAAAGGAGAGCTTCACCTCGTCGCGCTCGAGCTTCTGGAGGCTTTCGGTCACGGCCTCGAGTGAACCGTTGACATCGGCTTTCACGACGAGGTTCAGGTTGGCGACCTCGCCCCTCTGGATCTGCTCGAACACGTCCTCGAGCCTGGCTCCACCTGAAAGTGCGTGTGCGTCGCGCCCGATGTTCGCCACCCGTCGCCAGTGCCCACGCTTGTCAGCAACGCGCCCTGCGACCTTCTCATTGGGTGCGACCACGAAGCCCTCGCCGGCATCTGCAACATCGGACAGGCCCAGCACCTGGACAGGCACTGAAGGACCGGCCTCATCGACCTGCTCGCCACTGTCGTTGACAAGGGCCCTCACGCGTCCCCATGCGGCGCCGGCAACCATCGGATCACCGACCCTGAGGGTTCCGCGCTGGACCAGAACCGTGGCCACAGGACCTCGCCCGATGTCGAGGAAGGACTCGAGCACCACCCCCTGTGCCCGGCCTGCGGGATCGGCACGAAGGTCCTCGACCTCTGCCAGAACCAGAAGGTGTTCGAGAAGTTCGCTGACACCGGTGCCTACAAGCGCTGACACCTCGACGGTGACCGTGTCACCGCCCCAGGCCTCTGGCACCAGGTCGTGCTCAGCAAGCTGGCTGAGGACCTTCTGCGGATCTGCGTTCTCCCGGTCGACCTTGTTGATGGCGACCATGATCGGAACATCGGCGACCTTCGCGTGGTTGAGCGCCTCAACCGTCTGGGGCATGACGCCGTCGTCGGCAGCGACTACCAGAACAACAATGTCGGTCGCACCAGCCCCACGCGCCCGCATGGCGGTGAAGGCCTCGTGCCCGGGGGTATCGAGGAAGGTGAGCGCATTGCCACCTGAACGGGCCTGGTACGCGCCGATGTGCTGGGTAATCCCACCAGCCTCGTCATCAACTGCATTGGTGTTGCGAATCTGGTCGAGCAGCTTGGTCTTGCCGTGGTCGACGTGGCCCATGACCGTGATCACCGGCGCCCGCAGTGGAGCGTCGTCGTCACCGGCATCGTCGACGACATCCAGCAACTTGAGCAGTTCGACCTCCTGCTCCTCGCCGGGATCCACCATTCGGATCTCGACCTCGAGTTCGGCTGCAAACAACTCGATCATGTCGTCGGACAGGGACTGGGTGGCTGTGACCATCTCGCCCTGTTGCATGAGGAACCGGATGACGTCAGCGGTCGTACGGTTCAGCTTCGGTCCCAGTTCCTGAGCGGTGCAGGCACGTTCAACGACAACCACTCCGTCCGGAACAGCTGCGTCCTCAGGGGTGTACGTCGGAATGTCCATCGGCTGGAGTTCTTCACGACTGCGACGCCTGCGACCCTTGCGTCGAGGTGGCCTTCGTCCGCCGGGACCTCCACCTGGACGTCCACCCGGACGTCCGCCGGGACCTCCGCCGGGCTTCGGGCCTGCACCTGGTACCGACTGTCGGGGACCGCCACCCATCGGTGGCCGTCTGCCCGCTGGAGCAGGGCCACCGGGACGGCCCGGAGCACCACCTGCAGGAGGAGCGTTTCGGCGTTCGCCAGAACCCGGAGGTGGGGGGATCCTGCGACCCGAGTCGGACACCGGAGGCCCTGGGGGCGGGGGAATCGGCTTTCCGGACGACGACAGAGGCGGCTTGGACCCTGGAGGAGGCAGGCGCTTTCCACTGTCCACCCGTGCTGCCGGATCGGGCACTGACGGTTCCTCATCATGATGGACCGGCTCGACAGGAACATCAGCGGACTCCTCGGGCTCGACATCACGCCGGGGTGGAGCAGATGACCCACTTGAAGAGATGACACGGGGCCTTGGTGCCTCTGGCTCAGGCTCGGACACAACCTCAGGTTCCGGAACCGGCTCCGGCTCAGGTTCGGGAACCGGCTCAGGCTCGGGTTCGGGAACCGACTCCGGCTCGGGTTCAGGAACCGGCTCCGGCTCGGGTTCAGGAACCGGCTCTGGCTTCGGCTCGGCAACCGGCTCGGGCTTCGGCTCGGCAACCGGCTCGGGCTTCTTCTTCCTCGCCGGCTTCTTGGCTCCGGGCTCCTCAGGCTGTTCGTCGCGCGTCAGGCCCTCCCGTACAGCCTTGCGCCGCACCCGGTCCGCCTGAGGCTCGACCATGCCCGAAGAGTGGCTCTTGGTGCCCACTCCGAGGGAATTGCAGAGGTCGAGGACCTCTGCGTTGGTCATCCCAAGTTCTCGCGCCAACTCGTAGACGCGGATGTTTTTCGGCACTGTGGTTCTGATGTCCTGTCGAATCGAGGGCTTGCTGGACGGAAGTTCCGGTTCAGACCTGCCCTACCGGTTCCGGGGTACGGCACCCCGGGCCTGTGGGCGGGACCGGCCATTGACGCTATCGGCCAGCGACCCCGATCACCCTTTCGAGGGTGGCCTCCGCCCCGGTGTCGCAGGCCACCGGGCCAACAGGTCGTCGGCCTCGACACGGCCGACCACCCTTCGCAGAGCCCTGGAGAGGGCATCGGGCCCCACCAGTGCGGCACAACCAGCATCACGATGCAGCCATGCACCCCTGCCCGATCCCCCGGGGTCAGGCACCGGTGCGCCGACGTCGTCGCTCCAGGCGATGCGGGCCAGGTCGCCTACAGCCGATCTGCGCCTACAACCGATACAGGTCCGTTCGGGAACTATGCCTGCGACTCCGACTCGGTGTCATCGTCGCCGGCCGGCACCTCAGCCTCATCGGACGCCGAACCATCAGCGGCATCAGAGTCGTCTGGAGCCTGCTCATCGGCAGAAGCCTCCTCCGACGGAGACTCCTCGTCGGCAGCAGCTGCCTCGGTCCACTGGTCGGCCGAGACTGCCGGGCCGCCCTCGGCGGGCTTCCAGACCTGCTCACCGGTGGCCTCGTCGAGAACCCACTCGCCCTCGGCCCACTCGATGTCGGCGTATGCGGCCTCCTCGGCCACCTGGGTCTCGCTCTTGATGTCGACCCGCCAGCCGGTCATCCGGGCCGAGAGACGTGCGTTCTGACCCTCCTTGCCGATGGCAAGCGAAAGCTGGTAGTCGGGCACGATCACCGTTGCAGTTCCGGTTTCCTCGTCGATGAGGACCTCTTTGACCTTGGCGGGAGAGAGGGCCTTCATCACGAAGTCGGCGGGGTCCTCCGAGAAGGGGACAATGTCGATCTTCTCGCCACGCAACTCGTTCACGACCATCCGGACGCGTGCGCCCCGGGCTCCGACACAGGCGCCTACCGGGTCGACGTTGGAATCATTGGAACCGACAGCGATCTTGGTGCGGTGTCCGGGCTCGCGGGCGCAGGCTCTGATCTCGACCACACCGTCGGCGATCTCAGGTACCTCCAGTTCAAAGAGTCGCTTGATGAGACCGGGGTGGGTGCGGCTGACCACTATCTGGGGGCCCTTGGCCGTCTTGCGCACCTCGACGATGTAGGCCTTCAGCCGGGTGTTGGCCTCGGGTCGCTCGAACGGAACCTGCTCGGCCTGCGGTAGCAGTGCCTCGACCCGACCAAGGTCGAGCAGGGTGTAGCGGGCATCGGTCTGCTGGATCATCCCCGTGACGATGTCTCCCTCGCGTCCGGCGTACTCCTCGTACTTGAGGTCGCGTTCGGCCTCACGAATGCGCTGGGTCATTACCTGCCTGGTCGTCTGGGCGGCTATGCGGCCGAAGTCATCGGGTGTGACGTCGTACTCCTCGCCGACAGGTTCGTCCTCCTCGTCGAGGTCCTGGGCAAAGACCCGAATCTCCATGGTGTCGGGATCGATCGTCACCCATGAGAACTCATGGGCTCCGGGCATCCGCTTGTACGCCGACTCGAGCGCATCTGCCAGCGCGGCGAACAGTGTGTCGAGGGTGACGCCACGCTCTCCGGCAAGGGCCTGAAGGGCCTCCATCATTTCGACGTTCATGTCCCGGCCTTTCTCTCAGTACTTTCGTTACCCACAGCTCTCGACCCCACCGTCGCATCATCTGCCGAAGCAGGCTGCAGCCTGCCTTCGCCGCCTCCCCGCCGAACCGACTTGGGCTCAGGAGTCCAGTCAAAGACCGTGCGTGCCTGGAGGATCTCGTCATAGGCAAGGGACCGAAGGGCGCCATCTGCCGAACGAACCGACACACCCCGGGCATCGGCAGCCTCAAGCGCACCCGACAGGCGGCGGTCGCCATCGACCCCGGGTTGGGTCTTCAGCGTCACCTGGCCTCCAACCGCCTTGAGGAAGTGGGCAGGGCGCTTCAGCCGGCGCTCGAGTCCTGGGCTGGTCACCTCGAGTGTGTAGGACGGTCCAATCGGGTCCTCGTGGTCGAGGGCACGAGACACCTCGCGGGTGACGCTGGCTATCGATTCCAGCCCCACGCCCTCGGGATGGTCGATGGTGAGCCGCAGAATGCCACCCTCGAACTCGACGTCGAGCAGCTCGACACCGACGCGCTCACACAGGGGGGCCGCCATGATGTCCACCCGGTCGGTCACACCCACGGCTCCTCCTCTCCTGCATCAGGACTTCTCGGTCTGGCACACATCGACCACCACCGAAAACGAAAGGCGTGGGCAAAGCCCACGCCTCGTTGTCGAACACGAACGATGCACGCGACCGGCAATCATACCTGAGGTAGGGCTGGGGCGCTCAGGGGCGTTCGGCCCGCCGTGGCCGTCCGATCTCAGACCGACTGTCGCCGGATCGCCTCGATCACCGCACCCGTTTCGTTGGCGTCCTCACCCTGATCGGAGAGCAGACGCCTCCGGTCCAGTTCCGCCTCCCTGGCCGCCTTCTCGGTGTCGACCCTTGCCAGGGCGGCCTCAGCCCCCTCGCCGTGGATCAGCTCGGCCCACTCCACAAGGGCATCGACCATCTCATCCTCGGGAACGACGGCCACATTCCTTCCCTTGACGAACAGGTGGCCCCGCCTGTTGCCTGCGGCAATCCCCAGATCGGCATCGCGGGCCTCACCGGGACCGTTTACGACACAACCCATCACGGCCACCTGGAGCGGGATCTCGCGATCGGCAAAGGCCTCCATCGCCTCCTCGGCAATGGTGATCACGTCGACCTCGGCACGACCACAGCTGGGGCAGGCGATCAGGTCCACGTTTCTTCGCCTGCGTAGACCGAGGGCCTCAAGGAGTTGGCGGCCGGCACGTGCCTCCTGCACCGGATCAGCCGTCAGCGAGTACCTGATGGTGTCTCCGATGCCCTCGACCAGCAGTGCACCGATGCCGGCAGACGACTTGATCAGGCCCGCAGGTGGGGGCCCCGCCTCGGTGACGCCCAGATGCAGCGGATACCCGGTCACCTCGGCGAGTTGTCGGTAGGCGTCGACCATCAACGGCACGCTGGATGCCTTGACGGAGATCTTGATCTTGTCGAACCCCACCTCGGCGAAGTAGCCGACCTCGGTCAGAGCCGACTCGACCATCGCCTCGGCCGTAACGGTGTCTCCGTACTTCCGGTACAGGTCAGGGTGCAGCGACCCGCCGTTCACACCGATTCTTATGGGAACGCCACGGTCCCCGGCCTCGGCGGCCACCGTCCTGATGTGGTCGGGGTTCTTGATGTTGCCGGGGTTCAGGCGAAGGCAGTGAACACCGGCCTCCAGCGCCGCCAGGGCCATCTTGTAATTGTGGTGGATGTCGGCGACGACCGGCACCGGTGACCGGGGCACAATTCTGGCGAGGCCCTCGGCGGCCTCGATCTCATTGCAGGTGCAGCGCACGATGTCGGCCCCGGCCATGGCCAGGTCGTAGATCTGTCGAAGCGTGGCCTCATGGTCGGCGGTCCTCGTCACCGTCATGGACTGCACCGATACTGGTGCGCCGCCGCCGACGGGGACGTCACCAACCATCACCTGGCGTGTCTCACGTCGGGGAAACGTCGCCTGAACCTCCACGCCCGGAGGCTACCGGTGTGTTCAGCCGAAGTTCGGCAGGTCCACGATGTCCCGGTAGAGGGCGATGAGGGCCACCCCGACGAGCAGGCTCACCACGGCCCAGGTGAGCGGAATCAACTTCGCAGCGTCAGCCGTGTAGCGCCGCCCTCCCCGCGAGCGGAGACGTTCGTAGGTGGCGAGGGCCACGTGTCCACCGTCGAGGGGAAGCAGCGGCACCAGGTTGAAGACACCTACGAACACGTTCACCAGGACCAGAAACCACAGGTAGTTGGCCAAGCCGCTCTCAAGGGCAACTCCCCCGAGCCTCGCAACCCCGTAGATCGACAACATCCGGGCATCATCGGGAGTGCCGGAAGCCACGGCGATTCCCGTATCGGAACCACCTCCGTCCACTGCTCCCCCGACAAAGCCGGCCAGTCCACCCGGGGTGAAGAACCGGGCCAGGCTCTCTGTTGAAATGACCAGCAGGTCTGCGAACTGGCTTACCGCATCGACCACTGCCTCAGCCGGGCCAACCCTCCTCATCGGGTACTCGGCACCGATCCCGAAGAAGCCCTCCATGGTCCCGACCGGTGTGGGACGTTCTCCCATTACCACCGAGTGTGCGTTGCGGACACCGTTGCGCTCGACGACGATCTCGACTGTGTGGGATGGAACGACCCGGACGACCCGGCCGAACGAGTCGAACCCGACGGTCTCGACACCGGCAACCGACAGGATCCTGTCACCCGGCAGTACACCGATCTCGTCGGCGGTCGACCCTGCCACAACCTCGTCGACCGTCCATGCCGTCGGGTCGGGTCGGCCTACAACACCGAACAGCGTCGCCAGGAGCATCACCGCCACGAGGAAATGGGTGGCAGAACCCGCAACCGCAACCAGCATTCTCCTGGGATAGGACTGGGCCCTGTAGGTACGGTGCTCGAGATCCGTGGGGACGGTCTCAAGGTTGCTCATACCGGTAATCCTCACGTACGCACCGGCCGGTATCGCCTTGACCCCGTACTCGGTCTCGCCCCGCTGAACCGACCAGAGCCTCGGGCCGAACCCGATGAAGAACTCGGTGACCTGCATTCCGGTCCACCTGGCCGCCAGATAGTGGCCGAGTTCATGGAACGCAAGCATGAAGACGAAGGAAAGGACAACGACGATCGTCGACACGCTGCCGAGCAGACCCAGGGCAACCAGTGCACCGGCCAGCAGCAGCAACCGGACCAGCCGGTCACCCTCGGGGATGAGGGCGCTCATCTGGCTCGTTCGACCAGACCGACGGCGACCTCGCGTGACCGTCGGTCAGCGTCAAGGACCGACTCGATGCTGTCAGCGACCCCACCGGGCCAGGACTCGAGGGCCCCGGTCAGCACCTCGGCAATCGCAGTCCATGCGAGGTCCCCTGAGAGGAAGGACCCGACGGCGACCTCGTTGGCCGCGCTCAACCATGCCGGAGCCGTCTCGCCGAGGCTGCCCGCGGTGTACGCAAGGTCTAGGCACGGGAACGCCTCGCGATCGGGCATCTCGAAGTCGAGCCGGTTCAGGCTCGCCCAGTCGACCTCACCGAAGGGCACGTCCAGCCGATCCGGATAGGCCAGCGCATAGCCCATGCAGAGCCTCATGTCAGGAAGGGAAAGCTGGGCGATCGTGGCACCGTCGGTGAAGGTGACCATCGAGTGGACCACCGACTGCGGGTGGACGAGCACGTCGATCTGGTCGTATCCGGCGTTGAAGAGCTCATGCGCCTCTATCACCTCCAGCCCCTTGTTCATGAGGGTGGAGGAGTCAACCGTGACCTTTGGACCCATCGACCAGGTGGGATGGTTCAAGGCGTCGTCGACGGTCACGGACTCCAGGTCGGACCGGGAACGGCCCCGAAACGGACCGCCGGAGGCTGTAAGGACAATCCGATCAACACGTTCGGGGTTGTCGTTGGCGCGCAGGCACTGGTGGATGGCACAG
Organism: Acidimicrobiaceae bacterium; assembly: GCA_002687745.1. Classification (GTDB taxonomy): domain Bacteria; phylum Actinomycetota; class Acidimicrobiia; order Acidimicrobiales; family MedAcidi-G1; genus UBA3125. The sequence continues at coordinate 12,650 of NZBE01000025.1, read as the reverse complement.
TGTTCGCTGTCGACAGGCAGCAACTCGGCTCCGGGCGTCTGACGTGCCCGCCGCACAACCGGACCGGCGGCAATGAGAGATTCCTTGTTTGCCAGTCCCAGCCGATTTCCCGCCTCCAGCACCGCCAGGGTTACGGGCAGCCCGGCAAAGCCCACTACGCCGTTGATAGCCACGTCGGCGGCAACGGCGGCCTCTGCGAGGGAGTCGGCTCCTGACAGAACCTCGATGCCGGCCGGGACCCTGGCAGCCACCTCGGCTGCAACCACCGGATCTGCGACGGCGACCACCCTGGGCCGGAAAGTCGTCACCTGCTCAACGAGCAGGTCAGCCGACCGGCCGGCCCCGAGGGCTACGACGTCGAAGTCGTCGGGTCGGGCGGCAACGACCTCGAGGGTCTGGGTGCCTATGGACCCTGTTGACCCGAGAACGGCGACTGTGGTCGCTGGCATCCAGTTGGGGTGACGTCAGGTGGCTGCCGCTGGGCCGGGTAGTCCGGCTCAGGCAGCGAAGAGGTCCAGCAGGCGCGCCGTGTAGTACGTGGCCGGCAGAACGAACAGCAGGGCATCGAACCGATCGAGGAACCCACCATGGCCGGGTAGGACGGTTCCCATGTCCTTGATTCCGAGATCCCTCTTGATCATCGACTCGCAGAGGTCACCCAACGGCGCAGCGAGGGCGGCAACCACGCCGAGCACGAATGCCGAACCCAGGTCACCGGGGGCCTGCCCCATTGGTGTGATCCGCCCCACGACAAGCACCGCGACGGCGAAGGCGACGCCCATTCCACCGATCAGGCCCTCCATGGTCTTGTTGGGGCTGACGGCCGCCAGGGGCGTGCGCCCAACCATCTTTCCGACCAGGAGTCCTCCGGTGTCGTAGCCGACGGTGACCAGTACAGCCGCCAGGAGCATCCCTATGCCGTTCGGATCGCTCAGCATCAGCCCCGCGTAGGACCCGAGCAGGCCTATGTAGAGAACCCCGAACATCGTTACCGAGACGTTCAGCATCGGAGCGTCACGGTCGACTCCGGTCAGGTACCAGAGCAGGGAGAACAGGACGGTCAGCCCGAGCACGAGCGGAATGGCCGCCTCGAAGCGCCAGTAGGCACCGAGGCTAAGGGCTGCAACGGCGACTATTCCGAGCAGCGATGCCGGCTGGTACCCGGCTCGGCGCGCGGCCAGGAAGAACTCGGCTGCGCCCAGTGTCAGGAGCACGGTTGCCAGGGCGAGGGTTGCGTCCGTACCCAACTTGAAGGCAATCAGCGCCAGCGATCCCAGTGCGATTCCGGTGATGATCGCCATGGGCATGTCACGGGCGTCGCTGCGACCCCCGCCACCCAGGCCGCCGCCGGCCGGCCCACGCCGTGCGGGAGCATCGGGAACAGCTGTAGTTGCCACCGCCGGCCCCGCCTGGGGTTGCTGCGGACTCTCCGGCGGCAACAGCGGCGGGTTGAACTCCATTCCACCCGCACCCGGACCGGGCGGGTCGTCGTCGAAGAACAGGGCGGCTGCATCCGACTTGTCGATCATGCCCACCGGTTGCTGGGACTCGTGGTCGGCCGGAACCTGGTCTGCCCACTTCGGGGAGTCGTCCAGGCCCGACCACGGACCAGACGAGGCTGTCTCGGCAGCGGCCGGTTGTTCGGTCCAGTGTGGAAGGTCCTGACTGGCCGGCTGCTCATCGAACACGGATCGACCGGGCTCTACGCTGTCGTCAGCCGTCTCGAGTCCCAGAATACGGATCTCCTCGAAGACCTGGCCTGGCTGCCCGGCACCCGGGTTCTGTTGTTCGTCCACGGAACCTCCCATTGGACTTGTCCGGACCACCTGCCGAGGCTCACACCTCGAGCAGTTCGTCCTCCTTGGCTGAGCGGGCCTGCTCGATCTGACCCTCATGGCTGTGGATCAGGTCGTCCAACTGGCTTTCGGCCCACTTGATGTCGTCTTCGGAAACGTGCCCCTCGGCCCCGTAGTCCTCCAGGTCCTTTCGGGCACTCCGCCTCAGCCCTCGAAGGTGGTTCTTACCTTCTTCGGCCATGGTGTTGATCATTCGTACCAGATCTCGACGCCGGTCTTCGGTCAGGTCGGGAAACACCAGACGAATGGTGCGCCCGTCGCTGCTCGGGGTGAGACCCAGATCGGCTGTCATGATCGACTTCTCGATAGCGGCGACGTTGGACGGATCATGTGGCGTGATCAGCAACTGCCGCGCCTCAGGTATCGAGAAGCTGGCCAGCTCCTGCATGCGCATGTCGACACCGTAGGCACTGACCGTCAGACGCTCGACGAGACCAGACGAGGCACGGCCGGTTCTGACGGTCGAGAACTCACGGCGCGTATGGGTTACGACATCGGCCATCTTCTCGGTGGTCCCCTCGAGGACCATCATGATCGTCTCGTCGCTCACAGAACTCCCTCTTTCAGGAGACCAGCGTACCGACGGACTCCCCAGCGAGGATGGACCGGACGTTTCCGGCCTTCATCAGGTCGAACATCACGATCGGCATGTTGTTGTCCATGCACAGTGTGATCGCCGTGGCGTCCATGGCCTTGAGGCCCTTCTGGATGACATCGAGGTAGCTGACCTCGTCGAGGAGGTTGGCAGAGGGGTCGAGGAGTGGATCAGCCGTGTAGATCCCGTCGGTTCCCGAATGCGTCCCCTTGAGGACCGCTCCGGCGTCCATCTCGACCGCCCTGAGAGCCGCTGCGGTGTCGGTCGTGAAGAACGGGTTGCCCGTACCACCGGCGAAGATGACGACCCGGCCCTTTTCGAGGTGCCTGACCGCCCGCCTGCGGATGTACGGCTCGGCAATCTGGGCCATGTGAACTGCGGTCTGGACCCGTGTCGGCTGTCCCAACTGCTCGAGCGTGTCCTGGAGCGCGAGTGCGTTGATGGACGTGGCGAGCATGCCCATGTAGTCAGCCTGGGCACGGTCCATTCCGACGCCGGCGCCCGACATCCCACGCCAGATATTTCCTCCGCCCACCACGATGGCCAGATCGACGTCGAATTCAGCGCGGACGGCGACGATCTCGGCCGCAATCTGGCCCACTATCTCTCCGTCGATGCCGAATCCGTCTGACCCGGCGAAGGCCTCGCCGGAGACCTTCAGGATCACCCGGCCCCAACGGGCAGGGACCCGGTCGTCAGGCGTGTCGGTCCCGGAGCCCATGGCTCAGGCGCCCAGGTACGCCTGGGTGAAGCCGACAATCGTGCCGCCGTTCAGCGAGTCGGCGACCTTCACCTTGTCGCCGTGCAGGCCCTGTTCCAGGAGGACCATTTCGCGGAACCACCCGGTCAGGCGACCCTCTACGATCTTGTCCCATGCCTGTTCCGGCTTACCCTCGGCCTTGGTGATCTCGAGAAGGGCAGCCCTTTCGGTTGCAACGCGATCAGGATCCACATCGTCGCGGTTCAGCACCGCTGGCTTGGCAAACGCAATGTGCAGGGCCACCTGGTGAAGGGTCTCCTGGTCGACGCCCATGCCCTCGACAATCACGCCGTTTACACCGCGCCCGTCCTGGAGGTGGAGATAGGTGTCGAGGGTGACGTCGCCAGACGCCTCGAGGAGGCGAACCTCGCCCAACTCCACGTTCTCCTTGACCGCCAGGCGGAGGTCGTCGAGCCTCGGGGTCAGGTCCTCAACTGCTGGTTCTCCGCCTGCGAGCACCGCCTCGGCCATTTCGCTGACAAGAGAGAGGAACTGCTCAGACTTGGCCGAGAAGTCTGTCTCGCACTTGAGGTGGACCAGCGCCGCCCGGCCGTCTCCTGTGGCGATGCTGACCGCTCCCTCGACGTTCTGGCGGTCAGATCGGGTCGCGGCCTTTGCGAGGCCCTTCTCGCGCAGCAACTGGGTGGCTGCATCGAAGTCGCCGTCGACCTCGACCAGCGCCCTCTTGGCATCCATCATCCCGGCACCGGTTGCATCGCGCAGGGCCTTCACGTCTGCGGCGGAGATGCCGGTCATGTCGTGACCCCGGTGTCGGTGTCGTCGCCGGGTTCGGCCACCGGCTCTTCGGCTGCGGCCTCCTCAACAGGCTCAGGCTCGGCCACCGGCTCTTCGGCAGCGGCATCCTCAACAGGCTCAGGCTCGGCCACCGGCTCTTCGGCAGCGGCATCCTCAACAGGCTCAGGCTCGGCCAGGCGTGCCTCGCGCTCTGCGGCGGCCTCTGCCGCCTCGGCACGGGCCTGGGACTGCTCAGCAGCCTTGTCCTCAGCTCGCAACGACGGTCCGTCGTCGCCACCCTGGCGGGAGTTGAAAATGAAACGTCCCTCCTCAACCGCATCGGCGACGATCCGGCACATCAGGCTCCCTGACCGGATGGCATCGTCGTTGCCCGGAATCAGGTACTGGATCTCATCGGGATTGCAGTCGGTATCGACCACGGCAATCACCGGGATCCCGAGCTTGTTGGCCTCGGTAACGGCAATGTGCTCCTTCACCGTGTCGAGGACGAAGATGGCGTCCGGAAGCGACTCCATCTCCTGGATGCCGCTCAGGTTCCTCTGGAGCTTCTCGAGTTCTCGCGATATGAGCAGGGCCTCCTTCTTGGGCATGGCCTCGAACTCGCCGGAGTCGCGCATGCGCTGGTACTCCTGCATCTTGCCGACACGCTTGGAGATCGTCTGGAAGTTGGTGAGCATGCCGCCCAGCCAGCGCTGGTTCACGTAGGGCATTCCGCACTTCTCGGCGAAGGACTGGATGGGGTCCTGCGCCTGGCGCTTGGTTCCAACGAACAGCACGCGACCGTTGTCGGCCACCAGGTCACGGGTGAACCTGTAGGCGGTTTCGATCCTCTCAAGGGTCTGCTGAAGGTCAATGATGTAGATACCCGACCGCTCGCCGTGGATGAACCTCTGCATCCTCGGGTCCCAGCGGCGGGTCTGATGTCCGAAGTGGACACCCGCTTCCAGCAGTTGCTTCATGGTCACGACGGCCATGTCGTGGTCTCCTTCCCATCGGTTCTTCTCGTCCCCGCCCTGCGCCCGTAGGCGACCGTGGGTGGGTGGGGATGAATCTCTCGTGAACGACACACGGTGTGCCTGTCCGGGGGTGGAGTGTACCGGCGGTCAACCGGGCTCCGACCCCCCGGAACAGGCCACCGGGTTCACCTACTCAACCCGGAACAAGGCCATCAACCGCACCGGCGACCGACACCATGTCGTGGGCTCCTGCAATCAGCCGTGGCACGACAACTGCTCCGACCCTGTGGATGAGCGACCTGCACGCCGGTGGCCTTCCAGCGAGAAACAGGGAGATCTCGCGGCTGGTCCCCTCCCCGCCGACCAGGCCGTCGTGCTCGAAGAGACCTCCTGACCCGACGGTCACCGTCTCGGCGCCTTCAAACACGGTCCGCACCGCGGGAACCAGCGGGTCTCCGATTGAGCCGATGCTCAGCATGGGCACGTCGGGAGGAAGGCTGGCCCGGGTTCCCGATGCCAGGTCCGCAACGATCGGTGAACCCACGGGGACACCCATGAAGCCGTCGAGCCCGCTGATGCCCGGGATGGCACCGATTCTCTCGAGTGTGCGGGCAGGCGTCAGGCCGCGATGCGGGCTGGCAATGGTTACGAGGCGCACCGACGCCGGAACCTCCCAGGTGGTCATCTGACCAATTGCCGAGACGGCGACCATGCCGCCAATTGAGAATCCGTAGATCTCGATTGTCGCTTCCGGTCGAAGCCGCCTGATGTCGTCGAGGAGGTTGGCGAGGTGTGTTGAACTGTCGGCGACGGACCTGCGTGTCGCCTCGGGGCTGTTGGCGGTGGCCGGTAGAGGGTCGAACCAGTTCTCACCTGCGGTGTCGGTTTCGAGGATGCGACCACCGTTGTATGAGAACCGAACCACATCGACGGGCGCGAATCCGAGGGCAGCCACATCCAGATCGGTGATCGGCCCGCCGTCGGCTGGTGCGTTCAGGCCGGGGACGAGTACCGCCACCCGCTGGCCTTCAGGAGGTGCCGGTCGAATCGAGACGGGCGTGCAGTCGGGTGGGCTGAGCACCGCTGAGGTCAGGGCCGCCCCGAGATCGGCCCACGCCCGGATGGCGACCACGGGTCTGGCAACGGTCCAGACGTAGCGCTCGACCATCATGCGGCCAGCCTCGATGCCTACATCCATCCCGTCGGCCACGCGATCGCCGACCCAGCTACCGGTTGTGCCGGCAGCCCCGACGAGCCGGCTCAGGGTGGACCGCTCCTCGCGTCGGCGTGCCGCTGCGGCGGCAGCGGCGACCGCCTCGTCGTCGTGCGAGGCCAACTCGGCCCGCAACACCGGCTGCCGGCCGACGATGTTCCCCGGGTCCAGGTACGAGCCGGCCGGGTCACGCACCCCGAAGTGAACTCGTCGGGCAGCCCGACCCACCACGGCACCTGCCGTCAGGTGGCGCCCCTCGTTCACATCGACGCTCGCCAGAAAGGAGTAGCTGGTGCGGAGGCCGTCGTCGTGGAGGATCGTGACATGCAGGGTCCCGGCCACCGGACCCGCAAAGATGACGAGGCCATCGGCTGCCGCCGTTACGGCCTCTCCGGGAAAGGTGGCGTACTCGAGGCCCCGGTTGCCCGGCAACCACGGCTTGGCCGGAGGCCGGAAGCCGTCTACCACCGGACCCTCCACGGGATGCCGGTAGACAACGTCATCTTCGGGTGCCGTCGGACCAGACACCGCGTCGGGGGGTTGGGCAGCGGCCGGGGTGGCCGATACGAGGGCACCCCCGATCGTGGCGGCCGCCACTAGAACGACGGTGAGGGCTCTTCTTGTCATTTCATCTCCCTGGTGTGGTCTGTCGAACCCGGGGAAGTCGGAGCCGGTCTCGAGGCAGCAGTGTCGGAGGGCGAAGGAGTCGACCGGGTCATGGCGCCCCACTGCCGGAACAGCGCTGCAGGAAGCCCCGCTCCTCGCTGATAAGGCCGGCACGCTGCAGCCGGCCCACGACGGAACCCAACTGGACCGGAGACAGCCGGGTTCTGGTGGCGAGCCCGTCGAGGGTTGTCGGTTCCCACCCGAGGGCCTCGAGAACACCGAGGTCGGCAGGGTCGACGACAACTGGTGGAGCACCGTGGTCGGCGACAGGGCTGACCGGTTCCGGACATACCAGGTTGAGGGCGCACAGGATGTCGTCGACACTGCATGCGGGGGCGGCACCATCGGACAGCAGGCGGTTGGCTCCCTCAGAGGCCGGGCTTCGGATAGGGCCCGGTACGACCAGGACGGGGCGGTCCCTCTCGAGGGCTGCGGTGACCGTGTGCATGGAACCGCCCTCGAGGTGGGACTCGACAACCACGAGCACGTCGGCGAGCGCTGCAATGATGCGATTTCGTGCCGGGAACCTCCACCTCGCCGGCCCCACCCCGAGCGGGAACTCGGAGATGATCTGTCCGGCATCGGCGATGCGGCGCCACAGGGTGCGGTTCTGGACCGGGTAGACGATGTCCAGGCCTGTCGCTACCACCGCCACTGGAGGCGAGCCGCCGCCGGCTGCCAGAACCCCGGCATGACCGGCGGTGTCGATGCCGGATGCCAGCCCCGAGACCACCACGACCCCGGCCTCGGAGAGCCCCCGGCCAAACTCGACGGCCACCTCTGTTCCGTAGCGGGTGCACCGACGGGTGCCCACGATCGCCACAGTGGGCCCGTTCTCACTGACCACCGGCCTCCCCACCGAGAAGAGCACCTCGGGAGGATCCGGGTCGTCGACCAGCGCCGGTGGGTAGCCGTGTTCGCCGCGCCGGGCCACGGTCACACCGGCGCTGTGCAGTTCGGCGAGGACCGCCTCAGGTGTGCAGGTGCGTGCCACCTCAACCCACGAGGTCGCCACGGACGCAGCCCGTGGGCCTATCACGGCCTGCACCTCGCGAGGCAGCCTGCCGCTGCTGACCGCCTTCCATGAACCGGCCGGCCCCAGCAGGTCGAGGAGCGCCCGCAGGCGGGCCGGACCCATCGCCGGAAGACCAGCCAGGGCGGCAAGGAATGCACGCTCGGCAACGTCGCCTTCAATTGGGCCGTCTGACACCGGACTATCTGACACTGGGACCTACCGGGCTGAACGGGTCGATGCGAAGGCTGAGGGCCGTGTCGATCAGATCCACCCCGAGGCGGCCCTCGTCGCCCCGGAGGTCGCTGATCGTCAGCGCCACGGCACGAACCCTGTGCAACCCGCGGGCGCTCAGTCGACCGGCGTGAAGGGCGCCCTCGAGAAGGCTGACAGCCGCCGGTTCGAGCACGGCCTCGGCATCGAGGTCTGATGGCGAGAGGTCAGAGTTGGCCCTCACTCCACGGTCAACTGCCCGCTGCCTGGCAGTTGTTACCCGATCCAACACGCGCTCTGTGCTCTCTCCCGGGTTTCCGTCGAGCAGCTCTCCGGGATCAGGCCGTCGGACATCGACCCTCAGGTCGAACCGGTCGAGCAGTGGTCCCGACACACGCCTCACGTACCTTGCCCTCACCGACTCGGGACATCGACAGCCTCCGGGGGCACCGGATCCGCCGCAGGGGCACGGGTTCATTGCCGCCACCATCAAGACCCTGGCCGGATACTCGGTGCTCCCGGTTACACGGCTTACCCGAACAGTGCCCTCCTCAAGCGGCTGGCGGAGGGTGTTCAACACCTTGGGAGCGAACTCGCCGAGTTCGTCGAGGAACAGAACGCCCCCGTGGGCGAGGCTGATCTCGCCGGGCCGCATGGTTCCGCTGCCTCCGCCGACCAGAGCCGCTGCCGACGCTCCGTGGTGCGGGGCCCTCCACGGTGGACGCCGTACGAGACCACCGGGCGGAAGGTCCTCGCCGGCCGCCGAGCGAATCCTGGCGACCTGCAGGGCATCAGAGCCATCCAGCCTCGGAAGCAGGCCCGGGAGGCGTCGGGCCAACATGCTCTTGCCCGCGCCGGGTGGGCCGATCATGAGCAGGTGGTGGCCGCCGGTGGCTGCGACCTCGAGGGCGAAACGGGGTATCGGCTGACCTCGTACGTCGGAGAGGTCCGGATGTTGGATGACCTCGTCGGCTTCGGCAGGGTGTGGGCTGGTGGGCCACTCATCGTCGCCACGGAGTGCCCGTACCAGGGACCGCAGGTCGCCGACCGAATGGACACGGCGTTCCCCGACGAGGGAGGCCTCGAGAAGGTTCTCGTGGGCCACCACAACACCGTCGGCCTCGACGGCGTCAACCAACGGGAGGGCTCCGGCGACGGACCTGATCGACCCGTCGAGCCCCAGTTCGCCGAGGAATGCGAGGCCGTCGACGGACTCTGGCTCAAGTTCACCGCAGGCCACGAGCAGGCCGACCGCCATTGCCAGGTCCAGGACGGCTCCGGCCTTGGGCACGCCGGTGGGTGCCAGGTTGACGGTTATCCGCTGTGACGGCCACGTGAGACCACTTGACACGAGCGCTGCGCGCACCCGGTCGCGGGCCTCTCTACACGAGGCGTCGGGCAGGCCCACCACCCCAAAGGCCGGTAGCCCGTTGGCTACATGGACCTCTACACGGACCGGGTGGCCGCCGACACCGAGAAGGGTGGCTGAGTTGATGCTTGCGAGCACTGCTCCTCCCGAACTGAGGCTGCGGGAGGAGTCGTTGATCGCCGACTCCGAGCGGCTGAGGTCGACTCTACGGCGGCCACGCGCAGTTCACGACGGCACGGGCGATACTTGGACCATGGGACTCAGCCCGAGGCGCTACAGACAGAGCAGACCCGGCGATCTCGTCTACGTCGGCTCGGTGGCTGTGGTGGCGGTCATCCTCGTGGCATGGGCCCTGTTCGGATGAAGCTGTGTCGACGGGCCTGTCTCTTGTCGATGCTGGTCTGACAATGGAGGATCCCGGCGTTCTCGGCGAACTTGAGGTCAGGTTCATCCAGCCGTACCAGGCCACCAAGGCCTACACGTGTCCCGGCTGCAACCGCGAGATACCACCGGGCCTGGGCCACATGGTGGTGGTCCCCGTCGAGGCACCCGATCTGCGGCGCCACTGGCACCGCGGCTGCTGGATGGGAAGACGCACCTGAATCGACAGGCATTGTGCGTTGATGCATCCCCGCTGGGTGTCAGAAGGCGTCCTCGAGCCGGTCGACCCGGCCGGGCAGCACAGCGACAACGTCGAAGCGCACGACGCCGCCGTAACCGCCACCTTTCATCCACTCGACAGCGGCACGCCGCAGACGACCCTGGCGCCTCTGGTCGACGGCCTCGGCGGGGTGACCGAACACCTCTGAACTCCTGGTCTTGACCTCGCAGAAGACAACTGTCCCCCGGTGCTCAAGGATCAGGTCGATCTCGCCTGACCGGCAGCGCCAGTTCCGCGCCAAAACCCGGTAGCCGTCTCTGCGGTAGTGGCGCTCGGCGACACGCTCACCCCATCGCCCCAGGGCCAGATGCCGTCCGCCACCGGACGCAGAAGCCGAGCCGTGATCTGAGGTAGTCGCCATCGAGGCGACGCTAGGTGCAGGCTGTGACAGGTGTGGCGGTCGGTGGCCCGGTCCACCCGGGACGGGACCAGCGGGTCAGAAGTCCCGCTTCTCCTTCACCTTTGCCTTCTTGCCGATGCGGTCACGCAGGTAGTAGAGCTTGGCCCTGCGGACGTCTCCCCGGCTCATCACCTCGATGTGGTCGATCACCGGTGAGTGGATCGGGAAGGTCCTCTCCACGCCGACGCTGAAGCTGATCTTGCGCACCGTGAAACTCTCACGGACACCGCTTCCCTGCCGACGGACAACGACCCCCTCAAAGACCTGTACGCGCTGGCGGTTTCCCTCCGTGACGCGTACGTGGACCTTGAGTGCGTCGCCGGGACCGAAGTCGGGCACGTCGTCGCGGAGGTTCTGGCTGTCAACGAGATCTGTGGGCTGCATGGCTCGTCCTTGAACGGTTCGTCCCGGAAGGGACTGGAATCTGGGTGGACCCGGGGTCAGGCACCGGTACCGGGCGACAAGCATAGGCGCCGCCGAACCTGACGCCACCGGTGATCCCCGACGTGTCCGATTCAGGCATCCAGTCCGAACTCGGTCAGGAGCGCCTGCTCCTCGTCGCTGACACCGCCACGCCTGTCAATCAGGTCGGGACGGAGCGCGATGGTGCGGGCCAGCGAGGCGGCTCGGCGCCAACGCCCAACCCGGGCATGGTCACCCGAGCGGAGCACATCGGGGACCTCGAGGCCACGGAAGTCGGCTGGTCGGGTGAACTGGGGGTGTTCCAGAAGGCCAGCCGAGTACGACTCGTCGAGAGCGGACGCGTCGTTGCCGAGGACACCCGGCTGCAGCCTTGCCACGGCCTCTATGACCACCAGGGCGGCCAGTTCGCCGCCCGCCAGGACATAGTCGCCGACGGAGATCTCGTCGTCGCAAAGGTCTGTGCGGATCCGTTCGTCGACGCCCTCGTAGCGACCACACAGGAGCGAGAAGCCCTCAAGGGCGGCAAGTTCGGTCGCAACCCCCTGGTCGAACCGCCGGCCGCCCGGCCCGAGCAGTATCAACGGCCGGACCGGAGACACGGTCTCAACCGCGGCAAACACCGGCTCGGGCATCAACACCATTCCGGCACCGCCTCCGAACGGGCTGTCGTCGACAGTGCGATGCACATCGACGGTGGCGAGGCGCAGGTCGTGGCAGCGGACCTCAAGGCTCCCGGAACCGATCGCGCGACCCAGGATGCTCCGACCGACGTAGTCGTCGATCATCTCCGGGAACAGGGTGAACACCTCGGTGCGCAAGGTCACACCCCGCTGTCGTCCAGCAGGCCGACGGGAACATCCACCCAGATCTCTGTGCCGGGTATGTGACCTACCACGAACGCTGCTGGAACCAGGCGGCCGTCCTCGAGCTCCAGAAGGTCACTGGCGGGGTTGTCGACGACAGACCGTACGACTCCGTGGTCTGTTCCGTGCTGGTCGATGACCCTGGCACCTATCAACTGGTGCGCCCAGAGGGTTCCGTCGTCGGGTTCGTCGATCGGCTCGGCGGTGAGCACCACCCCCCGCCAGCGCTCGGCTGAATCAGAGTCGGGCACCTCGTCGAAGCGGACGAGGAACCTGTGCTGGTGGGGTCGGCTGGTGCGGACCGTCAGAGGTCCACGTTCGGTGGAGAGGCGGGACCCGGGCGCAAGGCGCTCGGGTCGTGTGCTCAGCAGGGTCACGACGACCTCGCCGCTGAGACCGTGGGGTCGGTCGATGCGACCGACCTCGAGCATGACCGGATCAGCGGCATCCGGTCTCTTTGACATGGTCCGGTGTGACCGGTCCCGGTCAGTCGACGAAGTCGACGTCTATCTCGGCATCGTCGCGGACGGCGGCAGCGCGCACGATGGTGCGGATGGCGTTGGCCACGCGGCCACGCTTTCCGATTACACGACCCATGTCGCCGTCACCCACGGTCACGGAGAACACGCAACGGGAATCACCCCCCGTGGAGATGCTCACGGCATCGGGGTCCTCGACTATGGACTTGATCAGGAACTCAAGGACATCTTCTGCGATGGGGGCTTCGACGGACATGGTTACGCCTCCTCGTTCTCGTCAACAGCGGCTTCGATGGCTTCGTCGGCTGGTGCCTCCTCGGCCACGGGCTCCTCAACAGGTGCCTCCTCGGCCACAGGCTCCTCAACAGGCGCCTCCTCGGCCACAGGCTCCTCAACAGGCGCCTCCTCGGCCACAGGCTCCTCAACAG
>NZBE01000002.1 GCA_002687745.1 Acidimicrobiaceae bacterium | reverse complement strand
CACATCGTCGAGTTGGCTTCCAGTTGGATGGCCGACAACGCCGACATCGTGGCCGGCTGGATCGCCGAGGCATCGGCTCCGGTCAACCTGACACCCGGTACGGGTGTGGAGTTGACGATGTGTCGTGCGAACTGGGCTTCTGCCTACATCCAGTCTGAGATGGTGCGTCAGATTCTCCAGCAGGCTGGCTACTCGGTTTCTGATCCTTCTCTGATCGAGTTGGGCCCGTCCAACGCCTACACGGCGATGGCTGAGGGCACTTGTGACCTGTGGGCCAACAGCTGGTATCCGGGTCACTTCTCGTGGTTCGAGAACGAGTTGTCCGATGGTTCGATCGTCGGTGACCACGTTGAGGCCGTGCCTGGCCTGTTCCAGGACTCCGGTGTCCAGGGCTTCCTGATCACCAAGACCTGGGCCGAGGAGAACAACATCTCGACCATGGACCAGATCAACCGTGATCCGGCGCTCTACGGGGCACTCGACACCGATGGTGACGGCAAGGGCGAGATCCTTGGTTGCCCGGAGTCGTGGACCTGTGACGACATCATCGAGAACCAGATTGCTTTCGGTAACGGCACCGAGCCGTGGGACAACCTGGTTGAGACCAAGGCTGACTACGACGCAATGTTCGCTGAGATGGTGAACCGCGTGAACGCTGGTGACCCGGGGATTATCTACACCTGGTCGCCGGCGTCGTACCTGACGGTTCTGGTACCCGGGGACAACGTCCTGTGGCTGTCCGTTGAGGCGGTGCTCGATGATTCGAACCCGTTGGGCAAGGAGGGTGGCGAGAACCACCAGCAGGAGGAGGGCTTCACAGCCTTCGGCGCTGACATGTGCACGCAGCCGTGTCAGTTGGGCTGGTCGGCTGCTGACATCCAGATATCGGCGAACACGTCGGTGCTGGATGCCAATCCGTTCATGCGGAGGCTGCTGCCGTTGGTCAAGCCGTCCATCCTGGACCTTTCGTTCCTGCAGGTCGACCAGACCGATGGTGACGGTTCAGAGGCACACATCGTCGAGTTGGCTTCCAGTTGGATGGCCGACAACGCCGACATCGTGGCCGGCTGGATCGCCGAGGCGGCGGCTGGTTGATCCACCTAGATAGTTGATCCGGTTCCCCGCCTCCTGACCGGGGGTGGGGAACCGGGAACAGCGTGGAGGCCGGGTCCCACGGGGCCCGGCCTCACACCGTTTCAGGTAGTTGCCGGCTGTCGGGGACCTGTGGAATGAGGCGGAGTTGTTGTGTTACCTTCGCCTCTTCGACAGACGTGTCGGCTCACAACGACGAGAGGCCACAGGCGGGCACACTTGACCCGAGGGGGGGGATGCATGTCGGACGAAGCGCCGATAATCGCACTCGAGAACGTCTACAAGATATTCGGTCCCAACCCGCGCGGTCGGGCCTTTGATCTCTGTTCCTCTGGGGTGGGAAAGGACGAGGTCCAGCGCCAGACCGGGCATGTGGTCGGTATGCGGGACATCTCGTTCTCGGTCAACAAGGGCGAGATCTTCGTGGTGATGGGCCTGTCAGGCTCGGGCAAGTCCACGGCGATCAGGACGGTGAACAAACTCCATGACGTGACCCATGGAAGGGTAATTGTGGAGGGGATCGACGTTCAGGAGCTTAGAGGGGCGGCCCTGCAGGCATTTCGCCGCGAGAAGCTCTCCATGGTGTTCCAGCACTTTGCGCTGTTCCCTCACCGCAACGTCATTGACAACACCGCCTATGGTCTGAAGGTCCAGGGTGTTGAGAAGGATGAGCGCCACGAGGCGGCCATCGAGGCGCTTGCGATGGTCGGCCTGGAGGCGTACGCCTTCAACTCCACGCGGGAACTCTCCGGTGGGATGCAGCAGCGTGTCGGCCTCGCGAGGGCNCTGTGCACCGACCCGGACATCCTCCTCATGGATGAGGCGTTCAGCGCCCTTGACCCGCTCATTCGACGCCAGATGCAGGACGAGCTGATGACAATCCAGTCCAAGCTCCACAAGACAATCCTCTTCATCACCCATGACCTCAACGAGGCCCTACGTATCGGTAACCGGGTGTGCATCCTGCGCGATGGCAGGGTCATCCAGATCGGCACGCCTGAGGAGATCCTCACCGAGCCGGCCGACGGCTACGTGGCGGAGTTCGTGCAGGATGTCGACCAGGGACGCGTCATCGACGTCGGCAAGATCATGCACCCGCCGATCATCCTGGACACGAACCGGACCCTCACAGAGTGCATCGATGCACTGGGAGAACGCCGAGGCGGTTTCGTGTGTGACGTCGACGGTCGGCCAACCGGCATGCTGACGAAGACCGATGCAGCTACCGCCCTCGCCCACGGGACCACCGATCTGGATTCGGTTCTCCGTTCCGACTTCGAAACGACCACCGCAGCGGCCCGCTTCAACGACAACTACGCGGCGGCCGGACGCGGCATCCCGATCGCGGTGGTGGATGATGCAGGGTTTCTCGTGGGTGAGCTTGAACCTCAGGAGATCATGGAGGAGATGGGCCGCGTGGAGCAGTTGGTCGACGGCTTCGAGAGGGAGGTCTTCCTGTGAGCTTCACCACCTGGATACTTGCCGCCGAGACNGGCGACTGGACGGGCCGCAAGGGCGATGTCGGGTTGGCCGAGACCGATGTCCTTGACCAGTTCCAGTTGCCCATCGGCCACTGGTTCGACCAGATTGTCGACTGGATGGACCTCAACGCCGAGTGGTTCCTGAACGCCGTCAAGTGGCCCTTTGACTTCCTGCTCGAGAACATCGTCAACGACTTCCTGCTGGTACTTCCCTGGTACCAGGTCGTGATCTTCACGGTCATCATGGGTTCCCTGGTCCGCACACCCAAGGTCGGTCTCATGTCCGGAGCAGGCCTGGTCATGTGTGGCCTCCTCGGCTCCACGTACTGGCTGGAGACCATGCGCACCATCGGCATGGTGCTCGTTGCGGTGGGTCTCTGCGCCCTCATCGGTATACCGCTGGGTGTCATCTGTGCCCGGGTGGATTCGGCGTGGAACGTGATCAGACCGGTCCTGGATGCCATGCAGACGGTGCATACCTTCGTCTACATGGTGCCGTTCGTGTTCTTCTTCTCCATCGGCGTCGTGCCGGCAACCATGGTGACCATGATCTACGCCCTGCCACCCCTGGTACGCATGGTGAACCTGGGTATCAGGCATGTCCCTGAGGACGTGGTTGAGGCCAGCAGGGCCTATGGGGCATCTGAGCTGCGCGTGCTGACCGATGTCCAGTTGCCGCTGGCCAAGCCGTCGATCATGGCCGGGTTGAACCAGACGCTCATGCTGGCAATCGCCATGGTGGGCATCGCCGCCATCATGGGAGCCTCGGGGCTCGGTCTCCTGGTCTTCCGTGCTGTCCAGAACCTCGACGTGGGGCTTGGAATCTCCTCCGGTCTCGCCCTGTGGACCGTTGCCGTCGTGCTCGACCGCCTGTCCCAGCCNGAGGAGGGTGGTGCCAACCTCCTGACGCGGATCAGGGAGGCAATGAGCCAACGCGGCGACCCGGAGGAGTTGATCAGGAAGATCGAGGCGGCCGAGACCGATGACCTGAAGGCCAGCAAGGTCGTCCATGTCGAGCGCGAGGTCGTGGCGACCGGACGGGAACGCCTCGGAATGGCCATCGTCGGCCTCGGGGGCGTTGTGGCCGTCATCGCCACCCTCATGACCTGGGGAAGCGATGCAGGCCTGCTGTCCAGCCACTCGCGGGCGATCGACATCGACCTGGTCGGCCAGTCCTTCAACGGGTACCAGGCCTCCGGGGGTAGCTGGGCTGGCATCGTCGTCCTGTTCACGGGGTTCTTCGCGATCCTGGCAGCCGGGTCATGCCTGTTCTGGACCGGTGGGGTCGGACGCCTGCGCGGTCCAGGTGGCCTGGCGGCGGTCGCCGTGGGAGCCTTCACCGCCGTCTACGCCTTCCCGATCCTGGGCCAGTTCGACGGACACGTGACGCTCGCCAACCTGGCGGGAATCGAGGCACAGTCCGTCTGGGCGGTGGCGATCGAGGCCGTAGCCATCCCTGCCGTCCTGGGCCTCCTTGTCGGCCTGGCGGGGAAGTCCCTCCCCGTCCACTGGCGTACAGCTGGCGCCTGGGCCCTGACGGCAGGCCTCCTCGGCTTCTGGTTCGAGTCGCCTGTCGGGTTGCCGGCCGAGGTTCTGGCCGTGGTGGTAGCCGCCGTCGGTGCGTGTGCGGCAGCCGCCCTGGATCGCTTCAACCTGTTCGAGGCCACCAGGAACACCTGGAACGACCTCGGCGCCGGCCTGGCCATCGCCCTAGTGGGCCTGCTCGTGGCACCCGTCACCAGCCTGCTTGCGGCGAGGGGCCTGGTTGCGTTGGCTGCCGCAGCGGCCGTCTACACGCTCGTTGGCAGGAAGCTCGACCAGCGGACCTCGCTTGCCATAGCGGTGCTGGCAGGCCTTGCCGTGCGGTGGCTGGTCCTGGGGAGCATCGGCGGTGGTGACTCCGCAGTCTTCCTCGATACCCAGATCCTCACGGCGCTGCTGGTCGGGGCAGTCGTGGCGGTCTCGATCCGGTCCGGCTCGCGCTGGTTCGCTGCCGATGCGATGGTGATTTCCTCGACCTGCTCGCTCGTCGCTTCGGTCACCTACTGGGTGGTCTCACCCCATATGGATGTTGAGGCCTATGTCCGAGGCCCCGGTGTGCTGGTGGCCATAGTGGCCAGCGCCGTGATGCTCGTTGGCTCCCTGGTGGCCCTCCAGACAGCCCCCTACTCGGCGTTCCGCCCACTGGATCGGATAGTGGGATGGGGTCGTATGGCAACTGGGGCACTGGTCGTCGTGCTGGTGGTTGTCGGTGGCTACTCGGGTTGGACATTTGATGAGCGCGCTGGAACAGAACTCCCGCCCGAGATTCTGGAACAGATGGAGATTCTCCGCGCCGAAGCCGAGAAGAACCCCGCTCTGGCAGCCGCCAACACCAGCAAGGTCACCTCGCTCCGTAACAAGTTCCGCAAGAATGCCAAGGTGACAACCGACGGCTACAGCGACGAGGGCGGGGGCCTGTCCAGGCTGGCAATCGTGGTCTCGGTCATCGGAGCAGCCCTCACGGTGCCGGCCTCTGGCCTGTTGGGTCTCGATGAGGAGCGAAAGTGGCGCTGGAGTGCGGCTGTGGCCGGCGCAGGTGGTGGCCTGGCGTTGATCGGCATCATCTGGGTCGCGAGCCTTGCGCGGGTCTCCGACCTGAACGTGGTTACCGGTGCCGGGGCCTTCCTGACGATGTTCGCCGGAGCCATCCTGGCGGTCACCTCGAAGAGCATCCTTACCGAGTTCCGCAGGAACAAGACCTACGACGACGTCGAGGTGGCAGCAGCCTGATCCAGTGGCACCGGCGCCACCCCGGCCGTCTTTGGGCCGGCGTGGCGGCCGGGACTATGGTCCCGCCATGATCGAGGGCACAGACGACCTGCTGGTCGACAGGGATGGGGCCGTGGTGACGGTGACCATCAACCGACCCCGGGTCATGAACGCCATGACCTCCCGGATGTTCGTCGACTTCGGTCGACTCTGCCGGTCGGTGAACGAGGATGACTCCGTCAGGGTGCTCGTGGTAACAGGCGCAGGGGGGAACTTCTGTTCCGGTGCGGACGTGTCCGGGCAGGCCGACCGGGTCTCAGGCGAGACCCCCGTCGTGCCTCTGCGGAACATGCGACGCATCAAGGAGGCAGCGATGGCCCTCCACGACGTGCAGCACCCCGTGGTGGCCAAGGTGCGCGGCGTCGCAGCCGGCGCCGGCCTCAACATCGCGCTCGGCTGCGACCTGGTCTACGCCTCGGACACGGCGAGGTTCTCTGAGATCTTCGCCCGGAGGGGGCTGTCGCTGGACTTCGGTGGTTCGTGGCTGCTGCCGCGCAGGGTGGGCCTGCACCGTGCCAAGGAACTGGCCCTGCTCGCCGAGGTCATCGATGCGGCTGAGGCCGACCGGATCGGCCTGGTCAACCGGGTGCTTCCAGATGACGAGTTGGACGCCCACGTCGACGGCGTGGTGTCGCGGATTGCCACCGGACCGCCGCTGGCGCTCTCCATGACCAAGGGCCTCCTGAACCACGGGGCCTCCTCGTCAATGGCCCAGGCCCTGGAGGCCGAGGGCCTGGCGCAGAGCACCAACTTCGGCACCGCCGACGTGCGGGAGGCCGCCGCGGCCTGGCTGGAGAAGCGCGAAGCCGACTTCAAGGGCCGCTGACAGCGAGCGCTGCCCGGCGACGTCCGGAGACGTGAGTGAACCGGGTCAGGTCGTCGGGAGTCAGAGACCCCGGGAGGGAAAGCCCGGGCCCTCGTGGTCCCCGCCGGACATGTCGGCGTTGAGGCGCGCAGCCTTCATCAGGTCACTCACCACCGGTCCCAGGTCCCCCGGCTCGTCGGGCTGTTCGGCGGTCGGACCCAGGTGCCAGCCCTCGGCGATACCGAGGTGCTTGCCGCGGATGTCAAACACCCGTCCTGTCACGTTCTGGGCCTCCTCGCTGCACAGCCACGTGGCTATCAGGGCAACCCAGCGAGGCGACATGGCCTCCCTGGCTGATTCGGAGATGTTCTCCGCCCCGCCCATGAGGGACTCGGTGAGCCTGGAGAGGGCGGTGGGGGCCAGGCAGTTGACGGTGACGCCGTAGCGCACCAGCTCCTGGGCGGCGATGATCGAGAACGAGGCGATTCCGGCCTTGGCTGCGCCGTAGTTGGTCTGGCCCACGTTTCCGTATATGCCCGACGGTGATGCTGTGTTGATTATGCGTCCGAACGGCTCACCGCCGCCCTTGACGTGGTTGCGCCAGTAGGTGGCGGCGTGGTGGGTGGGTGCGAAGGTGCCCTTCAGGTGCACGGCTATGACCGAGTCCCAGTCGTCCTCAGACATGGAGAACACCATCCGGTCCCGCAGGATGCCGGCGTTGTTGATGACTATGTCGAGACGGCCCCAGGTGTCGATTGCCTGCTGGACCATCTCGCCGGCAGAGGCGAAGTCGGCCACGTTGCAGCCGTTGACCACTGCCTCGCCGCCCATTGCCTCGATGTCGTTCACGACCTCCTGGGCCGGGGTGAGGTCTGCGCCACCGCCGGCCTCGTCGCCTCCGAGGTCGTTGACGACGACCCGTGCGCCCTGCTCGGCGAGCATCAGCGCGTGCTCCCTGCCTATGCCGCGGCCTGCACCGGTGACGATTGCGACGCGGCCCTCACACATCTTGCTCATTGGGTTCTCCAGAATGGTTCTACGGACTGCCCGAGGGTACCGGGAGGCATGTGGGGATCCAGAGTCGGCCGGTGCTACAGGATGTGGAATGAGTCCAGGTCAAGCGACCAGGGTGAGAGGTTCTCCGGCCCGTCGTCGGTCACGAGGACCTGGTTCTCCAACTTGATCCCCTGACCGCCTGCGTAGGACCCCACGTACGACTCGACCGTCAGGACCATTCCGGCCTCGAGCACTCCGTCGTAGCCTCCGGCATCCCAGTCCGCCGGGAACTTGATGTCCGGCCATTCATCGCACTGGCCGACCCCGTGGTACAGGCAGGAGTAGTGCCGGTACTCGTCGACAGGCGGCATCCACGCCTCGTGTACCAGTTCGTGGAAGGTGCGACCGGGTGTGAGCAGGTCGATGTTGCGGGTGACCTGTTCAACGGCCAACTCGTGGACGTGCCGCTGCTGTGCCGTCGGCGCTGCATCGCCACACACCCAGGTGCGGGAGATGTCGGTCATCATCCCGTAGGCGCCAACAAGGTCGGTGTCGAAGGCGACGAAGTCGCCGTTCTCAATCACACGACTGCTGCACTCCTGGAACCACGGGTTGGTCCGTGGCCCCGACACAAGCAGGCGGCACTCCATCCACTCGCCGCCCCGGGCCAGCATCTCGGCCCACAGAACGGCCCACAGTGCCTGCTCGGTCATTCCCGGTTCCATGGCCTCGAACATCTTCTGACAGGAGACCCGGGTGGCCTCCACCGAGCAGCGCATGGCGGCGATCTCGTCAGGTCCCTTGACCGCCCGCGCCCTCTCCATGACGGCCATTCCGTCGGTGAGCACAAGGCCTTCTGCGACGAGAGCAGCGGAACCCGCCGGCGGGATCACGTCGACGGCCAGCCGGTTGTTGCCACCACCGTGGGTGCGGACCAGGTCGGCTATCTCGGCTGCGAACTTCGTCGCACGCTCGTCGACACGGGTACCGGCAGGGAAGTATGTGAAGGTCGTCGTCGGCCGGACCTCGTCGATCAGGGGGTTGTGGGCCGAGAGGAACTCACAGGCCTGGTAGTCGAACAGGATCAGCGGTCCGTCGGTGGCAACGAACGCCCACCGGGCATGGTTGTGCGTGAACCACATCTGCATGTTCGGCGAGTTGGTGGCGTACATCTGGTTGAGCGGGTCAAAGAGCAGCACACCGGCCACATCCTCGACCGCCAGCCGTTCCTGGATGCGCTCCAGGCGGTAGCGCTGCATCGAGTCAAGGTCGGGGAGCTCCAGTCCGGCGGCAACCCACTCGGAGATGGCCGGCTCCCCGGGCCCCATGACAATGCGGTTGCCGACCGTTGCCGCGCGCTGGACCAGGGGGTCGTCGGGGTTCTCGGGTCGTGTTCCTGGCGCACCCATGGTGACCTCCTCCTCTCAGGACCGCATCCGTGTTCCAGACGGATCGAACAGCGGCTCTGCGAGTCGGCTGGCCGACCTCTTCACGCCCACCACCTCGATCTCGAAACCTTCGTCGACCTCTGCGAGGTGAGCAGGTACGTAGCCGAGGGCGCAGGAGGCCTTCGACCAGTGTGCATAGCCGCCGGAGGTGACCCACCCGACGACCTCTCCATTGTGCCAGATGGGTTCGTTGCCGATCACGTCGGCGTCGTCAACGTCGACGGTGAAGGCTGTGAGCAGGCGGTCGGCCCCGGCTTCATACGAGGCGGCGGCGGCCTCCCGGCCGATGAAATCACCCTTGTCCAACTTTACGAACATTCCCATCCGCGCCTCCCACGGTGTGTAGATGGGTCGGTACTCGGTGGCCCAGCCACCGAAGTTCTTGTCGAATCGCATGCTGTTGAGGGCGTTCAGGCCGAACAGCCGGATGTCGTGTACCGCTCCTGCTGCCATGAGCATGTCGAACAGGCGGGCCTGCAGCGATGCCGGAACCCAGATTTCGTAGCCCAGGTCGCCTGTGAAGGTGATACGGCCCACGAGCGCAGGAACCACGCCGAGCGACATCGGTCGGATGTCGAGGAACCGGAACGCATCACCGGACACGTCCGCCTCGGCTACCGACGCCAGCAGGTCGCGCGATGCCGGTCCGGCGATGGATAGGCCTGTCAGTTCGTGGCCCAGGGACCGGTAGCCGACCCCGTCCCCGAAGTCGTCCATGTGCTCTCTGAACCAGCGCTCGTGGTACCCGTCGGCGATGCCCGAGCCGAGCACCAGGAACCGCTCGTCGTCTCCGAGGGCTGTCGGAAGAGCCGCAACGGTGAAGTCGCCGATGAGCATTCCCTGGTGGTTCAGCATCGGGGTCAGCGCCATGCGGCCCTCGGCCGGGATCCGGTTGGCCATCACCCGGTCGAGGAATGCCCTTGCCCCGGAACCGGTGAACTCGTGCTTGGCGAAGCCGGTGGTCTCGATCATGCCGACACCCTCGCGGACCGCCCTGACCTCGTCGGCAACCACGTCGAAGGCGTTGGAGCGTCGGAAGGTGACATCCTCGACCGGGTCCTCCCCGGGCCTCTGGAACCACATGGCGGTCTCCAGGCCGTAGTAGGCCCCCCACACTGCGTTTGCCCCGGTAAGGCGCCCGTGGATGGGTGAGGTGAAGAGTGGCCGGCCTGCTGGTAGCTCCTCATTGGGAAACGAGATGCGGAAGCGGCGGCTGTAGTTCTCCTGGACCTTGGCCCGCGTGTATGCGGGGGTCGTCCAGTCGCCGTAGCGGGCCACGTCCATGCCCCAGACGTCGAAGCCCGGGTCGCCGGTGGTCATCCAGTTGGCAACTGCAAGGCCCACACCGCCCCCCTGGCTGAGACCTGCCATGACACCACAGGCCACCCAGTGTCCGCGCTGGCCGCGGATGGGCCCGATCAACGGGTTTCCGTCGGAGGCGAACGTGAACGGCCCGTTGATGACCTGCTTGATGCCGACCTCGTTGAAGATCGGGAAGTGGGCAAAGCCCACCTCGAGAGACGGAGCGATCCGGTCCAGGTCGGGGGAGAGCAGCTGTGAGCCGAAGTCCCATGGGGTCTCCCTGGTCTGCCAGGGAACGCCGGCCTGCTCGTAGGTACCCAGTAGAAGGCCGCCGGCCTCGGCACGCGTGTAGATCTCGCCTCCGAAGTCGACGGCACCGCGGCCGTGTCCGTCAGTGGCATCGAGCCACGACCTCAACTCGGGAATCTCCTCGGTCAGCAGGTACTGGTGCTCCATTGCCAGGATCGGCAACTCGATTCCACACATGCGCCCGACCTCGCGGGCCCACAGGCCACCGCAGTTCACTATGTGTTCGGCGTTGATGGTGCCCTTTTCGGTGACCACGTCCCAGGTGCCGTCGGCGCGTTGGACAATGTCCTCGGCCCATGTGTTCCTGTAGATCTCGGCACCGGCCATGCGGGCACACGCCGCGTAGGCGTGTGTCACCCCGGACGGGTCGACGTGGCCTCCTACCGGGTCGAACATGGCACCCACGAAGAACTCCTCTTCCATGTAGGGGAGGTGCTCCCTGGCCTCGGCCACCGAGATCAACTCGGTGTCCATGCCGAGGTAGCGGCTGCGGGCGTGGACCATCCGGAGCCAGTCCATTCGTTCCTCGGTCTCTGCCAGCATCAACTCGCCGGTCAGGTGTATTCCACATGGCTGGCCCGACTTTTCCTCCAGGTCCTTGTAGAGCTGGATCGTGTAGCGCTGAAGGGCGGCCACGTTCGGATCGCCGTTGATGGTGTGCATTCCACCTGCCGCGTGCCAGGTGGAACCGGCGGTGAGTTCCCTACGCTCGACGAGCACCACGTCGGTCCAGCCGGCCTCGGTGAGGTGGTAGAGAACGCTGCACCCGACGACACCGCCGCCGATCACAACCACCTTGGTCTGCTGCTTCATGCTCCTGGCTCCTTGTGGGACTGCACTGCTCAGTAGTCGGTCTCGACGCCGCCCTCGTCTACCCGCTGGGCCACGAACTCGTCGAGTTCTGCACGGACTGTGGAGTCCATCGGAGGCTCCTCGTGGGAGTCCAGAAGCTGGTGGGCCAGCTTCTCGGCCCTCTGGTGGGCCTCGACGCGACCACCTTCGTCCCAACTCTCGAAGTTGCGCCAGTCCGAGACCATTGGCTGGAAGTGCTCGGTGGTGTAGCGCTCCTGGGTGTGGGAGGTACCGAAGAAGTGGCCCGCCGGTCCCACCTCTGCGATGGCCTCGACTGCAAGTGTGGAGTCGTCGACGGTGATCGGTTTCAGCATCGCCGCAACCATGTTCAGGTTGTCGGCGTCTATGACCATCTTCTCGTACGAGGCCAGGAGGCCTCCCTCCAGCCAACCTGCACCGTGGAGCAGCAGGTTGACTCCGCCCATGACCGCTCCCCACAGGGAGAACACGCTCTCGTATGCAGCCTGGGCGTCGACGCTGTTGGAGGCGTTCACGCTCGATGACCGGTAGGGGAGGTCGTAGCGTCGGGCCAGCTGGCCCCCGATCAGGCATGCCTGCCAGTACTCGGGGGTGCCGAATGCCGGGGTGCCGGAGCGCATGTCGACGTTGGAGGTGAAGCCCCCGTAGATGACCGGTGCCCCGGGCTTCACAACCTGTGTGTAGGCGATGCCCGCGAGGGCCTCCGCGTTCTGCAGTACCAGTGCACCGGCCACCGTTATCGGCGCCATTGCACCGGCCAGGGTGAACGGGGTGATGACGATCACCTGATTTCGGGCCGACATCTCCTGGATGCCGTGGAGCATCACCGTGTCGTAGCGCAGCGGCGTGCTGGCGTTGATAACCGAGATGATGGAGGCCTGCTCGTCGATGGTGGAGTCGCTGACGCCCCTGGCGATACGGGTCATCTCGATGGCATCGAGGTTGCGCTGCCTGCTGAGGCTGTAGACGAACGATGGCTTGTCGGAGAGCGTGAGCATGTCGTGGGTGGCGTGGAGGTGCCGGACCGACGGGTGCAGGTCCATAGGTTCCACCGGGTAGCCGGCTGCGGTGTGGATGATGTTGAGAACCTGACCCAGCTTGATCAGGTTGCGGTAGTCGTCGCGGTTGCCGTCGCGCCGGTCACGGCCCAGGCCGGTCACGAACGGCGGGCTGGCCACCGACGTGGTGGTGATGAAGTTGCCGCCCATGGTCAGGTTCCGCTCCGGGCGAACCCCGTGGAGGGTGAACTCTGCCGGCGCGGTGGCCACGAGGTTGAGGACCAGGTCCGGGTCGAAGCGGACCCGGTCTCCGTCGACGTCTGCCCCTGCGTCGGCCAACTGCCGGCGCGCCTTCTCATCCAGAAAGTCGATACCTGTCTCTGCGAGGACCCGAAGGGATGCCAGATGGATGGATTCCAGTTCGTCTTCGGACACGGCCCTGATGGGGTCGAGGCGCATCCGCGGTTGTTCAGACGGCGGCTGGTCTGTGGCCGCGTTGCGGGTTCGGGACCTTGCGCCCTCCCGTGCACTCCTGCCACGACGTGTCACCGGGAACCACCCTCCGGTGCCCGGTAGCCGAGTTCAGCTGAAATCCTGTCAGCCCGGTCGAGAACCTGTGCGGCTACGTCTGAGGCCGTATCCGGTTGCGGGAACCGGTAGCTGGGCCCGTAGGTGTACAGGGCACCCACGGCGTTGCCGCGTGCGTTGAGGATTGCGGCTGCGCAACTCGACAGGCCCTCCACGTACTCGCCGTGGGTCCAGATGACACGCCTGCGACGGACATCGTTGATCAGCGACCGGAGGGCGTCCGGGTCCACGACGGTGCGGTCGGTCAATGCCGGTAGGTTGCCGGCGAGGAAGGCCTCCACCTCGGCCTCGGACCAGGTTGCCATGATCACGAAGCCGGCAGATCCGGCATGCAGGGGAACCCGGGTTCCGGTCCAGTCCTCAGCCTGGATGGGCTTGGGTGCATCTACCTGGCGAACGGTCAACACGTCATGGCCAACCACGGTAGAGATACAGGCTGCCTCGTCCAGGTCGGCTGCCATCGCAGACAGGTGGTGTTCGGAGGCGGTCAGCAGGTCTGTTCCAAGATCCAGCGATTTTCCCATGCTGCGCATGAGCGAGCCGATCCGGTAGGAGCCGTCAGGGCTGCGCGTTACTGCCTCGGCGCCCTCGAGGGTGCCGAGAATGCGTGCTGTCGTGCTGACGGGAAGGTCCGCCCGCCGGGCCAGGTCGACGAGGCCGCCCGGCTGGCGTGCCGCCTCCTCCATGAGGGTGAGGGCGCGTTCAATGCTCTGTACCGAGTTCATGCCGGGAGTAGATTACCGAAATGTGGGAACTGGTCAAGATATTGCTGCCAAGCGGTAATCGCCCGGTGGGAGAGGGTCAGGTAGGCAGGTTCTCCGAGGTTGCCTGAGGTCTCAGGGACGGGGTCAGGTGCAGTTCGTCACCCTCGTAGGGGTGGGCCCTCGCCAAATCCTCGTTCAGCACCACACCCAGTCCGGGCTCGCCGGACGGTATGACCATCCCGTCCTCCCACCTGATCGGTGTCTCCAGGAGGTCGGCGTGGAAGCCACCCCAGTCGTCGATCGACTCCAGGATCAGGAAGTTCGGAGAGCAGGCCGCAAGGGCGATGTTGGCAGCAGCCACGACGGGTCCGCAGTAGCAGTGCGGGGCCAGCAGCGCCTGGTGAACCTCGGCCGTCGAGGCGATCTTCTTGCCCTGGAGGATGCCACCGCTACGCCCCAGGTTGGGTTGGAGGATCGACGCCGCCCCGGCCCGGAGGACGGCTGCGAACTCGCCTGCGGTCGTTAGCCGTTCACCGGTGGCCACAGGAATCGTGGTTCCGGCCGCCACCCTCGCCATGCCCTCCACGTCATCTGGGGGTACCGGCTCCTCGAACCAGAGGGGTTCGTAGGCCTCGAGGCGTCTAGCCATGCGCAGCGCGCCTGACGGGGTGAACTGCCCGTGGGTTCCAAACAGCAGGTCGGCCCTGTCTCCGACCGCTTCCCTGATTGCCGCTGTGTAGCGCTCTGACAGGTCAAGGCGCTCCAGGGAGGGTTGGCGGCCGTCGAACACCGTGTAGGGCCCTGCCGGGTCGAACTTCACGGCAGTGAAACCCCGCTCGACCTCGCGAACCGCCTGCTCTGCCGCCAGCACGGGATCGGTGTAGAGGTTCGGACCGTCCTTCGGTGCGTAGGCGTCGTCATCCCGGGGGTACAGATAGGTGTAGGAGCGGAGGCCCTCATGAACCCGACCACCGAGCAGGTCGTGGATCGGCCGGCCGGTCTCCTTGCCGATGATGTCCCAGCAGGCCATCTCGAGGGCGCTGATCACACCGCACAGCGTCGGATCAGGCCGTAGCGAGTAGCCGCTGCCGATCGCCCGGCGCCAGAAGGTCTCCACGTTGAAGGGGCTCTCACCCACCAGATGGCGTCCGGCGACGTCCTCGATCATCTCGGCAACGATGTGGGGCCCGACGGTTGCCACGTACGCCTCACCGACGCCCTTCACCCCGCCGTCGGTGGTGAGCGTCACGAAGATGAAGTAGCGGCCGCCGTGGCGTGGTGGAGGGTTGCCGACAACGAAGGTCTCCACGTCGACGACCTTCATCTGGTGGAGTTCCCTGTGTGGCCTGAGTGGTCGAAGACGACAACCGTCCTTATCGCCTCGCCGCTCCGTGCCTCGGCGAAGGCGGTGTCGATTTCGTCGAGGCTGTACGTCGACGTGACCATGCCGTCCAGGTCAAGCTGGTCGGAAAGGTACTGGTCGACCAGGCGGGGCACGTCCTCAGCCAGGCGGGCGGTACCCATCTTCGAACCAAGGATCCTCTGGTTCGCCACGGCAAGAACCCCCGGATCGATGTCAAACGTCACCCCCTCGGCCGGAATCCCCACCAGGACGAGGGAACCCATGCGGTCCAGCAGGCCCGTGGCACCTGCAAAGGCCCCCGGTGCAGCCGTCGTCACGAACACGTGGTCCGCCAGTCGGCCTCCGGTCGCTCCGGTGAGCCTGTCGGCGGTGTCATCGGGCCCGGTGGCATGGGTGGCACCGAACTTCAGGGCCGATTCCTGTTTGGACACCAGGGGGTCGACGGCGATTATCGGATCGGCACCTGCGAGCCGGGCTCCCTGGACCACGCTCAGGCCGACCCCTCCACATCCGATGACGACCACGGACTCTCCCTCGCCGACCTGGGCCGTATTGGTGACTGCCCCCACCCCTGTGAGGACCCCACAACCCAGCAGGGCTGCCGCTTCGGACGGCACGCTGTCCGGGAAGGCCGCCACCTGGGAGCGGTGGACTACAACCTGCTCTGCAAAGGCGGCAGTTCCCAGGCCGTGGGCTACCGGGTCACCGTTGAGATCGGACAGCGGACTCCGGTTTCGAAGGGCGAGGTCGCCGGTACAGGCGACATCGTGGCCGCGTCTACAGGCCCGGCACTCACCGCAGGCGCGGATCAACGAGACCACGACCCGGTCACCGACAGCGACGTTGTCGACGCCTTCGCCAAGCTCCACGACATGGCCCGCTGCCTCGTGGCCCAGAACCACGGGAAAGTCGGTTGCCCAGCCACCATCGAGGAACATGAGGTCCGAGTGGCAGACGGCGCAGGCGTCGATGGCGACACGTACCTCGCCGGCGCCGGGGGCTGCAAGCACGAGTTCCTCGACTGAGGTGGCCATGCCGACACCACGGCTGACCGCCGCACGAACCTTGACGTCACCGTTCCCCGACATGGCGCGCACGCTAGCCAACACCGGGCTGTAGGAACAGCGGGAAGGGGCTCAGCCAAGCACGATCTCGGCGACCTGACGAAGGTCGTCGGGGCTGCGGGTGGACACGTTGAGCATCGTGACAGGGCTGTCCTCCCAGGCCTGCAGGCGCTCACGGATCCGCTCGGGCGGCCCGATCAGGCTGATCTCGTCAGCGAACTCGGTGGGAACCGCCGCCACAGCCTCCTCACGCCTCCCGGCCAGAAACAGGTCCTGGATGCGGAGAGCCTCCTCTTCGAAGCCCATTCTCGCCATCAGCCGCGTGTGGTAGTTCTGGCCCTTGGCCCCCATCCCACCTATGTAGAGGGCGATGCTGGTCTTCACCGGAATGAGCCCTGCCTCGACGTCATCGGTCACCTGGAGCACCACGTAGACAGCGATCTCAAAACCCTCGCGTCGACCGGCGATGTCGTCGGCGTATACCTCGGGCCGGTACGGCGAGTAGTAGAGCGGCAGCCAACCGTCGGCGATCTCACATGTCTGTGTCACGTTCTTCGGGCCCTCGGCACCGATGAATATCGGTACGTCGGAGCGCAAGGGGTGGGTCATCACCTTCAGCGGCTTGCCCAGACCCTGGGAACCATCGCCCGTGTAGGGGTGCTGGTAGAACTCCCCGTCGTAGGACAGGTGGCTCTCACGGGCGAATGCCGACCGGAGCACCTCGACGTACTCGCGGGTACGGGCCAGGGGTCGTCTGGACGGTTGCCCGTACCAGCCCTCGACAACCTGTGGCCCGGAGACTCCGAGCCCCAGGATCAGCCTGCCGTTGGAGAGGTGGTCCAGCGTGACGGCGTGCATAGCCGTGGCGGTGGGTGTACGCGCAGCCAGCTGGACGATGCCTGTTCCCAACCTGATCCGCTCGGTGTGGGCGGCCAGGTAGACGAGGGGGGAGAAGGCATCCGAGCCCCACGACTCGGCGCTCCACACGGTGTCGAATCCGAGCCGTTCCGCCTCCTGGGTCAGCGAAACCAGGTCAGATGGTGGCCTCGCCCCCCAGTAACCCCACACAAGCCCAAGTTGCACGGCTGGATTCTGCTCCAGGCCGCGTTCCGGAGCCAACCCGGCGCTGTACCGTTCGCAATGGTGGGGCATTACCGGGGAGTACATGAGTGGGTGAGCGACCGATAATCGAACCCTTCCGGGTTCACACCGTCCAGGCAATCTCGATGCCGTCCAGGGAGGTGCGCGAAGAGGCCCTCCGCAGATCCCACTACAACCTGTTCGGCCTGAGGGCCGAGGAGGTCACCGTTGACCTCCTCACCGACTCCGGTACGGGTGCCATGTCCACCCGCCAGTGGGCCGGGATGATGCTGGGAGACGAGTCCTATGCCGGAAGCCCCTCCTTCTTCCGGTTCGAGGAGGTGGTGCGCGACCTGACGGGGTTCAGCGAGGTGATTCCGACCCACCAGGGTCGGGCCGCCGAGAAGATCCTCTTCTCCGTGCTGGCCGACAAGGGCCATGTCGTGGTCAACAACAACCACTTTGACACCACCCGGGCAAACGTTGAGTACAGGGGTGCCGAGGCCAGGGACCTGGTTGCCGCTGAGGGAAGTGATCCGGCCCTGGTGGCACCGTTCAAGGGGAACATGGACATTGCCGCACTCCGTTCGTCGCTGGAGGCCGACGGAGACCGGATCCCACTGGTGCTGGTGACCGTTACCAACAATGCGGGTGGGGGTCAGCCGGTGTCCATGGCCAACCTGAGGGCTGTTCGCCAGGTGTGCGACGAGTACGACGTGCCGTTCTTCCTGGATGCCTGCCGGTTCGCCGAGAATGCCTGGTTCATCAAGACCCGTGAGGAGGGGTACGCCGACAGGACGCCGAAGGAGATCGCACAGGAGATGTTCTCGCTGGCCGACGGCTGCACCATGTCGGCCAAGAAGGACGGCCTGGCCAACATCGGTGGCTTCCTGGCCCTCAACGACGACCGGGTCGCGGTCGAGTGTCGCAACCTCCTGATCCTCACAGAGGGTTTCCCCACCTACGGAGGCCTTGCCGGTTACGACCTCGAAGCCATCGCACAGGGCCTCGTCGAGGTGCTGGACGAGGACTACCTGCGGTACCGCACCCGGTCGGTTGAGTACCTGGCCGAGAAGGTGGCTGCTGGTGGCGTTCCGATCGTGCAACCGCCTGGTGGTCATGCAGTCTTCGTTGACGCCGGGGCGCTGCTACCCCGCATTCCGCCGCACGAGTATCCAGCCCACTCGCTGGCCGTCGAGTTCTACCGCGAGGGCGGGGTCCGTGGAGTCGAGTTGGGCTCGCTGGCATTCGGTGTGCCACAGGAGGACGGCACCGAGGTCCCGGCCGCAATGGAACTGGTGCGCCTGGCCATCCCCCGACGGACGTACACCCAGAGCCATATCGACTACGTGGCCGAGGTGGTGCTCGACGTGGCCGCTAGGGCCGGATCCATCGGTGGATACCGCATCGTCGAACAGGCGCCCTGGTTGAGGCACTTCACGGCCAGGCTGGAGCCCGTGGCGGCAGGCCCCGGTGGGTGACACCTTCCCGAGGCAGCTGGCGCGAACGCGTCGGTTCACCTGTGGGCAGCCGCGCAGCGTGGCGGTCTCAGAGGATGGCAGCCGGGTCCTGTTCCTCCGTTCAGGCGCAGGGGATGATCCGGTCAACTGCCTGTGGGTTCTTGATCCCACCACGGGTGAGGAGCGCCTCGTAGCCGACCCGCCGGCTCTTCTCCGGGAGGACGGAGACGACCTGCCACCAGCGGAACTGGCGCGTCGCGAGCGGACTCGAGAGGTGGGCTCGGGGATAGTCGCCTACGACGCACTGCCAGACCTTTCCCGTGTCTGCCTTGCGCTGAATGGCCGGGTGTTCCTTGCCGACCTGGCCGGTGACGGCCGGGTGGTCGAGATGTCCTCATCAGGTGATGCCTTCGACCCCCGGATCTCACCGGACGGCATGTCAGTGGCCTATGTCTCAGGTCGGGGAGTCCGGACAACGGGACCGGCCGGGGACCACCACCTCATCGGGGG
>NZBE01000024.1 GCA_002687745.1 Acidimicrobiaceae bacterium | reverse complement strand
ACCCATCTGCCGGACATCACCGTGGTCAAGCCTGTATTCGAGGGCGATGACATCATCTTCTACGTGGCATCCAGAGGCCACCACGCCGACGTGGGTGGAATGACACCGGGCTCTGCACCAGCCAACTCCACCTCGGTCGAACAGGAGGGGGTGTTGTTGAACGGCGAGAAGCTGGTCGAGGACGGCGTGTTCCTCGAAGAGGACCTGAGGGAGCTCCTGGCGAGGGACCCCTACCCGGCCCGCAGCCCCGACCAGAACGTCGCCGACCTGAAGGCCCAGGTGGCCGCATGCGAAAAGGGCACGATCGAACTGCTGGGGGTGGTCGACCACTACGGCCTCACCGTGGTTCACGCCTACATGGCCCACGTGAAGCGCAACGCCGAGGACTCGGTACGGCGCCTCATCGGAACGCTCAGCGACTGCTCCTTCACCTACGGCACAGACGACGGCCACCAGGTGTCCGTGGCGATAACCGTCAACCGCGAGGCCGGATCGGCCACGCTCGACTTCACAGGCACGAGCGGCACCCACCCGGGCAACTACAACGCTCCACGTGCCGTCTGCCAGGCAGCGGTCCTGTACGTGTTCCGCTGCATGGTCGACGACGACATCCCACTCAACGCCGGATGCATGGAACCTCTCGAGTTGATCCTTCCCGAGCCGTCGATGATCAGCCCCGAGTACCCGGCTGCGGTCATCGCCGGCAACGTCGAGACCTCACAGTTGATCGTTGACACGCTGTTCGGCGCCCTCGGTGTGATGGCGGCACCGCAGGGAACAATGAACAACTTCATCTGGGGAAACGACCGCTACCAGTACTACGAGACGATCTGCGGCGGGGCGGGAGCCACCGCCCGACGGGACGGCTGCAACGCCGTCCACACCCACATGACCAACTCCCGCCTCACCGACCCTGAGGTACTGGAGTGGCGCTACCCGGTCGTACTGGAGGACTTCGCGATACGTCGAGGTTCCGGTGGAGCGGGAGCGCACAGGGGCGGCGATGGCACAGTGCGGCGCATTCGCTTCAACGACGCCGTCACCGTCAGCCTCCTCACCTCACACCGGGAGGTCGCCCCCTACGGGATGGCCGGCGGTGAACCGGGAGCGACCGGCATCAACACGGTCTTCCGTTCCGACGGAAGCGAGGAGAGACTGCCGGGAACGGCCAGTTGCGAGATCCATCCCGGCGACGTGGTCCAGATCTCCACACCGGGTGGCGGCGGTTACGGGGCATAGGGGGGTCAAGGCCCCTCACCGGTGACGGACGACGTCGTACCAGCAAGCGTGCAACACTGATACGCGACGATCCCGAGGGAGGAATAGTGGCGAAGCGAGCCGTTGTGACCGGCTGGGGAAAGTGCGTTCCACCGGTGGCCCTCACCAACGCCGACCTCGAGCGCCTCTGCGAAACCGACAACGACTGGATCGTCGAGCGAACCGGAATCCACAGCCGTCGCATATCGCACGTGGAGGGCACCGACCTTGCCGAGTTGGCCGGCCGCCGGGCGCTCGCCAGCGCGGGCCTCGAACCCGAGGAGCTTGACCTGATACTCGTGGCCACCTGCACCCCGGAACTCCTCTGCCCGAGCGTGGCGTCCATGATCCAGGACAGGCTGGGGGCGGTGAACGCCGCCGCCTTCGACCTGAACGCTGCCTGTTCGGGTTTCGTCTACTCAACCGCCAACGTGACCGGGATGATCGAGTCAGGCTTCGCCGAGCGGGTCCTCGTGATCGGGGTGGAAAAGCTGCACATGGCAATGGACTACCGGGACCGCTCAACGTGCATCCTGTTCGGAGACGGGGCCGGTGCCACCGTCTACGAGGCGACTGACTCTGAGGTCGGAGTGCTCTCGGTGGACATAGGTGCCGATGGCTCCAAGGGCCACACCATGGTGGTGCAGGCAATGGGAACCAGGGGCGACCCCTACTGGGGCAAGTCCCCCGAGAAGACCCGCCTCTACTTTGAGGGCCAGGCGGTGTTCAAGATCGCCGTACAGGGCATTGCCGCCTCGGCCGCCAGGGCACTGGAACGTGCCGGCCTCACGGCAGATGACGTGGATCTGGTCATCCCACACCAGGCCAACGCACGCATAATCGATGCCGCCGCCCGCAGGCTGGACATCGAACCGGAGCGGGTCTTCGTGAACATCGAGAACCTTGGCAACACGGCAGCCGCATCGATCCCGATGGCTATTGCAGATGCCGCCGAGGCAGGCCGCCTCAAGCCTGGCGACGTTGTCGTACTCACCGCATTCGGTGGCGGCATCACCTGGGGGTCGGTGGTCATGAAGTGGGGCGACAGGGTCGAATCCGTCGGAGTCCACGAAGGCGAGCTGCCTCCTACTGATGCCACAATCTGGGACCTGCTCGAGTCGAACCTGGAGTTCTACGCACCCCTCCACACCGACGAGCCCCCGGTCCGCAGGACGTAGGGGGTCAGCGGCGGGCAGCCACCTCGCTGCCGGGCTCCTCAGGTTCGTCGTCGACCATCTCCGGTGGGAACCCCGGGGCCCGCACCTCGACACCGGTGGCATCCTCGAGTCGGCGGATGATGTTGGGAGACCACTCCCTTGACCCGTAGCGGTCACGGCCGTCCTCAAAGATGTGCCGCAGGAGGGGCGATACCTCGAGCGGAACTCCCAGCCGGTCGGCAAGGTCGTCAAAGAGACCCACGTCCTTGACCACCAGGTCCATTGTGAAGTTGATGTCGCGGCTTCCGTTCAAGATGACCTGGCTCTCGGTCTCATGGACGAACGAGTTGCCCGACGAGATACGAATCGCCTCGTAGGTGGTGCTCAGGTCCATTCCGGCGACCGCTGAGGTCGTGAGCGCCTCGCACAGTGACACCAGGTTCGCCGACGCCAGATAGTTGGTGACCACCTTCAGGACCGATGCCGAGCCCAGCGGTCCCGTGTGGAGGATCTGGCGGCCCATCGCCGTCAACACTGGAAGCACCTGCTCAAACGCCTCCCTGTCTCCGCCGGCCAGTATTGCGATGTTTCCTGTTGCCGCCCGGTGGCAACCTCCTGACACGGGGCAGTCGAGGGCAGTCGCTCCGGTTGCCTCCACCAGGGCTCCCAGTCGACGGACCTCAGCCTCATCGGTGGTGCTCATCTCCAGCCAGGCCCTTCCTCTGCCACCTGCTGCACCAAAGCCGGCGATCACCCCGTCAGCGCCCTCCAGAACCTGTGCAGACGCGGCGGGAGACGGCAGGCAGGTAACCACGACATCACACGAGGCCGCCAGATCCCCGGCCGAGTCAGCCCACGTTGCCCCGGCATCAAGCAGGGGCTGCACAGCCCCGGCATCAAGGTCTCTCACCACCAGGTCGAACCCGTTGCGGGCAAGGCTGCCAGCCAACTTGCCACCGACGTTGCCGAGACCTATGAATCCGATGCGCATGGCTGTCTCCGATCACAATGCCACAGGATCAACTCGAGCGAAGCGGACGCTACTCCCCGCCGACGGGGGCCGAGGGCCACGTAGGTAGCCTTCGTACATGTTCCGTCGAACCATCAGGCCGGCACGTAGCCGTCTGGCCAATGCAGCCGGCCTGCTCCTGGCGGTCATTGGGGCAGGATCGACCGGCTACATCCTCCTGGGCCTGAGCCCGGTTGACGCCGTCTACCAGACCATTGTCACGGTCAGCACCGTCGGCTTCAGGGAAATCGCCAACGGTGTGCCAGGCACCGCCTGGAAGACATTCACATCTGTGCTCATTCTCGTGGGCACCGGCTCGATGCTCTACGGGGCGAGCATCGTCATCGAGAGCATTGTCGAGGGCCGGATCACCGGCCAGTACCGGAGGTTCCGCATGCAACGCCAGATCGACGACCTGAGTGGACACCTGATCGTGTGTGGAATGGGAAGGGTCGGCCGCTCGATCACCTCGTTCGTGCAGTCGATCGGACAGACCGTTGTCACAGTCGACACCGAAGAGGTGCGGCTCATCGCCAATGGCGGCATGTACGTCCTTGGCGATGCCACCAGCGACGAAGTCCTCCGCCAGGCGGGCATCGAGCGGGCGGGCACCCTCGTCACCGCTCTCGGCTCGAGCGTAGAGAACCTGTACGTGACCCTCAGCGCCCGCGAAATGAACCCCGGCCTGTTCATCGTGTCGCGTGCCGACGAGGCGGAGAGCATCACCAAGCTGCACCAGGTTGGCGCCGACAGGGTCGTCAACCCCTACGAGATCGGCGGCTACCGCATGGCGAGCCTCGCCACCCAGCCCAACGTCGCAGACTTCGTAGATGTAGTCGTCCACGACGGAACCTTCGAGGCCACGCTGCGCGAGTTCAAGATCCCGCCAGGATGCAACTTCGAGAGAAAGACCATCGACGAGCTCTCCGTCCGGAGCTCCACCGGAGCCGTGGTGCTCACCGTCCGAGACGAACTGGACCGCTTCCACACCGATGACGTGGCCCAGCGTCCCTTCGCCGTCGGGGACGTGATCGTGGCCATCGGCTCAGACGAGAGCCTTGAAAGGCTGGCCAGGCTCGTCGGGTGCTGACCGGGCCAGCCACCCCGCCGATCCCGTAGCCTCACACCATGGTTGAACCGGACTTCACCCGTTTTGACACACGGGCCCTGCACGCAGGTCAGCAGCCCGACCCCACCACAGGGTCACGTGCCGTGCCGATACACCAGACCACCTCGTATGTGTTCAACTCGGTGGACCACGCCGCCAGCCTGTTCAACCTGGAGGTCAGCGGCCACATCTACTCACGTATCTCCAACCCGACGGTTGCCGTCCTCGAAGAGCGCGTAGCGGCCCTCGAGGGAGGCGTCGGAGCGGTATGCACCGCAAGCGGCCAGGCAGCCCTCCACCTGGCGCTGGTGACCATTCTCGAATCCGGCCACCACGTCGTTGCGAGCCGAAACATCTACGGCGGCAGCCACAACATGTTGAACCTGACCATGCCCCGGTTCGGCATCGACACCACGTTCGTCGATCCCCGTGACCCCGAGGCGTTCGCCAATGCGATCAGGCCCGAGACACGGGTGCTCTTCGCAGAGACCCTGGGCAACCCGGGTATCGAGGTTCTAGACGTGGCTGCCGTCGCCGATGTTGCCCACGACCATGGCCTGCCGTTGGCGGTCGACTCGACCTTCGCCACCCCGTACCTGATGCGCCCCATCGAACACGGCGCCGACATCGTGATCCACTCGGCCACCAAGTTCCTCGGCGGTCACGGCATCGCCATCGGTGGCGTCGTGGTCGATGGCGGTCGCTTCGACTGGACGACATCGGGGCTGTTCCCAACCCTGTCGGAGCCATACGCCGGCTACCACGGCATCACCTTCACCGAGGAGTTCGGCCCACAGGCAATGTCCATGCGTGCACGGGCCGAGGGCCTGCGCGACTTCGGTGCCTGCATGAGCCCGGCGAACGCCTTCTACCTCCTCCAAGGTGTCGAGACCCTGCCTCTGCGGATGGCGCGCCACGTTGAGAACACCCGCAAGGTCATCGACATGCTCGACGCGAACGAGGCTGTCGAATGGGTCAGGCACCCTGAACACCCGAGCCACCCCGACCACGAGCTGGCGGCCCGTCTCTACCCGAACGGCGCTGGCGCCATGTTGAGCTTCGGCGTCAGCGGGGGTCGCGACGCCGGCCGGAAGTTCATAGAAGCCGTGCGGCTCGCGTCGCACCTTGCAAACGTGGGCGATGCCAAGACGCTCGTGATTCACCCCGGTTCCACAACCCACCAGCAGATGAGCGCCGAGGACCTGGAGGCAGCCGGAATATCTGAGAACCTCATCAGGCTGTCGGTCGGCCTTGAGGATGCCGACGACATCTGTGCCGACCTGTCACAGGCCCTCCGGGCCTCACAGCGCTGAGGTAGATGCGTGCGCCTCGTAGTCGACGGCCGAATTGTCAACGCCGCCACCGGCGCCGTGCCGGTTCAGCATGACTCCACAGATCCGCTGGTGGTGCTTCTCCATGGGGCCGGCATGGACAGGTCGGTATGGTCACAGCAGACCCGCTTTCTGGCCCACCACGGCTACCGGGCCCTCGCGGTGGACCTGCCCGGCCACGGAGAGTCCGACGGGCCTGCGCTCGGGTCGATTCCGGATCTGGCCGCATGGGTGGCAGATCTGGCCGGTGAACTGGGTGGCCCACTCCACCTTGTCGGCCACTCCATGGGGTCTCTGACAGCCCTTGAGGCCGCGGCACACCAGCCGGCGTCGGTGGCCTCCATCGTGCTGCTCGGCGTTGCTGAAACCATGCCTGTCCACCCCGACCTTCAGGCTGCAGCCGACGCCGACGATGTTCAGGCGGCCCGCCTGATCACCTCATGGGCCCACGGAAGCCGTCAACACGTTGGAGAGAACCCGACCCCGGGGCTCTGGATGCTGGGCGGAACCCAGGCTCTGCTGGAACGTTGCTCCCCGGGGGTGCTCAGCCGCGACCTGGCCGCCTGTTCCGCCTATGGGAGCGGAGTTGAGGCGGCAGCACTTGTCTCATGCCCTGTCACGCTGGTCCTGGGAAGCGGCGACAAGATGACGCCGCGCAGGGCGGCTGAACCGCTCCGCGAGGCCTTCCCAGGAGGCGCCTCGGTCGTCGAGTTGCCAGGTGCCGGACACATGATGATGCTTGAGGAACCAGGCGCCGTGCGACAGGCACTCATCGACCATCTGGGGACCGCCGCCTCTTAGTAACCGCCGCCGGACCGGCGTTCAGTTCTGCGGAAGGTCCTTGAAGGGGGTCTCCTTTGCAGGACCCGGCTCCTTGGGGAGGCCGAGCACCCTCTCGCCGACGATGTTGCGCTGCACCTGGTCGGTTCCGCCGTAGATGGCTGGCGCCGGGCTGAACAGGGTGACCTCCTGGACGCCTCCGCCTGTGCCGCTGGATGAACCGGCCAACATGCCGTCTGCACCGATGATCAGGTTCCCCACGTCGCGGCTACGTCGGACCAGTTCGCTCATGGCCAGCTTTGCCAGGTTGCCCTCGGCTCCGGTGCGGCTGCCACCGGCCTTGGCCCTCAGGAGGTTCCACCGGTTGACCTCGCTCAGGATGTGCAGCTTCATGATCTCCTGCCTGACCACCGGGTCACCGGACCTGCCCGCATCGTGGGCTAGTTCGATCAGCCTGCTGATGCTCATGCCACGTCCAGCCTCGCCGTCGGGCCCACCCACGGTTCGTCTGGCCAACTTGCCGACGGTGTCACCCAGGCGGCCGGTCAGTGGTCCTCCCGAGAGCGAAACTGGCTGCTTGCCACCTCCCCCCAGGCTGGCCCTCTCGATCATGAGGGTGGTGTTGGCGACCCTCCAGCCATTGCCGAGCCCACCGATGACGTTGGCGTCGAGCACCTTTGCCTGGTCGATGAAGACCTCGTTGAACAGGGCGTCCCCTGTCATCTCACGTAGCGGCCGGATCTCTACACCGTCCTGTTCCATGTCAAAGGCGAAGTAGGTGATGCCCTGGTGCTTGGGGGCGTCAGGGTCGGTCCGGGCGATAAGCATTCCCCACTTGGCGAGGTGGCCACCCGAGGTCCAGACCTTTTGGCCGGTGACCGTCCACTCGTCGCCGTCGCGGACCGCCCTGGTCTGAATGCCTGCCAGGTCGGAGCCTGCGTTGGGTTCGGAGAACAGCTGGCACCATGCCGTCGAGCCGTCGAGGATCTCGGGTACGAACTCTTGGATCTGCTCGGGGGTTCCGTGCGCTGCAATTGTGGGTGCTGCCAGCATCGGGCCGAGGCCGATGGGTGGGCCGACCACGCCGGCATCGGCCAGGCCTGCCGAAATGGCCGCGCACAGCGATCTTCCGTAACCTCTGCCACCGGCCTCTTCAGGCATTGCCGGGTGCGCCCAGCGGTCGGCGGCCAGACGCGCCCACCACTCGGCGAGGGTCATGTCGGGGTCCCAGTTCTGTTCAAGCCAACTTTCCAGTTCGGCTTGAACGCCCTCGACGGTCGGTGCTTCAGCGGTTGTGGTGCTCATGGGTCTGATTGTTCCACGTGTACGACCGCCGGGACACGCCGGGCGACAATCCCCTCCAACGCGAACCTGCTGCACTTGAGGGGTGCGTCTCGCTAGGGTGTCGGCGCCCCGACCGCCACCGAGGAGGACCGACCGGTGCGCTGGTCGAACCTGTTCATACCGACACTCCGCGAAGCCCCTGCCGAGGCTGATGCCGTGAACCACCAGCTTCTCGTGCGTGGTGGCTTCATCCGCCAGTTGCAGTCGGGCCACTACTCGATGCTGCCCCTGGGCTGGCGTGTCCACCAGAAGGTCGGCGAGGTGATCCGCCAGGAAATGGATGCCATCGGAGGCCAGGAGTTCCTGCTTCCGGCCATGCACCAGGCCTCGCTCTGGCAGAAGTCCGGTCGCTGGGAATCGATGGGCGAAGAGATGTTCCGCCTCACCGACCGCAAGGGTGCCGACCTCGCGCTCGGCATGACGCACGAGGAGGTCTTTGCCACCTTGTCGCTGGAACTCGCTTCGTACCGCGACCTTCCCCAGATCTGGTACCAGATCCAGTGGAAGTTCAGGGACGAGCCGAGGCCCAAGGCCGGTCTGTTGCGGGTGCGCGAGTTCGCTATGAAGGACTCGTACTCGTTCGACATCGACGATGAGGGCCTCGACACCTCGTTCGACCTGCACCACGGTGCCTACCAGGCCATTTTTTCCCGCCTCGACCTCGATGCAGTCCCTGTCCAGGCCTCGTCCGGGGCGATGGGCGGCAGCGCCTCAGTTGAGTTCATGGTGGCCTCACCTGCCGGTGAGGACGACGTCGTGCAGTGCGGGGGGTGCGACTACGCGGCCAACGTGGAGCGTGCAACCGCCGCACTTGAGCCCGTTGAGAACCGCGTCGGCTCCGATTCCCCCGAACCAATTCCGACTCCGGGCATCCGCACCATCAGGGCACTGGCCGAAGCCGGCCACCCGCCCGAGCACCAGATCAAGACCCTCGTCTACAGGGTTGACGGGTCGCTGGCACTCATCCTGCTGCGTGGTGACCATGCGTTCCTTGAACAGAAGCTTGTTGATGCAACCGGAGCGGTCGACCTCGTCCCGGCCGAGACCGACGAGATCAGGGCGGCACTGGGTGCCTCACCGGGAAGCCTCGGCGCAGCTGGAGTGACTGACCTGACCATCTACGCCGACCCTGCCCTCAGGGACAGGAGCGGCATGACAACCGGCGCAAACGAGGACGATATGCACCTGACCGGCGTGGACATCGCACGCGACATTGCAGTTGACCGGTGGATCGACATGAGGGGCGTCGAGGCAGGTGAGCCCTGTGCGGCCTGCGGCGAGGCGCTCACGATTACCCGCTGTATCGAGGCCGGTCACATCTTCAAGTTGGGACGCAGGTACAGCGAGGCCATGGGGGTCTCCGTGCTGGACGCCGATGGTGAGAACAGGGTCCCGACCATGGGCTCCTACGGCATCGGGGTGGGCCGGGCAATGGCCGCCATTGTCGAGACCCACCACGACGACGCCGGCATGATCTGGCCCATGTGCGTCGCTCCGTTCGAGGTTGTCCTGACAGTCGTGAAGGTTGACCACGAGGGTTCCATGGCGGTCGCAGAGGCAGCCCACGACGAACTGCTGGCTGCCGGCATCGATGTACTGCTCGACGACCGTGACGGCAGACCCGGCGTCAAGTTCGCCGATTCAGAGCTGGTCGGCATCCCGCTGCGGATCACAATCGGCCCACGCGGCATCGACAACGGACTGCTGGAGTTGACGGTCAGGGCCACCGGCGAGCAGGAGGACCTGCCTGTCGACGACCTCGTCACACGGGTGGTCGAGCTGGTCCACGAGGGCCGCTCGGCCCGTCTCTGAGCCTGTAGCGTTCACCACCGGTCCACGACAACCAAGAGCGGAAACCATGACCAGGACGATTGATCGAAGCCTCCCAATCAAGCGCCACAAGTCGGTCGTTGCCACGGTCGACCTTCCCGGGGTTCCCGAGGGAACCAGGGGAAGGGTGAAGGTTGCCAACGGGTTCTCCTGGTACCGCTACTGGGTCAGCTTTGACAACGGCGTCGACCTCGGCCGGATCAGCCACGACAACCTCGTGCACGCCGGCGACTGGAAGCGCTACCAGGTTGACCGGGTCGAGGCTGAGCGCCTGGCGGCCGAGGCCCCCGAGGTCTCAGACAGTGAAGCTGCCGACGCCGACTCAGACAGCACAGGCGGGGCCGCCAACTCGCACGGGATCCCCGAGCACCTGCTTGAGCGGAGCCGGGCCGCACGGGAGCGGCTCGGAGCCTGATACCCGCTTTCTTGTTTCACGCTCAGGCCTGCTTCCCACCGCGGTATCCTCAACCGTTCCCTTTCAGCCCTCGGAGGCTCCGTTGACGTTCAAGCCCGGCGACAAGGTCGTCTACCCGCACCATGGTGCAGCAATTGTTGAAAAGAAGGAGAAGCGCAAGGCGTTCGGTGAGAACACCGAGTACCTCGTGCTCCGGATGACCGATGGTGACATGACCCTCTCCGTGCCGGTCGACAAGGTCGAAAAGGTCGGCATGCGCTGGCCGATCAGCAGAGAAGACGTCGAGGATCTCTTCGAGGTTCTACAGAAGCGCGACATCCGCGAGCCGGCCAACTGGTCGCGCCGCTTCAAGAACCATCAGGAGAAGCTGAAGAGCGGCGATGTGTACCAGGTGGCCGAGGTCGTCCGGAACCTGGCGCTGCGTGACGCCGCCAAGGGCCTCTCGGCCGGTGAGAAGTCGCTCTACACGAAGGCCCTCAAGGTGCTCGTGTCCGAGTTGGCTTTCGCCCTCAACACACCCGAGGACAAGGCCGAGGCCAAGGTCCAGGACGCCCTGACCTGACCACCGGGCGAGGTGTGAAACCCGCCCCGGTCGTGGCTTACAATGGCCGCGAGGGATTATCCCTCGGGTTTCCCCCCTGAGTGGAGGTGAGCCGACAATGACGCAGCGACGCATCGTCGTAGGAGTTGAGGGTTCCGGTTATGCCCGGGCGGCCCTCATCTGGGCCATCGAAGAGGCACATCACCGTGACGCTGTCGTCGAGGTCGTCACCTGCTACTCCCCCACCTATGTCCCCGCTGCCCCCGACCTGGGCTACGTGCCACTCGATTCGTTCGACCTGTTGTCCGAGGTCGAGAAGATGCAGACCGAGGTAATCGACTCGGCTGTCAGGTGCGCCGACTGCCCCGATGTGGAGATAAGGGAGGTCGTGAAGAAGGGTCGGGCCGCCGACACCCTCATGGCTGCCGCCGAGGGCGCCGACATGCTCGTTGTCGGCAACAGGGGTCGCGGAGGCTTCGCCGGCCTGCGTCTCGGTTCGGTCAGCCAGTCCATTGCCCACCACAGCCCGTGTCCGCTTGTGATTGTGCGGACGGGCCTCGCAGAAGACGACTAGTTCCCGGGCGACGGCTGAGCCGGGCCGGCCTCCGACTGGTTCTCTGCGCGATTTCCTCTGGCAAATTGGTGCACGCCGTCGTTTTTTGCGCGAGAGTGGAAGGGTCACGACAACGGCACCAGGGGGTTGCATGAACGACGCCGGGATACCAGAGTCCGAAGGCGAGGCGGTCGACGAGATAGTCAAGTTGGCCGGTCCGATTGGCGGGATGTGGATTGCCCACAACTCGTACGGCATCTGCGGTAGCGGATTCGCCAACCTCGTCACCTTCGCCCGTTTCCGCGAGGAACTCCACGACAGAACCGGCCGGCCCGCAGCACTGGCCGACGGACTTCCCGACGACCTCTACGACCGCATCGAACGGTCCTTCAACACCGGCCGACGCGACGAGTTGACCTTTGACCTTCGTGGCTCCACGCCGTTCCAGCGGGCCGTCTGGGAGGCAAGCCTCCTGATTCCGCCCGGCGAGACAACCACCTACGGAATGCTGGCAAAGGCGATCCACCGTCCCAATGCAGTGCGTGCTGTAGGTACGGCCCTGGGAGCCAATCCGATTCCGGTTCTGATCCCGTGTCACCGGGTAAAGCGCTCCGACGGCGATTTCGGCGGATACGCCTTTGGCCTGCCGATCAAGGAACGCCTGTTGGAGCGTGAAGAGATCCGGGCTGTCGCCTGATCCCTCCTCCCGGGCCAACAGGGTGAACATCTCCGCAGAGGGCCGCATTACAACCGAGGTGCAGGGCCGGATTCTGCTCATGGGGATCGACAGGCCGGCCAAGATGAACGGCTTCACGCCTGAG
This sequence comes from Acidimicrobiaceae bacterium, assembly GCA_002687745.1. Taxonomy (GTDB): domain Bacteria; phylum Actinomycetota; class Acidimicrobiia; order Acidimicrobiales; family MedAcidi-G1; genus UBA3125. The sequence goes on along the minus strand of NZBE01000024.1, from coordinate 3,810 downwards.
ATGATGGACGGCCTGGTCGAGGCCTTTACGCGCCTTGATGATGACGCCGATCTGTGGTGCGGGGTGCTGTTTGGACATGGCGACCACTTCACGGCCGGGCTGGACCTGCCGAGGTGGCACGAGCGGATGAGGTCGGGCGAGAGGCGCCGCGGCACAGGGGCCGTTGATCCGACAGCCCTGGGCCGAAAGTGCACCAAGCCGATCGTGACCGCTGTGCAGGGAGTCACCTACACCCTCGGCATCGAGTTGATGCTGGCGGGCGACATCGTCGTGGCTGCAGATGACTGCCGCTTCTCGCAACTTGAACCCCTGCGCGGTATCCACGCTGCGGGTGGAGCCACCATCCGATTCGTGCAGCGCGGCGGCTGGGGCAACGCCATGTACCACCTGTTGACATCTGACGTGTTCGACTCGGCTGAGGCGCTACGGATCGGTCTGGTGCAGGAGGTGGTGCCGGCAGGCACCCAGCTGGACCGGGCCATGGAGCTCGCCACGGTGATCTGCGAGGGTGCTCCCCTGGCTGTGCAGGCCACCAAGGCCTCGTCGATGCGCTTCGTCGAAGAGGGCGAGGCAGCGGCTGTTGCCGCCCTCGGACCGAAGCAGGCCGAGTTGGCTGCAACCGACGATGCCGCTGAGGGTGTGGCTTCGTTCGTGGAACGCCGAAAGGGCCACTTCAAGGGCTGCTGAGCCTGAACCTGCAGGGATATCTGGGGGCTGCCCGCATGGCATCCACCCCTACACTTACGGCGACCCGGGATGTGGCGCAGCCTGGCAGCGCACCTGCTTTGGGAGCAGGGGGTCGGGAGTTCAAATCTCCCCATCCCGACCACTCTGACCAGCGCATTCGCGTGATTCTGGTCGTTCGTCGTGCCGCTGATGCTCGCCAGTTGCTCGCCAGTTGGCCCCTGAGTTCGTTCCTTTTCGTCGGTTCCGTGACGGAATCGACTTTACAGCAGTCGGCCGAACTGTGTTGCCGCAGGTCGGCGACTCAGGGAAGCGGACAGTTGACGGAAGGGTGTAACCGATGGCATACATTGCGAAGATCACAGACGAAGAGCTTCCTACGTGGCTCAGCGCAGACCAACTGATGCTTTGGACCCTTCGCGCCCTGAGAGACGGCGGTGGCCCTGCACATCTCGATGTGGTTCACAAGCGTCTTGGTGAATTGCTGAGAATCCCTGAAGACCTTCTGTGGCTGGAATACCCACCAGAAGCCGAACAAGAGGGCCCCGTAGTCAGGCACCGCATGCAGTTCGCCCTTACAGACCTCGGATTCCTAGGACTCGTGCATACCGACAACAAGGGCACCTGGTCCCTATTGGACGAAGGAGCCGACTTCCTCAAGCCCCTGGATGAGGAGGATGCCCCGAGGGCGGAACGGGATTGGAGTAGAAAAACGGGCATCAAGCTGACCCCCGCCGAGGGGAAGCTTGAACGCAAACTCATCGCACGTAAACGAGCGGAACATAAGGAGCGTTTCCGAAAGAAGAAGCCACCACCGCCGACACCGCCTGAGAGGCCAGATGACTGGCCAACGGGCCCCTTCACAAGTCGCGGAGCCCCCCAAGTGGCCACCTGTAGATCACTGACACAGCAGTAGGCGAGACTGAGGGTGTGCCGTCTGCTGTTCCGAAGCCTGGTGAGTCGTTGGCTGATTTGTTTCCTGTGGTGGCGGCGCAGTGGCATCCGACCAAGAACGGCGTACTTCAGCCCTCGGACGTATCAGCGGGTTCTCCGAGGAAGTGCTGGTGGGCCTGTCCTGAGGGTCTAGACCACAACTGGCCCGCGAACATCGAGTCCCGCACACGAGCGGGGACGGGCTGCCCTTTCTGTGCCAATCAGCGTGTTTCAGTCACCAACAGTCTCGAATCTGTGGCGCCGCACATTGCAGCGCAGTGGCACCCGAAAAGAAACGGAGACCTAACGCCTTCGGATGTTGTTGCCACCTCTGCTCGCCGCTGCTGGTGGGTCTGCGACAAGGGCCCTGATCATGAGTGGGTCACAGCAGTCAGGAAGCGGACTGGTGACAAGACGGGCTGCCCCTGCTGCGCTGGAAAGAAGGCTTCGATAACCAACTGCCTTGCCACGCTGTACCCCGAACTCGCCGCCGAGTGGGACCACCAGCGCAACGCCCTCTCCCCAGTGGAAGTAGTTGCACAGTCCAACAAGAAGTACGCCTGGCGCTGCAATGTCGCTAATGACCATCGGTGGGAAGCGCCTCCAGGCAACCGCGTCGCAGGACGAGGATGCCCGTTTTGTGCTGGACGGTACGTGGCGAAATCCAACTGTCTTGCGACGATGCATCCAGATTTGGTGGCCGAATGGCACCCCACTAAGAACGATGATCTGACGCCTTCGGACATCTACGGCCAGACCACGCGCAAGGTGTGGTGGCTATGTTCCACTGACCCGAAGCACGAGTGGCCCGCGTCACCCCAGAAACGTGCCCAAGGCCGCGGTTGTCCCAAGTGTGGGCGTGAGCGCACCGCCCAAGCCAAGAAGGTGCCGAAGCCTGGGCGTTCACTCCTAGACGTGGCCCCACAGGCCGCTGCGAAGTGGGATCACGAACGAAACGGAAGCCTGACCCCCGACATGGTCAAGCCCAAGTCGCACCAGACAGTCCACTGGCGCTGTGAAATGGCAGATGATCACCGCTGGAGCGCACCTGTCTCGCAAATGTCTGAACCGCTGGCCTCGGGCTGCCCCTTCTGTGCAGGCAAACGCGCGTCCTCGACCAACAACCTTCGTGATCACGGGCCCGCTCATTTGGTTGATGAATGGGATGCGGTGGCCAACGCCGACCTGGCCCCTGCCGATGTCACCCTTGGCTCGGGTAAACGGGTTTGGTGGATATGCCCCGTGGCTGAAGACCACAAGTGGAGGGCGGTTGTTGCTAGCAGAGTCGTGGGCAAGGGGTGTCGGTTCTGCGCTCCATTCTCGGCACTGGCATCCTCGACGAACAACTTTCGTGATCACGGACCTTCGGCGGCGGTGGTCCAATGGGACTATTCGGCTAATGGAGACTTACGACCTGAAGAGATAACCCTCCGTTCAAACAAGAAGGTGATTTGGTTTTGTCAGGTTGCAGATGACCATCGTTGGCAATCGACACCGAGTCGAAGAGCAAAAGGGGAAGGCTGCCCCTTCTGCATTCCGAAAGGTGGGCGAGCCTCGTCAACCAACAACCTTCGTGATCACGGCTCACCTCACGTTGTCGCCGACTGGGACTATGAGCGCAACGGTGAACTAGGGCCCGAAGATTTTCCTGTCAACTCTGGCAAGAGGGTCGCTTGGAGATGCTCAGTAGTTCCCGAGCATCGATGGACAACAGCCGTCGATGCTCGAACAGGCAAAGGTCGTCGCGGTTGTCCTTCCTGCACGCTGACACCACGCTCGGCCCAAGAGATGCGCCTCGCCCACGAACTGTCTGCGCTCATCGACTTCGACCTGGAAGTCCACAAGGTTCGCTTCGCGGGACGGCTACGCGACGTCGACATCGTCCTCGACGCCCTAAAGGTGGTCGTCGAGTTCGACGGGGCCTACTGGCATCGCAACAAAGTCGACAAGGACCGTGAGAAGACCGCGTTGATGGAAGAAGCAGGCTGGCAGGTGATCCGCGTACGCGAGCGTCCGCTGGACTCGATCCACGTCAACGAGGTGATGGTGGACACGATGGCTCCAGCGAAGACGGTCGCCGATCTTGTGTTGAACAAGATCGTCGAACTCACAGGAACGGACGTCCCACAGTTGGACGAGTACCTGGCTTCTGAGGGGCCTTGGCGGGAAGCCGAGGCCCTGAAGGCGATTCGG
>NZBE01000023.1 GCA_002687745.1 Acidimicrobiaceae bacterium | reverse complement strand
ACATTGAGTGATCTCACGGAGCGGACCGCACGGATCAGTTTCCAACACCAGATGAAACCGGTCATCAACGCCCTCAAGGGCGATAAGCGCCGATTGGACGACCTAAGGCTCGATAGGGCCGGGATGAAGACTTTGAGGGAGTTGGGTGGCCACGAGTGGCTACGTGACCACGGCTACAACGACACCCCCACCAAGTCAGAACAGAAGCGGTACCGGGACTTCGAGAACAAGTACGACATTCGCTGGGTGGGTGACCTCTTCTAGCCAGTAGTTGCTATCCGAGACTCAACAAGGCCTGTCTCCTACCCCTTGTAGCGACACGACGGCCTCGTAGTCGGGGTAGGCCCAGTCACCGCAGCGACGGTGCCCTGACCTGGAGGGACGTCTTACAGGAGCCGCTAGGCGCCCATGGTCAATCGCTGGAACGAGTCGGATAGCAACTATCTGTGCTGTGCAGCTACCGACTGAGGGGCGGCACGAGCGTTTGAACTCTTGCTACCGGAGTGCTGTGGCCGGGCTCCTGCGGTGAGCGGCCCAAATGCGGACCTACCCGAAGAGTTCGTCCATCGGTCCGGTCGCTGCGCCAATCGACGGTGTCACCAAATGCCGGTACACCTGCGAGGTCATCTGAGTTCCTTTGTGGCCCATCACGTCTGCGATCTGTTCAAGTGGTACGCCTTCGGCCGACAGGAGCGACACCGCTGTGTGCCGGAGTTCGTTCGGGGACCAATGGCCTAGTCCGGCCGCCTCGGTCAACCGGCTGAAGTCCCTTCGGACATTTGATGGGTCGAGTGGTGTTCCGGTCAGGCTGGTGAAGACCAGTCCATCCCAATCGGTTGACCAGGCGGGCCCTGCTTGCTTGCGTTCGAGGTCCTGGTAATCCCGGTGGGACCGGAGCGCCTCGACCAGGGGTGGCGGAATGTCCAGAGAGCGGCGTGAGCGCTTCGTCTTTAGTTCGTCGCTCAGTTCGAAGACGGTGTCGACCTTGCGGAGATTCTTCCGGACGTGAAGCACCAGACTGTCTAAGTCGACGGCGGTCCATTGAAGAGCTGTTGCCTCTCCCGGGCGAAGGCCGAGCATGAGCATGGTGGCCCACAAGGCGTGGAGACGATCACCGGACGAGGCCTTTAGGAGTGTCGTTGCCTGATCAACGGTGAGCGAGCGCTGCGGCTTTCGTTCCGGCAGGTTGCCGGGCAGTTCAACTATGGAAACAGGGTTCTTTCTGAGCAGGCCACGGCGCTCCCCAAAGACGCATAGTTGATTCAGCACCGACTTGATCTTGTTGAGGGACTCGCGACTGAGACCTTCAGCGGCCATCGCCTCAAAGGCCCCTTCGATGCGTTCAGCATTCAGATCGACGAGTTTGACGTCACCCAGGAGGGAGTCGAGTCGGTCTAGGGCCCAGCGCTTCATCTCACGAGTCTTTGGAGCCATGACCTTCGCCTCAACGACCTTGGCCCTCCAAAGCGAAGAGAGCTCTTGGAAGCGACTTCTCTGATCGAACACTGCGCCATGGTTCTCGAGGTCGGCGAGCATCTCGACCAGTTTGAGTCGCGCCTCTTTCTGGGTGAGTGCCGAGGCCTTCTTACGCCGTCCGTCTGGTAGGGAGATCAGAGCGATCCAGCGACCTCGCGACTTGTCTAAGAAGATCGTGCCCTCGCCGTTCGACCGCCGCTTTCTCGTTGCCATGCTCCCAAGATTCTATCGCAACGCTGGGAGCAATGCTGGGAGCAACGGCATACTTATATTGCTCCCAGTGAGAATCAGGAAATCAACAAAACAGCTGTTTAACTGGTCTTACTGGCACCTTGAAGAACCCTATGAAACCATGTGGCGTTCCATGACGCGCAGGGGGTCGGGGGTTCAAGTCCCTCACGGCCCACCACGGTGACCAGCGCATTTGCCTGATCGCCTAGAACACCCCACCGGTTCGGAAACCGACCCCTGCCACGACCATTAGCACCGCGACCACCGTGATGGCGACAATGTGGAATGCCAGTGGCTTGAGCGCTCCCTCCTCGAGGTGGGGGATCAGCCTCAGCCTGGCGTGAACCGCGAGTATCAGGGTGACCGCCAGCAGGATCAACTTGACGCCGATCGTGGTGGCAATTGGGGAGCCGAACGAGAACCATGCTCCGACGTCTGGGATCAGGCGCCATGCCAGCCAGATGCCCGTGACGACCTGGATGAGGAGCGCCGGCAGGCCGACACGTTCGTAGGCAGATTCGAAATCGTGGACGATCTGGGGGTTGCCTGCCCTCAGCGCCTTCGGCAGCACGCTCAGCGAGAGCACGAGGTGGCCCCCGGCCCACACGGTGGCGGCAAGTACGTGGGCGGTCAACATGAAGCGGGTCATGCGATCCGGTCCAGCATGTCCTCGGTGATTTCGTAGATGGCCGATTCGCCTGCGAAGAACCGCCGAAGGTCCTCTACAGCGGTCTCGCCCATTCGGGTGCAGTTCTGGATGCAACCGGCGATGTGGGGTGTGAGCGCCACGTTGTCGAGGCGGCGTAGGGGACTGTCGGGCACCGGAGGCTCCGGATCAGTGACGTCCAGGAAGGCGAAGAGGCGACCGGTCTCCAACTCGGAGGCGAGGGCGTCCTCGTCGATGAGGCCTCCCCGCGCCGTGTTGATCAGCACCGCACCGTCGCGCATTGACGGCAGGTTGTGGGCGCCGATCATGTGGTTGTCTCGGGCATCGGGTGGACCTTCAGTGACAGGAACCGGATCGGCAGGTCGATCAGGGCGGTGGGGCCGTGGGCCACCTCACCGTGGAGCTGCATGGTGTCGCCGGTCGACAGCCTGTAGCGCTTGGACCCGTACCCGTACTCGAGGGTGCCTTCCAGAACGTGGATGAACTCGACCCCGGCGTGCTGGAACAGCGGGAAGACCTCGTTGGGCTCGGTGATCGTCACCAGCACGGGTTCGATCTGGCGGCGTGGGCCGCGTAGCGCTCCCAGGTCGCTGTACGAGCGGCCGCTGCCGTCTCCTTCGTGGGCAATCTGCAGCCCTCGGCCGGAAGGCACGATGACGGCGTCGTGCTCCTCGTCGAGGCCGCGGAAGAACGCCGTGAAAGGCACGTCGGCTGCGTTGGCGAGGCTGGTCAGCGTGGAAAGGCTCGGCGAGGTCTGGCCGTGTTCGATCTTGGAGAGCATCCCGAGTGAGATGCCGGCGTCGCCGGCGAAGGTCTCCATTGTCAGGCCCAGTCCCAGGCGCAGCTCGCGTACCCGTTCACCGATGACCCGGCAAACCTCGTCGGCTGTCAGTGCCTCGTGGGCGTTGTGGCCAGCGGTCACCGCTTTCAGGGTCCCGGCCTAGAACAGGGTGAGGTAGTTGTCGATCTCAGCGGCTGTCACCTCGTGGTGGTGGGCCAGGAACTCTTCGCGCTTGACCTTCGCGAAGTAGTCCCGGTAGGGGCCGTCGGCGGTCCTTCCGAGTCCCTCTGCCAGGATGTCGTTGGTGGCAAGGTTGTCGGCGGCGTGGAGCAGCGTCGGTGGCAGAACGACCATTCCGCGGGCAGCCACCTCGTCTGGCGACATCTCATAGAGGTTGTCGGTGTTGGGCTCGCCCGGGTCCATCTCGTTGTCGACCCCGTCGAGACCGCAGGCGAGCATTGCAGCGAACATCAGGTACGGGTTGGCTGCCCCATCGCCGAGGCGGACCTCGATGCGGTCGGGTTCTGGTACCCGGATCATCTGGGTGCGGTTGTTGCCTCCGAATGCCGCATACACCGGAGCCCAGGTGGCTCCCGAGGTGGGGGGGCCCACGCCCATCCGCTTGTAGGAGTTGACAATAGGGCAGGCCACCGCCACGAGGGACGGTGCGTGGGCGATGAGCCCGGCGGTGAACTGGTAGGCGAGCTGGCTGAGGCCGAGGCCCCTGGTGTCGTCATCGCCTCCGATGAAGAGGGGTTCGTCGGTGTCGGCGGTCCAGAGGCTGAGGTGCGCGTGGAGTCCGTTGCCGGACTTGTCTGCGAACGGCTTGGGCATGAACGTGGCATATCGGCCGTCGCGCTGGGCCATTGTGTGGATCATCAGGCGGAACAGGATCAGGCGGTCCGCCGTGGTCATTGCGTCTGCGTACTGCCAGTTCTGTTCGAACTGGCCGTTGGCATCCTCGTGGTCGTTTGCGTAGTTGCCCCAGCCCATGGCGTCGAGGTTCCTTGACACCTCGGTGAGGTGGGGCAGCATCCGGGTCAGGCCCTTTGCGTCGTAGCAGGGGAGTGGGTCGACGTCGCGCTCGTCGGCCACGGAGAGGCTGCCGTCGTCGTTGCGTGTCACGAGGGAGTACTCGGCCTCCACGCCGGTCTTGAGGACCAGGTTGCGCTCGGCCAGGGACTCGAGGGCCCGGCCCAGGATCACGCGTGGTGCGTAGGGCCAGAGTTCGCCCTCGACTGTCGGGTCGCACTGCATTGCGGCCACGTTGGGCTGCCAGGGGAGTTGCGTGTAGGTGGCCGGGTCAGGTACGGCGATCATGTCGGGGCTGGAGGGGTCCTGTCCCATGGGGCCCGATGCGAAGCCGGCGAATCCTGCGCCGTCGGCCATGAGGCCCTCGAGGGCGCTCACCGGCACGAGTTTGGCGCACGGCTTTCCGTGCATCTCCACGTACATGGCGTAGATGAACTCGACGCCGTCAGCTTCGACCCTTGACCCGATGTCCTCGAGTGCGCCCATTGGATCCCCCCGGGAAACCTGTGCTGTGAGGTGCGACCGGGTGTCGACCTCTCGGTATTGTGCCACTACTATAGGTGAAAGGTATTCACTGGCATAGAAGACGCCCGAACCCGTTTCACTGTACCCAGCGCCCGGACCCGTAATGAAAGGGGGGTCAGCATGTGTGGCATCGTCGGCCTCTTCCTCAAGACACCCACGCATCGCGAAGAACTGGGCCGCCTGACGGCCGACATGATCCACGAGGTCCGCGACCGGGGCCGTGACAGCGCCGGGGTCGCCACATTCGGCGGTGGCAACGACGGTACGACGCGGATAACCGTGCTGGCCGCCGGACCCCCGCCCGACTGGAACGCAACCGCCAAGGCACTCGAGGCGGTCCTGGCATCAGAGGTCTCGGTACGCCCCCTCCACGACCACGCCGTGTTCGAGACAATCGGTGATGGGCGTGTCGCCCGGCAGTGGCTCATCGACAACATGGTCGACATCGAGGTGCTCAGCTACGGCTCACAGATCGAGCTCTACAAGTCGGTCGGTGACCCCGACCTGCTCGCAACCCGGTACGGCCTGGCCTCACGCACCGGAACCCATGCCGTGGCACACACCCGAATGGCGACCGAATCCGCTGTCACCGCAAACGGCTCACATCCGTTCTCCACCGGGTCCGACACCTGCCTCGTACACAACGGCTCGCTGTCGAACCACAACCAGCTGCGTCTGCAACTCGAGCAGCGCGGTGAGTCCTTCCAGACCCTCAACGACTCCGAGGTGGCCGCCGGCTACGTTTCCTGGAGGCTGGGTTCCGGCGATTCGCTCGAGCAGGCACTCAAGCGGGCACTGACAGACCTCGACGGCTTCTACACCTTCGCCATCGGCACCGTCGACGGCTTCGCAATCCTGCGTGACCCGATCTCGTGCAAGCCGGCCGTCGTTGCCGAGACCGGCGACTGGGTTGCCATGTCGTCTGAGTACCGGGCAATCGCACGCCTTCCCGGAGTCGCCGATGCCGAGGTCTGGGAGCCCGAGCCGGCACGGGTCTACACATGGAGCTTGGCGGCATGAGCACAGCCATCGACCTCGCCGAGGTTCCACTTCGCCAACTCAACCAGGTGCTCCACAATGCAGAGAGCGGGGGGTTCGACGTCCTCAACCCCCGTGGGGCACACGCCGTCGCATGTGGGATAGCGACCGATGTGACGGTCGAGGTGGCCGGCTCCGTCGGCTACTACTGCGCCGGAATGCACCAGGTGGGAACCGTTGTCGTCAACGGCAACTCGGGTCCGGGCCTCGCCGAGAACATCATGTCTGGAACCGTACGAACCACCGGCAGCGCCTCGATGTCGGCCGCAGCCACCGGTTGCGGCGGCCTGGTGGTCATCGAGGGAGACGCCGGAGCCAGGTGCGGCATCTCGATGAAGGGTGTCGACATAGTCGTGGGCGGCAGCATCGGCCACATGGGAGCGTTCATGGCCCAGGCAGGGAACCTGGTCGTGCTGGGCGACGCCGGCGCCGACCTGGGTGACTCCATCTACGAGGCCGTGCTGTACGTGCGCGGCGAGGTCGAGTCCCTCGGAACTGACTGTGTCGAAAAGGAGATGAGGCCCGAACACCTCGCAGCGGTCGAGCACCTACTCGAAGCAGCCGACATGGCTGCATCACCCGGCGACTTCAGGCGCTACGGATCGGCACGACAGATGTACAGCTTCCACGTCGACGACATAGACACCGAGCTTGCAGAGGGCCATGGAGGCACCAGATGACCTCCGACACCTGGCATCAGCGGGAGTCATACTCGTTCGACCGCAACACCATCGCCGAGATCAGACGGGCCGCCAACACCGGCATCTACCGCATCCGCGGCTGGGGCGCCAAGCGGGTCCTTCCCACGCTCGACGACCTCGTCTTCCTCGGGGCGTCGATGTCCCGCTACCCGCTCGAGGGTTACCGCGAGGCCTGTGGAACCGACGTCGTCATCGGCGAAGGTCGGGCCGAGCACCCGGTACACCTCGACATACCGGTCACCATCGCCGGCATGAGCTTCGGCTCGCTGTCGGCCCAGGCCAAGGAGGCCCTCGGACGGGGTGCGTCAGCCGCCGGCACCTCGACCACCACCGGTGACGGAGGAATGACCGAGGAGGAACGCGGCCATTCCACGAAGCTGGTCTACCAGTACCTCCCCTCCCGGTACGGCATGAACCCCGATGACCTGCGGCGGGCGGACGCAATCGAGGTTGTCGTCGGCCAGGGAGCCAAGCCGGGCGGCGGCGGCATGCTGCTCGGCCAGAAGATCACCGAACGGGTTGCTGAGATGCGGACCCTTCCAGAGGGCATCGACCAGCGCTCAGCGTGTCGTCATCCCGACTGGACCGGTCCCGACGACCTGGCGATCAAGATCATCGAACTGCGCGAGATCGTCGACTGGAGGGTCCCCGTCTACGTCAAGCTCGGAGCGGCCCGGCCCTACTACGACACTGCGCTGGCGGTGAAGGCAGGCGCCGACGCCGTAGTCGTCGACGGCATGCAGGGCGGAACCGCAGCCACCCAGGACGTTTTCATCGAACACGTCGGCATCCCGACGCTCGCCGCAATCCCAGAAGCCGTCAGGGCCCTGCGTGAGCTGGGGGTGCACAGGGAGGTCAAGCTCATTGCTGCAGGTGGCATCAGGTCCGGTGCCGACGTGGCGAAGGCACTGGCACTGGGCGCCGATGTCGTGTCCATCGGAACCGCAGCCTTGATAGCCATCGGCGACAACGACCCGGCCTACGACACCGAGTACAGGGCCCTCGGCTCAGCGGCCGGCTTCTGGGAGGACTACCAGGACGGAACCGACCCGGCCGGCATCACCACCCAGGATCCGGACCTGTCCGCACGCCTCGACCCCGTCATCGGGGGGCGGCGCCTCGCCAACTACCTCCAGGTGCTCACCCTCGAGACCCAGACACTGGCCCGCGCATGCGGTAAGTCCCATGTCCTCAACCTCGAACCCGAGGACCTGGCAGCGCTCACGGTCGAGGCGGCGGCAATGGCTGGCGTGCCGCTTGCCGGAACCGCCTGGATCCCCGGAACGTCCAGCTGACACACAGCCGCCAGCAGCCGGCGGCAAAGCCATCGGTCACATGTCCACACGCCGGAGCCCGCAGGGCCGTAGCGTTCCCGGGTGGCCATTCGCTCAGACCTCCGCAACATCGCCGTAATCGCACACGTCGACCACGGTAAGACAACGCTCGTCGACGCCCTCCTGCGCCAGTCCGGAGCCTTTCGGGAAAACGAGCAGGTTGCCGAGCGCGTCATGGACTCCATGGACCTGGAGCGCGAAAAGGGCATCACCATCCTCGCCAAGAACACGGCCGTCAGGCGCGGTGACGTGAAGATCAACATTGTCGACACCCCCGGTCACGCCGACTTCGGAGGGGAGGTTGAACGGGCGCTCAACATGGTCGACGGGGTCCTCCTTCTGGTCGATGCCGCCGAGGGTCCGCGGCCCCAGACCCGGTTCGTGCTGCGCAAGGCGCTCCATGCCGGTCTCACGATCGTCGTGGTCGTGAACAAGATCGACCGTCCCGATGCACGCCTCAGCGAGGTTGTCGACGAGGTGTACGAACTGTTCATGGACCTCGATGCGACCGACGAACAGATTGAGTTCCCGATCGTCTACGCCGATGCCCGCTCGGGCATCGCAACCCACGACCCCGCCGTTCCCGGAACCGACATGGCCCCGTTCTTCGACGTCGTGCTGGAACACGTGCCACCTCCCTCCTATGACCCCGACGAGCCGTTGCGTGCCCATGTCACCAATCTGGACGCATCTCCCTATGTCGGACGCATCGCAATCTGCCGGGTCGACAGCGGAATACTCCGACGCGGTGCAACCGTGGCCTGGTGCCGAACCGACGGTTCGATCCAGCCGGCCAGGGTCGGCACAATCTCGGTCACCGAGGCGCTGGCCCAGGTCGACGTCGAAGAGGCTGGCCCAGGCGAGATCGTCTACGTGTCCGGCATCGAGGGCGTCACCATCGGTGAAACCCTCGCCGACCCTGAAGACCCCAGGCCGATGCACGAGATTACCGTCGACGAGCCGACCCTCTCCATGGCAGTCGGGGTCAACACATCGCCGGTTGCCGGCAACGACGGCGACAAGCTGACCGCACGCCAGGTCAAGGCAAGGCTCGACGCAGAGCTGGTCGGCAACGTCTCCATCCGGGTGCTTCCCACCGAGAGGTCCGACACCTGGGAGGTCCAGGGCAGGGGAGAGCTGCAGTTGGCAATCCTCGTCGAGACGATGCGCCGCGAGGGCTTCGAGCTCACGGTGGGCAAGCCGGCCGTCCTGCTCCGCGAGGTCGACGGCGTGCTCAACGAACCCACCGAGAGGCTCTCAGTTGATGTGCCCGAGGAGCACATGGGTGCCATCACGCAGTTGCTCGGTGAACGCAAGGCACGGATGGAGGACATGACCAACCACGGCACCGGCTGGGTGCGCCTCGACTACGTGGTCCCTGCCAGGGCACTGATCGGGTTCCGGACCGAGTTCCTGACCGAGACCCGTGGAACCGGCCTGTTGCACCACGTGTTCGAGGGCTGGGAACCCTGGAAGGGAGAACTACGGACCCGCCAGACCGGCAGCATCGTCGCCGACAGGGTTGGGGCAACCACCGCGTATGCCATCACCTCCCTCCAGGAGCGCACCACGCTGTTCGTGGGACCGACCGAGAAGGTCTACGGAGGGATGATCGTCGGCGAGAACCCGAGGGCAGAGGACATGGACGTCAACATCTGCCGCGAGAAGAAGCTCACCAACGTCCGGGCATCAGCCTCAGACGACACCATTCGGCTCACACCGCCGCGCCGGCTGTCGCTGGAACAGGCGCTCGAGTACGTGGCCGACGACGAGTGTGTCGAGGTGACCCCGGCGGTGATACGCCTCCGCAAGGTCGTGCTTGATGCCGGCGAGCGGGCACGCAGCCTCAAGAGGCTCAAGAACGCCAGAGCCTGACATCTGGTTGGCCGGGGTCGGCCGGCGGTTAGCGTCCCGGTGGTGAACGACACGCCCGGAGTCCTCTTCCTGTGTATCCACAACGCAGGACGCTCGCAGATGGCCGCAGGATGGATGCGTCACCTGGGTGGTGGGTCCGTGAGGGTCCACTCTGCCGGATCCGAGCCTGCCGAGTTGGTCAACCCGGTGGCCGTCGAGGCAATGGGCGAGGTCGGCATCGACATCTCAGGTGCCGAGCCGAACCCGTGGACAGAGGAGATGCTGGCCGACGTTGACATCGTCGTCTCAATGGGCTGCGGCGATGCCTGTCCCGTCCATCCCGGAAAGCGCTACCTGGACTGGCCTGTCTCAGACCCTGCGGGCCGGGACCTTCCAATGGTGCGTGCCGCCCGCGACGAGATCCGCGCACGCGTCCTGGGGCTGCTGGCCGAAATGGGTATCACACCCGCCAACTGACCACAGGCGGTTAGCGTCGCAGGCAGGTCGACAGGGCAGGAGCAGATGGCCAGCTACTCAACCGAGGTGTTCCATGTCCAGGCCGGCGACCACGCTGATCTGGTGGCCGCCATCGGGTCGGCAATGTCCGGGGCCAACGCCTGGGTCAATGTCGAACCCGTTGTCGACGACTCGCAGCGGATTGAGGTGCCCGGCATCTTCGCCTGGTTCTCGGCCCGTGGGCCTCAGGTGCCAGTTGGGACATTCGTGTACTCCGGGCCCGACGTGGCGGCTTCGGTCGGCCTCGACCACGGTACCGGTCGGGGTGCCGGTGATCGCCTCACCGCAGGTGGGGTAGAGGCACCCGCAGCCTGGGTGCTCAGACAGGACCACTCCAAGACCGGCCTGGTCTGGGAACTGCACCCCGAGGGTGTCGACGCTGAGGCGGTGGTGAGGCTCCTGCTGGAGGGAACCTCGCTGCTGTGTCCCATCCCGGTCGAGGGTCGGTGGACGGCCACCCTGAACAGGCCTCGGTGAGCGTAGTTCAGGCCTCCCTGATCGCAGCCATGATCAGGTCCACGGCGAAGTCCACGTCGACTCCGTAGCCGACCCTGCAGTTGGGTGCACCAGCTGCAGGACCCCGCTCATCCACGAGGGTCTGGCCGCGGGTGTGGGTTCCATCCAGTTCGACCACGACCATGCGGGGCTCGGATGTGACCAGGTGCGGGTGGGTGACCGCCAGGATGGCACTCGGGTCGTGCATCGCGCTGGTGTCAGACCCCTCCCACTGGAAGTGGATGTCGATGAGGTGGTCCAGCAGGTGTGTAACGAAGTCGCCCACCGGGGTGCCCATCTCCCGACACGCTGTCGCGTGTTCGGGGCCCATGCGGACCTGGTTGGTGAGGTTCAGGCCGATCATGTGTACGGGCCCACCGGACCGGAACACGATGTCGGCCGCCTCGGGGTCGACGTAGATGTTGAACTCGGCAGCAGCGGTGGCGTTGCCGGAACCCGCTCCTCCTCCCATGAGCGTTATCGACGCCACCCGGTGGGCGAGACCCGGGTCGGCCCGGAGGGCGAGGGCGATGTTGGTGAGGGGGCCGATCGGCACCAGATGGAGGCCCTCTTCTTCCCGGGTTGTCTCAACGAGGTACTCGACTGCATCAGATGAGTCGGGGTCTCCGTCTGCTTCGGGGAGGTCGATGCCGGCCAGTCCGTCGGCTCCGTGCACGTGGCTGGCGTCCTCCAGTTCGCCGGCCATCGGGCCATCTGCTCCCCGGTGGATCGGAACGTCGAGCCCCAGCAGCGCACGGAGGCGCATGGCGTTGGCACAGGTCTGGGCTCCGGAGACGTTTCCGGCCACGGTTGTGATTCCGACCAGGTCGGCCCACCGGCTGGCGGTGATGATGGCGATTGCGTCGTCGACACCCGGGTCGCAGTCGAGGATCATCCGGGGTCGTGTGTTGCTGTTCACCTGTTCATCTCCGTTGGTTGTGTCTCCACTGGTCAGTAGCCGGCTTCCAGGCCCACGAGACCCTCAGGGGCATCGCCCTGCAGCCACCGCTCAAGGTTGTCGGCGAACATGTCGAAGAGTTGCTGTACCGAATCGGGGCTGGACCATGAGATATGGGGGCTGAGCCTCACCCCGGGATGCCTGTACAGCCAGTGGCCGGCGGGCAGTGGCTCCGGGTCGGACACGTCCAGAGAAGCCAAACCAACGTGACCAGAGTCGAGTGCCGTGCGCAGGGCATCCTGGTCAACGACCGATCCCCTGGCGACGTTGATGAGGTGCGCCCCCGGCTTCATCTCCGACAGGAGGGCTGCGTCGACGAAATGGTGGGTCTCGCCGGTGACTGGAACCGCCACAACCACATGATCGGCATCCCTGACCGCCTCAGCCGCTCTCGAGGTCAGGTGAACATCGCTGTAGTCGGTGCCGGAACCCGACCGCCGCACCGCAGTCAGGTGGGCTCCGAAGGGGCGGAGTCGGTCAGCGACTGCCCGATTGATCGACCCGAAGCCGATCAGGGCGACGGTCTGGCCCTCTACCGAACCCAGGCTCGCCCAGCTCCAGCGCTCCGGAGGCTCGTCGGCCCAACTGTCGGGAAGGTCCTTGACGGCTGTCAGGATCATCGCCACGACCCATTCCGCTATCGGCGCAGCTGAGGCCCCACGTGAACACGAGACCAGCATGTCGCCCATCAGGTCGAGCGGCAGGTGGTCGACGCCGTGGCCGATGCTGTGGACCCAGCGCACTCCGTGGTCGAGTACGTCGGCGACGTTGCTTGGTCTGAAGGTCTGGGCGAACAGGACCTCGCCGCGAAGGTCGGCCGGGACCGGCTCGTCGGGGTCGACACGGACGAACCTGACGTCGGAGAAGCGTTCTTCCAGTTCCGCCATATGGCGGCCCCAGCCGGGAGAGGGGACCAGAACCGTCGCCCGACAGGTATCCATGCTCTCCAGTCCCCTGAACTGCGGGCTCAGCGGGTCAGTTCCCGGAACAGGAACTCCTGAGCCACGCTCGCCACGTGGATGCCGTCCTCTGAGAAGACCTCGCCGCTGGAGAGGCCCCGGCCACCGGTCAACCCGTGGGACCTGAAGTCGTGGAGCTGCCACTGGTCGGCAGGTGCGTGCCGGTGGAACCAGATGGCATGGTCGAGGCTGGCTCCCATGAAGCTCTGGTGGCGCTCCTCACGGTCCATACCCATGTCGACCACCCGGGGATGCGAGCTCACCGATGCGTTGCTGGGGAGGTCATCCGACAGGAAGGCCAGTGCACAGTCATGCAGAATCCTGTCATCGCCCAGATCGGTGAGGATCCGGAGCCAGCTGGCAGAGTGTCCGGTTTCCTGGATAACCCGGCGGTACCCCATCAGGCCCCAGCCTTCGCTTTCCCCGTCCTCGGCAGTTCCCATGTGGTCCGGAGCCGTCGACTCCTGGACATTTGCCTGATCCTCAACCACCTGGAATGAACAGGACAGGTTCAAGATGGCGCCCTCGGACTGGCGGGCGACGACCCTGCGCGTCGTGAACGACCTTCCGTTTCGGATTCGGTCCACCTCGTAGCGGATCGGCTCGCTGCTCGTGCCACCCCTGATGAAGTAGGCGTGGAGTGAGTGGACGTGGCGGTCGTCATCGACGGTGGCCGCTGCGGCACGCAGGCCCTGAGCCACCACCTGGCCGCCGTAGACGCGACCCCACGGGTAGTCGGGGCTGATTCCCACGTAGACATCGGGCCCGTGTGACTCGAGGGCCATCAGGGCCGTGAAGTCAATGTCTGCCGGGTCGGTAGGTGGCATGTCGGCTAGTCGCCCAGCGCCATTGCCGAATGCAGGGCGATGCCGTGGATGAGACCGGCTTCGTTCAGGCGCATCCGGTTCGAGTGGCACGGTGGTGCCGTCTGTGAGTCGCTGATGTCGTCTGGACAGACGCCGAGGAAGGCCATGGCACCGGGCACGCTATTGAGCACGTAGGAAAAGTCCTCTGCCCCCATGAACGGTGCAGGAAGGTGGAGGAATGATCCGGTCCCGAGGGTGGCCTCGCAGATGTCGGCAAAGCGGGCGGCCTCGTCGGCGTCGTTGAGCGTCACCGGGTAACCCGCTTCAAGGTGGAAGTCGACGCTGCAGTCGTGGGCCGCGGCGATGTGCCTGCAGGCGGTCTCCAACGCTGTGGCCACGAGGCTCCGCGTCTCCTCTGACACGGCTCGGATGGTTCCCTCAAAGAAGGCTGTCTCAGGAATCACGTTGGTGGTTGTGCCGGCATCCACGTGGGTGATGGTCACCACCGATGGCTTGAAGGCGTCGACCTGGCGGGTCACGACGGTCTGTGCTGCGGTGACCATCTCGGCCATGGGCGGAACCGGGTCGGCACAGAAGTGGGGGGTCGAGGCGTGGCCGCCCCTGCCGGTCACGGTCACGTGGAACGTGTCGGCCGAGGCCAGGAGAGGGCCTGGCCGACACGCCGCGGTCCCTACCGGAAGGTTGGGGTTGATGTGGATGGCAAACGCCCGGTCAACACCGTCGAGTACGCCCTCGTCGATCATCACGGCGGCACCTCCAGAACCCTCTTCTCCCGGCTGGAACATGAACCTGACGCGTCCTGCGATGTCGCCCTGTCGGTCACACAGCAACCTGGCCGCACCGACCAGCATCGCCACGTGGGCGTCGTGGCCGCATGCATGTGCCCGGCCAGGCTCTGTCGAACAGAAGTCCTCATCGGAGTCCTCTGTCATGGGAAGGGCGTCGGTGTCGGCGCGGAGCAGCACGGTCGGTCCGTCCGAGGCGCCGACAAGGTCGGCCACGACCGACGTGATCCCAGACCCCTTTGTGACATCCAGCGGGAGGCCGGCGAGGGCCGCGACTATCCGCTGCTGGGTGTCGGGGTTGTGCAGGCCCAGTTCGGGGTGGCGGTGGATGTCCCTGCGGAGGGCGACTGCGTCGGCAGCCAGCCCGGTTGCGGCTTCGAGGATCTCATGCATGGCGTAATCATGGCCGAGCCGGGACCGCCTTGTACGACCCGGTGAACTGTTTGGCAGACTTGCGCCATGCCCCTCAGCGCCGAGCAGATCAATGAGGAACTCTCCGTCCTGCTGCCAGAGCCTGATGCTGACACGCATTCGACCGTTCTCGGAGCCGGTAGTGACGACCTCGAGGCCGGACGGATCTACCTTGAGACCCTGGTGGCCGGTGGCTGGATGGTGCCTGAGTGGCCGTCGGAGCACGGTGGCCGCGATGCCAGCCCGGCTGAGGCTGCCCTGATCACCGAGGCCCTGGGCAGGTACCAGACGGCTGACCTCTACCCGTACGGGGTGGGTCTCAACCTTGTAGGCCCGGTTCTGCTGGCAAGGGGTACCACCGCTCAACAGCACCGGTGGTTGCGGCCGATCGCCGACGGTTCCGAGGTCTGGTGCCAGATGTTCTCCGAGCCGGACGCCGGTTCCGACCTGGCCAATGCCGGGATGAGGGCTGAGCGAGATGGCGACGAGTGGGTGCTCAACGGGTCCAAGGTGTGGACCTCGCGCGGCACCTACTCCACCTGGGGGATGTGTGTTGCCCGAACCGACACAGCCCTGCCGAAGCACCGGGGTCTCACAATGTTCGCCGTCGACATGTCGTCTCCCGGAATCGAGGTACGGCCGCTCGAGCAGATGAACGGAGACCAGCACTTCACGGAGGTGTTCGTCAGCGACGTGCGGGTCTCCGATGAGAACCGCCTAGGCGAACTGGGCGACGGGTGGGGTATCACGGTTGAGACCCTGGCCCACGAGCGGGCGACCATCGGTGGCCGTGCGTTCGGCGGTGGCGATGACTCCGACGTGGGCCTGCCGTCCTGGCTCGAAGCCTGGCGGGGTTCAGGCCATCTTGTTGATCCCGTCGCCCGACAGGAGGCCATGCGGGCCTATGTGCTCCACCGGGTGAACCAGCTCACCACCATGCGCGCATCCCACCTGGCCAGGGGTGGCGCTCCGGGGCCTGAGGGCTCGGGATCCAAGTTGCGAAGCGTCGGTGCATTCAAGGCCCGTGCCTACCTTGGTAAGAACCTCGCGGGGGCTGCCGGAATGCTGGTGGGGTCCCCGGGCCACCTCGGTTTCATGACGGCCCCGTCGATGTCCATTCGGGGAGGCACAGACGAGGTCCAGCGCAACATCGTGGGTGAGCGGGTGCTCGGCCTTCCCCGTGAACCGAGCGTCGACAGGGACCTTCCGTACTCAGACCTGAAACGCAGCCGCTGACGGCAGGTGGTCAGCGTTGGTCGGTGTGGGGGACCGTGCGTTCCGGCCTGCCACTGTAGGTCTGGCGTGGGCGGGCGATCCGGGATTCGTTGACAAGGAGTTCGTCCCAGTGGGCCAGCCAGCCCGGTGTCCGTCCGATTGCGAACAGTACCGTGAACATCTCGACCGGGAATCCCATCGACTGGTAGATGAGACCGGAGTAGAAGTCGACATTCGGGTAGAGGTTCCGGCTGATGAAGTACTCGTCGGCCAGGGCGACCTCTTCGAGCTTGAGGGCCATGTCGAGGAGCGGGTTGCGGCCGGTCACCTCGAACACCCGGTGGGCGGTGTCCTTGACTATGCGTGCCCGCGGGTCGTAGTTCTTGTAGACGCGGTGGCCGAAGCCCATCAGCTTCTGGTCGCCGGCCTTGACGCCGGCGATGAAGTCGTCGACGTTGTCGTAGGAGCCGATGTTCTCGAGCATGCGGACGACGGCCTCGTTGGCGCCGCCGTGGCGTGGACCGGAAAGGGCGGCAGCGGCTGACGCCACCGTGAGGTACGGGTCGGCATGGGCGCTGCCGACAACCCTGGCTGCGGTCGTGGAGCAGTTCTGTTCGTGGTCGGCGTGTAGCACGAAGAGCAGGTCGAGGGCGTCTCTCAGGACGGGGTCGACCTCGTAGGGGCGGTCTCGCTGGCAGAACATCATTGAGAGGAAGTTGCCCGTGTAGTCGAGGTCCGGGTCGGGTTGCACGTAGGGGGTGCCGACGCTTCGGCGGTAGGCGCTTGCCGCCAGCGTGGGCATCTTGGCGATGAGGCGGATTATCTGGGTGCGGCGACAGACCGGGTCCTCGACATCCTTGCCGTCGGGCCAGAAGGTCGACATGGCTGCGATGCCTGAGACGAGTACACCCATGGCATGGGCGTCGTCGCGGAATCCCTCGAGGATCCGCTTGTGGAAGTTCTCGTGAATCGGTGCCTCGGAGGCGATCTCGTCGGACCATGCCGTCAACTGGACCCTGTTCGGCAGTTCTCCGAACACGATCAGGTGGGCCACCTCGAGGAAACTCGTTGAGCCTGCCAGCTGCTCGATGGGGTAGCCGCGGTAGCGGAGAAGTCCCTTGGCGCCGTCCAGGTAGGTGATTGCGCTGTCAGCACCGGAGGTGGCGGTGAAGGACGGGTCGTCGAACCAGATCCCGGGCAACAGCGAGCCCCATGCCCTGGCGTCGATGCCGCCCCTGTCAATGGGGATCTCGATCGTCTCGCCGGTGCGGTTGTCGGTGATGGTGATGCTCTCGCCCACGTCGACCCTTCTTGAGGTTCGGGGCACCACGCCCCCTGACCCCTTGAATGTACCTGCGGTGGGGGACGGCTGTGCAGCCGGGCTGGAGCGAAGATTGCCGATTGTTCGCGCTTCGTCGGGGAATTGGTGGAATCCGGCCCTCAGAGTGGGCTGTTGTCGTGGCGGCGACGCGGAAATCTCTCTCTTTTGCCGATCAGCACGTCGAGCGCCGCGGCCAACTCCGACCTTGTGTCGGCCGGGTCTATGACCCTGTCGACCGATCCACGCTCGGCAGCCACATAGGGGTTCAGGAGGCGATCCTCGTACGAGGACTCCAGGTCGGCCCGCTCTGCGGGGTCGGCGTCGCGGTGGAGTATCTCCACAGCGCCCTTGGCCCCCATCACAGCAATCTCAGCCGTCGGCCAGGCCAGCATCAGGTCGTTGCCCATGTAGCGGGAGTCCATGACTATGTAGGCGCCGCCGTAGGCCTTTCGGAGGGTCACGCAGACCCTGGGAACCGTGGCCCTGGCGTAGGCGAAGGCCAGCTGGGCTCCGTAACGGATCATGCCCCTCCACTCAAGGTCCTTGCCCGGGTAGAAACCCGACGTGTCCACGAAGGTCACCAGGGGAAGGTTGAAGGCGTCACAGAAGGAGACGAAGCGGGCGCCCTTCTGGGAGGCCGGGATGTCGAGAGTTCCCGCCATGGACTGGGGTTGGTTGGCTACGAGCCCGACCGGGTTGCCTGCAATCGTGGCAAGGGCCGTGACCAGGTTCGTCGCCCATCCCTCTCGTGGTTCGAGCAGGTGGCCGTCGTCGACGACACACGACAACACGTCGCGCACGTCGTAACTGCCGGTTGCAGTGGTCGGAATGAGGTCGCCGGCCTCCGGTGTGGGGCGGTCGACAGGGTCCCCGCTCCGCCAGCACGGCGGAACGGCGTCAGTGTGGTCCGGCAGGTACGAGAGCAGTTCGCCAATCAGGTCGACGGTGCCCTCTCGGTCGGCGCAGGTGAAGTGGGCCACACCAGTCGTGCGTGCATGCATTGTCGATCCACCGAGACCCTCGTTGGAGAATTCCTCTCCGGTGAACTGGCTGACCATCCGGGGTCCGCTGACAAAGGCAAACGAGTCATCGACCATTACGACAATGTCGGCAAGGCCGAGTAGCAGGGCCGGGCCGGAGACAGTCGGTCCGGTGACACAGAAGATGATCGGAACTACACCTGAACAGGCCACAAACTCCCTGGCGGCGGTGCCCCAGCCGTGGACCGCTCCGACACCCTCATCGACAGCGGCCCCGCTGGAGGCCACGAAGCAGACCAGCGGCAGGCGCTTGTCACGGGCCGTGCGGGCTGCGACAGCGAGGTTCTCGCCGTCGGCAGGGCGCAGGGAGCCACGGTCCTTGCCGGAGATCTCCGCGAGCACGACGCGCCGGCCGTGGATCTCATCGACCCCGAACGAGACAGTGCCGCCGGTGAGCGAGCGCAGAGCGACCCGGTCTGTGCCGCCGGTCATCGCAGGGCCTCTGTTCCCGGCTCGGGGTTGGTGGTCGTCATGTTGCCCCCAGAGTTACATGGATGCCGGGCTGATGGGGTCCGATCTCGCGAATGACCTCGAGGAGCACCTCGCGGGCTGCCCTCGCCGGCGTGGACGGAGTGGTCCGGGTGCTGCGGGTCAGGCCCACTGATCGCCGGGCCAGCCCGTCGACCCTGATTATCGTCCAGATCTCGTCTGAGTATCCGGACGCGGCGCTGGCAGGCAGCAGGGCAGGTGCATACCCCTGATAGGCGAGCGAGGTGAGCAGTCGGAGGCCGTCGATCTCGGCCGCTGCACGCAGGCTGAGGCCGGATCGGGCCAGTTCCTCGTCGACGGCATCGCGGAAGGTGGTACCCACCGGCGTGAGCATTATCTCGTGGTCCGCCAGGTCGGTGATGCTGACCGTGTCGTGTTCGGCAAGCGGGTGGTTGTTGGGTGCAACGACGATGCGCTCCTCATCGAAGAGGGGTTCGGTGACAAGGCCGGCGTCGACTACCGGGGTGTTGACGACCGCCAGATCCAGATCGCCGGTGCCTACCCGTGGTGTCAATGATGCGGTGGTGGCGTCCACGAGGATCGGGTGGAGGCCCGGCGCGGTCTCCTTCATGCGGCGGAGCAGGGGGGTGGCGATCCAGCGGGCAGTGGTGCCGATGCAGCCGATCCTCACCGAGCCCGCCACCTCATCGTGCATTGACGTTATGTCGTCGGTAATCGACTGCATCTCGGTTGCGATCCTGCGGGCCCGCTCGATGACGGTCAGGCCCTCGGGGGTGGGCTGCATTGTGGCCCTGTCAATGAGGGTGACACCCAGCTCCTTCTCCAGTCTTGCCACATGGGTCGAGACGTTGGACTGCACGGTGTGAAGTGCCCGGGCGGCAGCCGAGAAACTGTGGTGGTCGGTCACGGCGAGCAGGTGGTTGAGTTGGCGCAGGTCCATCGGCAACAAGGATGCCATGGGGATGAGCCATATGTACGAGGAATGGTCGCGGGAAGGAATTGCCCAGGCCGACACAGCGTGCATCGTCATGCCGTCTGGCCCTGTCAGGCCCTATTGTCGACCACCACCAACACCAACACTGCCAATCCGACCTGAAGCAGCATGCCGACCGTTCTCTCCATCCATCTGGGACCAAACCTTGCCCACGCAGCCGTCGACAGCGACGGCCGCATCGATCTGCTCGCCCTGGGCGAGCGTGCCGCACACATGCCCGTCGTACTCCATGTGGCTTCAGACGGCTCGGTAACGGTCGGGCCAGACGCCCGCCACAGGTCGGGGTCAGAGCCTGACGGCACCGTCGACAACGTGGTCGGACGCCTGCTCGACGCTGAGACGATCGAGGCAGCGGGCCGGACCCTCACAGCCGAAACCGTCATCGCCCACCTCCTGGCCCACATCTACGCACGCTGCGTGCTGGTTCTCGACCGGGTACCCGACGAGGTGCTGGTCGTGTGCACCGCCGGAGGACCCGAAGCAGCTGTCTACGCAGCGGCAGCCGATCGGGCACGCCTGGGTGACTTCACACTCGTCGAGGAGACCCGTTCCTGGTCGGCAATGGCCGCATACGGACCTGATGGCATCGACCCGGACCTCGCCGGGGCCCTAGGAGCGCTGTTCTGGAGGCGACACGGCGATGGCCCACCCGGACCAAAGCCGATCGTCACCCGTGAGGACCTCGGGGTCGTCTCCCACGAGCCGGTCAGGATCCCGACGGAGCCATCGGTCATGGCGCTCGGGCCGCGCTCGGTCTTTGAGGAATCCTCCATTTCCGACCTTGAGCGTCGCAGGTTCAGACCAGGCCTCGTCGTGGCCGTCTCTGTGCTGGGAGGCCTGGCGCTCGGAGCAGCCTTCCTCCTCGTCCGGGGTGACGACGGTCCTCCCGAGCAGGTGCATGAACCCGAGGTTGTGGCCTCCACAACCGTTGCCGAGCCGCCCACAAGCCTGCAGGCGACCACAGTTGCGCCTCCCACAACGACCTCAACCACCAGTACCACCACAACAGCGGCACCGGTCACTGTGATGCCGGGGGTTGTGGTCTCGACCACCCTTCCTCCGGCCCTCACGACAACCACCCTCGCCCCGCAGACGACCACCACTGTCGCTGTCGCCACCACGACCACCAGGCCTCCGCTCGGCGTGTTGACGCTCTCCCCGGTCGGTGTGGTCACCAACGCAGCCACAGGAGCCGAGACACTCGTCGGCCTTGGTGACAGCGCCGACACGGTCGTTGCAGTCCTTGCAGCAGTGGTGGGTTCACCTGAGACAGACACCGGCTGGATCGCAGATGAGAGGTGTGCCGGAGACCAGGTCAGGAGGGTCACGTTCGCCAACCTCGAGGTAGTCCTGAGCGATGTTGACATGACCGACGGAGAGCCGGGAACCTACGCCACCTTCACCCAGTGGTTTGCCGAGGGACCCGACGCCCTCCACACATCTCTGTGGACCCTCGACCGGATCGGGGTGGGCTCGTCGGTCACAGACCTGGTTGCGGCCCATGCAGACGGGCTGGTGCTGACAAGCCCTGTCGAGGGTGACACCGCCGGCCTGTTCAGCATCGATGCCATCGGTGTCAGCGACGGAATGAGGGGCGTGACAACCCACACCGACGACATCGGGAGGGTTCTCCAGATATGGGCCGGCGACGGCTGCGCACGCTGGCCAAACTGACCGGGCCTCTCAGGTCAGCTCCAACTCCGACCTGAGAGCATCGTCGAGACAGACGTCGGCAAAGATGAAGCCGCCCTCCTGGAGCACGGTGGGGTGCACTACAGCGCTGGACAACATCAGCTCGGCGACCAGCCGTCGCCCGAACGGGACTGCAGGCACAAACGCCGGGGTGCGAAGGCGGGCTGGGCGCCGGACAGCCCTCCCCAGCGAGGCGGCGAAACCGGCATTCGTAACCGGTTCGGGCGCCACAAGGTTGACGGGCCCACAGACCTCGTTGTCGATCAACCAGCACAGGGCCGATACCTCGTCACGTAGGGAGATCCAGCTCATCCACTGTGTTCCTGGGCCCACAGGGCCACCGAGCCCCAGCCGGAACAGCGGCAGCTGTGCCCCCAGCAGGCCTCCCAGCGGTGACAGGACGATTCCGGTGCGCGCGTGCGCGACCCGGACACCTGCTGTTTCAGCAGTTCGTGTGGCTGCCTCCCAGGCGACGCACACGTCGGCAAGGAAGCCGCCGCCGCGGGGACTTGTCTCATCGAGTGGCTCCTCGGAGCGGTCACCGTAGAAGCCGATGGCGGAACCACTGACCAGAACACCCGGCCCTGAGCCGGCCCGAGAGGACTCCGCCATGGCTGAGGAGATCAGGTGTGTGCCACGGGTTCGGCTACCGAGGATGAGGTCCATCCGTGACCGGGTCCAGCGTCGGCTGGCAATCCCGGCGCCGGCCAGGTGGACAACCGCATCGACTCCGTCGAGGGCCCCCGCATCCAGCAGGCCGCGATCTGGTTCCCAGCGAATCTCCAGCGGGGTGCGTGGAGGTCGACGAACCAGGCGCCTCACCGTGTCGCCACGCCCTTCAAGCTGGCCACACAGCGCACCACCGATGAGTCCGGAGGATCCTGAGACCGCTACGTCCACCTGTTCATCCCCGGTGCAGCCATGAGATGCCGGCCGTCAACTGCCTGGCGAAGTGGTCTGGTCGAACAACGGGTGCTGCATGGTCACCGGAGAACTCGACGACAAGTGGCCGGGGAAGGGCCGTCGCCAACTGCCGTTGCCGGGCGGTGGGAACGACGCTGTCATCGACACCGATCAGCACGGTGGTCGGGACGTCGATGTCACCCACCCAGGCGCTGGAGTCGAACCCACCCAGAGCCACGCCAGCCGCAAGAATCTGGCCGAGATCACCGGCCCTGACCTCGCGCGCCGCCCAGTCGTCGAACTCCTGATCAACCAGCGGTGCCCTGCCGGACCTGGTCGACGCCACCCGTTCTGCCAAGTGCCATCCCGTTTCGGGAAGCAGGGACGCAGGTCGACAGGCCAGCCGGATCAGGGCGAAGTCTCGGTACTCGGCGACGGTCTGGCGGAACTTCATAGCGCTGGCACACAGGGCCAACCCGGAGACCATGTGCGGGTGGCGACGCCACAACAGCTGTGCGACGGCGCCACCCATCGAGTAGCCGACCGCAATCGCCTGCTCCACCCCGACGGCATCCATCACGGCGGCAGCGTCGTCGGCACAGTCCTCGAGGCGGAAACGCCTCCGTGACCTCAGGCCGCCTGAACCGTGGCCACGCTGGTCCCACGCCAGCACCCGGTACCGGGAGGTCAACTCCGCATAGGTGCTGCCCCAGTTGAGATCGGCACTGACCGTCCAGCCGTGGAACAACAACAGGACGGGCCCGGCCGGGTCGCTGTTGGCGGGCCGGCCCGAGTCGCGGAGCCTGAGCGGTCCGCGCCCCGGCAGGTCGATGACCCGCCATGGTGGAGGTGCTCCCCCGAACCGGCTGTCTGAAGGAGTGTTCAACTGGACAGCTCCAACTCTGTGGCTGCCGGTATCTAGTGTTCGATGGCCGTGATACGTACGGTCAACCCGCCCCCGGGCGCCTCGAACGAGACCTCGTCGCCCACCGACCTTCCCAGAAGCACCTCGCCCAGAGGAGAGCCCGGCGAGACCACACCGACGTCGGCATGTTGTTCCTCGATGGATCCGAACAGCATCCGCTCAGGTTCGTCGTCGTCTCCGTAGACGAGCGACACGATGCAACCGGGAACAACCGTGTCGGTCCCAGTAGGGGCACCGTCGAGGATCGTGGCGTTCTCGAGCAGATGCTCGAGGTGCATTATGCGGCCCTCCATCTTGCCCTTCTCCTCCTTGGCGGCGTGGTAGTCGCCGTTTTCGGAGAGGTCCCCCATTTCGCGGGCAATTTCGATCTTGCGGGCGATCTCGATGCGGCCACGGGTGGTCAGATCGGTCAACTCGTCGGCCAATCGATCAAAGGCGAACTGTGACAGTTGATGGTTCTCAGCCATCCCCGGAGCGTAGCCACCGGTCCGACGAAAGTCGGTTGATAATGATCCGGGGATGCTTGGTAGGCTCGTTCCCATGGACCACAGGTATCTGGTAGTCGCCATTACGTAGCGCACGCCAGTTTGGTGTGCGCCCGGACCGTCCACCTCGGTGGACGGTTTTTTGGTTGCAGGCTGCTTTCCGTAGGCAGTTCGACCGACCTGCCCGACAACCGACCCGGAACAAAACGACAAGGAGTGCAGAGGCGTGGCACATCGAGTAGGTGTCATCGGCGGTGACGGAATCGGCCCCGAGGTCGTTGCCGAGGGTCTCAAGGTGTTCGCCGCCGCCGGTGTCGCCATAGAGACCGTCGACTATGACCTGGGAGGTTCCCGCTACCTGCGCGACGGTGTCGTCCTCCCCGACGAGGTGATCGAGGAGTGGCGTGGTCTCGATGCACTGTTCCTCGGAGCCGTCGGAACTCCAGAGGTCCCTCCCGGCGTGATCGAGCGTGGCCTGCTGTTGAAGATGCGCTTTGACCTTGACCTCTTCGTGAACCTGCGGCCGTTCCTCTTTCCACCCTCAGACGTCGACTTCATGGTCGTCCGAGAGAACACCGAGGGCGCCTACGCGGGCGAGGGTGGCTTTCTCCGTAAGGGAACCACCAACGAGGTGGCGACCCAGGGATCGGTGAACACCCGCATGGGCGTTGAGCGTGCAGTCCGCTACGCGTTCGACCTCGCACGCTCACGTCGGGGCCACCTGACGCTCGTTCACAAGACCAACGTGCTTACCTTCTCAGGCGACCTCTGGGAGCGAACCTTCAGAGAGGTGGCAGCCGACTACCCCGGCGTGGAGACCGCCTACAACCACGTCGATGCCGCATGCATCTACTTCGTCGACTCACCCGAGCGCTACGACGTGATCGTCACCGACAACCTGTTCGGTGACATCCTCACCGACCTCGGAGGTGCCATATCAGGTGGGATCGGTCTGGCCTCGTCGGCCAACCTGAACCCGGCGCGAACCGGGCCGTCGATGTTCGAGCCGGTTCACGGATCTGCACCTGACATTGCCGGGAAGGGGTTGGCCAACCCCACGGCTGCGATCCTGTCAGGAGCCATGATGCTCGACTTTCTCGGCGAGGACGCTGCGGCCGAGCGGATCCGGGCGGCGTGCGCCGACCCGGCCACCCAGATGGACGCAACGGTGGCGACAGGCGATGCCATAGCCGAACGCGTACACGGCTGAGCCAGAACGACATCAGAACACACCGACACAGACCAAGTAGGAGAGGTAGTAGGACATGCCGATAGAGAAGGCAGACAAGATCTGGATGAACGGCGATCTCGTCGACTGGGACGACGCCACCATTCACGTACTGACCCACACGCTCCACTACGGCAACGGGGTGTTCGAGGGAATCCGGGCCTACGAGACCGACAGCGGTCCCGCAGTCTTCAGGCTGAGGCCCCACATCGAGCGCTTCTTCAGGTCGGCCAAGATCCTGTTCATAGACATTCCATGGACGGTCGACCAGCTGGTTCAGGCGGTGAAGGACACCGTTCGGGTCAACGACCTGCCCTCGTGCTACATCCGACCGCTGGCATACCTCGGCTACGGCGAGATGGGCCTGAACCCCATTCCATGTGATGTGGACGTCTCCATCGCCACATGGCCATGGGGTTCCTACCTCGGAGATGACGGCATCAGGAACGGTGTTCGCATGATGGTCTCATCGTGGCAACGCCACGATGCCAACGCCATGCCGCCTGCAGCCAAGGGATGTGGCCACTACATCAACTCGCAGATGGCCAAGGTCCAGGCACTCAAGGCCGGCTACGACGAGGCAATCCTGCTGTCGCCACAGGGCAACGTGTCCGAATGCACCGGAGAGAACCTGTTCATCGTCAGCGGCGGCACGATCGTCACCCCACCGACCAGCGCCGGAGCGCTCGAGGGAATCACCCAGGATGCCGTCCACCGGATTGCCGACGACCTGGGCATTCCGTATGTGCAGGGGAACCTGCTGCGCAGCGACCTCTACACGGCAGACGAGGCGTTCCTGTCCGGAACGGCGGCGGAAATCGTGCCGATCCGTTCGGTTGACGAGCGCGACATCGGTGATCCCGGTCCTGTTACCCGGGCAATCCAGGATGTCTTCTTCGAGGCCGTACGCGGAAGGCGGCCGGAATATGCAGAGTGGAACGAGCATGTCGACGCCTGACCTGCCGACCGCGGTCGACATCTACGACACCACGCTTCGCGACGGTGCACAGCTGGAGGGAATCTCGCTCACGGTCGTCGACAAGCTGCGCATCGCCGAACAGCTGGACCTGCTCGGTGTCCACTACATCGAGGGCGGCTGGCCGGGAGCCAACCCCAAAGACGTCGAGTTCTTCGAGCGGGCGCGCACGGATCTGCAGCTGGAGCATTCGAAGCTGGTGGCATTCGGGTCTACCCGGCGCGTGAACGGCGACGCCAACGACGATTCGACGCTTGCGAACCTCGTTGCCTCGGGAACCGAGGTTGTCTGCATCGTCGGCAAGGCCTGGGACTACCACGTCACCGAGGCACTCAGGACAACGCTCGATGAGGGCGTGGCAATGGTCGCCGATTCGATCAGGTTCCTCAAGGAGAAGGGTCTCACGGTCTTCTTCGATGCCGAGCACTTCTTCGACGGCTATCAGGCGAACCCTGCCTACTCGATGCAGGTGCTCGCCGGTGCTGCAGAGGCCGGTGCCGACTGTGTCGTCCTGTGCGACACCAACGGAGGCTGCCTGCCGTTCGACGTTGAGAGAATCGTGTCCGAGGTGGTCACTGCCACGGACACCCCCGTCGGTGTCCACTTTCACAATGACACGGGCTGTGGCATCGCCAACGCAATCGCCGGCGTGCGAGGCGGAGCCACCCAGGTGCAGGGAACGATCAACGGCTACGGAGAACGGGTCGGCAACTGCGACCTCGTTCCCATCATCGCCAACCTGAGCCTCAAGATGGGTATCGAGACGATTCCAGCCGGGGGAATCGCCAGCCTCACTGCGGTGGCCCACCACGTGGCCGAACTCGTGAACTTCACCGTCGATCCGCAACAGCCCTACGTGGGTACGACAGCGTTCGCTCACAAGGCCGGCCTGCACACAAGTGCCATCTCCAGACGCCCCGATGCATACGAACACATCTCCCCCGAGCTTGTGGGCAACGGAACCAGGTTCCTCGTCTCCGAGATGTCGGGAAGGTCCACAATCGACCTGAAAGCCCGGCAGCTGGGCCTCGACCTGGACGGAGACACCCTCGGTGCCATCGTCGAAACCATGAAGGTCCTTGAACACGCCGGCTACCACTTCGAGGCGGCTGACGCCTCCCTGGAACTCCTGATGCGCGCTGCCGGTGGATGGCAGCAGGACTACTTCGAGTTGGATTCCTTCAGCGTCGAGGTCGGCCATCGCTCCGGTAGCGGCAGCCGGGCCTGGAACGAGGTTGCGGTCGATGTCAAGACCGAGGCCACCGTGCGGATAAGCGTCGCGGGCGACATGTGTGAGGCGACCGGTACCGGTAACGGACCTGTCAACGCCCTCGACGCTGCCCTCAGAGAAGCCCTCGGCGACAGCCCCCCCGGTCTGGACAGGTTGCAGCTGACCGACTTCAAGGTGAGGGTTCTGGAAACCAGAAAGGGAACCGGCGCGGTGACGCGGGTGCTCATCGATACGACAAACGGTGAACAGACCTGGACCACCATCGGGGTCTCAGAAAACATCATCGAGGCCTCCTGGCAGGCGCTCGTGGACTCAATCGTCTACGGCCTGCTCCATTCCGAGAATTAGCCCGGTGGCCGAGACCTCAGAGGATTCACCGGTTCCACTGTCACGCACCCTCCTCGCCGAGGGCCTGGGCACGATGTTCCTGCTAATCGGCGTGGTCGGTTCCGGGATAATGGCCGAGCGCCTCAGCCCCACCGACGTCGGGCTTCAGTTGTTCCAGAATGCGGCAGCCACCGCTGCAGTCCTGGTGGCGATCATCTCGATCTTCGGCACGATCTCCGCCGACTTCAACCCGGCGGTGACCGTCGGGGCGTGGCTGCTGGGACTCAGGAGCGGCCGGCAGGTTCCGGCGATGCTGGCCGCCCAGGTGCTCGGCGGCTGTCTGGGTACCGTGCTGGCCAACCTCATGTTCGACCTTGACTGGGTTGACCTGTCCGCACAGACGCGCAGTGGAGGACACCTGTGGCTGGCCGAGGTGGTCGCCACCGTGGGTCTCCTGCTGGTCATCTTCAGCCTCGTCAGGACCGCACGTCACTCGGCGATCCCGTACGTCGTTGGCGTATACATCGGCGGGGCCTACTACTTCACCTCGTCCACCAGCTTCGCCAACCCGGCCGTGACGGTAGCCCGGACCCTGTCCGACACCTTCGCCGGGATCGAGCCCTCGTCGGCACCGATGTTCATCGTCATGCAGGCGGCAGGCGTTGGGCTGGCAGTCGTGCTCGTGAGGGTGCTGTTCCAGCCAGCGGGGCGATAGCTCAGGAACTGCACTGGTCGACGGCCGGTTCGCCGGCGACGCGTGCCTCCAGCCAGGCGACCAGATCGTCGAAGTAGTCCAGTACCGCGGATGCATGGTTGGCACCGGGGTAGATCCGACGTTCCAGGGGTGCGTGGTCAGGCATGGCGCACAGTTGGCTCACGAGGAACTCGCTGCTGGTTATCGGGATCTGCTCATCCTGATCACCGTGGAGGATCACCACGGGCACCTGGTTCGGCAACTGGTTCGTGTCGTTTTCGATGAGCCTCGTGTTCCACTCCGGAACCGCGAAAATGTCGGCAACCGTCAACAGGTCCGCAAACGGAATCGGGTTGATGAGGTCCATTATGTGACCGGTGCAGCCGTTTTCGAGTTCGTCCAGCAGGTAGTGGTACTCGGGGTTGGTAACCGCCTCAAGGTCCAGTTCGGGGTAGGAGACCGCCAGGCCGGCGCCGACCATGACTATGTAGCCCTGGAAATCCGAGCCCTGGAGGAAGGTCGAGAGCAGGCTCAACTGTGAGGGTGGTGCCCCTGCCGCCACACCGACAAGGTCCAGGTCAGGTGCCAGCTCCTGCCAGCGTTGTGACACGTGCATTGCGGCGTGACCGCCCTGGGAGGGCCCCCACACCACCAGCGGGCCGTCGGCACCGACTCCTTCGATGTCGCGGGCGGCCCTCACAATGTCGAAGACACCACGTGCCTCGCTCTCGCCGACGATGTAGGCGTGCAGGCCCGGCCCGCCGAGGCCCTCGTAGTCGGTGGCTGCAACCACCCAGCCCCGTTCCAGGAACGGCGTCAGCGCAGCCAGGTCGAAGACGTCCGGGAAGGAGGCCGATGGGGCGCACTGGTCGGCAAGGCCGGTGGTGCCATGTGCGATCGAGAGAACAGGGCGTGGGGTCGTGGCAAACGTGTCGGGGGCCGCGATGACTCCGGTCACCTCGATGGGTTCTCCGCCAACGGAGACCGAACTGTAGGTGACACGCCACGCAACCCCTAGCGGCCCGATGTCTACCGGTTCGCTGGAAAGCAGTACACCGGCCGTTGGTGTAGTCGTGGTGGGGGGGAGGGTCGTGGTTGTCGTTGTGGTGGGTGCGACTGTGGTCGTGGTCGTGGTCGTGGTCGTTGTCGTTGTCGTGGTGGGCCGGACCGTGGTCGCGGGAGCAACGGTTGTCGGTACCGGGTCGGTCACCGGGGGTGCCGCTGTCTCAGTCGCGGAACATGCCGTCGCTACCAGTGAGAAGATGACAACGCCTGTGGTAACTGCTGTTGCGCGGTTCACGCGAGCACCTTCCTGGGCGGATCCAGGTGACAGTCTGGCCTTCCCGGTGGCCCGTCACACACACGAGCACCGGTAGCGTGCCGCCGTGAACGACCAGACCGTCCTACCCGCTGAGGGCCGCCCCTTCGCCCTGCTGGACTGGCTGTTGCTGGTGTCGGCTGCGGGCATCTGGGGTGCTTCCTTCCTCTTCATGGATGTCGCTCTCGAGGTTGAGCACCCCGGCCTTGTGACGTTCCTACGCCCCGCCATGGGGCTGTTCGCCGTCCTCGCCTTTCCATCGGCACGCCGGCCGATAGACCCGTCCGACCGGGGCCGGGTCCTGTTGCTGGGCATCACATGGATGGCCTTTCCCCTGACCATGTTTCCCCTGGCACAGCAGTGGATTGACTCGTCGCTCACGGGCATGCTGAATAGTGCCATGCCGGTGATGACAGTGGTCGCCGGTGCCGCGTTCTTCAGGGTACGCACGGGCAGAATCCAGATCGCAGGTGTCCTGGTGGGCCTTGTCGGGATTCTCCTGGTTGGCATGCCCACGGCAACCACAGGTGGCACAAACGCCCTGGGCGTGGCCCTGGTCGTGGCGGCGGTCACCTCTTACGGGGTGGCCGCCCACATAGCCGGCCCGTTGCAGCGGCGCTATGGATCGCCTGCGGTGCTGTCACGCGTCCTGGCGGTGGCCACGGTCGCGACGATGCCGTTTGGAGTCCTCGGCTTCTTGTCGTCCAGATGGGCATGGGGAGCAGTCATCTCCAATCTTGCGGTCGGGGTCGGGGGAACCGGTCTCGCCTTCCTTGCGGCCGCGACCCTGATAGGCAGGGTCGGGCCCGTGCGCATGTCGATCGTCACCTACCTGGTGACGGTCATCGCCGCGCTGCTCGGTGTGCTCGTCCTGGGCGAGACCCTGTCCGCATGGCAGGTTGTCGGCGGTGTCGTGCTTCTCGGAGGCGTCTGGCTCACCAGTCGCACAGACACCTGACGAGGTCGCCTCAGAGAACCTGGCAGAGGCGTCGGGCATCGTAGATTGCGGCGTGGATGTCGCGGCCTGCCACCGCGTCACCAATCCGGAACAGGCGAAAGCCATCATCGGGTCGGGGCTGGGGACGGCCCGAAATGTAGGCGTCCACATCCAACTCGCCGCCGTTGGCCGACCGGTCCCGCAACTCCAGGAACAGTTCATCTATCGGCACGACACCGTGTTCGACCACAACCTGGTCCACGATCGAGGTCTGTTCGCTGCCGGTGTAGACGTTGCGCAATATGGCCTCCAGGCGGTCGCCGAAACGGGACACCCCGACAAGTCGGTGGTCGGGAACCATTTCCACCCCGCTGGCGTGGAAGCGCTTCAGGTAGGAGGGGTGGAGTGTTCCATCAAGTTCGTGCCCGACTGCACGATCCGGGGTTACGAGCTGGACCTCAGCGTCACGGTCCAACAGGTACTCGACACACGAAAGAGCCTGGAGGTTTCCGTGGTCGTCGAACACCAGAGTCCGCGGCCCGGCCGTCACGTGTCCGCTGACCACCTCGGCGACGCTGACAATGAGGTCGGCTCCGACCGCGCCGGGTGAAAGCACGTCTGTGTCCGGCCATCCGCCGGTGGCCACGATCACCACGTCGGGATCGCAGTTGAGGACCTCGTCGGCAGCTACCGGGCTGTTCAGCCTTACATCCACACCGGCTTCGGCGATCTCCCGATCCAGCCAGTCCACGATTCCGACCATGTCCCGGGTTCGGTCAGATGCACGTGAGGCAAGGCGAACCTGCCCGCCGGTCGCGGACTGCGCTTCGAACAGCGTCACCTCGTGTCCCCGCTCCGCACACACCCTTGCGGCCTCAAGGCCTGCCGGACCGGCTCCCACTACCACCACCGAGTCTCCCGGCTTCGTCGAGCGGACCGTCAGGTGGGGAATCGTGGCCTCCCTGCCCGTTGCGGGATTCTGGACGCAGAGGGCCTCCTGGGCCAGGTAGAGGCGGTTGATGCAGTAGGAGGCACCAACGCAGGTCCTGATCCGCTCCTCCTCGCCCCGTTCCACCTTGGCGACAATGTGCGGGTCGGCGATATGGGCACGGGTCATCCCGACCATGTCGACGATGCCCTCGGAGACAACGTGTCTGGCCGTCGCCACGTCGGGTATCCGTCCGGCATGGAACACCGGGAGGTCAACGGCCTCCTTTATGGCGGCAGCCACCGGCAACTGCTTTGCCAGCGGAGTCCCGATTGGTGGAATGGCCCCGGCTAGACCCGGGTGCGTGATCAGGTTGCCTCCGATCACGTTCACGAAGTCAACCAGGCCCGTCAGGGCCAGGCGTCGCGCGACCTCCGCACAGTCGGAGGCCGTCAGGCCACCCTCGAGGTCCTCGTCACCCGTCATGCGAACCCCGACCGCACAGCCGTCTCCCACCGCCGACCTGACGGCTTCCAGTACCTCGAGGCTGAAACGCATCCTGTTCTCCAGCGAACCGCCGTAGCGGTCGGTCCTGCGGTTCACCGCAGGACTCCAGAATTGGTCGACCAGATGGCCTGTTGCAATCACCTCCACCCCGTCGAGTCCCGCTGTCATGATCCTGCCGGCGGCATCGCCGAAGGACCTGACCACACGGCGGATGTCGGAGTCCTCCATGACCTTCGGAAAGCTCCGGTGCATGGGTTCGCGGACCCTTGAAGGAGAGATGGTCGGGAGCCAGTCGCCGTCGTCCCAAATGGTCCGTCGCCCCATGTGGGTGATCTGGCACATCACGGCAGCGCCATGTGAGTGCACCCCCTTCGCCAACTCGGTGAGGCCGGGAATGACCCGGTCATCGCCGGCGTAGAGCTGTCCCCAGACCGACGGGGAGTCGGGTGCCACGTTTGTGGAACCGCCGATCATCGTGAGGCCGATTCCACCACGGGCCTTCTCCTCGTGGTAGAGGCGGTAACGGTCAGAGGCCAGGCCATCGACCGTGTAACCGGGCGCGTGGCTGCTCGAGAACACCCGGTTTCGTAGCGTGACCCCGCCGACCCTGAGTGGTTGCAGCAGGGGATCGTTCAGCACCGGGCCGTCCCCTCCATCCAGTTCACCATGGCCGCATTTCCTAGCACCTCGTCAAACACCGAGCGAGCGGAGGGCCTCCGAGCCGCCGGGGGGTGGCGTGTCAGAACCCGGCCGGATGGACGTGGCTCCCGCTAGGTTCGGGTCGATGGAGAGACCTGAGGTTCACCGGCATCGTGACGTGCAGGGCGGTGCAGCACGTGCGGCCGTGTTCGGAGTCAGCGACGGCCTCGTCTCCAACGTGGCGTTGATCCTCGGCATCGCCGGTGCCAGCACCGATCCCTCGTTTGTCCGTGTCGCCGGGGTGTCCGGCCTCCTGGCAGGGGCCGTGTCGATGGCTGCAGGCGAGTACATCTCCCTCAAGGCCCAGGCTGAACTGGTGGAGCGTGAGCTGGCGATCGAGCGGGCTTCAATCGCCGACGACCCAGATCTTGAAACCGCAGAATTGACGGCCCTGTACGTTGAACGTGGCCTCGATATCGAGCACGCCGAACGCGTCGCCCGGGACCTGATGTCTGACCCGGAGGTGGCCCTCGAGGTACATGCCCGCGAGGAACTCGGCGTGGATCCCCGCAATCTAGGCAGCCCCATGCAGGCGGCGGTCTCGAGCTTTCTGGCGTTTGTCCTAGGGGCGTTCGTGCCGCTGGTTCCCTGGTTGGTGGGCGGTGGTACCACGGCCGTGTGGGCGTCGGCGATTCTCGGAGTGGCCGCGGCGGCGATCGTGGGTGGCCTGCTGGCAGTGCTCACCGAACGGTCGATCGTGCGAACCGTTACCCGTCAGGTGTTCGTTACCGCCGGTGCCTGCTCGGCCACCTACCTGATCGGTGGACTGCTCGGAGCCTCGGTTACCTGAGTCGCGAACTCGGGTAGTCAGCGCCCCGATCAAGATCCGGCTCCACGTAGATCGGGTCGGCATCTGGAACCACCCGCCTGATCTCCTCCTCGACCGAGTTGATGGCTGCGGCGATGGCCACTGTGCCGAGGCCCTGGTTGAAGGCCACCTTGGCGCCGACGAGTATCTGGTCGGGGCCCAGATGCTGGGTGCGGAGGTGTATGAGGCGGTCCACGGCAGCAACCGACGTGATTGCCGTCTCGATTGCCGACAGGTCATCAGGGTCTGCCGCCTCACCGATCAGGAGGCTCTGCATCTCGCGTGCCAGGACCACCGCAATGACTGCCAGGAGAACCCCGATAGCGAGGGTTCCCACGCCATCCCAGCGTGGATCGCCGGTCACCTCTGCCATTCCCACAGCCCCAAGTGCAATCACGAGGCCAGCGAGGGCCCCCACATCCTCGAGCAGCACGACCGGCAACTCGGGCTGCTTGGAGGTAACGATGAAGCGACTCCACGGGGTGGTTCCGCGCAGGGGCTGGGCCTCTTGAACCGCCGTGCGAAGAGACCAGCTCTCGAGGACGATGCCCGCAATGAGAATGCCTATGGCCAAGCCGATGTTGTCGAGGTCATGGGGACTACGAACCTTGGCTACTCCCTGATATACGGCGAATACGGCCCCCGCCGAGAACAGCAGCAGGGCTACCACAAACGACCAGAAGTAGCGCTCGCGTCCGTACCCGAAGGGGTGTGTCGGGCTCGGCGGTCGTTGTGCCCGACGGGCGCCGAGCAGGAGCAGCAACTGGTTCGTGGAATCGGTGGCCGAGTGGATGCTCTCGGCCAGCATCGAAGTGGAGCGGGTCATCAGGAACCCGGCGAACTTGGCGACCGAGATTCCGGCGTTGGCCAACAGGGCGGCGAGTACAGCCTTCGAGCCAACCGTGGCCATCCTGGGATCCTGTCGGGTAGGGGTGTGGACAAGCTGGTCCGACACGACGGCGGGACCACCCGCAGCGTAGTGTCGCAGTGACCTGCCGGTGATTCCGGCACCGATTATCAGGAGTGTCCAGGTGACTACAGTTTTCGAGAGCCCCGACGAACTTCCGGGTGCAGTCGGCACCCACCTTGGCTACAGCGGGTGGGTGACGATTGACCAGGAACGGGTCAACCTGTTCGCGGATGCCACCGGAGACCATCAGTGGATCCACCTGGATGCTGAGCGTGCCGCGGCCGGGCCGTTCGGTACCACCATCGCCCACGGCTACCTGACGCTCTCGCTGACCGTCATGTTCATGCCAGAGTTGATCCAGGTGAAGGGGATCTCGATGGGCATCAACTACGGGACGAACAAGGTTCGTTTTCCGGCTCCTCTGCTGGTTGGTTCACGGGTGAGGGCAGGGGCCGAGATTCTCGAGGTCACAGAGGTCACAGGCGGGTACCAGACCGTGATGAAGATCGCCATCGAGGTCGAGGGCAGCGACCGACCCGTCTGTGTCGTGGAGAGCGTCAGCCGGTTCATGCGCTGAACTGCCAAGGGGCAACGGGGACCGCACCCGAGTCCGCCCGGCCGGGGTGCCGGTAGCCTCTCCGGGTGGCGAAGCGAAAGATCCGATCCCCAGCTCCTGCTCCGCGTTCTGAGCCCCCAATTCGGCCGGGTCTGGTCAGCCCCACCCGGACAGTTCCCCCCGGAACAGCGCTGCCGCCCTACGCGCTGACCGGAGATCCGGGTTCGGCGTCATCGTCCGATGTTCGAACCGGAGAGGAGATTGTGCGGATGAGGCGTGCCGGCAGGGCAGCAGCTGAGATCCTCTTCGAGGTTGCACCCCACGTGACGCCGGGCGTCACAACCGATCGGCTGGACGAGGTGGTGCACGAGGCGACCATCGCAAGGGGTGGCTACCCGAGCCCGCTCAACTACCGCAGCTACCCGAAGTCGGTGTGTACGTCGGTGAACGAGGTCATCTGCCACGGAATTCCCGACAGTCGACCACTCGTGGATGGTGACATCGTCAACGTCGACGTCACCATCTACCTGGATGGTGTGCACGGTGACTCCTCGGTCACCTTCCCGGTGGGTGAGATCGATCCGAACGACAGACGCCTGATCGAGCAGACCTACGTGGCCATGAACGAGGGAATCTCAGCCGTCGTACCGGACCGACCCGTCAACTCGATCGGGCGGGCGATAGAGCGGCACGCCCGCAGGCACGGCCTCGGAGTTGTTCGCGAATTCATTGGGCACGGCATCGGGACCGAGTTCCACAGCGGGCTCCAGATTCCCCACTATCACGACCCGCGGGCCCGCACCATCATGGAGACCGGCATGACGTTCACGGTTGAACCCATGCTCACTCTGGGCGATCCGGCGTGCGCCCTCTGGGATGACGACTGGACTGCCGTGACCCTTGATGGCTGCCGGACAGCCCAGTTCGAGCACACGATCCTCGTGGTCGACGACGGTGTCGAGTTGCTCACGGTCCTGGACGACGGGACCGTCCCGGCCGAGGCGCTGGTTGTCGAGGCGTCTGCCTGAAGAGGTTCAGCGCCAGGTTGCCGAATCGGGTGGCGCCAGGGCAACCCATGTCCGCCCCGGCGTGAGGTGGATCGGTTCGCCTCCAACGGTCAGGCTGGCCGGCAGGTCGGAATCTGTCCGTCTCCACTCGCCGCGGATGATCTGACCATCCGTGAACACCCAGGCCTGTCCGGCCCCGCTCGTGATCGCCTCGGGCGACCTGGAGTCGGCGGAACTGGTTCCGTATTCGGTGAACATGACAACCACGTTCGGTGGAGCTACCCGGAGACCCTGGTCGTCTACGTGGGGCTCACCGTTGTGGGTTCGCTGCCACCCGGAGCCGTTCCACTCGTAGTCGGCCTCGGTACGGCCGAAGTCTATGAACACCCCGGCCGCCGGTTCGGCGGCGTCGTGGAGGGCCTCACCCTCGAACCTGAACGAGAACGGCTCAGGGGGCACCGAGGTGCGCTCGGGGTGCAACCCCCAGAGCCCGGCGGTGGATGTGAACAGGTTGTGCGGTGCCCGGCGATCGGTTGACCTCCAGAAGTGGGAGGGCGCAGAGTCGTGGCCGACATCTGTGAGCGACGATGAATCGACTGCTTCCTGGGTGCCACGGTTGGCACCCGAGTAGGCGAACAGCGGCCGGTCATAGCCCGTCAACAGGGGCGGGTCAGACGTTCGGGCCGACCGCACCGGCCCGACGACAGGGGCGTCGGTTGACTGGAACACCGCTATCAGGCGGCTGATGCCCGCTTCGACAAGTTCCTCGTACACGACGTCGGCCTGGTTGATTCCGGCCTGAGGGTGGGCCCGTGTCACGTTGTCGATCTTCACCGCCAGAACCGGCCGGCCCACGTCGGTTCCCTGCAGCCCTGTCCACTTGGTGGTGATGGACTTCTTCTCGAGGCGAACTATCTCCTCCTCGATTCCCTTGATCTGGGCCTCGAGTTCGGTGATCTGGTCGCGGACCTCGGCAATGCGGGCCTCGACGAGCGGGATCTCCGCACGCTCGGCCTCGAGCCTGTCTACCGACTCCCTCTGGCGATCCTCGGCCTCGGCGATCGTGCCCAACATGCCGTCGATCTTGTCGGCGGCAAGACGGAGCCTGGCGTCGACCACCTCCAGTCGGCTGAGCGCCAACTCGATCACAGAGTCGTAGAGCAGGCGGTTGCGGGCGTCCTCGAGGGCCTGCTGTGTCATCTGGGATGACTGGTTGAGCACCGCGTTCAGGCGGTCATTGTTGCGGACGTACGAATCGATCGCCATCTTGTGTCGCAGGGTCGCCGGCTCATTGCGGGAAAAGACGATGTCGACGAACTCGTCGGCGAGCACTTCCATCTGCACAGGCAGCAGCAGTAACTCGTCATCGCCGGTAGCCAGGACTGCCTCGGCGGCGGCGATGCGGTCGTCTATGACCAGCAACTCCTCCCGGAGGTCGGCGATCTGGTCGTGGCCTGCGGCGATCGCCTCGTGGTGGGTGTCGATCTGCTCGAGGCTGGCTGCGATCTCTTCGTCATACGGCCCCGCAGCAACGATTCCGGCCGTGACGGCGGTGATGGTCAGGGCAACCGGCAGGAGGCTCAGGAGACGGGATCGACGCACGGGCTGGAGCGTAGGTTGTGCCCGGTGGTCGGTAGGTGCACCCGGGGACGGACCCCACCCCGGGTCCGCCTCACCCTGGCTGTCTCATCTGGCCTGACAGGAGCGACACCATGTCGTGGTCCGCTGGTCCAACTGGCGCGTCGTCAGCACTGTGCCACAGGCTCTGCACGGCTGGCCACCCCGCCCGTAGCAGTCCAGGCGTTCCTGGTTGCGCCCCGATTCGCCATCCGGAGTCCGGTAGTCCCGCAGGGTCGTGCCGTTGTTGGCGAGTGCCTCGCCAAGCACATCCCTGATCGAATCAAGCAGAACAGCGGCCCGCTCGCGGCCAACTCTGCGTGCCGCCGGGCTGATTCGGGCCCTCCACAGGGCCTCATCGGCGTAGATGTTGCCCATCCCGGCGATCGGGCGCTGCGACAGGAGGCTCGTCTTCACATGGCGTCGGCTGGCTCTGAGCGCCGAGTGGAATGCGGCACCGTCCAGCGAGGGGTCAAACGGTTCGGGCCCCAGCCGGTGCAGGGTTGGGAGAGGGGAGTACTCGCCGGTTTCGACAACAGCGAGACGGCCGAACCGCCGGATGTCCCGGAACGTCATGTACCTGCCGTCGTCAAGGGACCAGCACGCACGCAGGTAGGGGTCATCGGGGGGTGATGCGACGACGCTGACCCCGCCGGTCATCCCCAGATGGACCACCAGTTCCCGCGTGGAGGCGGAATCGGCTGCCGTAGACAGATGAAGGCCGACCAGCAGGTACTTGCCGCGCCGGTTGACCTGGTGAATCCCGTGACCGGTAGCCAGGGACGCATCGCGGAACCGCGGAGACGGGTGGGCACGGCAGCCGATTATGCGGGTTCCCACGATGAGGGGTTCCAACTGACGCCTCACCGTCTCCACCTCGGGCAACTCAGGCACCGACCCAAGGTACCGCCCGGCCCGGTGGAGCACCCGGCCGACCGGACCTGTTGGGTTAGGTTTCTCCTGTGACCTCAGTTGCCGTGGTGAACCAGAAGGGCGGTGTCGGCAAGACCACTGTTGTACTGGGCCTGGCCTCGGCGGCCGCCCACCGCGGCATCGAGACCCTCGTCGTAGACGTCGATCCACAGGGAAACGCCACGACAGGCCTCGGCGTGTTCGAGCCGACCCGCAGCATC
The DNA here is from genome assembly GCA_002687745.1 of Acidimicrobiaceae bacterium. GTDB lineage: Bacteria > Actinomycetota > Acidimicrobiia > Acidimicrobiales > MedAcidi-G1 > UBA3125. The sequence continues at coordinate 54,254 of NZBE01000023.1, read as the reverse complement.
GACTCGGTGCTTGCCGACGACAGCCCCGGTGGAATCGAGTCGGTGATGGAGACCACCGCATGGCCCCATGACAGCGGCCGGCGGCCCCTGGTGGCCGCCTCCTCACCTGCGCTCGCAGCCCGTGAACCACAGTTGGCGACCGACCCGCTCGGTGCCCAGGACCGGCTCAGCCTGGCCATGAGCGGCTGCTCGGTGCCGCTGGTCCTTGTCGACTGCCCGCCGTCTCTCGGCCTCCTCACGATCAACGCCCTCTTCGCCGTGGACTCCGTGATGGTCGTAACCGAGCCGGGAGCATGGGCGGTCGACGGGGTAGGACGAATGCTCCAGACAATCAGCCGTATTCAGAGCCGCCGCTTCGACGGTGGTCCCGTGGTCACGGGCATCGCCATCAACAGGCTCGGCCGCACCCGCGACGGTCGCTACTGGCACGAACAGCTGGACGCCGCATACCCGGGGAAGTGCCTTCCTCCGATCCACCTGAGGGCCGCAGTTTCCGAGGCCTCCGCCCAGTCGAGGCCGATTCATTCGCTCGGCAGGCGGCCCGGTGCGTCAGAGGCGGCAGCAGAGTTCGATGTGCTGCTCGGATTGCTGCTCGGGCATGTCAACAGCGATGGCTCAGGCCATCCAGATCCACCACTACAAGGAGAGACCTGATGGCCGGATACGACCCACAGGCCCGACGGGCCCGCCCCTCGGTAACAGACGACAGCCCCATAGATGACCTGCTCGGCCAGATGCCCGTGGAGCCGGTCGAACCGGTCACCGGTGAGCCGGTGGTTCCCGAGCCGCCAGAGGACGCGGTCAGGAATATGCCATCCGATGGTGAGGTCACGGTTGACGGAGGCTCAGCCGGTGGGGAAACTCCGTCAGGCGCCGAAGCCAGGCCGCCGTTTGACACCCCACAGGTCGAGATGACCGACGAAAACGCCGACCGCTTGCAGCGCCTGGCCGTTCTGGGGGCCGTGATCGCCTTCGTGCTGCTGCTCTTGGCACGCCGCCGCCGTACTCGGCGCTGATCCGACAGCCCCGGGCTCAGATGCCCAGGGCCTCCCTGGCTGGAGCGTCCTTTCGCATTCGGCCCGCCTCTACGCGCCTGACCACCTCTGACCTGCCCTCTCTGCAGATCTCGACGTAGGGGCACCAGCCGCACAGTGGGCCCGGGCGAACCTCGAATCGGCCAGAGGAGCAGTCGGTCTCCAGACTCGCCCACGACGATGCCAGACCACCGGTGGCCTCGTTGAGGCCCTCTTCGGTGACCGTTTCCTCGACTGCCTCCTGGCCGAGATAGAGGAGCCGGACCTGAACTGGGCGTTCACCGGTGTCGGCCTCGACCGCTGCCGCGTACAGGAGAACCTGTGACAGTGCCTTGGAGCGACGGCTGGGCACTGGCGCCTTCCCGGACTTGTAGTCGGTGATCGCCAGGCCGGCATTGACGTTGTCAATTCGGTCAACTATCCCCCGGAAGGGGACACCTGCGACCTCGGAGGTCAGGCTCTGTTCGGTGGAGCGGACGTCTACAAGGGCCGGATCCTCGAGGCCCCAGAGCCCCTCGATTGCGTTCCACGACCTCCAGCGGAACTTCCGTTCGGCCTCGGCCCCGAGGTTCAGGGCCCGGTAGTCCCTGTGGGCCGAGATGGAGGGCCATACCTGGCGGGCCAGTTCACGTGCCCTGTCGACTGTCCGGAGGGAGGGTTTCTCTCCGCAGAGGAGCTCCAGCACCCGGTGGGAGAACGTGCCGACCAGCGCCGACACGCCGGGTGGGTCGGGGAGCTTGTCGACGTAGCGGTGTTTCCACCTGCGTGGACACTTGTCGTAGGTGGAAGCCGCCGACGGTGAGAAGAAGCGCGGCAGGGACGCTACGGGAAGGGAGCCGCTGTGTTTCCCGGTCATGTCCGGGACGAGGTGTTCGTATCGGCTCGGCTCATATGTCGAGGGCGTCGGGGTCGAGAAGGGAACTGTTGGCCACCAGGTAGTCACGACGCCTTGCCACATCGGACCCCATGAGGGTCTCGAACAGCGATGCCGTTCGCTTGGCTGCCTTGGCGTCGTCGATGGTGAGGCGCTTGAGGATTCGGGTGTCCGGATCGAGGGCACACTCGGCAAGCTCGTCGATGTTCATTTCGCCGAGCCCCTTGAACCTCTGCCACACAAGGCTCTCGGCCTTGCGTTTCCCTCTGGTCAGCTCGGCTGTGATGGCATCGCGCTCCTCATCGCTGAACGCCCGGTGGATGGTGTCGCCGACCCTGCAGGTGAACAGGGGTGGCTGAGCGGCAAAGACGCGGCCCTCATCGAGGAGGGGTTTCATGAACTCGTGGATGAGGGTCAACAGGAGACAGCGGATGTGGCTGCCGTCGACGTCGGCATCGCAGAGGATGATGATTCGTCCGTAGCGGGAATCATCGATGTTGAACTCCTTGCCGGCGCCGGCGCCGACTGCGGTAAAGAGCGCCTGTGCCTCGGAGTTGTCGAGGACCTGTTTGAGGGTGGCCTTGCCGGCGTTGACCACCTTGCCGCGCAGCGGCAGGATTGCCATGAATCGGGCGTCGCGTCCGGCCTTGGCAGGCCCCGCTGCCGAGTCGCCCTCGACGATTATCAACTCGGAGTCGGGTCCGTGTTCACGGCAGTCGGCAAGCTTGTCGGGCATGCCGGTCGAGCCCATGTTGGCGGCACGGCGCTTGGTTTCGAGCAGTTGCTTTGAACTGACCCTGTTGATTACGGCGTTGGCGAGCTTGTCGCGGACTGCGTTGATGTGGGTCTTGGGACCTCCGCCGCCGAACCAGTCGGCGAAGCCCTGCTTGACGATGTCGTAGACGATCTTCTCGACGGCCGGCGTACCCAACTCCTGCTTGGTCTGTCCCCTGAACTGGGGTTCGGCGACGGTGACCTTTATTGCTGCGACCATGCCCTCCTGGATGTCGTCCTTGGTGGCCCTGTGCTTGTTGTCCTTTGCCAGCCTTGCCAGCTTGCGGGTGTCCTTCAGGAGGATGTCGTTCACCGCCCGCGTGGCCGCCCGCTCGAAGCCGGCAACGTGGGTGCCGCCCTGGCTGGTGGGGATGGTGTTCACAAAGGACTGCAGGCTTGTGTCGAATCCCGCTACCCACCTGACGGCTACCTCCACGGTGCATTCGCGTTCGACGTCGCTCATCTTTCCGTCAACGGGGACACGCTCTGTGAAGGTGTCGATTCCAGAGAGGGTGATGATCTCGGAGGTGTTGGCGCCAGATGAGTTGTGGTCTACGAGGTCGGTGAGGCCACCACGTGAGACGAACTCGAACGGCTCCCCGCCTCCGGCCCGCTTGTCGGTGATGCGGACCTTGACGCCGGGCACGAGGAAGCAGGCCTGGATGACCCGCTCGCGTATCAGGTCGGCGTCGATGGCGGCATCGGCGTCAAACACTTCAGGGTCGTGCCAGAAGCGGATACGGGTTCCGGACTTGGTCTTCGCCGTCCGTTTCACTCTGGCGAGTTGGTGGCCGGCCTTGAACGAGGAGCCGCTGAACTGCCCGGCGACCCTGTTCCTGAAGGCGAGTTCATGGGTGTGGCCGTCGCGGTCGACCTGGGCGACGAGCTTGGAGGACAGGGCGTTGACGACCGATGCCCCGACACCGTGCAGGCCGCCCGAGGCTCCGTAGGCGCTTCCGCCGAACTTGCCACCGGCATGCAGTTCGGTAAGCACCACCTCGAGGGCTGAGACCTTGCGCTTTGCGTGGAGGTCGATGGGAATGCCGCGTCCGTTGTCGGCGACCTCGACGGAGCGGTCTCGGTGGAGGGTGATGTCGATTCGGGTGGCAAATCCGGCAGCTGCCTCGTCGACGGCGTTGTCGAGGAGTTCCCAGACAAGGTGCATGAGACCGGGGCTGCCGGTTCCGCCGATGTACATGCCGGGCCGTTTCCGCACGGCTTCGAGCCCCTCGAGGGTCTTGATGGCGTCCGCGTCGTATCCGTTGCCGGAGCCGTTGGCGTCGTCGGTCTTCTTCTTGGGCTTGTCGGCCCCAGACGTCCGTTTTGGTCTGGGTGCGGTGGTCTTTGCCGCCACCTTCACCACCTCGCCGGTCCGAGGGCCAGCACCTGGCGCTCGGTTGAGGTGCTCACGAGGTCACGTCGACCCGGCTCGAGGATGAGCGGCACCGGGGTGGGGTCGATCTTGGATGGATCCTCGTCGGAGGCCATTACAGCCAGGAGGCCCAGAGGTTCTCCGACCTCCATGAGCGTCACCGAGGCGCCGTCGGAGAGCTTGGTGACCCTCACCCCGACACCTCCGCGGCCGCGGGAGTCGAGTTCTCCCATTGGGGTGGCCTTTGCGCAGGTGTCACTCGTGACGGTGATCAGGGCCTCGTCGCCGATAGTCGCCGCTGCACCGACGACGGTTGCGTCGGCCCGTAGTTTCATTCCGGCTACCCCGGCTGCCCCGCGGCCCTGGATGCTGATGGCATCTATCGGCGTGCGCAGTACCTGTGCGTCGGAGGCCACCATGACCATGTCGACCTCGGGTGGGGAACAGAACGCGGCAGCCAGGCGGTCGTCCTGCTTGAGCTTTATCAGCTGCTTTCCGGTTGTGGTTCCGGCGACCTCGTCGAGGGGGAGGCGTTTTGCCACGCCTCCGGCACTGACCAGAATCAGGGGCTCGGCGCCGTCGGACACGATCGTCAGGATGGACTCGCCTCGGTTCGTGCCGAAGACCTGAGCCGCCGAGCCGCCCCGGGCGCGGCCGCCTCCGTCGGCAAGTTCGGCTGCGAGGACCTGGAGGGCACGTCCCTCAGAGGTGACGGCGGTGACCTTGGCGGTCGTCCGGGTGATGATTGAGGCGACGAGGACGTCGTGGCGCCCCGGGGTGGCCCTGCGTGCTCCGTCGACCGGAAGGCGGCCGATCTGGCCCGAGGTGGTGAGGGTGACGACACAGGCCTCGTCGGCGATGTCGTCGGCGACCTCGTTGGCCTCGAAGACAGGGAGGTCGTCGGGATGGGTGATCTCGGTGAGGCGGGGCCGTCCGAACTGCTCGACGGCCCCGGCCAACTCGGTGAGCACCAGGGTGCGGCGTCGTTGCTCGGAGCCCAGCAGCTTCTTCAGGGCCGCGATGTCGGCGGTGAGGTGGTCTCGTTCGTCTGCGAGGCGTCTGGTCTCGAGTGCAGTGAGCCGCTTGAGGGGCATGTCGAGGATGTGATCGGTCTGGATGCGGCTCAGTTTGAACCGCTTGATCAACTGTGTGCGGGCGGCGGCGGTGTCCTCGGAACCCCGGATGACTGCGACGACCTCGTCAATGGAATCGAGTGCTGTGAGCAGGCCTGCCACAATGTGGAGCCTGTCCTCGGCCTTGGCTATCCGGTGCTTCGTGCGCCGGACGATTACCGAGAGCCGGTGCCCGATGTACTCGTTGCAGAGGTCGTAGATGCCGAGCGTGCGGGGTTCGCCGTCGACGAGCACCACGTTGTTGACACCGAAGGTCTCCTCGAGGGGTGTGAACCTGTAGAGCTCTCCCAGCACCGCCTGCGGGTTGTACCCCGACTTGACGGTTATCTGGACGCGCAGGCCCGTTGATCGGTCGGAGAGGTTCTTGAAGTCGGAGATTCCCTGAACCTTGTCGGTTTCGACGAGTTCCTTCAGCTTGGCGATGACCCGTTCGGGGCCGACCTGATACGGGAGTTCGGTGACGACGACTGCCTGTTTGCCGCGGCCGGCCTGTTCCACGTGTGCCCGGGCTCGTACCCGGATGGTTCCCCTGCCGGTCTCGTACGCCTCGAGGATGCCGTCGTCGATGACGATGCCGCCGCTGGGGAAGTCGGGTCCGGGCAGGACCTTCAACAGTTCGTCGATGGTCGGCTTCGGCCGGCGCTTCTTCATCACCAGCGAGACAGCCGCATGGATCTCGGCCAGGTTGTGCGGGGCCATGTTGGTTGCCATTCCGACGGCGATTCCGGTGGTGCCGTTCAACAGCAGGCCGGGGAGCAGGGCCGGCAGGGCGACGGGTTCCTCTGATTCGCCGTCGTAGGTGGGTCGGAAGTCGACCGTGCCCTCGTCGAGTTCGCTGACCATGGCCATGGCCGCCTCGGTGAGGCGACATTCGGTGTAGCGGGGTGCCGCCGGTGGATCGTCTAGGGACCCGAAGTTGCCCTGGGGGTCGACCATGGTGATGCCACGGGCGAAGCCCTGGCCCATTCGGACAAGGGCGTCGTAGATGGCGGCATCGCCGTGTGGGTGGTAGCGGCCCATGGTGTCGCCGACCACACGCGCACTCTTGCGGTGGGGGGTGTCGGGACGGATGCCCATCTTGAGCATGGCGTAGAGGATCCGTCGCTGGACCGGCTTGAGGCCGTCGCGGACATCGGGTATGGCCCGTGACGTGATTACCGAGAGGGAGTAGGCGAGAAAGGACTCCTTAAGTTCCTCGTCGACCGGCACGTCGACGATCTCTCGGGCGAAGGCCGGTTCTTCGGGTAGGAGTTGTTGTTGTCTGCCCATTGTCCTGGTTCTCCTCCGGATCGTGGTCCTGTTCCGGGTTCTACAGCGGGGGTGGTGTGGTCATCTGGCCTCGGCCGGTGGCCGGGGGTCCGACGCGGTGGCCCGTCCGACCCTGCTCACATGATCATGCCTATCGCATGTGACAGGCTCGGGAGGGTCAGCGTGGATTGCGGCAGCGGGACACGCCGGTCACGAGCTGGTCGAGGGGGTCGAGCAACTTCACGCCACCCACGGTGCGCAGACGGGCCGTGTCGCCGGCGGTCCAGGGCCGGTCGATCGTGGTTGGTTCAAGGCCTGCCGCCCGCCAGGTGTCGCCCAGCATTCGAAGGGCCGAGTCGACGCCCGGATCTCCGCAGGCAGCGAGGATTTCACCCGCCTCGCTGGTGTCGACCGGGGGGTTGCCGTTGCCGCTGGGCTCGGACAGCGTGCCGAGCCTGAAACGGAGTGCCTCGGCGGCGATTCGGGCGTGGTTCATCGCCATCAACGGTACCCACCCCGGTTTCACCGGTCGTGGACCCTGTGGGCTGTCAGGCGGGGCTGGCAGGGCCGGGGCAGCAGTCCGCCGGACACTCGTGGGGTCTGACACCGGACTGTCCGAGTGCTGCAGGCCCGGTGTGGTCAGGGTCGGTCCGCTCGGCTGCCAGATCTCCGATCATTGCCACGAATCGGGGGTCGTTGTCGATGCATTCGGCTCGGGCGAAGTTCATTCCGGCCCGCGCTGCATGCTCTGCGGCTTCGATGTCGAGGTCCCACACCACCTCGAAGTTCTCGACCGGAAACCCGACCGGCGATACGGCTACGGACCGCACCCCTGCCTCTCCCAACTGTTGAACCCTGTCGCTGACGTCGGGTTCGAGCCACGGGACGCCGGGGTGTCCGCTGCGCGACTGCCAGACGACCTCCCACCGCTGGTGGTCGGTCAGCCCTGCCCGTTCGGCGACCAGGCCGGCCGTCTCGTCCACCTGGGCCTCGTAGTCGCACGTTGCTGCCAGATCCGCCGGGAGGCTGTGGGCGCTGAACAGGACCGTTGCGTCGTCGGCAGGTAGCGATCTGAGTGCCTCGACCAGGCGGTCTGCTGCCGGCTGGATCAGGCCCGGGTGGTCGTGGTGCGGGCGAATCACGTCTACCTGAGGTGCGCTGGGGCCGATCTCGGAACACGCTGTCTCGATGTCATCGCGGTAGCGCCGGCAGGTGGAGTGGGAACTGTAGGGGGAGGCGATCCAGGCCAGCGCACGCCTGACGCCGTTGTTGCTCATTTCTGCCAAGGTGTCGGTCAGTAGCGGCGGAGCGTTGCGGTTGCCCCAGTAGACCGGAAGCCCTGACCCGGCTGCCCGGAGTTCAACCTCGACCGAGTCGACGAGGTTCCTCAGGCGGCCGTTGATAGGAGAAACACCACCAACTCGGGCGTACCGGTCGGCGACCTCGGCGAGCCTCTCGGCTGGAATGCGGCGACCGGCGGTGACCCTCTCGAGGAAGGGCTCAACCTGGTCGGGCGCCTCGGGGCCTCCGAAGGCCACCAGGAGGAGGGCCTCGTAGTCCGTGGACCCCTGTGTCACCCTGCTGAGCCGACCATGCGCCCTGGGGTTCAGGACCCGACCGAGAAGTGGGACAGGTCGCTGTCGAGGCCTGAGCGGATGGAGTCGGCAATGGCGCCACGGGCGGTGTCTCGCGTGAGGACAAGCCCTCCGCGGCTGATGCCCGTCAGCCCCCTGGCTCTTTCGACTGCCGTGGACATCAGATCGTCGGGGTCGGCGACCTCGTCGAGGAATCCGGAGTCCACCGCGTCGTCAGGTCCGTACATGGTTCCAAGGGCCGTGGCCCTCGTGAGGTGGCGCTTGGAGATGCGGTCCCTTGCCAACTCTGTGGCGAAGAACGGCAACCCCATGCCAATCGTGAGTTCTGGCAGCCCGATGCGAAAATCGCCACGGGTGCCGATGCGGAGATCGCAGCTCAACAGGATCACCGCACCTGCGGCGATGGCGTGCCCGGTGCAGGCGGCCACGACCGGGCGTGGGAAGAGGTACAGGCGGAGGAACAGGTCGACGCCGCGCCTGAGTATCTCACGTGCCTCGTCGGGTCCGGCGTTGATGGTGTTGAGGTCGAAGCCAGCCGAGAATCGACCGGGCCTGCCGGCGACTACGACAGCGTCGGCACCCTCTTGTTCCGCGTGGTCCAGGGCTGCGAGCAGGGATGTGATGGACTCATGGCTGAGGACGTTGGCCTTGCCGTCGTCGAAGTCGATCAAGGCGACGCCCTCGTCGATTCGGACGGTTGCGGCCTGTTGTGGTGTTGGCTGAGTGTCGCTCATGGGTCCGAACCTACCGCAGGTCATCCCGTGGCCCGAAGTGCGCGTCAGGGTCGCCTGTAGGCTCGTCGTATGAGCGAACAGGTTGCAGAGGTCCCGTCCAGCGAAACCATCGACGAATCGTCCGACCATGTGGTCGAGGTCACCGAGGCCGCCCTGGCCAAGGTCGTCGAGATCCGTGACTCCGAGGACGACCCCGGGTCGTTGGCGCTGCGTATCGAGGTGACCGGCATTTCGGGCATCGACTTCGTCTACGACCTGGCGTTCGTGCCGCTCGTTGAGGCCGAGGACGACGATCACCGGTGGGAGTCAGGTGGCCTTACGGTTCTGGTCCCGGCCGCCAGCCGTGACCGTCTGGGCGGCTCGACCCTGGACATTCCCAACAATCCCGGACAGGGTGGGTTGGTCGTCCGCAACCCAAATCGCCCCAACCCGTTGGGCGACATCGGCACCCTCGACCTTGCTGGCGAGGTTCCCGAGAAGGTCACCCAGTTGCTGGATCAGCGAATCAACCCCGCTCTTGCATCACATGGCGGCTTTGCCACTCTGGTAGGGGTCGAGGAGCACACGGCCTACGTGACAATGGGTGGTGGTTGTCAGGGCTGCTCCATGAGTCAGGCCACCCTCACGGACGGAATCCGGGCGGCGATCCTCGATGCAATCCCCGAGATAACCGACGTGGTCGATGCAACCGACCACTCTGCCGGAGACAACCCCTTCTTCACCTGAGCCCCATCGCCTCCGAGGGGCATCAACTGGTCAGGGCAGGAGTTCCAGTACTGAAGCCACGACGCCGGCTGCATCGAGGCCGAAGGACTCCAGAAGGTCCTCGGGCCTTCCGTGGGCGTGATGCGCCACCGGTACACCGAGCACGGCGACCCTCGTGTCCGGCGAGATGTCAGACATTGCATCGCGGACGGCACTACCGAACCCGCCCTCCCTGAAGCCGTCCTCGATCGTGACCACCAACTGATGGCCTGTTGCATCGGAGAGCATGTCGGGGTCGAGGGGGCGTACCGCCCGTGGATCCCAGACCGTTGAGGCGACGCCCCGGTGTTTCAGCAGTGTGGCAGCCTCCGCGGCGACCGCGAGCATCTTTCCGGCACCGATGAGGCAGACCCGTGCTTCGGGGTCGCTGGAAACCTGGCGGGCGTTGAGGCCTCTGCCGACCTGATCCCACGGGACCTGTGGGGCCGATGTCTTGGGCCATCTGATTGTCACCGGCCCGTCGGTGATCGCCAGGGCGTCGTCGAGCATCTGCTGGAGTTCCTGGTAGGACGACGGTGCCAGGATCGTCATGCCGGGAACCTTCGAGAGGAGCACCATGTCGAGGAGGCCGTGGTGTGAGGGGCCGTCATCGCCTGTGACGCCGGCACGGTCGAGGCAGAACACGACCGGCAGGCCGTAGAGCGAAACATCCAGGTTGACCTGGTCGATCGCCCGTGTGAGGAACGTCGAGTAGATGGCCACGACCGGTCGCAGGCCACCAAGGGCCATCCCGGCGGCGGCCGTGACAGCGTGCTGCTCGGCGATACCGACATCGAAGCAGCGGTCAGGGAAGCGGTCGTTGAACGGCAACAGGCCCGTCGAGTCGGGCATCGCGGCCGTTATGGCCACGATGTCGGGCCTCGACTCGGCGGCCTTGATGAGCGACTCGGTGAAGGCCTCGGTGTAGCTGCCCGGCTTCACCCCGGAGGTGTCGTGCATGTGCTTGATCGGGTCCTGCTCTGCGGGCTCGAAATCCCGACCCTTCTGGGTCAGGACGTGGACCACGACGGGTCCTTCGAATTCTGAGGCGTTCGTGAGGGCCTCTTCGATCTCGGCGATGTCGTGTCCGTCGAAGGGTCCCAGATAGTGGACACCGAGCGCCTCGAAGAACGCTGTGGGTTCGAACATCTCGCGGATGGCCGCCTTGGTGGCACTGATACCTCGTTCGAGGAGTTCGCCGACCCAGGGGAGTCGTTCGGCCAACTCCTCGAGCCGATGCTGTCGACGCATGTAGGTGGGGTTGGCCCTGATGTGGATGAGGCTCTCGGAGAGACGACCCACCGTGGGGGCGTATGAGCGGCCGTTGTCGTTCAACACGACGGTCACCGCCAGCTCGCTGTTGCCGAGGTTGTTGAGCCCCTCGAAGGCCATGCCGCCGGTGAGGGCGCCGTCGCCGATCACGGCCACGATGCGTTTGTCCTCGCCCGTTGTCGCATGAGCGGTGGCGAGGCCGTGTGCGTAGGCGAGCACGGTCGAGGCATGCGAGTTCTCGATCCAGTCGTGGGGGGATTCGGACCGTGACGGGTACCCGGACAGGCCACCGGGTTGCCGGAGGTCGGGGAAGTCCTCGAGCCGACCGGTGAGCATCTTGTGGACGTATGCCTGATGCCCCACATCCCACAGGATGATGTCGTCGGGACTGTCGAACACCCTGTGCAGGGCCATGGTGAGTTCGACGACACCGAGGTTGGAGCCGAGGTGGCCACCGTTGCGGTCCACGGCCTCGACCACCCTGACACGGATTTCATCGGCCAGCTGTGACAGCTGTCCGGTGTCCAGGTTGTGGAGATCACGGGGAGACCGGATCGAGTCGAGAAGCACGTGCTGTCCTGGGATTGGGTCTGCTTGCTGGGCGGGGCCTCTAAACGGTACCTGTCCGGTGGCAGGTTCGGGCTGCAGCGGGTCGGGTTGGGCCCTGCGTCAGTCGATTCGTTCGAGGAACGGTCCGGATTCCACAACCACCCTTGTTATCGCGGCGGAGGCGATCTTGTGGTCGTCGCATGTCGCAGTTGCCGAGAACGTGAGACGCCTGCCGTCGACCAGCTCAAGCAGGGCCTCGGCGGACACGAGGCGGCCTGTCCGTGTGGGTGCCAGGTGGTCGATATGGACACGCATGCCCACCGACGTCTCACCCGGGCGAAGGTGCCCGGCGAGGGCGTCGACGGTGGCTTCCTCGAGTAGGGCTACGAGGCGCGGGGTTGCCAGAACGGGCACGTCGCCGGAACCCATGGCGAGAGCCGTGTCCGTGTCGGAGACTGTCAGGGAGGCGCTGCCGCGCAACCCCGGCGTAAGAGGCACACGGATACCATACGCAACCACCCGGGCCGAAGGCCACAGGGGAGTGCGGCGGGTCGTCCGTCAGGCAGACAGGTGAGTTGCAGTGGAACACGTGGAGCACGACATGAACGCAGTCAACGACGGAGCGCCCCTGATGCTCGCACCCGATGTCCTGTCCGAGACCCTCGCCACGGCCATGGGTACGGGAGCAGAGTTCGCCGAGGTGTTCGTCGAGGATCGCCGCAGCATGTCGGCTCTCTTCGACGATGGCCGCGTCGAGGAACTCACGAGCGGCCGCGACCGTGGAGTTGGCCTGAGGGTGGTCGTCGGTGACACCACCGGTTTTGCCCATACCGCAGACCTCGGCCCATCGGGCCTCACGGCGGCCGCCGAGGCGGCGGCAGCGGCGGCACGGGGCGGTGGCGGTGGCGTACGCCAGGTTGTCCTGGACCAGCACACGGGTCCCGCCCCGGGTCCAGTTGAGATCATGCCGGGTGATGTGCCGAAGGCCCGCAAGGTCGCACTCCTGGAGCAGGCCGATTCCGCCGCCAGGGAGAGCGACGGTGCTGTCACCCAGGTGGCGGCCAGGTATGCCGACAGCCACCGCAGGATTCAGGTGGCCAACAGCGACGGTCTCCTCACCGGTGACCGGCAGGTGCGGACACTGTTCTCGGTGTCCTGTGTTGCCAACGGCGACATGGGCATGCAGACCGGCCGTGAGTCGATCGGCCACACCCTGGGCTTCGAGGTCTTCGACGAGGTCGACGTCGAGGACCTTGCTCGCCGTGCGGCGGGGCGTGCGCTGCTGAAGCTCGAGGCGGTCCCGGCCCCCAGCGGAGAGATGCCCGTGGTCATCGGACCCGGCGGCGGCGGTGTCCTCTTCCACGAGGCCTGTGGCCACGGGCTCGAGGCGGACCTGGTCGCCAAGTCGGCCTCGGTGTTCGCCGGAAGGCGTGCTGAGGTTGTGGCCGCTCCGATGGTCACGCTGGTCGACGACGGAACCATGCCCGGCGAGTGGGGCCGCTATGCCATCGACGACGAGGGAAGGCCCGCCCAGCGAAATGTCCTGATAGACGAAGGGGTGCTCACCGACTACATGTGGGATCACCTTCGGGCACGCAGGGAGGGTCGGGCCAGTTCCGGCAACGGTCGGCGCCAGGGTTACCGACACCTGCCGATGGTCCGTATGACGAACACCTATCTGGGCGTGGGTGACGCCGATCCCGATGAGATCATCGCCGACACCACACATGGCGTCTACGTCGCCCAGTTGGGCGGAGGGCAGGTCAACACCGCTACCGGCGACTTCGTGTTCGGCATGACCGAGGCCTACATGATCGAAGATGGTCGCCTCACCAACCCGATCCGCGACGGCAACCTCATCGGCAACGGCCCCCAGACCCTCCTCGACATCGACGCCATCGCCGGCGACTTCGCCATGGGTTCTCCCGGAACCTGTGGCAAGGACGGCCAGGGGGTTCCTGTCGGTGACGGCACCCCGACGCTGCGTGTGACGAGGCTCACCGTCGGTGGAACGGCGGCCTGAGGTGGGCGAGCTGCTGGACCTTGCCGAGAGCGTTGTCGGCCTCGCCGTGGCCGGCGAGCAACTTGAGGTCGTCGTCGTCCACGAGCGTGAGACCGAGGCTCGTGCCTACGGGGGCGAGGTCGAGTCCCTGACCGTGGCCGAGTCACGCGGGGTGGGCGTCAGGGTGGTCTCGGGCAGCCGGCAGGGCTTCGCCTACACCGGAACCCTCGACAGGGACGCCGTCGAGGAGGCACTGGCCGAGGCACGTGACAACATGTCCTTCGCCACCCCCGACGAGTACTGCGGGGTGGCTGAGCCGGATGGGGTCGTACCAGCCGATCTGGACCTCTACAGCCCGGCTCTCGCAGGCCACCCCACCGATGACAAGGTGGCCATGGCGCTTGAACTCGAGCGTCTGACACTGTCTGCAGATGAGCGGATAGCCGGGATCGAGTCGGCTGAGTACCTGGACTCCGCGTCTGAGACTGCGGTGGCTACGACAACGGGCATCCGCTCCACCAGCAGGGAGACGGGCTGTCTGCTCTCGGCCAATGCGCTGGCGGAACACGACGGTGAGACCCAGACCGGCTTCGGCTTCTCGCTCGGACGTGAACCCGGTGACCTCGACATCGAGGTCGCATCCCGCGAGGCTGCCGAACGCGCCACCCGCATGCTCGGTGCTGTCAAACCGCCGTCGGGTCGTCTCACGGTGGTCCTGGATCCGTGGGTGAGTGCGCAGTTCCTCGGAATCGTGGGCGGAACCCTGAGCGGCGAGATGGTCCAGAAGGGTCGGTCGCTGTTCGCCGAGCGGTTGGGCGACAACGTGGCCGCACCCGGCGTGACGCTCATCGACGATCCGACCGACATGTGCGCGTTCACCGCCTCGGCCACCGACGGCGAGGGGCTGGCCACTCGCAGGAACGTATTGATCGACGGCGGCCGACTCGACCGGTTTGTCCACAACAGCCAGACCGCGCGCCGGGCCGGCACCGTCTCGACCGGCTCGGCGATACGGGGCTACTCATCCACGCCCGGGGCCGGGGTGAGGGCGGTCTCGGTTGTTCCCGGAACGCTCAGCCAGGCCGACCTGGTGGCAGGTATCGACGACGGAATCCTCATACAGGGTGTCAGCGGGCTGCACTCAGGGGTCAACCCTGTCAGCGGCGACTTCTCCACGGGCGCAGAGGGAATCCGAATCAGGGGAGGCCAGTTGGCGGAGCCGGTACGCGAGTTCACGATTGCCTCGACGATCCAGCGGATGCTGTTCGACATCGAAGCCATCGGCTGTGACCTCCAGTGGCTGCCGATGAAGGCTGCCGGCGTGACCCTCGTGATCGGCGAACTCACCATCTCGGGAACCTGAGCATCCGATCGTGTCGGTCCTGCATGCGATCATCCTGGGCCTGGTTCAGGGGCTGACCGAGTTCCTGCCGGTCTCCTCCAGCGGCCACCTGGCTCTCGTGCCATGGCTCTTCGGATGGGACCACTTCGGTGGTGACGACACCCTTGAGAACGCCTTCGATGTGGCCCTCCACCTTGGAACCCTTGTCGGGTCGGTTGTCTACCTTCGTTCCGACGTGGCCCGCTTCGGATCTGCCGGCCTGGGTTGGCTGAAGGATCGTGGACCTCTCACCGGTGACGCCCGGGTCGCATGGCTGTTGGTCGCCACAGCGGTACCGACGGGAATCCTCGGCATGGGTGTGCTCGCCGTCAGCGACGACCTCGGCGACCGCACGTGGCTTGTCGCGGTGAGCCTGATCGTGTTCGGCCTGGCCCTCTATCTGTCCGACCGCCGACCGTCCGGCCGTGGGCTCGACGATCTGCGGCTGCGTGATGCCCTGATGCTCGGCACGGCCCAGGGCCTGGCGTTTCAGCCCGGTGTGTCCCGCTCCGGTGTGACCCTCACCGTGGCCCGGGGAATGGGTATCGATCGTGAGGCCGCAACGAGGCTCGTGTTCCTGATGAGCCTTCCGGTGATCGGCGGTGCAGGCCTCGTGAAGGCATCCGATCTGGTCGTGCCGGCCGGGTCGTGGGGAGCCTTCGCATGGGGAACTCTCGCTGCCGCCGTCAGCGGGTGGTTCGCCATCCACTGGATGCTGCGCCTTGTTGCCCGAACCGGTTTTGGTGGCTTTGTCATCTACCGGGTGGTGGTCGGGGTGGGTGTGCTGGTGCTGCTGGCATCGTCGTTCCGCTGACCCGAGGGTTTCAGCCGGGAACGAGCGCCAGCGCCACGTCGCCCCATCGGCGTGCAGCTGTCAGTTCGGCCACTCCATCGACGGGTACGGCCACGGTGACGGTGTGCTTCTCGATGTCGAGAACACGTGCCTCTGCAACAAGGAGCCGCCCCTCGGGTGAGTAGTCGTCGACTGCTATCAGGTCGACCCGGTCTCCGACCGAGAGCGGAAGTGAGTCAGATCCGCGGTCGAGTGCCACCCCTCGTTCACCCTCAACCAGCGAGCCGGAAGGGGTGTCGGCAGACACCTCGATGACGTCGGGGCAGGCCGCGGGACCGGCGGCGGACTGGACCGTGAGGCCGGCCAGGGCGGCAAGTGCAGCAGCGCCGGACCACCATGCCAGCCTGTGGTGGGCGGCCCAGTGCCTGAGGCGGGCGAGCAGGTACCCCATTGTTCCTCCCGGGGTGGGGGTTCTCGTGGGGGATGCGGCCGAGGAGGTGGGTCGGTTCAGTGAACCCGGCTTGAGCGACTAGGAGGCGGTGGTGGCCTTCTTGTCCTTGGAGCCCCTGGAAACCTTGTCCGATGAGGTGCCCTTGGAGCCTGTGTCGGAGGAAGTGTCCTTTGAGCCGTTGGAGCCGGAGGACGTGTCCTTCGTTGAGGAGTCTCCTGTCCCTGAGCCTGATGACGTGTCCTTCTGTTCGGTCTTCTTCTCGGTCGTCTGCTCGGATTTCCTGTCTGCGGCGCTTGATCCGTGGTCGTTCTTGTAGAAACCGTTGCCCTTGAACGAGATACCGACGCTCGAGAACGCCTTGCGGACCACGCCGGCGCAGCCCTCGGTGGGGCATGTGGTTACGGGATCGTCGCTGAAGGCCTGACGTGCCTCGAACTCGTGGGCACAGTCGGGGCAGCGGTACTGGTAGGTAGGCATGGCAGAAGGGCTCGTTGCGTGTTCGGATGATCGTCGGGAAGCCGGGGGAAGCCTACCGGGGGATCGACCCCCGTTGGATGTGCAAGCATTCCGGGGAATCCGCATGAACTGTTACCGGAGGGGTGATGCTGTGGGGGTGATCGTCGTCGATGTGGCCCTGGTGGTCGGCTCCTACATGATCGGCATGCTGCCGTCTGCCCACTACATCGCCGGACGCAGGGGCCTTGATCCGACACGTGAGGGTTCAGGCAACCCGGGTGCGACCAACGTCTTCCGTGTGGCCGGCAGGCGGGCCGGTGTCATGGTGTTCGCCGCTGACATGGGTAAGGGCGCTGTTGCCACCGGGGTGGGCCTGGCCGTGGCTGGAAGGCCCCTGGCTGCGGTGTGCTGGGCTGCTGCGGTGGTCGGCCATGTCCTGCCCATGACACGACGGTTCCGGGGCGGCAAGGGTGTGGCCACCGCCGGCGGCGGATCGTTCGTGCTGTTCGGGTACCTGACCATCATCGGAACGGCGATATTCCTTGTGGTGGCGAGGCTGACCCGGAAGGTGTCCCTGGCTTCGCTCTCGATGGCCGTGTCGATGGCCTGCCTGATACTGCTGAGCGGGGTCCCCCTTCTGGAGGCGGTAGTGGTCGTCTGCCTCACCGTGCTGTTGATCGTGCGACACCAGGCCAACATCAGGCGTCTGCTCGCTGGTGAGGAGTGGATATGGAAGCCGGGTTCGTGAACGGTGGCAGCACTGGTCACCGGTGCGGGGACTGCGGTCTGGCGCCCGTGGGTATCCTCACCCGGTGATACCTCTCGAGGAAGCCAGGGCGTACGTGCTTGACCGGTGCCCTGCACCGGTTGCCGACGTGGTCGACCTTCGAGGTGCTCTGGGCCTGGTCCTGTCCGAGCCCGTAGATGCCGTCGAGGCCGTGCCACCGTTCGACAACACGGCAATGGACGGGTTTGCCGTGAGGGCCGGCGACACCACCGGGCCGCCCGTTGCCCTCTCCATTGTCGGCACCCTGGCTGCCGGGTCGGTTTCAGACACGGAGGTCGGCGTCGGCGAGGCGATGCGCATTATGACCGGTGCCCCCATGCCGCCCGGCGCAGACGCGGTGGTCATGGTCGAACGAACCTCTGTCACCGGCGACGACACCGTTGTCACGGTTGAGATCGAGGTTCCGGTGGGCAACCATGTCCGCAGTGCAGGCGAAGACCTCCGGCCGGGCCAGGAGGTGTTTGCAGTTGGAACCGTCCTCGGGCCGGCCCACATCGGTGTGCTGGCCAGCCTCGGCTGTAGCAGCGTCGCCGTGTACCGGCGCCTCCGGGTGGGGGTCCTCTCAACCGGTGACGAGTTGGTGACCGGTACGCCTGGCCCGGGACAGATCCGTGACAGCAACCGTGAGGCCCTGCTGGCACTCCTGGAGGATTCCGGTGCCACGGGGGTTGACCTGGGCCTCGTGGCCGACGATGAGCAGGAGATCGAGCGGGCCATCGTGACCGGGGCGGCCGACTGCGATGCCGTCCTCACCTCTGGTGGGGTGAGCATGGGGGACTTCGACTACGTGAAGGCGGTCCTCGACAGGATCGGCGACATGCGGTGGATGCAGGTGGCGATCAGGCCCGCCAAGCCGTTGGCCTTCGGCCTGGTGGATGGCACCCCGGTGTTCGGGTTGCCGGGTAACCCTGTCTCGTCCATGGTCTCCTTCGAGTTGTTCGCCCGTCCGGCGCTGTTGTCGATGTTCGGTCATGTCATGGTGGAGCGGCCACGGGTCATGGCCGTCAGCGATGGCGGTCTGGGCCGCCGTCCCGACGGAAAGGTCCACTTCGCCAGGGTGGCGGTCACCTACACCGATGGCCGCTACAGGGTCAGGTCGGCCGGAGGGCAGGGCTCCCACCAGCTTGCGGCGATGGCTTCCGCTGACGGTCTGGCTGTCATACCCGACGGCGACGGGGTCCCTGGTGGCGGCGAGGTCGAGGTACTCCTGCTGCGTTGAGCCACGGACCGTGCTGATGCCCCACAATCCGGGTCCCGGCCCTACGCTGTGGCCTATGAGCAACCGGCTGATCGATTCATTCGGGAGGGTTCACAGGGATCTCCGGATCTCGGTGACCGACCGGTGCAATTACCGGTGCCGGTACTGCATGCCCGAAGAGGGTCTTGAGTGGTTGCCCCGCGAGGGCCTGCTCACCTTTGAGGAGATTGAACGGGTGGCCCGGCTGCTGGTTGAGGGCTACGGCGTAGAGAGCATCCGCCTCACCGGTGGAGAGCCCACGGTCAGGGCACGCCTCCCGACCCTTGTCGAGAGGTTGGCCCGCCTGCCGGTCGACCTGTGTCTCACGACCAACGGTTCGACGCTCGACACGATGGCGTTGCCCCTCGCCGAGGTGGGCCTGAAGAGGATCAACGTGTCGTTGGACTCGCTTCGACGCGACCGGTTCGAGGAACTGACCCTGCGCGACGGTCTGTCGGCCGTTCTCGCCGGCATCGACCGGGCAGTCGAGGTGGGCATCCACCCGGTCAAGGTGAACGTGGTCGTGATGCGGGGTGTCAACGACGATGAGGTCCTGTCCTTTGCCCGGTTTGGACGGGAACGGGGCGTGGTGGTGCGGTTCATCGAGTTCATGCCACTTGACGCCGACGAGGCATGGTCTGACAGATCGGTGGTGACCCAGTCT
This sequence comes from Acidimicrobiaceae bacterium, assembly GCA_002687745.1. Taxonomy (GTDB): domain Bacteria; phylum Actinomycetota; class Acidimicrobiia; order Acidimicrobiales; family MedAcidi-G1; genus UBA3125. The sequence goes on along the minus strand of NZBE01000023.1, from coordinate 35,154 downwards.
GAGATCATCTCGACCATTGGAGAGGCTTTTCCCCTTGTACCGGTTGAGCGCACCTCGGCGCCGGCAACCCGGTTCCGTTACGAGGATGGCGGCGGCGAGGTCGGGGTGGTCGCCAGCGTCACCGAGCAGTTCTGCGACTCGTGTGACCGGGTCCGTCTTACCGCCGACGGCCAGTTCCGCAACTGCCTGTTCGCTGTCGACGAGTTCGACATGCGTGGCCTGCTTCGCAGCGGCGCGACCGATGCTGAAATCGGCGAGATGCTGGAGCGGGCCGTGGATTCCAAGTGGGCCGGCCACGGCATCGGAACGGTTGACTTCATCAGGCCCGCCCGTTCCATGTCCCAGATTGGCGGATGAGTCGGGCCGTGGTCGTCACGATGGGAACAGTCGGGCGGTGAGCGACGCAGTCGGGGGCTTCAGCCACCTGGATTCCGAGGGTCGGGCACGGATGGTCGATGTGGGCGACAAGGATGCGACCCGTCGTCGGGCCGTTGCGCGGGCCAGGGTGACGATGTCGGCAGAGACGGCCCGGGCCCTCGTCGGTGGGACCGTCGCAAAGGGTGATGTCCTGGCGGTGGCACGGGTCGCCGGCATTCAGGGGGCCAAGCGGACCTCTGAGTTGATTCCCCTGTGTCATCCCCTGATGCTGAGTTCGGTGTCGGTTGACCTGACCGTCGGAGATGCCTGGGTCGACATCGAGGCCGTTGCCGAGACCGTCGAGCGGACGGGGGTCGAGATGGAGGCCCTCACGGCATGTTCCTTGGCGGCCCTCACGGTCTATGACATGTGCAAGGCGATGGACCGGTCGATGAGCATCACAGAGGTCGCCCTCTGGGAGAAGTCGGGGGGCCGGTCGGGGTCATGGAGCAGGGAGACCTGAGGTACTGAATCGGCGGTAGGTGGCCAGCGCGCGGCTCGCGCGATTCTTCGCGCTCTCCGCGCGTGGAAATCCACCATTTGAAAGGGGTCAGACTGTACGGTGACGTCACACGCCGACCACAGGGGATCGGCGGGGAGGGAAACCTGACCGTGTTGATTCTCTTGGGCCTCGGAGTCCTCTGGGCAGCCGTGCTGGTGCCCCCGCTGTTGCGCAGGGAGGGACCTGCAATGCGACCCGTCGGGAGCCTCTCGGCAATCGGACGCCTTGATGCCAACGGCCTGCGATCCCTCCACCAGTCCGCCAGAGCGGTCCCCAGCGGGGCCTCGGCAGCACGCCGCCGCCGCCGCGACGTCCTCATCGCCCTCGCCGGTGTGGCCACCTTCACCCTGCTCGGCGCAGTGGCTGTCGGCGGAGTCCTCTGGATGGTCAACTTCCTCGTCGACATCGCCCTTGTCGGCTACGCGGTGATGCTCACCAACCGCCACCAGAACGAGAGCGAACGCCGGGCAACCGTTGTGCCGCTCAGGCCGGCCAACCCGTTCCTCGCAGGCGAACAGGTATCGGTGGCGATGAGCGACGAGGCAGTTCTGCGCCGACAGGCCAACTGACCCCGACAGACCCGGCGGGCCCCCCGCTACGCTCACCACCGCCCACGGGGGTGTAGCTCAGTTGGCTAGAGCGCTACGTTCGCAACGTAGAGGTCGTGAGTTCGATTCTCATCACCTCCACCGTTGGGCCCACCCTGGTCAGGAGTTGTCAGCCTCGACCGCCTTGGCCAGGTTCTCGACCAGATCCGGCATCTCCGAGTCGACCCGTGACCAGCTCGGAATGAACGACGACTCCATGGGGTCATCCAGGTAGTCGTTGCCTGCCCTGAGGATCGCATGGGCGAACACGTCTGCCGTCGCCTCCTCCTCCTGGCGGTCATAGGGAATGCCGTTCAGGACAGCGTCGGCGTTGTAGCTGTCGATCAGGTCGAGGGCGGACCGGAAGAATGCCGCCTCAAGCGTGCGAAAGCCCTCCGACGTCAACACGACCCCTGAAGAGGCCAACTTCTTGAACATGGCCCTGGCGACATCGACGCTCATCCTGTGGAGGCCCGTCGAGGCATCATCGGGCGAGAGTTCCTGGTGCCTGTGGTCGTAGATGTCGGCAACATCAACCTGACAGACCCTTGCGCCGGAGTGGCGGTGGAAGACCTCGCCCAGAACCCCGATCTCGAGGCCCCAGTCCGAAGGAATGCGGATTGACCGGGCCACGCTCTCGTCCATCGCACACTCGCCGGCCAGCGGATACCGGAAGCTCCCGATGAAGTCCAGGTAGTCGCTACGGCCAAAGGTCAGCGACAGGGCCCGAAGAAGCGGCGCAACGAACAACCGGGTGACGCGGCCGTTCAGGCGGCCACCGTCTGACGCAGCCCGGTAGTAGAAGCCCTTGGCGAACATGTATCCGAAGCCGGGATGGGCTATCGGGTAGTGGAGCCTCGCAACCATCGACCGGTCGTAGGTGAGGATGTCGGCATCGTGGAGGGCGACCGACCGCGCCCGCCCCGATGCCAGGAAGTAGCCGAGACACCACCACACGTTTCGTCCCTTGCCGGCCTCTGTCGGTGCAAGGCCGTGGTCTCTCAGGCCTGTCTCGATAGAGCGCAGGCGGGGGCTGTCGTTCCACACGATCCGGTGGTGCTGCGGCAGGGGAGCGAAGAGTTCCCGGGCTCTGGTGAAGTCGTCCCGGTTTGCGTGGTCCAGGCCGACGATCACTTCTGTCAGGTACGGAACCGACGACAGTTCACTGATGATGCCACGCAGCGCAGGACCGTTCATCTCAGTTGCGAGGCAGGGGATTATCAGCGACATCGGCCGGTCGCTTCCCCATGAGGCAAGCTCAGCCTCAAGGGATTCGAGGGGCCTCTCGCCCAGGTGGTGGAGTGTGGCAATTGTTCCGCTCTGGGAGAAGTCGGCCATTGGCTCAGGTTAGGCGTGCCGCAGGTTGCTGCTCCGGGTCGGAACGTGTGCGGATTGTCGGACAAGGGGTCGGTCTGGCTACCGTTTCGGAAAGGACCTGTGGAGGGATGTTGTTGTCAAAGCGTCTGGTTGCGGTTGTTGCACCGTTGCTCATGGTCTGGCTGGCGTCGTGTTCCGGCAGCGATGTCGAGGGCGCCAGCAGGTCGATCGTCGTGCTCAGCCCGGAATCCGCTACCGAGATAGTGGTTCCTGTCGACGCATTCGAAAACGTGGTCGAGGTGACAACCACCACGGTTCCCGAGCCCTCGACGACGCCTCCTCCGGCGTCCGTCACTTCATCCACAACAACACGCTCACCGGAGCAGACAACCACCACCGAAGTGACACGGACCACCATCCCGCTTGCTGAGGAGGAGGACACTCCTGGAGTGAAACTGCTTGGTGCCTTGGACAGGTTCAACTCGTGCCTCAGTGGGGAGGGCTACGAATGGATCGGTCCGCCGAACCCTGAGTCCGGCGCCAATGCCCCTGAAAACAACATGGACTACTTCCGTGCTCTGACGACGTGTAACAGCCGGACTGGGATCTCGACGGTCTTTCAGGAGTTCCAGGCCTCGAGGACGGGCCTGGAGCCCGACGAGATAGAGCAGCAGAACAAGGACTTCATCGACCTCACCGACTGCCTGCGCGGCAAGGGTTGGGAGATCTCAGAACTGACCCCCGATGAGAACGGCCTGCTCAGCCCGGCAGAGGGATTCGCCAGCGCTGACGGCGATGTCGACACGGACCAGATCAGGGACTGTGTGGGCGAGATTGCGCTCGAGAGAGATGCAGCGGAGGACGGCTGATGGTGGTATCCGGTCGGCCTGTGACCGCCCCTAACAGCTTCGTAACCGCCCCTAATAGCTTCGTAACATGGCGCTGGAATGATGCATCGACATGTTCAGAGGCGAACCCGAAACGGAGTCACGGTGAGACGCACAGGCCCGCTGTCTACGATGCTCGTGGTGCTGGTGGGGTTGGTTGCCACCGCATGCGGGGCATCGGAGTCCGATCAGACCAGGTCGATCATCGTCCTGACCGCCGACGAGGCACCCGAGTTGATAGTTCCGGCAGGTGCCTTCCTCAACGTGGTCGAGACAACGACAGTGCCGCCAGCCACCTCGTTGGCGCCGTCCCCCTCCGCTTCTCCCTCGACGACCACCTTGGCCGCGCCATCGGAGACCGCCAGCACGACGGAGCCGACCAAGGACACGATCCCGCTTGCGGAGGAGGATCCGCGTGACGAGTTCCGGAGCACCAATCAGGTGTTCAACGACTGCCTCTCAGCCGAGGGCTTCACGTTCCGGGGTCCACCCGGCGAGGATTCAGACGAGGATGATCCAGTCAACCAGCCCGGATATATCGAGGCCATTCAGCGTTGCAACGCGGAGAGTGGAATTGCTGATGTTGTGGAGGAGTTCCGGGCATCTAGAGAAGAGCGCTCACCTGAACAGGTCCGTGAGAACAATGAGCAATTGCTCGCAGTCGTAACCTGCCTGCGGGACAAGGGGTGGGAGATTGATGACCCCATGCCCGACGAGACGGGTGCCCTCAGTCCACGCTCACTGTTTCGTGATGCTGCCGAGGAGATCAACCGTACCGACATTGATCAATGCGCTAGTGCAGCCAACCTCTTTGGCGATGGCGGCTTCGGCGGTGGCCCTCCACCTGGAGCTGGTCAGGGTGGTGGCAGTGGAGGCTGATTTGATCCGTTCAGTAGTGACTATGAAACCTTTAGGGAGGCGACCATGAAGGCCGGGTTGGTTGTGCGAATCTTCGCACTGGTGGTGGCTGCTGCGGTAGTGGCTGGCCTGACCGTGTGGAAGCCATGGGATGACAGCGGTACAGCTGTTGATCCCTTGCGGGACAGGGCCATAGCCGAGGCCGTTACCACCCGCACCCTCACAGAGGAATTGACAGTCCGCGGCGAGTTGCGCCGCGATGAACTCCAGACGATCAACTCGGCGGCATCTGGCCGCATCACCGGCCTGGAAGTCGCAGACGGCGACACCGTCCAGGTGGGAGACGTCCTGTTCAGCCTCGATGGGCGAAGGGCGGTGGCCGTGGGCGGTGACCTGGAGTTCTACAGGCCACTTGACGTGGGGTCAGACGGCCCTGACGTCTTGCAACTGGAGAAGGTCCTCTCCGCTGCTGGCTACTCGGTTGGAGTGGTGGACCGGTACTACACCGAGGAGACCCGCAGTGGCCTGGCGGCGTGGCAGGCCGATCACGACTACGGGAGTACGGCCACAGAAGTGGACGAGGTGGTAACGATCTCCCTGCAGGCCAACCCGGCCGGCTACTCGGTGGGAGCGGTGAACGCCGTGTCGGTCCAGATCGGTGGCTCATCCCGTTCAGCCGGAAAGGCGAGGAGGAGCACTGCCGAGGACGCCGCCGGAGCGCCCGTCGTGACCGTGCAGGTGGCTGATGCGATCGTCACAGAGGGCGGGCAGGTGGTGTTCACAATCGTCGCCGACCCCGTGCCGACGAGCGACCTCGCGGTCGCTGTGCGCATTGGTGGTGACGTGGCACCCGACGACTACGAGGGCATCGACGACACGGTCGTAGTCCCAGCGGGGTCGGCCACAGTCGACCTTGTGGTGTCCACCCTCGTTGATGACCTGCGTGAGGCGAACGAGGACCTGGAGGTTGTCGTTTCGGGCAGCTTTGACGACGCCGCAGGCTTTGCTCCACAGGACCTGCTCATCTTCGACATCCAGGAGGCCGTCAGCGTCCTGCTGGAGCGACAGGCCGACCTGGTGAATGAGATCGCCGCCTCCGAGACGGCTCCCGAGGATCTCAGGGTCTTTGACCTGCAGGCCGAGATCGACGACCTGGTCGAGCGCCGCGCCGAGCTGGTTGGCGAGTTGACCGAGGCTCAACAGGACCTCACCGATGCGGAGGCCGAGGTGAGCGGCCTGGAGTCACGCCAACAGGAGACCACGAACGTCGAACAGGAGCTGATTGACAAGGGCATCATCACCTACGCCCAGGCCGCCGACCGCGACCTCACGCCAACCGAGGCCGCCAACCTGATCTCGCTCGACGNNGCCCTCGACGATGCCAACACCGCTCTGGATGCCGAGAACATCACCGTTGCTGCAAGAACCCAGGCCTTTGACGCCTACAACGATGCGCTTGCTGCGGCGCTCGAGGTCTCATCGGAGTTGACGACAGCCAGAGATACAGTCGACACCAGCGGAAACGCCGTCGCCGCACTCGAACGTGAGGACGACCGGCTGAGCTTCCTCCTCGGAGTCGCCGAGGCAGACCTTGCCGACNCCCTGGCGTCGGCTGATGCAGCGGTGACGAGCCTCCTGGATGAACAGCAGAGGTTGAACTTCAGCCTCGACGCCAAGCGCGAGGAACTCCGGGTTGCGCAGGGCTCCCGTTACCTCGTCGGCGACCGGGACACCGCAGTGGTCATCATCGACGACCCCGATGTGGCCGACGCACCGACACTGGTACTCCGCTCCGACAGCGAAACGGTTCCTGAGTCCGGTTTGGCATCGTTCACCGTAGAGACCCCCGACCCGCTCGTAGAGGACCTCGAGATCTTCTTTGAGACGGCCGGCTCGGCGACGGCCGGATCCGACTACAACCAGCCCGACGGCGACGTCATCCTGCGAGCAGGCCAGGAATCGGTGGCGATCACCGTCCAGCTCAGACCCGATGACCTCGTCGAGGATGACGAGACCATCACGGTTCGCCTGCTCGACGATCCCGATGGCAACTACCTACTCAGCCACAGATCGGAGGCCACCGTGCGGGTGGCCTCAGCCGACCTGCCGGAGCTGACNCTTGCGGGGGGAGGTTGGGTCTCTGAGGGTGCAACGACAGTCGTCACCGTTGTGGCCGATCAGACAGCGACTGTGGACACTTCGATCAACTACTCGGTCGGTGGAAGCGCCAGAGCCGGAGAGGACTTCGAGGTGCTGACCGGAACGACCATCCTGCGCGCCGGTGAGATCTCGGTCGACATACCGATCCGGACCATTGCAGACGATGTGGTGTTCCTTCCAGGAGACATGGTCGTTGCACGGTGGCCGGCCAGGGTCGGATCCGTACATGTCGATGCCGGTCAGTTCCTCCAGAGCGGAACCCCGCTGCTGACGCTGACCGAACCCACCTTTACCGTGAAGTTGTTCGCCAGCCCCACCAACCGGGCCAAACTCGACACCGGTCAGCTGGTCACGGTCAACATGGAGGCGGGCGACCAGGAGGTTGGCGGCGTCATCTCCGAGATTGACGACTCAGCCACCAGCGAGGGCGGCAACGAGACCTATGAAGGGGTGGTCCAGACCGATAGCGATCTGGTCGGTGTCGATGGAGCCGTGGTGACAATTGACGTGGTTGTCGCCGAATCGGTTGATGCCGTTGTCGTTCCCATCGCCGCCGTGTTGTCAGATGGCGGAGACCAGAAGGTCCGCGTGGTGACGCCGGCTGGTGTCATCGAACGCAGGAGCGTCCAGACGGGAATGCTGGACGGCGCCTACGTGGAGATCGTTTCGGGTCTGTCAGTCGGCGAGTATGTGATCCTCGAGATTGACCGATCGTGACTCCAAGTCTTCTGGAGGTGTCGAGATGGTCAGGGGGGATTCTCAGGTGAGCGAGGTCCTGCTGTCGCTGGACGGCGTTTCACGGGTGTTCGGTGACGAGGTCAAGGTCCACGCGCTTCGGGATGTGTCACTCGAGATCAGGGCGGGCGACTTCCTCTCGATTGTCGGTCCGTCGGGTTCGGGAAAGTCGACCCTTCTCGGCCTCCTCGGTGTGTTGGACCTTCCCTCCAGCGGTGCCGTACGGATCCGGGGAACCGACATGGCCGACCTGGGCGATGCCGAGCGGTCCCGGATGCGTGGCAGTGCCGTCGGCTTCGTGTTCCAGCAGTTCCACCTCATTCCGCACCTGACTGCCCTCGAAAACGTCGAGACCGCCCTGCTCTACCGGGGCCTGTCAGCCGGCGAACGCAGCCAGCGGGCCCTCGATGCCCTCGAACAGGTCGGTCTCGGAAACCGGTACGGGCATACGCCGATCCAGTTGTCGGGTGGCGAGCAGCAGCGTGTCGCCATCGCCAGGGCGATAGTCACCGATCCGTTGATGGTGCTGGCCGATGAACCGACCGGTGCTCTCGACTCCCAGAACGCCGCCAACGTGATGGACATGTTTGCCGAACTCCAGTCTCCGGAGCGGGCCATCTGTGTCGTGACCCACGACCCTGAGGTGGCCTCCCGAACACAGCGCCGGATCACGATGCTCGATGGTGAAATCGTCGCCGATGAACTCCTTGACGTCGCAGGGGGAGTCCGNTGAGGCGCATNCNGGANCTGGTCGGNGTNGCCCTCGGTGGNCTTCGTGCCCGNAAGGTGCGGACAGCCCTGATNATGCTCGGACCGATTCTCGGTGTGGCTGCCATCGTGTCGGCGATCGGNATCAACGAGAGTTCCAAGGGNCACCTCAAGGCAGTCCTCTCGGACCTGGGAACCGACCTGNTCGTTGCGAACGCACAGGGCTCGCTGGGTGGCTTTGGCAGCGACCCTCGCATCCCCGAGGATGCGGCCGCGCNGGTCACCCGGCTTCCCGATGTTGAATCGGTGACAGGCACACTCCAGATGGCCGACATCGTGACGCTTCCTTTCGAGGAAGCCGAGGACTTCTATCGGGCATTTCCGGTCCCGGTGATTGCGACTGGTCTGAACCTTCCCGAGACACTCGAGGTGCCGTTGGTGAGCGGAAGGTTCCTGAACGACTTCGATGTATCGACCGCTGCTCGGGTGGTGGCGATTGGCCGTGACCTGGCCGACGAGTACGGGTACCTGCGTGGAGAGGCACGGACCATCCAGCTCAACGGGATCGACTACGGGGTGGTCGGCGTGCTCGACTACGTGCTACTCGAGCCCTCCATGGACTCTGCGGTGTTCCTCACCTTCGCCAACGCCGAGCAGGACCTCGGCCTGGATTCCCGTGATCCGAGCCGGTTGTACATTCGGGCGCCGACAAACACCGAGTTGGTCGCCCNGGAGGTTCCGACGGTGATCAGCCTCGGTGGCCCCGATGGTGCCAACACGTCTGTTCCCACCGACCTGCTCGACGCCCAGTCACAGGTCGACGAGAACCTGAACAACCTGACCAAGATGATGGGGGGCCTGGCGCTGATCGTGGGCGGTGTAGGCATCGCCAACGTGATGTCCATCTCAGTCATCCAGCGCTCCACCGAGATCGGGATCCGTAGGGCGCTCGGGCACAGCCGGGGCACGATCGCGGTCCAGTTCCTGCTGGAGGCCCTGGTCGTGGGTGTCCTGGGGGGCATCCTCGGAGCGGCCGCAGGAGCCGGGGTGGTCTGGCTGACGGCGCAGGTGCGTGGATACGTGATGGTGCTGTCTGTTGTGGGCCTTGTCGGATGGGCGATGCTCTCGGTTGCCGTGGCGGTTGTGGCGGGTCTCTNCCCGTCAACCAAGGCCGCCCGCCTAGAGCCCCTCGAGACCCTCCGTCTGGGCTAGAAGCGCCCAACACCTAGCATCGGAGGACATGAGCATCGACCTCTCCGCCTACGGCTGGTCCGGCGACCTCCCCGACGGCGACCAACGGCTCGGCCGGATTGTCAGGGTCGACCGGGGNGAATGTGATGTGGCCACGGCTGACGGGCGGGTACGGGTGCTCTCGGACTCCCAGCGCTCACAGGACCGGGTCGCACCGGCCACCGGAGACTGGGTGCTCCTCGACGATGATCCGGAACTGGGCCTGTTGATCTCGTCTGTGCTGCCACGCTCCAGCACGGTTTCGCGGAGGGATCCCTCGGAGCAGGTGGTCGAACAGGTCCTCGTGGCAAACGTGGACGTCGTGCTGATCGTCCACGGCCTGGACCGCCCGCTGCCGCCCGGTCGCCTCGAGAGGTTCCTGGTGGTGGCCTGGGACAGCGGAGCCGAGGTGGCTGTCGTGCTCACGAAGGCCGACAGGAGAGGTGCTCCTGTCGACGAGGTCACGGCGACGGTCGGTGCGGTTGCACCAGGGGTGCCGGTGCTGGTGGTGGGGCTGGGTTCTGGAGGGGAGACCGGACTTGAGCCTGTGCTGGCAATGGTCGGAGAGCGCCGGACCGTCGCCCTCCTCGGCGAATCCGGATCCGGCAAGTCGACGCTCGTCAACGCCCTGCTCGGCGAGGAACTTCTTGAGACCGCTGAGGTCCGCTCGGTCGACTCGAGGGGTCGACATACGACGGTGAGTCGCGAGCTCGTGAGGCTCGCGGGCGGTGGTCTGCTGGTCGATACCCCCGGGATCCGCTCGGTAGGAATCTGGGATTCTGAGGAGGCCCTCGATCGTGTGTTCGGTGACCTGGAGGAACTCTCGGCCACCTGTCGGTACTCGGACTGTGCCCATGGCACAGAACCGGACTGTGCGGTCACCAGTGCCGTTGCCGATGGACGGATTGACCACCGGCGGGTTGACCGCTACCGGGCACTGCGCGCTGAACTCGAGGACCAGCGCCGCCGTGAACAGGAGCGGGAACGTCGGGGGCACGGCGACAGGCGGGGCCGTCGTCGCTGAGCCGGGCTGGGGTGCGGGGCCCCGGAGGCCGTAGGGTGTCGGGACCCGTCCAGTTCACACGGAAAGTCCACACGGAGAACCACCGATGTCCCGTAGCGATGCGATCGAGAGGTTCACAGGTGAGGCCGAGGCCTCAGGGCTGACCGTCGAGGTTCACAGGTTCCCCGACGGAACGCGCACAGCAGCCGATGCAGCCGCGGCTGTCGGCTGTGGGGTGGGGCAGATCGTGAAGTCGCTGGTCTTCATGGCAGACGTAAGGCCCGTGCTGGTCCTGTGTTCCGGGGCCAAACGCGTCAACGAGGAGTTGCTGGCGGCCCACCTCGGCCTTGAGGTACGCATAGCCGCCGCCGCCGAGGTCAGGTCTGCCACCGGGTACGCGATCGGTGGCACACCGCCGCTGGGGCATGCCGTGCCGCTCCGGACGGTCGTCGATCCACACCTGCTCGAGTTCGACGAGGTGTGGGCTGCGGCCGGTACCCCGGACTCTGTCTTTCCGGTCGCCCCCAGGGCCCTGGTGAGGGCCACAGCGGGAGCGGTTGTGGCAGTCACCCACTGAGGAGCGCAAGTGAAGCGGTTCTTGACAGGGCACCCGGCGACGGTGGGCGAGACCCACGGGCAGCACCTTGGGCGTGCTCTCAGGTCTGCGGTGTCCCTGGCAGGTGCAGCGATCGCCTGCGCCGTGCATGTTCTGCTGCCGGCCTTCTTTGTGACTACCGCCTCCAGAACCATCACCCGGCTGAACGACGAGATAGCGGGTCTGCGCGACGACGACGCCTCGTGACCCGGTCGCACGAGCCGATCAGGGTCGAGGTAACCAGGGGTGGCGTGGTTGAGAGCGTCCACGACCTCGACGCCGTGGTCGTCTCGTCGGGCGGAACCGTTGTCGACTCATGGGGGGACCCCGACCGGGCGGTTCTGCCGCGATCCTCGACCAAGCCGATCCAGGCGGTTCCACTGGTTGTGACCGGTGCTGCAGATGCATTTGACCTGACAGATCGTGAGCTGGCCCTCGCCTGTTCGAGCCACAATGCGGAACCGGCCCATGTGTCGGCTGTTGTCCGATGGTTGGAACTCGTTGGTGCCACCCCCGCTGACCTGGAGTGCGGTGCATACCCACCCCTTCATGAACCGGCCGCTGTCGACCTTGCCCGGTCTGGAGCCGAGCCTGATGCCTCGTACAACAACTGTTCCGGCAAGCACGCCGGCTTTCTCACGGTGTGTCGCCACGAGGGGGTTCCGTTCAGCGGCTATCTGGAGTCGTCTCATCCACTGCAGCGCGACCACATCACGCCGGCTCTGGAGGAGTGGTGTGGAATAGACCTCTCGGACCACGTCCCGGGTGTGGATGGCTGTGGTATTCCGGTGTGGGAGGTGCCACTTGCGCGCCTGGCTCACGGGTGGGCACGGTTGGGTAGCGGTCCGGCCGGCTCTGCCGAGCACCGGCTCCTCTCTGCGATGAGGTCCGAACCGTTCCTCGTGGCTGGAACCGGCAGGGCATGTACGCGCCTGATAGCCGAGTCGACCGGTGGGTCGGTGGTCAAGACCGGAGCGGAGGGCGTCTACTGCGGAACTGTTCCCGATGACGGTCTGGGCATCGCCCTGAAGGCCAGGGACGGTGCCGGTCGCGCGTCGGGCATGGCGATGGAGTGGATCCTGGGCACGTTGGGAAGGATGAACGAGGGTCACGACGACCCTGTTCGCAATGTTGCCGGGACCGTGGTGGGAACTATCAGGGTGGCTACCTGAGCGCAGGTCTGTCAGGCGCCGGTGCCCAGTTCGGAGTCCTCGAGTTCACGGAAAGCCTCGTTGAGTGCCTCTCTGGCGGTATCCGGACCCACCCCCAGTTGCCGTAACTCGAAGGCGAATCTCTGTGCGGCCGTCCGGGTACGTTCCCGGCGTTCCTGGACGGGTTCGGAGTGGGCCGGCTCGTCGACGACGAAGGTTCCTCTGCGGCCGCGACCCTCGAGAACTCCGTCACGCTCGAGTTCGCGGTAGGTGCGGGCGATCGTGCCCGGTGCGAGGTCCAGCTGTGTGGCCATGTGGCGGACGGTCGGCAGGCGGCTACCCGGTTCCAGCCGGCCGACTGCGACCATCACCGAGAGCTGGGCCCTGAGCTGTTCGAAGAGGGGGATGGCGGCGTCGGCATCGAGGCGCAGGACCATCTGTCTGGTGCGCCCTGCGGGTGCGGGCAGGTGGACGACGGTCGGAGACTGCATGTGTGGCTATTGTAGCAATACATAGTACACAGATTGGCTTATCGGGACCTGATACTTGCATTCTGGAGTGATACATACGACTGTTGTATCAGTTGAACTGCAACATCAGGCCCACCACCGGTGGGAACAACACACGAAATGGAGATCCCACACATGAAGCTGGTCACAGCGGTAATCAAGCCATTCAAGTTGGACGAGGTGAAAGACGCCCTTGCTGCACTCGGGGTGCAGGGCATGACCGTCAGCGAGGTGCAGGGCTTTGGCCGTCAGGGTGGCCACAGCGAGACCTACCGGGGCACCGAGTACAAGGTGCTGTTCACCCCCAAGACCCGTGTCGAGGTCGTGGTGGGTGACGACGACGTGGCCGGGGTGGTCGAGGGCATCGTCTCCGCCGCCCGCACCGAGAAGATCGGTGACGGCAAGGTCTGGGTGACCGATGTCGGGAACCTCGTCCGGATCCGTACCGGGGAGCGCGACGGCGACGCCGTCTGAGCGCGCCGCCTGACCGGACGCACGTCAATCCCCCGGTGCAGTCACCAGTGACGGGTACGGTCTGAGAGGGACCGACCACCAGACAGGAGAACCCGATGGCAGGCGTGACCGTCTTCCACAACCCGCATTGAAACTCGTCCACGAAGGCCTTGGTGGTCGCCGAGGAGTTGGGCGTTGACGTGGACGTGGTCCTCTACATGAAGCAGCCTCCCGACGAGTCGCTCCTGCGCCGCGTCGTCGCCGGCCTGGATGGCCCCGTCGAGGACCTGGTTCGCAAGGACTCGCAGTTCAAGAAGTTGGAGTTGGTCGCCGATGACTACGTCGGCAACGCCGATGCCGTCGTTGAACTGCTGGCCAGGCGCAAGGCGCTGATGCAGAGACCGGTCCTTGTCCGCGGAGACCTGAACTCAGATCGTCCACTTGCGGCCTGCGTAGGAAGGCCCAGAGAGAAGCTCTACGAGTTCCTGGGAGCCTGAACAGGCCGGGCCTCCGTTGTTGCGGCGGGCACTGCTTCGAACTCTGCGGTGGTGTCCGGCCTGCTACGGAAACTCCGGCGGTCGCCCCTCGTTGAGCGCTGCGACACCCTCGGCGAACTCGGATCCCGCCATGTGGACGTCAAGGAGGCGTCGGGCATCGTTCACCGATCCGGCGGCATCGCCGTGAAGATCCGTGTACACCTGTCGACGGGTTGCAGCCAGGCTGGTGCGGGCAACCGGCCCGAGAAACTCGTCGATCCAGGCGTACACGTGGGCGAGCAGGTCATCGGCCGGAGCCAACCCGTTCACCAACCCCATCTCGAGAGCCTCCTCGGCCATGACCACCCGGCTGGTGAGAAGCAGGTCGTTGGCTCGTCCAAGTCCGATGAGCCGTGGCAGCAGCCATGACAGGCCGAACTCCGCCGGCAGGCCCAACTTGCCGTGGACAGCGGTCAACTTCGAGCCGACAGCGGCGAACCGCAGGTCGGCGAAACAGGCAAGGGCCAGGCCCACGCCGGCGGTAGCCCCGTTGATGGCAGCCACAACCGGCTTCGTCAGGCCGAAGTGGTAGGCGAAGTCGGCGTCGAATGCCGGGTTCACACCGAATCCGGGGGTGGAGATGTCGTCGTCGGTGCCGGAAACATACCCTCCCTCGGCTACGTGGCCCTCAAGGGCCCGGGAGTCGGCACCGACACAGAACGCACCACCAGCGGGATCACCGGTGACGACGATGACCTTGACATCGGGGTCACTCTCGGCCTGTTGGAGGGCCCAGCGGTACTCCGTGTGCATCCGACCCGTCCAGGCATTGTGGCGGGCCGGCCTCGAGAGGGTGATCACCGCTGTGGAGCCGACATGGTCATAGAGCACGGTCTTGAGGTCCATGAGGTGAACGTAGTGGGCGGCGAAACAGTACCGGGCCGCCTTCTCCTGGAATGGGAGCGTCCACTACGGTCCGGGCAGAAACACCGGACGATCTGGGGTCGGCCGATCCACCCAGCAGACAGGGGAAGTCAATGCTCGCAGCAATCATGGAGACGGCACCGACAGATCAACTGGTGCTCCGAGACGACGTCACCCTGCGCGACATTGCTCCCGGTGACGTGAGGGTGAAGATCGCCCACAGCGGCGTCTGCCATTCGGACCTCTCGGCCATGAACGGCACCATTCCCCAGCCTCCACCGTGCGTGCTGGGCCATGAGGGCTCTGGCGTGGTGCAGGATGTCGGAGACGGCGTGACGCACGTGGCCCCCGGTGACCATGTGATCATCGCCTTCTCGCCACCATGTGGAACCTGTGCGTACTGCACGGGGCGCGGCCAGCCGAACCTGTGTCTCAACGGCTTCTTCGCCATGAGCGCCTCGCCGCAGTTCCGTCGGGGCGACGAGGTCGTCGGGGCGATGACAGGGTGCGGGACCTTCGCCGAGGAGACCATCGTTCCCGGCATAGCGGTTGTAGGCATCGACAAGGACATCCCACTCGACGTTGCAGCCCTCGTCGGCTGCGGGGTTACCACGGGTGTAGGTGCGGCGATCAACACGGCCAAGGTGACACCCGGCTCGTCGGTGCTGGTCATAGGTGCCGGCGGTGTCGGTATCGCAGCGATCCAGGGTGCCCGAATCGCCGGTGCCGCCGAGATCGTCGCCGTGGACCTGCACGAGGGCAAGCTGAACAGGGCAAAGGCCTTTGGTGCCACCCACGGTGTCCTTCCCGATGACCTTCCCGGTGCAATGGTGGAGGTGACCGGGGGAGAGGGCTTTGACTACACGCTCGAATGCATCGGCATGCCCACCACGATGAGACAGGCGTTCGACCTGACCCGTCGTGGCGGCACCTGCTGCATCGTCGGCGTCGGCCGGGCTGAGGAGACCTTCGAGCTCTCGGCCTTCGAGATGTTCTTCTCCGAGAAGAACCTGATCGGCTCCATGTACGGGGGGGCCGATGTGAGGACCGACTTCAACAGGTTCCTGCGCCTCTACAGGTCTGGCCAGCTGGACCTTGATGGCATGATCTCCCGTCGGATCAGACTGGACGAGGTGAACGAGGCCCTCGGTGCGATGGGTGACGCCGACGTGATCCGCCAGGTGATCGACTTCTAGGAACCGCCCAGACAGGAGCAGACAATGCGCATCGTCGTCGACTACGACCTGTGTGAGAGCAACGCCATCTGCATGCAGATTGCGCCCGACGTGTTCGAGGTGCGTGACGACGACTTCCTCTATGTTCTCAACGAGACACCGGGAGAGGACCGTCGGGCGGTGATGGACGAAGCGGCCCAGCGGTGTCCCAAGCAGGCGATCAGGGTCGAGGACTGACCTGGCCACGTAGTCGCACCGGCCAGGGGAACGAGCGGCCAACGAAATGCCGGTACGAGACTCGGTGACGATCGTCGGGGCCTCACTTGCCGGCCTGCGGGCCGCGGAGACCCTCCGTCGCGACGGCTTCGAGGGCCGGCTCACCCTCATTGGCGACGAACCCCATGTGCCATACGACAGGCCACCCCTCTCCAAGCAGCTCCTTGCGGGGGACTGGGATGTCGACCGGATCTCCCTCAGCCAGCCTGAGCGCATGGCGGGCCTCGACCTGGACCTGCGCCTGGGGCAGCGGGCCACGGCCCTGGACGTGCCTGCGCATACCGTCGACATCGAGGGGGTTGCTGAGGGGTACGACGGCCTCCTGATTGCCACGGGTGCACGGTGTCGGACCCTCCCCGGCACCGAGGGCATCGCTGGCGTCCATACGCTTCGCACCCTTGATGACGGCATCGCCATCCGGGACGCTCTCCGGAGCGGATCCCGGAGGGTCGTGGTCGTGGGAGCGGGATTCATCGGAGCCGAGGTGGCAGCCACGGCACTCGGCTATGGCCTTCCGGTGACATTGGTCGAGGCGCTACCGGTTCCGATGGGCCGGGTGCTCGGCGACACGGTCGGAGACGTCGTCGCCGGGGTTCACGTCGACAACGGCATGGACCTGCGCTGCGGTGTGGGCGTCGATGAGGTCTGCGGAACCGATCGGGTTGAGTCGGTCCGTCTCTCCGACGGAGCCGTCGTCGAGGCCGACCTCGTCGTGGTAGGAATCGGAGTCGTCCCCAACACCGAATGGTTGCAGGGATCAGGCCTGACCGTGGACGATGGGGTGCTGTGTGATGAGACCTGCCTTGCGGCACCGGACGTGACCGCTGCCGGCGACGTGGCCCGCTGGCCCAACCCGCGCTACGGCGAGGTCATGAGGGTGGAACACTGGGACAATGCCGTCGAGCAGGGTGCTCACGCTGCCCGCAGGCTGATGTTGTCCGACGAGGAGGCCGAGCCGTTTTCACCCGTGCCGTGGTTCTGGAGCGACCAGTACGACAGGAAGGTGCAGATGGCCGGTCGACCGCGCGCCGACGACGAGGTGAGCGTTGTGGACGGCTCATTCGAGGAGCGACGCTTCACCGCCATCTACGGCAGGGATGGTCGCCTGACGGCCGTGTTCGGGATGAACCGCCCCCGTCAGGTGATGCAGTACAGGGGACTGCTGGAACGTGGCGCATCGTGGAGCGAGGCCCTCGAGTTCGCCCGGGATCAGACCTGATCCGCTGCGTCGTTACCCTGTTGGCGGCCGTGGTGATGGTTTCAGCCTGTGGCGGGTCGGAGCCGCCCGAACTCGATGTGGGGACTGTCGAAAGGGCCGTGCCGTTGGTTCTGCTGCCGGACAACCCGGAATTGGTGACCGACGTTGCCTGTCCGCTACTCGCTTCGCCCGGCCTTGGACCGGTCCCCTGCACGGCGTCCATCGCCGGGCTGTCGGTACCGCTGATCGTCTCGAGGCCGGGTGCAGACGGCCGGGTGCATGTCGAGTCTCCGGTGGAACTGGTCATGGCCGACGAGGTCGCCTCCGACGCCGAGGAGCGACTTGACAGCGACCTTGGCGTTGACAACGAGGTGACATGCGAGCCGGCCCTGCGGGTCTCGCGTGCCGGTCAGGAGTTCGCCTGTACGGCCACGGAACCCAACGGTCGTACCCACAGACTGGTCGCCGTGCTGGTCGATGCTGCGGGATCGTTCCGTCTGGATCCCGGATGATCCGACGCAGGCGGCTTCAGGCTGGGTAGACAGGTCGCGGGAGGCAACCATGATGGAATGATCACGCCATCTGGCGGGTTGTCCTTTCACGTATCTCACCAACTGGGAGTACCACCCGGGCGAACAATCCAGATGGAGAAGTACGATGCCTGTCTACACGAGCCCACTTCCCTCCCGTACGGCCGAGGACGCTGAACCCGATGCCGGTGAGCGCCTGGCGAAGGTCAAGGCGGCAACGGGACGTGTCCCCGACATGTACGGGCACCTCGCCAATTCGCCGGGCCTCCTGGGCACCTATCTGGACGGCATGGCAGCCCTGCGGCACGGCTCGGGTTTCTCGGCTGTGGAACTGGACGTCATGTTCCTGACTGCCAGCCGTCACTTCGAGTGCCACTACTGCATGGCCGCCCACAGCTTCCTCGCCGACCGGGTGTCCAAGGCCCCGACTGATGTCGTCGATGCCATCAGGGCCGATGAGCCGGTTCCCGATGAGCACCTCGCTGCCCTGGCGGACTTCACAAGGACAATGCTCACCTCACAGGGCCACCCCACCGAGGATGACGTGGCTGCCTTCACGGCCGCCGGCTACACCGACAGGCAGGTTCCCGAGTTGATACTGGCGATTGCCATGAAGACCATCAGTAACTGGTCGAACCACGTGTTCGACACCCCCGTCGACGAGATGTTCGCCGGAAGGCTCTGGAGCCCGCCGGAGTCGTCATGACAGGCGCCTGACGGTGTCGGAGAGAAGGAGCGTCAGTGTTTTCCAGATTCAGGCCAGGTAGCCGCTCTGATGCCGTGGCCGCAGACAGTGGGGAGCACGTCGGTCCGGCGCCGGTCACCGACCTGACAGGCGGCGACTTCTTCGACTCGCTGGACGGGCACGCCACGATCGTGGACTTCTGGGCACCGTGGTGTGGACCCTGCAAGGCCCTGCACCCCCTGTTCGACGAGCTTGCCCACGCCAACGCCGACGAGCGGCTCCACTTCGCCCGCCTGAACGTGGATGAGAGCCGCACCGTCGCTCCGGCGCTGGGAATCATGAGCATCCCGACGATCATGCTCTGCGACCTGAAGGGAAACGAGGTGGACAGGCTGGTGGGCATGCCTGACCGCCGTCGCCTCGAGGACCTGATAATCCGGGCAAAGGGCCTGGCCGCCTGACGGCGGCATGGAGGAGCAGTGCGCCGCTGCCGGTGACCGTGTGCTTGTCGATCAACCCGCCGACAGGCGCCGGGCCAGCTCAACGTTCACCAGGCGGCGTTCACGGTGCTGGGAGACCATCAACGCCCCCTGGGGGACGGGGTGCCCGTCAAGGAAGGCGTCGACACCGGGGCTGAGGTCAGGGTCAACCAGGGCCCTCACCCCTTCGAGCATCCGGGCGATGCTGTTCGACGGAAGCCTCGTGGTCAGGTCGCCCCAGTTGTCGGTGAGCACCTGCCACACGAGACCCCTGTGGTGGCGGTGGTGCAGCGCCTGTCTGATCAGGAACGGAGCATCCTGGCTGCGGACACCACCGGTCAGAACCATCTCGAGTAGTTCCTCAACCTGTTTGTGGCCCGGAAAGCCTGCAAGTGCGAAGAGGTGACGCTGTTCATCCTGGGCGTTGTCGGCTGTGAGGAAGCGATGTCGGCACTCGTCGAAGGCCGCCTCGCCTCCGTGGGCGGCCACCACAGCGACGACGGCCGCGGCAACTGCCGGGTCGTCGGGCCGCTTGTCGAGCCAGCGTGACTGGGCCTCGGCAACCACCAGGGGGTCGTCGGCGAGCGTGCCGGCAGCCGACAGGACGAGGCCGCGGAGTTGCCGTGTCCTGTCGTCGTCATCGACTCCCGGTGTCCATCCCAGGTTGGCGAGTTGAGCCGTCAGGAGGAGGCCGGCCGCATCCGCTGACTCCATGTGGAGTGTCGGCGCCACCAGGTCGATAGTGGAGAGCGCGCGGACGATCGCCTGCCAGACCCCCAGGTCCCGGTCGTCGGTAAACCTGGCTGCTGTGGCGTGGAACCGGTGATGGTCCGTGGCACCGGCCAGCACCAGGGCCCAGGTGTCGTCAACCACCGCTGTGCGTTCAGCCGCTGACAACAGGCCCGGATCACAGGTTGCCGGGGGGTCCGAGCGGTAGAAACCCGAGGCGTCGGCGTTGAGCGTCTCGAGGTCGCCCTCCAACTCAAGCGTGACCTCGCCCGCCGATGGCAGGAGCACGCGTTGACGGCCGTTGTTCGTGCGGACATGCACGGGAATCGTCCACCGGGTTCCATCGTCGACGCCGTCGTAGCGGAACGGCTGCTGCGTGAGGGTCAGCTCACGACCCTCGACGAAGCCCTTCAGGAGCGGGTGCCCACCTGTGAAGATCCAGCCATCCATGAGGGAGCGGACGGGTTCGCCGGTGGTCTCCTCCAGGGCGTCCCAGAGGTCCTCGTTGCGGGTGTTCCCGTACAGGTGGGCCTTCAGGTAGTGCCTCACGCCGTCCCTGAAGGCCTCTTCACCCAGGTACTGCTCGAGCATCCTCACCACCGCCGCACCCTTCTCGTAGGTGAGGAGGTCGAACATTCCCTCGGCGTCAGCAGGGGTCACCACCGGATACTCGATCGGACGGGTCGAGGCCAGGGAGTCCACGTCCAGGGCAGCCGACCGAGCCGAGCCGAACCCGGTCCAAACATCCCAGTCGGGCCGGTAGGACTCGACGGCCTTCATCTCCATGAACGTGGCGAAGGCCTCGTTCAGCCAGATGCCGTTCCACCACTCCATGGTGACCAGGTCGCCGAACCAGAGGTGGGCCAGCTCGTGGCTGAGCACCGCAGCGACCCTCTCCAGTTCGGCCTGCGTGGCCGTACCGGGGTCCACCAGCAGGAGGATTTCGCGAAACGTGATGCAGCCCAGGTTCTCCATCGCCCCGAACGCGAAGTCGGGGAGTGCCACCAGGTCGACCTTGCCGCCGGGAACGTCGATGTCGTACCACTCCCGGAACCACCGGAGCGAGTGCGCGGCCACCTCCAGGGCGAACCTGGCCAGGTGGCCCCTTCCGGGTGGGTGGATCACCCTCACCGGTGTTCCGTCGACGTCGACAGGGTCGGTGGCCTCAAGTGGCCCCACGACGAAGGCAACGAGGTAGGTGGAGAGAGGGATCGTCTCTTCGAACACCACCAGGTCTGTTCCGTTGCCGAGGGGGGTCCGGGACAGCTCTGCTCCGTTGGAGATAGCCAGCAGGTTCTCTGGAGCCACCAGGGACACGGCGAAGGTGGCCTTCATGTCGGGTTCGTCAAAGCACGGGAAGGCCCGCCGGGCGTCGGTCGACTGGAACTGCGTGGTGGCAATGGAGTCGGTGGTGCCGTCGGGGTTCGTCAGGGTGCTGTGGTAGAAACCCCTCAGGCGGTCGTCGAGGGCACCGGTGAAGTCCAGGTCGAGGATGGCATCCCCGCTGTGGGTTCCCCCCTCTGGAACGAGGGTGATGCGTTCGTTGTCGACGTCGACGTCGACGTCGGCGTCGATGTCCATGTCCCGGGAACCGGTCGCGTCGGTGATGGTCGCCCTGCTCACCGACAGGCCCACAGAGTTGAGGACGACTCCTGAGGACTCCTCCTTCACCTCGACACGGATGGAGACCGAGCCTGAGAAGGTGCCGGCCTCCAGGTCGGGTCTCATCTCGAGGTCGTAGCGGCGGGGGAGAACGTCACGTGGGAGGCGGTGGTTGGACATGGTCGTCCGAGCGTATAGGGGGCCTCCTGTTGGGGTCGGTTACGGGGCCTCCGCCGGGGCAGAATGTTGGTCCGTCGATCGGATTGGTGAGCATGACAGGCGAGCAGGTGGCGAGCGGAGATCACACCGTCGACGTGGTTGGAGTGGGGAACGCGATCGTCGATGTCCTCGCGTCGGTGGAGGACGCCTTCATCGACGAGCACGGTCTCACCAAGGGTGCGATGACCCTCATCGATGCAGACCGTGCGGACTTTCTCCACGGGGTGATGCCGTCGGGGGTCGAGGCCTCTGGCGGATCGGCTGCGAACACCGTTGTCGGGGTTGCCGCCTTCGGCGGTCGTGCCGCCTACATAGGCAAGGTCGGAGACGATGAGCTGGGCGAGGTGTTCAGGAACGACCTGCGGGCCGTGGGCGTCGGCTTCGACGTTCCGGGGGCCAGTGCCACCGATGGCCATGCGACCGCCCGCTGCCTCATCCAGGTCACAGCTGACGCCCAGCGAACCATGAACACATACCTCGGTGTGTCGGCCCACCTGGGAACCGACTCGATCGACGTGGACCTGGTTGCCTCGGCCTCGCACCTCTACTGCGAGGGCTACCTCTGGGACAGAGAGGAGGCCAAGGAGGCCATCCGGTACGCCATGGACATCTCGCGGGCTGCTGGCAGGACTGTCTCGCTTACGCTCTCCGACGGCTTCTGCGTCGACCGCCACCGTGATGAATGGCTCGAGTTGATGGCTGACAAGGTGGATGTCCTATTCGGCAACGCCAGCGAACTGTGTTCCCTCTACGGTGTCGACACGCTCGAGGCCGCAGCCGCTGCTGTCTCGGAACAGGTGGAGTTGGCGTTCGTGACCATGGGTCCACGGGGCTCCATCGTCGTAGCCGGCAACGACCGTGTGCACGTCGAGGCCGATGAGCTGGATGCCGTGGTCGACACCACCGGTGCTGGAGATCTCTACGCCTCGGGGGTCCTGTTCGGGCTCAGCCGGGGGGCGTCACTGGACCACGCGGCACGTCTCGGCAGCATCGCCGCCGCTGAGATCATCAGCCACATGGGCGCCCGTCCCGAGGCAGACCTGGTCGAGGTGGCCCGGACCCTCCTGAGGTGACACCGGTCGGGACCGCCCGCATCGAAACTGCATCCATGGTCCAGATAGCGTCACCGACCATGAGCGACACCTACACGTGTTTCGACACCGTTGTCTCGGACGGCGTCGCAACCATCACGTTGAACCGTCCCGACAGCCTGAACACCATGACGCCTGCCTTCTGGGGCGAGCTGCCCCGTCTCGTGCGCCAGATAGACGCCACCGGAGAGGCGCGCGTGGTCGTGCTGGCATCAACGGGCCGTCACTTCAGCGCCGGAATGGACCTGGCTGTCTTCGGTCAGGGCAACGGTGTCGACACTGGTGAGAAGGGGCGGCTCAGGGCGAACCTGCGCTCAAACGTCCTGCACCTCCAGGAGACCTTCACGGCCCTTGAGAAGGCCCGGATGCCGGTGTTGGCCGCCATCCAGGGGGGCTGTATAGGTGGAGCGGTCGACATGGTGACGGCATGTGACATGAGGTACGCAACCGAGGACGCCTTCTTCTGCATTCAGGAGATCAACATCGGGATGACTGCCGACGTGGGCACCCTGCAGCGACTGCCGAAGCTGATTCCTGAGGGAGTCTGCCGCGAGTTGGCCTACACGGGCCGTCGCATGCCCGCAGTCGAGGCCAAAGCGGTGGGTCTCGTCAACGAGGTGTTCGCCGACCACGAGGCTCTCCTTGACGGCGTTCAAGACGTTGCCACCGAGATCGCTGCGCGGTCGCCGCTGGCGGTATGGGGATCCAAGGAGATGATCACCTATGCGAGGGACCACTCCACCGCGGACTCTCTGGATCACATCGCCACATGGCAGGCCGGCATGTTTCAGCCAACGGACATGCTCGAGGCCTTCGGCGCAAAGGCTGAGGACAGGCCAACCCGGTTCGACGACCTGTTGCCGTTCGAGGGTGGCATCTCAGACGGCGTCTGATCGCTCGGGTGTCTCAGGTGTCCGGCTTCTCCGGAGGGCCGCCCGTTTCGGCATGGTCGAACCTGAGGTCACCGAGACGCACAAGGGCGCCTGCGATCCAGCCACCCAGGCCGGCGAAGTGGTCGTCCATCGCAGCGCCGTCCTCGAGGGTCGCATCGTCGAGTTCGTAGGTGCCCTCAAAGGTCAGGTCCAGGGCCCAGGCGGGCTTGTCCACCTCGTCGTAGATGGTCTCGACCGTGGTGCCCGACCTCTCCAACTGCAGGTCACCGAGGAACGGCGGCTTCATCGGGAGCGAGGCAACTACATCGGCGGCGGTTGGCGCCGATGCCAGTTGTTGAAGGCGGAGCACGATCTCAACGGTTATCTCGGGCGGTTCGGCGACCTCGCCCTCGAGGTACCAGTTGCGATACGAGGTCTGTGACCATGTGGGCCACTCCAACGTCAGGTCACACCGCACGCGGGGCGGGTCGCCCTCTCCGGGCATTGCGTAGGAGGTGACCCAGGTCAGATCACCCAGGAGCACATCGGTCTGCAACCTCTCCTCGAGGGTCTGGCGTTCGAGGCGTGCAGACTCGAGCGCCTCCCGGAGGGAGCCGATGGCATCGGAGAAGACATGGTCCAACATGAGGGTCTCAGGCTATCCAGTGCGGCCTGCCGGGGTCGGCGGCCGGGAATCCGCAGCCCGTAGGGCAGACTCTCGACCCATGCGACGTGTGGAGGCCAGACTGGTGAAACGGGAAGCTGCAGCGAGGATTGCCCTGGCCGCCCAGGGCTTTTGTGATCTGCCGCCCTCGGGGCAGGTCGACGTTCGCCACTTCCGGCGGGTGCTGGGCCGCCTCGCCCTCTTGCAACTGGATTCGGTTCAGGTGGTCTGCCGCTCGCACTACCTGCCCGTCTACAGCCGGCTGGGTGTCTACGACAGGGGCCACCTCGACGACTGGCTCTGGAACTCGGGCGAGATGTTCGAGACATGGGCACACGAGGCCTCCATCCTTCCCGTGGAGATGGAACCCGTACTGCGCTGGCGTAGGAGGCGTGCCGCCGAGGGAGAAACCTGGTCGGGCCTGCACGCCATGGCCACCGGGCACGCGGCCTACGTGGGCGCGGTGCTGGCCGAGGTTGAGGAACGCGGTCCTGTCAGGGCATCGGACCTGAGCGATCCACGGCCACGTTCAGGAGACTGGTGGAACGGACGCTCGGACGGCAAGCGTGCGGTGGACTGGCTCTTCCGGATCGGCATGGTCGGCAGTCGACGGGTGGGCAACTTCGAACGTACCTATGAGCCGTTCACCGGGGTCGTCCCTGCAGCGGTCCTTGCAGAGCCAACTCCATCTGACGAGGCGGCACAACGTGACCTGCTGGAGGTTGCTGGTCGCTGTCAGGGGATCGGAACGGCCGGGGACCTGGCTGACCACTTCCGGATCGGGCTGATGGAGGCCCGCCCCAGGTTGGCGGAACTGGTTGAGGAGGGGCGCCTCGCCTCCGTGCAGGTTGAGGGCTGGAAGGAGCCGGCCTTCCTGCACCCTGGGGCTACACGTCCCAGGAAGGTTGCGGCCAGGGCCCTGCTCTCGCCGTTCGACCCTGTTGTCTGGTGCCGCCCGAGGGCGGAGAGGCTGTTCGGGTTCCGCTACCGGATTGAGATATACGTTCCAGCCCACAAGCGGGAGTTCGGCTACTACGTCCTGCCGTTCCTGCTCGGCCAGGATCTCGTTGGCAGGGTGGACCTGAAGGCTGATCGCGCAGAGGGCGTGTTGAGGGCACGCGGGGTGTACGCGGAGGACGGTGTCGATCAGGTGCACGTGGCCACAGAGTTGTCTGCAGAGTTGGAGCGGTTGGCCGCATTCCTGGGCCTGGATGACGTGGAGGTGGGTAGGCGGGGGAACCTGGCTGCGACCCTCCGGTCGGTACGTCGTTGAGCGCTCAGGTACGTGCCCTGCGCCAGGCTGCATAGCGGACCACGTGGCCGAGCGCGGCCACAGCCCGGTCGGCCGAGTTGTAGCAGAGTCGCCCTGAGCCACGAACGGCTGTGACGAGAGGGTTGTCTGGCCTGGCGGTCGCCAGTTCGGAGGCGACGAGAATCGGCTTGGAGTTGGCAGCCGAGGCCTCGGCGGCGGCCGTGGCATACAGGTGTTCCTGGCGGTCGTGGAAGTCCACGATCCGTTCCAGACCGTGGTCGGGGTAGAAGGGACCGTGTCTCGTCAGGGCAGCGGTGTTCCCCTGTATTCCCAGGCCCAACTGGATGATCGCGTCGACGTCGGGGTGGCCTGCCACGAGATGCAGGAGGTCGGGGATGGTCTCGCGTGTCTCTCCACCGGCCAGGTCGACCGGGTTGTTGCGGCTCCAGCGAGGGGGGAGCATCTCGTCCATCGAGTCGAACAGGTTGTCGGACAGGGTGGCAAGGGTCAGATCGGGGTGGGCTGTGACTGCGTCTGCAGCAATTACGCCCCATCCTCCGGCTGTTGTAAGTACCACCACGTTGTCGCCCTGCGGCAGGGGCTGGGTCGCAAACGTGGCAGCGGCATCGAAGGCTGTCTCGATGGTCGGTGCGCGCAGCAGCCCGGCCTGTCGGGCCATTCCGGTGAAGACTCGGTCGTCGCTGGCCAGAGAGCCCGTGTGTGATGCCGCTGCCCGCTGGCCCCCCGAGGTGGCTCCGCCCTTGATCACGACTACCGGCATCTGTGCGCTC
Organism: Acidimicrobiaceae bacterium; assembly: GCA_002687745.1. GTDB lineage: Bacteria > Actinomycetota > Acidimicrobiia > Acidimicrobiales > MedAcidi-G1 > UBA3125. Next base: position 9,079 of record NZBE01000023.1, on the reverse strand, counting down.
ACCTGTCGGACCCGCTCGAAGAAGTCACGTCCGTCCGGCAGACCCTCGATGTAGCAGAGGGCAACGTCGGTCTCGTCGTCGTCTGCAAGCCATTCCAGGTAGTCGACAAGGCCGGTTGATGCGGCGTTTCCGGCTGAGACGGACCGGCTGACGCCGATGCCGGTCTGTTCAGCCATGTTCAGGAATGCCGAAACCAGATTGCCCGACTGGGATGCCACCCCGATGCGTCCCCGTGGCGGCCATGGAGCGACAATCTGGGCGCACAGGTCGACCGGGGTCGAGACCACGCCCTGTCCGTTCGGGCCTGCAAGGACCAGGCCGAGTTCGTCGGCCAGGGAGGCCAGACGGACTTCGGCGGCGACCCCCTCGGGTCCGGATTCGGAGTATCCACCGGCAGCCACGAACACTGCCTTGACACCTCTGGCTGCGGCCGACACCAGAATCTGTTCGTTTGCCGACACCGGTGTGCAGATGACCAGCAGGTCCGCAGCTTCGGCTGGAACGTCGTCGACCGAGGTCAGCACCGGCTGGTTCAGGACAGTTCCGGCCTCGCGGCCGATGGCGAATACAGGGCCCTCGAATCCACAGGTGAGGATGTTGTGGAGTGTCACGAAGCCGAACTTCCCGGGATGGCTGGAGACACCGGCGACGATTACCCCACGGGGCTCGAACAGGGGGGTGAGGTCCACAGACATCAGGTGCGATCCGCCAGTTCCACGAGGGCGTCAACGGCGACGGGCCGGCCGTCGGAGATGATCAGCGGGTTCAGGTCGACTGATCCGATGGTCTGGTCATGGGCCAGTGAACCCAGAGCGCAGAGGGTGTCGGCGAGGGCCTCGCGATCCACCGCCGGCTCTCCCCTGAACGCCCCGAGGAGCGCCTGAGTCCTGAGGGAGCCGATCAGGTCGGACGCATCGCTCCGGTCCAGGGGGGCAAGCCTGAACGCCACGTCGGCCACCGCCTCGGCCAGCACGCCGCCGATGCCAAGCATCACGCACGGCCCGAAGCTCTCGTCCCTGACGAGGCCCGCGATGAGCTCCCTGTTACCTCTGACCATCGTGGACACGAGAAGTTCAACGTCGCCGTCCTCAGGTGCGGCAGCGGCCAGGAGTTCGGCTCCTGCGGCCTCGACCTCGGCGACACCGGAGAGGCCGAGGCGTACGAGGCCGCGTTCGGTCTTGTGGGCGATTTGAGGACCGCAGAGCTTGGCAGCAACCGGGAATCCGATTCGAGCCGCCTCGCTGGCGGCACCGGCCGGATCAGGTGACACAGCCCAGTCCGAGACGGCTACACCGGCCGCGGCAACGACCCCGCGGGACCCTGACTCTGAGAGGGTTGCCATCTTGAAGCGGCCTCAGCCGGAGATGGCCGCGTAGCCGGGTTTGATCACCCGGTTGATTATGTCGAGACGTTCATCGAAGGGCAGGAAGGCGCTCTTCATTGCGTTGATCGTGAGCCACCTGAAGTCGTCGAGTTCCCAGCCGAAGGCCTCGTTCAGGTCTGACATCTCTGATGTCATGGAGACGTTGCTCATCAGGCGGTTGTCGGTGTTGACCGTGACCCTGAAGCCGAGGTCGCGCAGAATCCCTATCGGGTGGTCGGCGATGCTGTCCACGGCACCGGTATGGACGTTGGAGGTCGGGCAGAGCTCAAGGGGGATCCGTCGGTCCCGTACAAAGGCCGCCAGACGCCCCAGCGCAGCCTCAGTTCCCGACAGGTCGATGTCGTCGATGATCCTCACGCCATGGCCCAGCCTCTCGGCACCACAGAACTGGACCGCCTCCCAGATGGAGGCCAGTCCGAAGGCCTCTCCTGCGTGGATCGTGACGTGGAAGTTCTCCCGTTGCAGGTACTGGAACGCATCGAGGTGCATGGTCGGCGGGAAGCCGGCCTCACGGCCCGCGATGTCGAAGCCGACAACCCCACGGTCCCTGAAGCGGACCGCTGCCTCGGCGACGCTCACAGAGTCGGTGTCGGTTCGCATGGCGGTTATCAGGGTCCGCACGGTCAGCGGTGTGCCGGCCGACCCGTCATCGAGGCCGGACAGCACGGCCTCGATCACATCGTCGACCTCGAGGTTCCCGGCCGTGAGGAGGGTCGGGGCGAACCTGACCTCGGCATAGACACAGCCGTCGGCGGCAAGGTCCTGTGCGCATTCTGAGGCCACACGGTGGCAGGCAGCGGCGGTCTGCATGACGCCGACCGTTTGGGCGAAGGTCTCCAGGTAGAGGCCCAGGTCGCGGCGGGCGGCGCCCTGACGGAACCAGGTGGCGAGGTCATCGACATCTGTGCTGGGAAGGTCTGTGTAGCCCTGCTGCTCGGCCAACTCCAGGACGGTTGCAGGGCGCAGCCCACCGTCGAGGTGGTCGTGGAGAAGCACCTTGGGTGCCCGACGGATCGTGTCGAGGTCGATCGGCATGTCTCAGCCTAACCCCGGCGACCGGTCTGGCTTCAGCCGAAACCGCGCAGGGGTAGACCTGGGCCCCGTTGCAGCCAGTTGTCCTCGAGGTAGTCGGCGGTCCCGTCGATCATGTGGAGCGTGTAGGCAAGGCGGGAGCGGTCAGAGGTGTTGGGTGCACTCCAGTGGGGGAGCAGCCCTGAGAAGGCGATCAGGGTCCCGGCCTCGACCTCGACAGGCACGAGGCCGTCCATCTCATAGGGCACAGGATCGATCACATCTGTGGTGGTGCCTGCCCCGTCGATTCGAAAGCGCGTGCGTGCCGGTTGGCGGTGGCCGCCCGGCGTCACCCAGAGGCAGCCGTTGTCGACCGTCGCATCGTCAAGGGCGAACCAGAAACCAGCCACTGTCTGGGGTTCGGTCCACAGGAAGCTGTGGTCGCAGTGGCAGATCACCTCGCCACCGATGTGGGGCGGCTTGAAGATCACCATTGACTGCAGGAGGAGAGGGTCGACGAACCCCAGGTCAGCTGCCAGCGTGGCCAGTTCAGGGGTTCGGGAGAACCGGTCAAAGACAGGGTCCAGGTCGTGCATGGCGTGGCCCAGCTTGTTGAGGGCCCGGTCCATTGGCACCTGCAGGTTCCCCCCTGCGTCAAATGCCCCGTCTTCGAAGAAGGGCCTGATGACACCACCAGAGGTCAGGAAGTACTCGTCTTGGGCATGGGTTCGCTCGGTGGTCGAAAAGACGGTGTTTGCCTCGCCGGGGGAGCGGGCGAAGGCATCGACCAGCTCGCTGATGCGATCCGTGAGGGCCGCTATCTGGCCGGTGGATACAAAGCCCGGCAGCACCACGTAGCCGTCGTTGTTCCACGATGCCGACTGTTCAACCGACAGCGACACCTGCGCCTACTCCTGGCCCTTCCGGTAGCGCATGCCGTCGGCGGCAGGCATACGCAGGCGGCTGGATGCGAACACCAGGACGAGGAGTGTGGCTATGTGGGGTGTGACCGGTGGAAGCTCGCCCATGACGCTGTCGGTGGCCGAGTACCACCACAGCATCAACGCCGAGACCAGGATCAGCACCCCGGCACCGACTGGCTGACTGCGCTTGAGTGCGCGCAGTGCGATGAGGCCCACCGCTACACCGGTAAGGAGGAGAAGGGCGTGGACTGCGGTGCGGTCCCGCAGCTGGAGTGCGTCGGCGAAGCCGAAGAGAATCGACCCGAGAAAGGCACCGAGGGGCTGCCAGTTGCCGAAGATGACCGTTGCCAGGCCGATGAAGCCCCGGCCCTGGGTCTGGGCCTCGCGGTAGATGCCGGTCTGTTCGATGGCTATGAACGCACCGCCGAAGCCGGCCATTCCACCGCTGATGACCACTGCTGCGTACTTCATCCGGTACACGTTCACCCCGAGGCTGTCTGCGGCAACAGGATGCTCACCACAGGAGCGCACCCTCAGGCCGAAGGGCGTGCGCCACAGGACGTAGACCGTTCCCGGCACCAGCGCAATGGCCAGGAGGGTCGCCCACGAAATGTTCGACGTGATCCCGGATGCAATTGCGAACAGGTCCGAGACGAGGAACCACCCGCGGTCGTCGATCCAGCCGAAGATGTCAGGGGTTGCCCAGCCGAAGATCTGGCCTCCCGACACGAACGGAACGTCGAAGTGTCCGACGCTCTCCACCCTCGGTGACTGGGTGATGCCTCCACCCGTCTGGGTGGCGAAGATCTCGCGTGAGAGGAACCTGGTGATCCCGGGGGCCAGGATGTTGATGGCCACACCGGAGATGATGTGGTCAACGCCGAAGCCGACCGTCGCCACCGCGTGGAGCAGGCCGCCTGCGGCTCCGCCTGCTATTCCGATGGCTATTCCCCACCAGGGTCCGAACTCGAGGGCACCCCACGCACCGAACCAGGTTCCCAGGATCATCATGCCCTCGAGGCCGATGTTGACCACGCCTGCCCTTTCGGCCCAGATGCCTCCCAGGCCCGCCAGGAGGATCGGGACGGCCCTGCGCAGCGTGGATCCAGCGGTTCCGGCTGAGATGAGGTCGGTGGTCTCCGGTCGTGCCAACTCCTGTGTGACTGACAGGACGAGCACGAGCCCCAGGATGGCGACCATCCACCGCAGGGAGCGTGACTCCTTCAGCGGTACTGGGCTCATGCTCCGACCTCCCCCTCGGGCTGATCGGAGCCCGTATCGGTCTGGGCCGCCGTGGCGATTGCAGTGTCACGGGCCTCCTGGGCCTGGCGCACCCTGCTGACCACCTCGTAGGCGACCACGGCCGACAGGACGACGACGCCCTGGAGGATGGACACAATCTCCCGGGGGGCATCACCACGAACGTCGAGAATGGGAGCGGCGCTGTCGAGCCACCCGAAGAGGAGGGCGCCGACTGCGATTCCAGCCGGGTGGTTCCTCCCGATTAGGGCCACGGCGATGCCCGCAAAGCCGAGGCCCTTGGTGAACGAGAGGTCGTACTTGAAGTCGTCGCCCAGTATCTCAGGCAGGCCGATCAGGCCGGCTACGGCGCCGGAGAGGAGCATGGCCCTGACTACAGTCGCCTTGGGGTCGACCCCGGAGGCCTCTGCAGCGAACGGGTTCAGGCCGGTGATGCGCAGGTCATAGCCGGAGCGGGTGCGGGTCAGGTACAGGTGGAAGATGATGCCGACCACCACCGCGACGAGGATGAAGCCGCCCAGCTCACGGCCGCCCTTGATGTCGCGGGTGAAGGCCTCGAGGAGCCCGTTCAGGTTCGGGAAGCGGCCGGATTCGGCGATCTCGCGGGTCTTCAGGTTGAGCGTCGTGTCGTCGGGGTCGGCCAGCCATGTCCTCATCAGGTATCCCACCATCGCCCAGGCGATGGCGTTCAGCATGATCGTTGAGATGACCTCGTGGACGCCGCGGGTGACCTTGAGGTAGCCGGCGAAACCCGAGAACAGAGAGCCGACGATCATTGCCACGGCGATGATCAGGAGGATGTGCAGCGCTGCGGGCAGGCTCACGGCTGCGCCGGCCGAGGCGGCAAGGAGGGCGGCAATCGTGTACTGGCCCTCCACACCGATGTTGAACAGGTTCATTCGAAAACCCACTGCCACCGCTATTCCGGCGAGGTAGAGCGGTGTGGCCCTGTTGCTGGTCTCTATGAGGGTTTCCAGCCGCATTCCGAATGAGAGCATCTCGGCCCAGGCGTCGATGGGGTTGGTGCCCACCGCGATGAGCACCGCGGAGGAGATCAGCACCGAGAAGGCGAACGCCGATACCGGAGCTGCCAGGGCCATCACTATCCGCCGGGCGGTCATGATGACGACTCCCCGTTCGTGGCATCGGCACCGGTCATGTGGCTTCCGAGCAGGCGTGGGGTGGTTTCCGCCGGGTCCAACTCGGCGACGATCCTCCCACCCAGCATCACGACGAGGCGGTCGGCAAGGCCGATCAGCTCATGGAGGTCGGCCGACACCAGCAGGAGCGAAAGGCCCTCGGCACGGACTCGGCGGAGTTCCTCCCAGACAGCTGCCTGGGCGCCCACGTCGATTCCCCGTGTCGGGTGGGCTGCAATGAGCAGCAGCGGGTCGGCTGCGATCTCACGACCGATGACAAGCTTCTGCTGGTTTCCCCCTGAGAGGGCCCTGGCGGTGGTGTCGATTCCCGGGGTCCTCACGTCGAATTGGCTGACGATCGCCTCGGTTGCATCTCGGGCACCCGACCTGTCGATCAGGGAACCCCTGGCGAACGGCTCGACTGTCTGGTGGCCGAGCATTGCGTTCTCCCAGAGAGGGGCGTCCAAAAGCAGGCCCCTGCGGTGGCGGTCCTCGGGCACGTAGCCGATGCCCGATTCGCGGCGTCTCCTGACGGACCAGTCACTGATGTCCTCGCCGTTGAAGGTGAGGGATCCGCCAGCCGTCGGCCGTAGGCCGAGTATCGCCTCGATCAGCTCGCCCTGGCCGTTTCCTTCGACGCCTGCCACTCCGAGGATCTCACCGCGGTGGAGGGTCAGGTCTATGTCGCTCAGTGCCTCGCGTTCATCGTCGTCGGTCACCGACACGCCCGCCAGCGACAGGGTCACGTGGTCGTCGATCTGGTGGGTGGCCGTGGATGGAGAGGGCAGGTCGCCCCCGATCATCAATTCAGCGAGCTCCTGGGCCGTCACGTCCCCTGCATCGACGGTCGTCACCGTGCGCCCGGCACGTAGAACGGTGATCGTGTCGGCGATCTCCAGGACCTCGGTGAGCTTGTGGTCGATGAAGATGATGGTGTGGCCCTGTACCTTGAGTTCACGGAGGTTCCTGAACAGCTCCTCGACCTCCTGGGGTACCAGCACGGCGGTGGGCTCGTCGAGGATCAGGATCTTCGCTCCCCGGTAGAGCACCTTGATGATCTCGACCCGCTGCCGCTCCCCGACCTCGAGGGTCTCGACCATGTCGTCCGGGTGGATGTCGAGGCCGTAGGCGGCTCCCAGTTCCTCGAGGCTGGTCCTGGCCGCCTCGAGGTCTATGGCCCCGCGCTTCACCGGTTCTGCACCCAGGATCACGTTCTCGAGGACGGTGAGGTTGTCGGCGAGCATGAAGTGCTGGTGCACCATGCCGATTCCACGGTCGATGGCCTCTCCAGGTGACGAAAAGGACACCTCGTCACCGTCAACGGTCATCTGGCCCTCATCGGGAACCAGCATTCCGTAGAGGATCTTCATCAGGGTCGACTTGCCGGCCCCGTTCTCTCCTACAACCGCGTGGATCTCACCCTCGGCCACACGTATGTGGACATCGTCGTTGGCGACCACCCCCGGGAACCGCTTGGTGATTCCGGTCAGTTCGACTGCAGGGGCTGGGAGCATGGGGCGATCAGGATAGGGGGAGGAGCGGCTCAGTAGAGGATCTTGTCGAAGAAGGCGCGGGTGCGTTCGTGGGTCGGGTTCGAGAAGATCTCCTCGGGTGGCCCGGATTCGACGATCTCGCCCTCGTCGATGAAGACGAGGTGGTCTGCGGCAGCCCGGGCAAAGCCCATCTCGTGGGTTACGACGACCATCGTCATGCCCTCGGCGGCCAGCTCCAGCATTACGTCCAGGACCTCCTTGACCATTTCGGGGTCGAGCGCTGACGTGGGTTCGTCGAAGAGCATCACCCGTGGTTCCATTGCCAGCGACCTGGCGATGGCGACCCTCTGCTGCTGGCCACCTGACAGCTGACGTGGGTAGGCGTCTGCCTTCTCGGGTATCCCGACACGGGTGAGCTGACGTACGGCCATGTCCTGGGCCTCGGCCCTGCTGCGGCCACGGACCTTGCGCTGGGCCAGCGTTATGTTCTCCATGACGGTCAGGTGGGGGAACAGGTTGAACTGCTGGAACACCATGCCAACCTCAGCGCGGACATGGTCAATGTCGGTGGCGGTGTCTGTCAGCTCGAAGCCGTCGACGAGAACGGTCCCACCAGTCGGGATCTCAAGCAGGTTGATGCAGCGCAGGATCGTGGACTTCCCGGATCCGCTTGGTCCGACGATCACCACCACCTCTCCTTCGTCGATGTGAAGGTCCACGTCACGGACGGCGTGGATTGTCCTGTCGAAGGTCTTGGTGAGGCCGCTGAGCGTGATCATCTCAGCGTTCTCCCTTGCGGTCGCGGGTCATGCGTCGCTCGAGTACTCCCAGGAGAATGGAGAGGCTGAGGGTGAGGACCAGGTAGATGAAGGAGACGACGAAGTAGCCCTCACGGAACTTGAAGGTGCTGGCTGAGAACTGCCGGCCTCTCTGGGTGATCTCGAGGACCCCCAGAACCGAGAGAAGGGAGGTGTCCTTGAGGATGGCGATGAAGTCGTTTCCGAGCGGGGGGATGATCGCGCGCATCGCCTGGGGTAGTACAACCGAGTTCATTGTCTGGCGTCTTGTGAGCCCGAGAGACCTGCCTGCCTCGGTCTGGCCAGGAGGAATGGACTGGATGCCACCCCTGAAGATCTCAGCCATGTAGGCGCCGTAGATGAGTGCCAGGGTCACGGTGGCCCTCATCTGGAAGGAGAGCTTGAACTCCCAACCGAACCAGTCGTTCAGGCGGTTGTTGACCAGATCGGTTGTCTCGGGTACCACGATCAGGGCGACGGTGAAGATGAGCGGCAGAATCGGGATGCCCCTTATGAACTCCACGTAGGTCCGGGCGATGTTGCGCAGGAGCACGTTGCGTGAGAGTTGGCCGATGCCCGCTATCAGGCCGAGCACCAGAGCGATGGCAAAGGCCTGGAGGGTGGCCGTGACCGTGAGGCGGAGGCCGGGGGCGATGCGATCCCAGGCAAGTTCGTAGTCCTCGTTGGTGGCTATCTGAGAGGCCATCCAGAGGAGGATCGAAGCGATGATCGCCCCCCACCAGGGGAAGGTGTCCCACCACGGGCGCTCGTCGGTGACCCGGTGGGTGCCACGCCGCGGGTCGGCCGTCTGGTCTGTCTCAGTCCCCTGATTCTGAGTCAACGACTTCCCCCGCTGGCGGATGAACAGACCGGGACCCTAACCGACCCTCTGGGGAGGTGGGGTGGTCCAGCGGGTCAACGGCTGAAAACGAAACCGGGCGGGGCCGAAGCCCCGCCCGGTTTTCAGTTGTCGGTTGTGGTCAGGGGGTCATCCTGCGACGAAGCAGGCGCCCTCATAGGTCTGGTCGTTGGTGATGTCTGACACGATCGGGCCGCCACCGATCAGCACCGA
>NZBE01000022.1 GCA_002687745.1 Acidimicrobiaceae bacterium | reverse complement strand
GCAATCCGAAGAGCCCCACCAGGCAGTTGAGGATCGCCCGATCACCACTCAGGGCTGCCTGGAGAACCAGGGGGTACATCTCAGCTGATGCCGACCCATCCGTGTGGGCAGCCGTCGTGGTGGCGGGAACAGCCGTCGTGGTGGCGGGAACAGCCGTCGTGGTGGCGGGAACAGCCGCCGTCGTGGTGGCGGGAACAGCCGTGGTGGTGGCGGGAACAGCCGTGGTGGCAGATGGCGCCGTGGTGGTCGAGGCGGCGGTTGGAACGACGGTGGTGGCAGATGGCGCCGTGGTCGGTGGCGCCATGGTGGCTGGAGCGACGGTGGTGTCGTCGCCGCCACCGCAGGCCGACACGCCGATGAGAACGGTGAAGATAGCTACCCGCTTCAGCACCGGACCAGTCTGCCATATTCAGGAACGCCGGGTTCGAGCGCATCGCCGAGGCCACCAGCCAGCCTGTCGAGTGGGTGGCCCCCCGAGGCTCCCTGGACTGACCTCCCTCCAGCGAACCGCCGCTGCCGGAAGGCGTAGCAGGACAGAGACCGACCGCTCAGAGGACCCGCCTGATGAGCCCGGTCTGCATATCCCTGGGCGTGCCGATCTCGGCTGTGGCGGCCAGGCGCTCGACGAACCCGGGGTCCCCCTGCACGGCAGTTGTCGCCTCGTCGAACGCTGCTACCGACTCGTAGGCCCAGAGCAGCCGTATGTAGTTCGGTAGCCCCCACTGGCTGAAGCTCACCGACACGGGTGCACCTCCGATGCCGTTGACATAGGTTGCGAGCTCGATGGCCCAGGCGATCGAGGGCGCCACCTCCGGAGGGTTCATCTGCCACATCACGTTTGACATGACGTTCGGCACCTCCGACATGTCGCCGACGGCGTGGACGATGTTCCACAGCGAGTCCTCCGGGTTTCCGGCCAGGTGGGCGCCACCTGCATCAACCTTGGCCACATAGGCCTCGTCCTCGGCGTAGAGGCGCGCCACCTCGTCGGTGTAGTCGCCATACGACCTGACCATGGTCGACACGCCAAACGACCCGATCGGGCCACCGAGCAGCGACTGCCAGAGGGTGAAGTCGTAGCTGGTGTTGGCATTGATGTGCGTGACAGCGTCCACCATCGCCTCGGTTCCCTCTACCAGAGAGCCCGGCTTCAGGGTCATCAATCGGTTGAACATCTTCATGACTTGGTCCCCATTCCTGTCGATGCCGACGAAGGCTTCGGCGGCGAACTACATGTACCCCCGCCCTCGAACCCCTGTCAAGTTGTCAGGCCCAAGGCCCCCAGCCTCTCGCGGAGCACCGCCTGCACCACACCATCCGAGCCAAGGATCACATGGAAACGGGGGCAGAACACAGCAGTTGACTGAGACAGCCCGGCAGTTGACCTGGAACCGGATAGGTGGTTTGCTCGCTGTCTTCCGCATGTGAGGCGCGTCCTCATCTTCGTGGACAGGAACAGACAACCAAGGAGCCAAGATGCCCAAGTACATGTTCAACGCCAGCTACACCACAGAGGGCGTCCAGGGCCTCCTGTCCGACGGAGGATCGGCACGAGCGGCAGCCGCACAAGCTGCCGTGGGATCAGTGGGAGGAACCCTCGAGTCCTTCTACTTCACGTTTGGCGAGAGCGACGCTGTGATAGTCGCCGACTTTCCCTCAAACGCCGACGCTGCCGCTGTCAGCCTCGCCGTGTCGGCATCTGGAATGGTCGCAGGGAGCATGACCGTCCTGTTGACTCCGGAGGAGATCGACGCCGCTGCCGCCACGGTTGGTGATGCCATGACCTACAACCCTCCGGGTACCTGAATCAACCACGACACGGTCTCTTGGTGATTGCAGCGGGCCGGTGCAGGTCTCAAGAGCCGGCGCAGGCCCGAAGCTCGCAGGAACGGGTGCTGGATCGCCAGTCCAACGTAGGGGAGGTGCCGCCCACCTAGGTCCGCCTTGGGGACTCCGTGGATTCCGCCGAGTCCCCGCTGTGGACCAGTTGCGCCAGGCTCTCTGTCACCGCTAGACGAACCGCTGCGAACCTCCGCCACGAGGGACACAGGTCGCTCGCTGGCGACTGCTGTCACCCCGGTTTCCAGTGGTTCTTGTTGAAGGACTCGCTGCACTTCCGACCAGACCGTCCGGGCAATGACCCTGCGTGGAGGAGCGGTCGGCCAGGACAAGGACGAGTGAGCACCAGGGTCAGCTGCCCTCCCCCGCGTGGTCAGCGTGCTCCTCTTCCAGGTGTGCGCCGTCGTCGTGTGCGACGCCCTCGTGGTGGCCGTGTTCGAGGACGCCGGCACCGTTCAACAGCACCAGGACCATGGCGAACGCTGCGGCGCTCGACACCACGTTGCGGACCGCCCGTCGGCCTACATCGGGGTTGTGGATGGCCGGCAGGGTGTCGACGGTCGCCACATAGACGAACGTCCCGGCCGAGAACAGCAGTACGAGGGCCAGGACCGACGGATCGGCGCCATCCAGCAGCAGGTATGAGAGGACCAGGGCCACGGGTGTGGCGAGGGTGAACAACATGAGTCCCCTCACGGCCGCCCTCCTTCCCCCTGGCTGGTGCAGCAGGAATATTCCCAGGCTGAGCGCAGCCGGTACGCGGTGGACAACGACCGCGAACGCAACGAGCAGCGAGAACGACGCTTCACCCGATGCCGCAGCCGCTCCGATCGCCAGGCCGTCTGCCACGGCGTGGATCGACAACCCGATTGCAACAACCCCTCCCGAGAGCGGGTGGTGTACGTGCTCATGGCCGTGACCGGTTGCGTGGTCGTGGTGCTCCTCGTGGACGGCGTGTCCGATCCCGAGGCCTTCCAGCACCAACAACACGATGAACCCGGCGAGGGCAGCAAGGCCCAGCATCACTGGATCAAGGTCGAACCTGCCGCCTCCCGTCGAGGCGGTGTGGAAGCCCTCCGGGACCACCACCACGAACGCAGAGACAAGCAGCAACCCTGAAGCCAGGCCGGTCAGGTCCGAGAGGCCCCGGGACGTGACCCTGCTGGCCAGGACCTGGGGTAACAGCCCGGCCCCGAGGGACACGGCAACGATCAGGAGGACGAGGTAGATGGTTTCCATCTTCCCACTCTACTGAGAACAGTTCTCATTCCCTGCTCAACCGACGTGGACGACGGCCTCCACCTCAAAGACGGCACCCAGCGGAAGCGCTGCCACCGCCACACACGACCGGGCCGGGCGGCTCTCGCCAAACGCCTCACAGTAGATCTCGTTCATCGCCCCGAAGTCGCCCATGTCGGTAAGGAAGACCATCGTCTTGACCACCTGCTCGAGGGTGGCACCGTTGGCCTCGACCTGAGCCCTCAGGTTGGCCAAGGCCTGGGTGGCCTGCGCATGAAGGCCTCCGTCAACGATGCTGCCATCGACAATGCCGATCTGACCGCTGACGAACAGCAGGTCGCCGGCATGGACAACCGGGGTGTAGGGACCAGCGGTACTGCTCATTGACGGGCTCCGTTCCTGAGGATGGGCAGCGAGCCTGCCACATTCCGACCGAAGCAGGCCATCCGGACGGCGGATCCACCCCGGGTAGCCGCACTGCCCGCGGGTTAGCCTCCGACCATGGCCGACATGACCGACGCCGAGCGCGACAACTTCCTCAGCGACGTCAGGGTGGCGGTCCTCGTCATCGAGCGAGCCGACAAGGGACCCCTGTGCGCACCCGTCTGGTACCGCTACGTGGACGGAGCCTTCGAGGTGACCATGGAGGACTCCTCGGCCAAGGCCGCACTGCTCCGGCGGGCCGGGCGTGCCAGCATCTGCATCCAGGATGAGTCCCCGCCCTACAAGTACGTCACCGCCGAGGGCGCCGCAACGGTTGAAGCGCTGGGAGGACCCGAGCGCCACAACCTGATCCTGGAGATCGCCACCCGCTACCTGGGTGACGAGGACGGCCGCCGGTACGCCGACGGGTTCTCCCCCGACGAGGAAGGCGGAGCCCTCATGACCCTGCGTCCGCGTCGCTGGCAGACCACTGCGTACTGATCCCCTCAGCGGAGACCGGGCAACCCGGGTCAGGCCGCGGGTTCCAGCACAACCAGCGGGATCCTGCGGTCGGTCTTCTCCTGGTATCCGGCGTAACCCGAATAGGCAGCGGTTACGAGCGGCCACAGCCTCTCCCGTTCCTCGGAAGACACCACCCTGGCACGCATCGACCTGACAGCACTCCCCTGCATGGCCACCTTGGCCTCGGGGTTCTCAACCAGGTTCAGGTACCAGGCCGGGTGGACGTCATCTCCTCCCCTGGACGCGACGATCACGAGCGCATCGCCCTGCTGGTGGGGTGTGGTCAACATGACCGTCCGTTCCCGCCCTGACCGCCGGCCTACCGTGGTCAACTTGAGAACCGGCATGCCGGCCGTGGTCCAACCCAGCCGGCCAGCGCTGGCTCCGATCAGCCCACGGTGAAGGCGGTTGGCGAACCTGAGCACTCCGTCGGCTGGCATGTGACGAATGTAGCCGCAGGCTGCGTCGCGGCCGCTCATCGAACCCGACGGCTGGCAGCGACGGCGCTGGGCGATCGGGACGTCGGGGCCGACAGGGAGGTGCTCATCCTCTTCGACCTCCTCCTCGTCGTCGGGGTGGGCCGCCATGGTTGTCATCGCCTTCCCGCCTGCGTTCGGGTTCGCCTAGACCGACCCTGCCGACTTGACACGTCAGGTAGCCGCAACAAGGATCCCTCCCCCACAGGACAGGTGGGGACCGCCTGCCCCGATCCACCCCGACAAAAGGAGCAGAACCCATGTCTCAGACCGTACACGTCGTATTCCCCTGCAAGGAAGGCCAGGGCGCAACCCTTCTCGAGACACTGAAGGCCGCCCTCGTCGACACCCGTGCCTTCGACGGGTGCGAGTCCATCGAGGTGTATACCGACGCAGACAACCCGGACAACGTCGTCCTCTGGGAGAAGTTTGAGACCAGGGCCCACCACGAGGCCTACTTCGCGTGGCGGATCGAGACCGGCCTGCCTGACATGCTGGCCCCGGTCCTGGCCGGCGACCTGCAGAAAACCTACCTCGACGACCACCCCGACGTCTGACTCCAACCGGTCCAATTCGGCCGACCAGACCCACCCGTCGGATCCGGCCGTAGAGTTCAGTTACTGGCGACTGGCTGAGGAGCCACCGCCGGACACGGTTTCCCACCGTGCGAAGAGCCCCCGCTTCGGCGGGGGTTTCCTCGTTGTCAGCCTCCGAGGACGGCGACCATGCGGTCGCGGGCCACCTCAATGGCCCTGAACGGCCGCAGCATCACCTTGAACTCAACGATCAGACCGTCATCGTCACAGGTGAGGATGTCGACGCCGTTCACGTGGATTCCGTCAACCTGCGTCTCGAACTCAAGCACCGCATGGTTTTCGGAGATCACCTTCTTCGTGTACCGGAAACTGCCCTTGGAGAACTCCCCTGATCCGGCTGAATCCTCGGGACGGTCACCCGGGAACACCTGGTACGCGGCGTTCAGGTACATGGCCGTCAGTTCACGGCCCCTCTGGGGCTTGAAGAGAACAGGCGACCAGAACACCACATCTGGATGGAGCAGGCCCTCGAGCGGAACGTCCGGGTCCCCTGCCAGAAAGGCGTGCCAGCCGACCATCGTCCTGCGAATCGGGTCACTCACGTCATCGTGCATGGACACAGTGTCGCCGACCAGCCCGGACGCAGCGCAACCGGGGCCCATGTCTGGTCCGCCCGACCGGGTGTGGCAGGATCACCAGCCCGCTACATCCAGAGAAGGGACCGGACATGGCGACCTACGAGTGCCCCACGTGTGGAATGTCAGTCAACGCAACCTGTGGAGCGTGTGACGCACCCCTGGTGAACGACACCCTCACAAGAGACGATGGCTCCACCGTGCAGGTCTCGCGCTGCCCCGACGACCACGGCAAGATCAAGTCACCCATGTGCTGTGGTGCCGACATGTCCTGCTCCCTCTGACCTGAGCGGAACACGTCATCTCACAGACACGGCGTGCATTCAGGCGTGCACCACGACTGCTGTTAGGCCTCAGCCTCTTCGGGGTGGGCCTGGGCATGACCGTGCTCGCCGACTACGGCCTGCCCGGTTGGGACGTGTTCCATCAGGGCCTCGCCGAACAGACCCCGCTCACGATCGGAACTGCCGTGGTTCTCGTGGGTGCACTCCTGCTCCTGGCAATGCTCGTTCTGAAAGAGCCGATCGGGGTCGGGACCCTCGCCAACGTCATCGTCGTCGGACTGGTTCTTGACGCCGTTCTCTGGATCTTCGATGAGCCTGCCAGCACGGCTGCACGGGTCATCCTGGCGCTGACTGGGCCCATCGTCGTGGCAATCGGCTCAGGCTTCTACATCGGCGTCCGCCTGGGCCCGGGGCCCCGCGACGGAATCATGACGGCTCTGGGGCGGCGTGGCATAACCATCTGGAAGGCCCGGTTCGGAATCGAGGCAGTCGCACTCGTCAGCGGGATACTGCTCGGCGGCACGGTCGGATGGGGCACGGTCTGGTTCCTCGTCGTCATCGGGCCCGCAGTCCACTTCTTCCTGAGCCACCTTTCCCTGCCACTGGAGGCAGACGAACTACCAGCTACCTGAAACACCACCTCCCGCAGGGACCTTCTATCCTGCCACCCCGCCCTGCATGCCCCTACGGTCGGATTGCGACCAGGCACAGGACGGCCCGTGCCGTTGATTCGCATCGAGGTGGAGGCATGTACGCCATAAGGGAGAAGGGACGCAACGGTAGCCTGTAGGTCAGATCGGACTCCCTCATTCGCACCATCCACGACAAGGAGCCGCCCAACTTCTGGACCAGGCGTCGCAGACGGGAGGGGTGCCAGGCGATCCCGCTGGCGGCCATCACCTCCGTGAAGCACAGCCCGAACAGGCTCCGCACCGACACGGTCACAGTGTCAGCACAAGGCAAGGTCTGGAAGTGGAAGGTCTCACATGCCGCTGAGTTCATCGCAGAACTGAACAGCTCTCTGTCAGCCGCGCAGAACGCATAGCCGAATTCCGACAACGGGTATGGTCCCGGCATGCCGGGACCCGGGTCAGCGCTCAGATCAACCGTCGGCTCGCTGATCCGCGGCCTTTCCCGCTGGGCAGGCCGCATGGCCGCAATCGGCCCCACTGACAGGGCTGCGCAGGACTACGGCAGGTTCGGCAAGGGAAGCATTGTGGCATGGCCCCGCGGAGCCGGTTTCGGTGAGCGCTGGATCTGGCTGGGCAGCGACACCCTCATTGCAGCCCACGTCACCCTGTCGGCGGGTATGGGGCCCGGGCAGGAGATGGTCACGGACCCGGTCGTTCGAATCGGTGACCGCTGCCTGATCGGCCGAGGCACGGCGGTCGTAGGCCACTTCTCCATCGACATCGGTGACGATGTCTACATGGGAATGAACATCTACATCACCGACCAGAACCACGGCTACGAGGACCTGGACAGGCCGATAGGAACCCAGACTCCGAGTGACGAAGCGGTCTCGATCGGCTCGGGTAGCTGGATCGGCTCAGGAGCGGTGATCCTTCCCGGCGCCAGAATCGGCAGCCACGTCGTGGTGGGAGCAAACTCGGTCGTCCGCGGTGACGTCCCGGACAACTCCGTGGTTGTCGGATCACCGGCGCGGGTGGTCCGCCACCACGACGGATCAGGATGGAAACGAGACAACCCGGACCAACCCGCTCCCGGCTGAGGCAATATCTTGGCAGGACCAGCAGAGAACCGCTCCGGACACGGCTGGTCAGGCGTGGCCGCACTCGGCCTCCTCACGATCACCTCCTACGGATCATGGATGTACGGCTTCGGTGTCCTCATCGACCCGATCAGCCAGGACATGGGTTGGAGCACCACCACGCTCGGCATCACCTTCGGGGCAGCGATGCTGCTCACAGGCCTCGGCTCCTTCACCGGCGGTCGCCTTCTGGATCACTTCGGCGGTCCCGGTCCCTTCCTGCTCCAGGCTCTCCCTGGGGGCGGCCTCCTCCTGGCAGCGACCTGGGCCGACAACCCTGTCAGTTTCGGACTGCTGTACGCACTTGGTGCCGGCATCACCGGCGCAACCGGCTTCTATCACGTGACCACCGCCGCTGCAGCCCGCCTACGCCCGCACCGTCCAGACCAGGCAATCGCAGTGGTCACCCTTATAGGCGCCTTCTGCAGCCCCATCTACCTTCCCCTGACAGCCTGGATGGTCACCGTGTGGCACTGGCGGACAGCAGCGCGGGTCCTCGCCCTTCTGGCAGTCGCCGGAGGCCTCCTGACGGCCTCCCTCACGTCAGACGCCCGCAGTTCCCGCTCGGGACCCTCGCTCCAACCACTCGAGGCGATCAGGAGTGCCCTCGGCCGCCCTGCCATCCAGCGCATGATGGCCGCCTACACCGCCACGGGGGTGGCGTTCACCTCGGTGCTCGTCTACCAGGTTCCGATACTCACCGCCTCAGGTGTGAGCCTGGCGATGGCCGGAACAATCGGTGGCCTGCGAGGCCTCTTCCAGTTCTTCGGACGCCTCGGCCTGACCGGACTCGTTGAGCGGCACGGTTCGGGCGCCCTCCTGAGGCTGGCCTTCCTCGTCAGCGCCGCCGGCATAGCCTTCCTACTGGTTGGGAGCATCCCGGCAGGCATGACCTTCGCCGTTCTCGCCGGCCTCACGATGGGTGCCAGCACCCCCCTTCAGAGCGTCTACGCCCGCAGCCACTTCGACGAGGGCGACCTCGGCCTGCTAATGGGACTGCAGGGAGTGTCGATGGGCCTGGCCGGTGCCCTCGGGCCTGTGCTGGGAGGTGCCATGCACGACCTCTCAGGAAGTTGGACACCCACGGTGGTGATGGGAGTGGTGACCATGGCCCTCGGAGCATGGCTCCTCAAGCCCGACGAGCACCGACCAGCAGGCGCAGAGCCCACTCCTTGAACATCCCGTTGAACATCCCGGCCCGCCGGGGCCCCTTCTGCCCCGCAGTGCCCTATCCTGTCCTGAGGAACCGCTGCTGCCATCACCAATCCAGCAGTCGTCGGATCCGACAATCCGTCCAGGTCCCGAACCGAATCCGAGAGCAGGCATGCAGACCCTGGAACCAGCAGCGCTGACCCTCAAGGATGTCATCGACGTCGTGCCGGAATCCTGCCGGAAGCGCTCCACCCTCCGTGGGCTTGCCCTGGTCATCCGGGACCTGGTGCTCTACGCCGCAGTCGTCACCGGCATCGTCCTCAGCCCGGCGTGGTGGCTGACCCTGATCCTGGTCCCCCTGGCGGGCCTCATGGTGGCCGCCCTGTTCGTGCTCGGCCACGACGCCGCGCACGGTGCGCTGACCGACAACAACCGCCTGAACGTCCTGCTCGGCAAGGTCCTGTTCATTCCGTCATTCCACATCTACGAGGCCTGGGTTCTCGGCCACAACCGCATCCACCACGGCCACACGGTCAGACAGGGAATGGACTTCGTCTGGCATCCGGTGACGGTCGAGCAGTACCGGTCCATGGGCCCGTGGGCGCGCCTGCGCCACCGCGTCGAGTGGTCGGTTCTCGGACCCCTGCCCTACTACCTGCGCGAGGTCTGGTGGAACAAGATGATCGCCTTCCGCCAGCCGCCGGCCAAGTGGTCCAGGGCGATCCGCCGCGACCGCTACTTCGTGTACCTGGCAGTTCTGGTTGCGGCAACCGGCGCCGCATTCCTGGGTGGCCTCGGCTCAGGCAACGTCCTCGGCGCCACCTGGATGATCACCAAACTGCTGGTGATCCCGTTCCTCGTCTTCACATACATCATCGGCTGGACCGTCTACGTCCACCACATCACCCCTGAGATCCGCTGGCACACCCGCCGCGCCTGGACCAAGGTGGCGGGCCAGCTTGATGGCACGATCATCCTGCGCCTGCCCAGATTCCTGAACGTGTTCTTCCACTGGATCTTCGTGCACACCCCCCACCATGTGGACATGCGCATCCCCTGCTACCGGCTGACGGCGGCGGCCAGGGCGATCAGGGAGGCCTTTCCGGACCGCACCATCGACCGGAAGCTGCGCCTGCGCACCTACCTGATGACCACCCACACCTGCAAGCTCTACGACTTCGAGGAGGGCACCTGGCTCTCTTACAGGGCGGCCCGGACCTGAGACATCAGCCCCTGTAGTCGCCGTCGGGTGCAACGCTCGGAAGGCGCAGCGCCGGATCCTCGAGAATGGCAACCACCGCCGGATCGCAGGAAGGCGGCTCTCAAGGATCGTTATGTCTTCAAGACCGTCCGGTCAGCCGCCGTAGTTCATTCCGGTGTCGCGCAAGAGCAGCGGAGTGACCGAGTCGTCACGGACACCCGCCTCAACCACCTCTGCCACGAAGACCGTGTGATCGCCGCGCTTGACGATGTCGGTCACCCGGGCCTCGAACCAGTAGGCGCACTCGACCAGCAGCGGCGACCCGGTTGCCGGGCCCGGTTCGAACCCATGGCCGTTGATCATGCCCCCCTCGACCGATGTGGAACGGAAGAAGGCCTTGGCGATGTCCAATTGCTCGGCCCCGAGGACGTTCACGGCGAACGCCCCGGTTGACTCGATGATCGCAGCCGAGCCGCTGTCGGCCCTTACACCGGCGGCGACCAGCGGCGGCTCGAACGAGGCCTGCGTGAGCCAGTTGGTACCGCCGGCGCCGTAGTTCTCGCCGTCGGTGGTTGTGAGGACGTGGAGCCCGTAGTTGATCGCCCGCAGGGCCGTCTTCTTGTTCTGTGGGTCCACCTGTCATCTCCGTGCTGTCGGCTGCGGGCATCGAACCTACATGCGACCGGCGCCAAATTCGGCATCTAGGGACCTAATGCCCTATCGGGCTCCCTGATAGCAGCGCTTCACTTGTCTGAACTGCGATAACAGCCGTTATCGCCTGGGGGTTGGGGAAGAACAGGAGCACAAGATGGCACTGGCCACCGAAGAGAGCATCCGCGAACTACCAGAAATGACACCGATGGGCAACCCGCTCGACTGGTCATGGCTCAGGGGATCCAAGGCCGAATGGGGCATGAAGCCAACGCCGGGACGCCGGGGCCTCACGATGATGGACATCGCAACGGGTGCCTACGGTGAGGTGCTCGACGATCCCCCATACCGCTCGATGGCGCCCCGCGGAGCCGACATCGACCCGGAGACACCCGACATGGGATACATCCTGAACCACAAGTCACAGGTATGGGCCGACAACGTGATCGAACTCTACGAAGAGGCAGTGGCCCGACAATGGTCCTCAACCCGGGACATCCCCTGGAACGAACTCCAGGAACTCCCCCCTGACATCGAACACGCAATGTGCCAACTCTGCACGGTCCTCACCGAGATCGAGATGATCGCAACCGACCTGCCGGCCAAGTGGATGTGGCGCATGAACCACCACTTCCTCGAGGCCAAGATGTTCCTCTCAACCCAGATCATGGACGAGGCGCGCCACAGTGACGTGTTCCGCAAGAGGGCGCTGGCAAACGGCGGCGGCCTGCTCCTGTCCCGGTCCGAACCCGAGAGCCTGCTGCGCAGCATCCTCGAGGCAAAGACCTACACACAGGCATCGGCACTGCTGCACCTACTGGGCGAGGGATTCATCCTCGACGTGTTCCGCCAAGGGGAACTGATCGCCCCCACACACGTCGAGAAGAAGATCTTCCGCCTCTCAATGCAGGACGAGGCACGCCACGTCGCCTACGGCACCATGCACATACGCCAGGCCATCGCCGGCGACCCCGACGTCGCAGACGAGATCCACGAGGCACTGGACCACGGCGAGCAGTTCCTCATCGAGTTCGGCACCTCGCCGGTCCTGTCCTCGGCCCTGGCGGTGCTGCTAGGAGGTGGATCCGAACACGTCGAGGACAAGGGCTTCCCGATGCAGTCCCTGCTGGCCACGAAGATCTTCACCTCCTACCTGGCACGGTGTGAGAGGGCCGGGCTGAACAGGATCGACCGCACCGACCTGCCCCTTGACCTTCTCGGAATCGATCTCGACGCCTTCGACCGGACAGGCGTCTGAAACACCTGAGAGGAAAGGACCCACCATGTCAGAACGAGTAGACAACCTGACCTTCTACCAGGACCTGGCAGACCTGATGAACAACAACCCCGACCAGTACGAGACCCTCGGCGAGGTGGACTTCACCCTCGGGGTTGTCATGGCCGACGAAGTCGGCAGCGACCTGCGCCTCAGACTGCGCTTCGAGGAACTCGGCTGCACCGACGTCTCACCGCTCCCTGAGGGTGGCGAGAGCTCCTGTGACTGCTGGCTCGAAGGAGACATCGACTCCTGGGGAGAGATGTTCAACGACATCACCACCAACGGACGTGCCACGGGCAGGCACACAGTCAACAGCCTGACCCTCGTAGGAGACCGCATCGACGTCAGGGGCGACGACCCGATGGGCGTCGACAGGTTCTTCCGCTTCAACCAGACGATCCAGCAGTTCTTCGACGGCGCCGCCGAACTGGCACCGGCACCGGCCTGACACGAACAACCGAAAGGACCCACCATGCAGCCAATGGCATGCCCCCACTGCGGCGAACCGCTCGACCAGGTGCTCGACCTTCCCTACGGCTACTGGGAATGGGACGGTGAGCGGTACAACCTCAAGAGCACAGCAGACACCGTCAACGTCGCACCGTGGGCCTGCAACAACTGCCTTCGCTCGCTGCGACCGTTCCACCCGCAGGACGTTACGGCTGCCTCCCTCACAGGTACCTGAACGGCACGGTCACCAAACGGGGACGGGGACACCTGATGAGCCACAAGGTGATCGAAGAAGAGTGCATCGGCTGTGGCGCCTGTGAGTTCGCCTGCCCGCGTGAAGCCCTGCGCAAGACTGACACCTTCCTCGGCCTGTTCATCATCAACCCCCTGACCTGCGACGACTGTGGGGACTGCATCGAGAAGTGCCCCGTCTGGGCGATAGTTCCAGACCCCGACTGGCCCGTCTGCTACGGCACCGGCTGTCCGCTCAGCTCAAAGCGGTACTCATCAGTCGACTGCAACGTCTGGCAGGAACGCTGCGGCGCCTGCGGTTCCCCGCTGTGGCGAAAGAGCGCCACCGGCGACCAGTGGTCCTGCCCCGGATGTGGCCTGAACCTGCGCGTCAGGTGCCCCCGCAGCCACAGGGTCGACAAGGTCGCCGAACGCTACCCCGACCTGGTCGACTGGTTCGACGAGACAACACCCGATGGCCCAGACCTGGAGAATGCCCGTATGGATGTGGCAGGCTGACAAGCAGCCGACCTGTCAGCTGCCGAAGTCCCAGCCGGCACCGGAGCGATGATGCCCGGACACGTTCTTTGCGATCAGGATCCGGTGCACCTCGTCGGGTCCGTCGATTATCCGGAGTGACCTGGCGGTCTGGTACATGGCGGCCAGGGGCAGGTCGTCGGTGATCCCGGCAGCCCCCCAGACCTGTATGGCCCTGTCGACCACCCTCTCGTAGGCAGCTGGCACGAAGACCTTGATAGCCGAGATGTCGGTCCTCGGGTAGGAGCCGTCACGCATCTTCTCCGCACAGTTGATCGTCATCAGACGGGCAGCCGAGATGTCCATGTACGAATCGGCGATGAAGCCCTGCACGAACTGCTTGGACTCGAGCACACCCCCGTGCACCGTGCGTTCCGCTGCCCGCTCCACCATCAGGTCAAAGGCACGCCACATCTGCCCGATCGAGTTCATGCAATGGAAGACGCGCCCGGCCCCCAGGCGGTCCTGGGCGGCCTGGTGTCCCGTCCCCGTGTCTCCCAACTGGTTCTCTACGGGAACCCGAACGTTGTCGTAGACGATCTCGCAGTGGTCGCTGGGGCGACCCCACACCCCGATGCCCCGCAGGATCTCCACACCATCGGTGTCTGACGGCACAATGATCTGGGTCATTCGGGAGTTGCGGCCTCCGCCGCTGTCGCTGTCATCGGTTCGGCACATCACGATGAAGAAGTCCGCCTCAAGGCCATTGGAGGTAAACCACTTGTGCCCGTTGATGACCCAGTCCTCACCGTCGCGCCTGGCTGTGGTCCTTAGCGACCGCGGATCCGATCCGGGCTGGTCCGGTTCAGTCATCGAGAAGCCGGACTGCATGTTGCCTTCGATCATCGGCAGCAGCCACCGACGCTTCTGCTCATCTGTGCCGTAGCGGACGAGGATCGACTGGTTGCCCGAGTTGGGCGCCGCCACGCCGAACAGCGACGACGCACCGACCGCGTACGCCAGCACCTCCTTCATGTATGCCAGTTCCAGAAAGTCGAGGCCCGCTCCCCCATACTCCTCTGGCAGATGCGGCGCCCAGAGCCCCGCCTCCCGAACCCTTGCCCTGACGCTGGAACGGAGATCCCTGGCCTCCTCCCTGTCCCCTTCTGTCACATGGCCACCGCGATGGTCGGCCCACAGCATGTTCTCGTTCGGGAGGATCTCCTGGTTGACGATGCTGGCCGTCAGCAGACGAACCTCGTTTACCCGCTCAGATACCGAGGGGATCGACTGCACGTTCATTGCCACTATCTGCACCTCGGATCCGGTTCGGGACGCGGCCCCGGGAACCCGGGTCCGAACACCACCGTCCCTCCCCGGTGTAAGCACCGCTAGGGACGATGGTCCCGACGGGACCAAGTGCCCTGTCCCCCTGGAACCTCGGGTACTAGAACCTTCACGAGCCACCCTCGCTCCCAACTGGCGGCACCGAACCCGGTGAGACAGTTCTGGGAAGAACTGAGGCACAAAGGAGGCCAGATGCGCTTTGGAATGCTCCACCTGTTCGAGAACCCGATTGAGAAGTCAGAGCATCAGGTGGTGAAGGAACAACTGGAACTCATGGTCGCCGCCGAGGACTACGGCTTCGACTCGATCTGGCCAGCCGAGCACCATTTCACCGAATACGGCTACCTGGCATCACCTGCGCTGAGCCTCGCAGCCGTAGCATCGGTGACGAAGAGAGTGCGCCTGGGCACCGGCATCGTGATCCTGCCCATGAACCATCCCCTCAGGGTGGCCGAGGACTATGCACTCCTCGACCTGATGAGCGATGGCCGGGTCGACTTCGGGATGGGGCGTGGATACCAACCCCTCGAGTTCCAGCGCTACGGCATAGATCAGACCACGACGCGCAAGCGCTTCGAGGAGTGTGCCGACATCATTCGCATGGCCTGGAAGGATGGGGTTGTTGACTTCCACGGTGAGTACTACGACTTCACCGACGTGCCGGTAAGGCCAAGCCCCCTCCAGAAGCCACTGCCACCCATGTGGATGGCCTGCCTCTCACAGGAGACCTTCGAAATGGCGGGTGCGTATGGCCACAACCTGCTCATGGGAAGCGTCTTCGGCCTGACCCCAGAACTGGCTGCAGCAAGGCGACACGACTACTACCGCGGTCTTGCCAGGGCTGGCCACGACCCGACCGACAAGCAGATCGGGTGCCTGATGATGATCTACGTGGCCGACACCACCGAGCAGGCCGAGGCCGAGTACCGCGACGCCTGCGAGTGGTACTTCAACACCGTCGCCAAGTACCTTTCGATCGAGGGCGACACGCCCATCAAGAGCTACGAGATGTACAACGCACTCCGCGACCTTGCTGCCGCGGTCGACTTCGACACGCTCACAAGGGCCGGCTACACCATCTGCGGATCACCCGACCATGTCGTCGAGCGCCTCACCGAGGCCCAAAAGGTATACGGAATGACCGAGTTGCTCTGCTGGACGCGGCTGGGCGGTCTCGAGAACAGCAAGGTTCTTAGGTCCATGGAATTGATGCGGGACCGGGTGTTTCCGCACCTGCGGGACCTCTCACCACCACCAATCCCACAGTTCGACGCCTCCGAACTGGAATCCGTCACCTGAACTTCATGACAGGGACCTTGGTCCCTGTTCGGCCAATCCGCCGATCCGTACCGTCGTCGCCTGTGGGGCCGACCGGCCCCTGCGCGACGTCAGGACGGGGCCAGGGGTGGATCAAAACCGAAGAAACGACTGGATCTGGTTCGGTTCCCTATGGACCGCATTCTCCGCGGTCGGCTTCTACCTGGTGCTCGGAATCGATCTGCTGCCTGCGCAGTGGGCGCACGAAGCCGAGGTGGTCGACGACGCCTACATACTCCTGATGGGCCTCTCGATTCCCATCTTCGCCGGGGTCGCTGCCGCCCTCCTGACCAGCCTGCTCCGCTTTCGCGTTCAGGTCGATGGCACCCCCACCGAGGACGGCCCCCCGGTACACACGAACCGCAACTTCGTACGGCTCTGGGTGGCCTCAACCCTCATGCTGGCGCTGATGATCACGGTCAACCCCGGTTTCATCGGAATCGCCGAACTCCGGGGCGAACCGAGCGCCGACATCGTTGTCGAGGTCCAGTCCCAGCGCTGGTCATGGAAGGTCAACTACGAAAACGGGGCCGAGACCTTCAACCAGCTCTACCTCCCGGCCGACAGGCGGGTCCGCTTCGACATCACCTCGCTCGACCTCGTCCACTCGTTCTGGATTCCGGCCTTCCGGGTCAAGATCGACGCCGTCCCCGGAAGGGTCACCCATCTCTACGTGACACCTGAAGGAGTCGGATCCTTCGAGGACGACTTCAACCTGAGGGTGCAGTGCGCAGAGATCTGTGGTCTCGGCCACGCCCAGATGGCAATGCCGGTAACCGTGCTGGCACCTGCCGACTTCGATGCCTGGGTCAGCGACCTGGCAGAAGGAGCCTGATACACCATGCGACAACTTCTCCGGGCCGTCATCTTCGGCATCCTCGGATACCTGGTCGGCGCTGTCCTCACCTGGCTTGTCCGGGGTGGGTCCCTCGGTGACGAGGTGTGCGTGGTGTTCGGTTACGTCGTCGGACTGGTCGGCTGGCTCTTCGGCATAGGCATGGGCGACACCTGGGTCCGCGAATGGTTCGGCCTTCCCGCCCGTGAGTCCGAGGTCACCGGCTGGAAGCGCTATCTGGGCTTCTCGACCAACCACAAGGTAATCGGCATCCAGTATCTGGCAACCTTCATCGTTGTGCTGCTGCTCGGTGGCGTGGCGGCCATGATCATCAGGCTCGAGCTTGCACAGGCCGGCGAGGGCATCCTCAACGCCGACCGCTACAACCAGATCATGAGCATGCACGGCATCCTCATGGTCGCCGTAGCAGTTGCGGCAATCCTCGGGTCGTTCGGCAACTACCTGGTACCGATAATGATCGGCGCCGACGACATGGCCTTCCCCCGCCTGAACGCCGTCACCTTCTGGCTGATCCCGCCCGTGGCCATCGGCCTGCTGGCCGCCCCCGCACTGGGCAGCTTCGACGCCGGCTGGACCGCCTACCCCCCGCTGAGCGTCGTCAACAACGGTGGCCAGATCCTCTTCGTGCTCGCCGTGACCACCTTCGGCCTCTCCTCGATCCTCGGCGGCCTGAACGTCATCACCACCATCGTCACCATGCGTGCACCGGGAATGACCTGGGGCCGACTCCCCATCTTCGTATGGGCAGCGTTCGCGGCCTCCATGATCAGCCTCCTCACAACCCAGTTCTTCGCAGCCTCACTCGTGCTGATCGCCATGGACAGGGTTGCAGGAACCGTCTTCTTCGACGGCGCTGCCGGCGGGGACCCGTTGCTCTACCAGCACCTCTTCTGGTTCTACTCACACCCGGCTGTGTACGTGATGGTCCTTCCAGGCTTCGGTGTGGTCCTCGAGACCATCACCCACATGTCACGCAAGCCGCTATTCGCCTACAAGGCCGTCGTGGTGTCGCTGCTCACGATCGCCGGCCTGAGCGTCATCGTGTGGGCACACCACATGTTCACCAGCGGCATGGCCGAATACCTGCACGGTCCGTTCATGTTCGCCACCGAGATGATCTCTGTCCCCACGGGCGTGATCTTCCTCTCGGCGGTGGCGACCCTGTGGCGGGGCAGGCTCTGGATGAAGACACCGCTCTTCTTCGCCATGATCTGGATCTTCCAGTTCCTCATGGGCGGGGTGACCGGAATCTTCCTGGCCGACGTGGTCACCGATGTGAGCCTCCACGACAGCTACTTCGTGGTCGCCCACTTCCACTACACGATCATGGGTGGAATGATCTTCGCCTTCCTGACCGGAATCTTCTTCTGGTTCCCGAAGATCACAGGCCGCATGATCAACGACCGGCTGGGGATC
This sequence comes from Acidimicrobiaceae bacterium, assembly GCA_002687745.1. Classification (GTDB taxonomy): domain Bacteria; phylum Actinomycetota; class Acidimicrobiia; order Acidimicrobiales; family MedAcidi-G1; genus UBA3125. The sequence continues at coordinate 132,306 of NZBE01000022.1, read as the reverse complement.
ATCTTCGCAGTGTGGCTGACCATCGGCTTCCAGCTCACGTTCCTGCCGCAGTTCTGGCTGGGCACGAACGGCATGAACCGCCGCATTGCCGACTACCCGGAACAGTTGGAGGGGGCAAACCTGTTCTCCTCGATCTCGGCCTACTTCCTCGGCGGCAGCTTCCTTCTGCTCGTCTACATCCTGCTATCCGCTGCTAGACGAGGCCCAAGGGCCGGCGACAACCCCTGGAACGCAAGCACCCTCGAGTGGCAGGTCTCCTCTCCCCCACCAGAGCACAACTTCTCCGGCCAGCCGACCGTTCTCGGCCACCCGTACGGGTACGGAACCGCCGGATCACGACATGCAGAGTTCGCCGGCGTGACAACAGGCGGGCCGACACCCCCCGAACCGACCGGGGCCGGCGAAGGAGGGGACAATGAGTGACAACTCCAACGACACAGGGGGGCTGACGGCTGTGATCCAGCGCGGATGGCTCACAGCAGGCGCCCTTGCCGTCCTGACCTTCATCGAATACATCGTGGCCACGAGCGTCGACCGACCGACCCTGTGGCTCCTACCGTTCATCATCACAAAGGGAGGCCTCATCCTCGAGGTCTTCATGCACTCCAGCGACCTCAAGACCCTCGACGGAGGTAACGCCTGATGGCCATGACAACCACACCCGAGGCTGTCCACAGCCGGGCAGAGGCCACGTACCGCCCGGCTGCGAACAGGCTCGGCCTCTGGCTCTTCCTGGCCTCAGAGACCTTCCTGTTCTCCGCCTTCATCTCGTCGAGGTTCGTGGTGTCCGGCACAGACCAGCCTGAGCACCTCAACCAGGGCCTCGCCCTCCTCCTGACCCTGCTGCTGCTCTGGTCGAGCATCAGCGCCTTCCGGGCCGAGGCCGCCATTGCCCACGACAACCGACGTCTGTTCCAACGCGAGATGCTCACGACCATCGTGTTGGGCCTGCTGTTCCTGGTCGGCGTGGGACTCGAGTTCAACGAGGCCCTCGCCGACTTCCCGGCGAACACCATCTACGGAAGTTCGTTCTTCATGCTCATCGGCCTGCACGCCTTTCACGTGCTGACCGGCATTCTGGCACTCGGTGTCGTCTGGAATCTGGGCCGTCTGGGCCACTACGGGTCCGACGACCACTGGCCCGTCGAGGGCGTTGTCAAGTACTGGCATTTCGTCGACCTCATGTGGGTAGCCATCTACCCCACCCTCTACCTCTTCGGCGGCTCGTGATCAGACGCCGTTCGCTGCGGCCGCAGGCCGACGAGCGGTGCAGCAGCGGTATACACGGCATGCGCGAAGCCGCTCTCGTGGTTGCAGGCACGACGATGGCCGTGTTCCTCGTCTGCCTTGTCGCCCTGTGGATCTTCGCAGGTCCCGGGAGAGCGCCTGAGCGGCGTGAGATTGTGATTCCGGCCGGTACAGCCGACCTCATCGCTGTGGGTGAGAACCCGCTGGACCTACCCTCCAACTGGAGTTTCCGCAGCGGCGACGTCCTGATCCTCGACAACCGCGATGACGTCGGCCACTACGTGGGAGCATGGTTCTCGCCCTACGGCGAGGTCACCGAAATCACCGTCACCGCTTCGGCCACCGTGTTCTGCACGCTTCACCCAGCGGGCCAGATCTACATCGACGTGACACCCAGGCGGACCGACTGGATGCTGGCCGTGCCGCCGACGCTGCTGATAGGTCCGGCATTCGGGCTGGTCCTCCTGATGGCCCTCCGGATGTTGCGACGCCTCGAGGACCCGGAAACCGTCGCCGGGGCACNTGAANTTGAGCGGACCGTGCGTAGCGGAGAACCTGAGCAGGCTGTGCCGGAGGCCACAGGGAATCCGGGACCTTCGTCCCTAATAGCGGCTCCGGAGTAGCGCCAGAGTTGCTGCGGTGTCAGGGGACCATTCCGTGACCAGACCTGAACCCAGCCCCACGCGAACAANGGAAACANAGTTGAAGCACGCAACCAGCAGGAAGATCACCGCCGCGGCCCTGGCCGCCGCAATCACGCTCCCCCTCGCAGCATGTGGCGGTGGGAGCAACACGTCCGCCAGCGACTCCGCAGCGCCATCCTCGTCATCGAACATCTCCGTCGAGGGAACCGAGTTCAAGTTCGCTCCAGCCGACGTCAACGTGAAGGCCGGCCAGGCGGTGACCGTGACCTTTGAGAACGACGGCGACGTCGACCATGAGTGGGCGGTCCTGCGCAAGGGAACCCAGATCCAGGCCGAAACCGACTTCGAGGAATCGATGGTCCTGTTCGAGGTCGAGTCCATTCCGCCCGGAACATCGGCAACCCAGACATTCACCTTCGACGAGGCCGGGCGATACCAGATCATCTGCGCCCTCCCAGGCCACCTCGCGGCCGGCATGGAGGGAACCCTGACGGTCTCCTGACCGGCACAGGACAGCAGGTCGGCTACGGCGATTCCCCACCCAGGAGCTTCACCGCATACCACCGGGCGAAGTTGGCGACGCTGGGCTCAAGGTACGAGAACATGCCCTGCCGGGCGAACGGCGAACGCATCCCTGCGTGCTGTTCCTCCAGCATCGGGATGTCCTCTTCGAGGGCCATGTCGAACCGCTCGTAGTAGGAGTCGACCCTCTCGGGAAAGTCGGGATGGTCGACAGTTGACTGCGGAAAGCACACAACCTGGGCGCAACGGCACCGGTCCGGACCATCCGGGTACACCTCATACAGCCACATGGCATCAGACCCGAAGGCGACGACGANGTTGGGAAACAACCAGGAATAGCGAACACCGGCACGTAGGCGGCCCTCCAGTTGCCCGATTACCGGCAACGCCCTCTCCTGGGTTCCGTCGAGGAGGCCGCCCGTTCCATCCGTGGTCCCGAAGTGCGTGGCGAACGCCCCGCTCACCACCTCGGGTTCATCGGGTTCGTCGTAGGTGTGGTCGATGCTGGTCGGATGAACGTACGGAAGGTGGTAGTACTCGTTGAACACCTCTGCGAAGGCCTTCCAGTTGCAATCCACGGTGAACTCCCGGCGTCTCACGGAGAGCATTGCCTCCACCGGCCAGGCCTCATGGATTGCCGAAAAGTCGCCGAGCCATGTATCGATCGCCGGGGGGTCAACCTCGAAGCTCACGAACACGAACCCGGCGACCTCAGCCAGCGCAAACTCGCGCAGACCATGTTCGCCCTTGTCGAAGCCGTCGGTGCGCCCCATGCTCGGAGCTGCCAGCAGNCGACCNTCGAGCCCGTAGGTCCAGAAGTGGAAGCGGCACCGCATCCGGGTGCAGTTCCCCTCTCCCGACATCACCTGGGCCGCCCTGTGGCTACAGCTGTTGGCGTAGGCGTGCAGGCCCCCGTCGTCACCCCGGACAACCACCACGGGCACACCGCCGATTTCCATTGTGCTGTAGTCGCCCACCCCGGGCCAGCGGTCCGATCGCCCCACCCCGACCCAGCCGGCACGAAAGATCGCCTGCTACTCAGCCTCGAACACCACGGGGTCCATGTAGCAGGCAGGCGGGAGCGTCCGCATCATGTCGGACGACCCGGCACACCGGCCAAGGCCGTCCCTCACCCCCGCGGGGAGAACCACCACCTCTTCATCCAACCCTTCATCCGACCCGTTCACGCGCCGGATCATAAGGCGGGATCCGGGCGCGGCTCCAGCGTGAACGGTCAGGAATCTGGTCTGGTATTGGCCGAACCTGCGAACACGTTCAGGCCCAGCTCTGCACGCTCGTCAACGGTCCGCTCCATCACGTATTCGTCGAGGGGAATCCCGGTGGCATCGGCTGACCTGACAAGGCCGTTGAAGACGGCCACCGTGGCAGCCGCGTCGACCAGACCGCCGGACCCCACTGCTTCGAGCATCTGGGCGTCCAGGAGCCTCGCCGCCTCCGGACCGTCATGTGCAGCCTCGGCATAGGCCGTCAGCAGATCATCGTGTGGCACCCCTGAACCGGCCACATTCTGGACATCTCCTCCGGTGGTTGCGGCCAGGTCGACCACCTGGTCGACTGCTTCGCTGCTCTCCCGGAGCAGCATCACGTGTGACGACGTTCAGTAGAAGCACTCGTTCAGGGCAGAGGTGCGGGCAGCAATCAACTCGATCTGGGGGCGGCTGAGGGAACGGTGGCTCCAGACCATTTCAAAGAACTCGCTTCCGACGTACATGCTCGACACCATCGCCATGCGTCGCTCATTGTCGGCCGGCACGTAGGAGAGCGCCCTCGCCACATTGGGACCCTGCCAGCCGTCGACGAGCCACGGCACGTAGGCCTCTCCCGCTGCCACACCGCGGGGCACCCCACCGACAGCTTCGCCGGCAACGACCTCTGGAAGGGGCTGGCGGGGCCTGTCCATGAGACCGCAGAAGAGGTCGACCGGAACGATCAGCACCACCACTGCGACCAGTTCCACGTAGCGTCCGGGGCCCATCAGGTCAATCGCCTCGGCCGCCCAGCCAGCCGTGATCCGGCCCGACTCGGAAGTTACCCGCCGCACCACCTCGAGCACCAGGTCCGAAATGTCGGAACCATCTTCGCTGTCAAGGTCGGCCAGCGCCGGAATCACCGCTCCCATGGGCCTTGGGCCGTCGGCGATTGCCGAGCGGGCGGCCTCGGCAATCGCCCTGCGCTGTGCACCGGTCCACCAGGTTCCGGGCCGGCCCAGACCCTCCCAGATCTGCTCGAAGGCAGAAAGGACCTGTTCGTCAACCAGATGGGGAAATGAGTCCTGCGGGAAGGCCACCATTGCCGCAACCTAGTGCCGGGGGCACACCCCGGGTTGTCCCACCTGTGCCACCGGGCACGTCAGGTCATTCTGGCGCCCCCTCCCGCTAGCCTTGTTCCCGCTCCGGTCGGCATCACCGATCGGTGGGTTCGCAGGCGGGCTTTGGTTCTTCCGGTCGACGTGAACCACCTTCCATACCTTTCGACCTCACCAAACGTGCTGAGGCGACGCGAACCACCTGACAAGCCGCACATCCGCGGGCAAGGAGCAAGATGTCCCCCACCTTCAGCGACCTGGGCGTACCCGGTCGCATCTGCGAAGCCCTCGAGCGTCGTGGAATCACCGAACCGTTCGAGATCCAGGCGGCCACGATCGCCGACGCAATGTCTGGCCGCGACGTCTGCGGACGCGCCCCGACCGGATCAGGAAAGACTCTGGCATTCGGCATACCGCTGGTAGCCGACGTCCAGAGGGCCGCACCCCGCGAGCCACGTGCCCTTGTCCTGGCTCCCACCCGTGAACTCGCCGAACAGATCTCCACCGAGCTCCGCTCCTTTGCGGGCAAGGTCTCGATCGGAGTCGTGTACGGAGGCGTCGGCTACGGCCCACAGCTGAACGCGCTCAGGAGGGGCGTCGACATCCTCGTTGCATGCCCCGGACGCCTTGAGGACCTGATCGAGCAGGGAGCACTCTCGCTTGCCAGCGTCGACCGGGTGGTACTCGACGAGGCCGACCGCATGGCCGACATGGGCTTCATGCCGGCTGTGCGCCGTCTGCTCGACCAGACCAACCCGGACCGCCAGACGGTTCTGTTCTCGGCAACCCTCGACGGCGACGTCGCCAGGCTCACCCGCGACTACCAACGTGACCCGGTAGGACACGAGGTCGGCGAGGAGACACCCGACATCACCACNGCCAGCCACGTGTTCTGGAACGCCACACAGGCAGACCGACGTGAGATCACCGCTGACGCTGTAGGTGCTGCCTGGCCGGCAATCATCTTCTGTCGGACCCGCCACGGCTCGGACCGCCTCGCCCGCCAGCTGAGCAGGGAAGGCCTGAAGACCGCCGCCATCCACGGCGGTCGCAGCCAGGCGCAACGCACCCGTGCACTGGCCGACTTCGCCAGGGGGCGTGTCCACGCTCTCGTTGCCACCGACGTGGCGGCNCGCGGAATCCACGTCGACGGTGTCGCATCTGTCATTCACTTCGACCCTCCCGAGGACCACAAGGCCTACGTCCACCGGTCGGGACGAACCGCCCGCGCCGGAGAGACCGGTGTGGTTGTCTCCCTGGTCCAGCCCAATCAGGTCAGGGACACAAAGCGCATGCAGCGCCAGATCGGCCTCGACGAACCGCTTACCGAGCCTGATGCTGCGGNCCTGCGGCACCTGTCACCTGTTCCGGCCCGAAATGTGCGTGATGTCGTAACCGAAGGGAACAGCTCCGCCGGGGAGGGCAACGGTCGCTCCTCGGATACTGCCGGGCGCGGCCGGGGTCAGGGACACCGGTCAGGCAACGGCTCAGCGGGACGATCGCACAACGGATCTGGCAACAACCGGTCAGGCAACAACGGATCTGGCAACAACCGGTCAGGCAACAAGAGCCGGAACAGGCGACGGGGTTCCAACGGCAACGCCGGGAAACCCGGCAACAAGAAGGGTTCCGGCGGCAACAAGCGGGGTCGGCATCCTGCCGACAGTTCCAACGGTGGTAACCGCAAGGCCCGAAGGGCCCACCTGCAGCGCACCAGAGGCTGAACGTACAGGTCACCTCCAAATACCAGATTCGTCCTTGTGTGGTTCTGGAACAGACCGCACGTAGGCTTTCCACACCGTTCCACTCACGGCACGGTTCATGATTGTTCAACGAAAGCGAATGTGATTGTCATGCCTCGCGGCACAGTAAAGTTTTTCAACTCCGAAAAGGGCTACGGCTTCATCTCCGTCGAAGGCGCAGAGGACGTGTTCGTCCACTACTCCAACATCGATGGTTCCGGTTACAGGAGCCTCGACGAGGGCCAGACGGTCGAGTTTGAGGTCGGCGAAGGCCGTAAAGGCCCCGAAGCCCTCAACGTCCGCAAGGCCTGATCCGGGCAACCAGCCCATTCGGCTCGACCTCCGGGGTACGGGCCGCAACACAGACGGGGTAGCACACGCCCGGCCGCGCTCCGGTGGAGGTCGACGGAACGGCCGGATCAGTCACGCTGATCCGGGCCTGACACCTCACCAGAACTGACACCTCACCAAGAGAAGTATTTCAGAGCCGCGCCACGCCATCGCCGGGTAGGTTCACGCCATGAGCACCTTCAGCGACCTGCTGCAAGCCAGGGGCTACCTGATCCTCGACGGCGCCATGGGAACACAGTTGTTCGATGCCGGCCTCACAGCCGGAGACGCACCCGAGCTGTGGAACCTCGAGCATCCCGACCGGGTCAGCGACATCCACCGCTCCTATGTGGCTGCCGGCTCCGACATCGTTGTGAGCAACACCTTCGGTGGCAACCGGCACCGGCTCAAGCTCCACGACCTGCAGGGACGCGTCGCAGAAATCAACGCCGCCGGGATCCGGTGTGCCCGTCTAGCCGCCGACGAAGCCGAGAGACAGGTGCTGGTCGCCGGCTCAATGGGCCCGACAGGCGAGTTGATCGAACCGCTCGGGGCTCTCTCCGAGGCCGACACCGAGGCCGCCTTCGCCGAGCAGGCCGAGGCCCTCGAGGCTGGCGGCGCCGACCTGATCTGGATCGAGACCCTCAGCGACCTTCCAACCGTAGAGGCGGCACTCCGCGGCTCCAGGCGTGCCACCGACCTGCCTGTCGTGGCGACCCTCAGCTTCGACACGGCTGGGCGAACGATGATGGGCCTAACCGGCACCGAGGCAGGCCGACGCCTCTCCGAACTCGGCATCGACGGCATCGGTGCCAACTGCGGTGCCAACCTGGCCGACACCGAGGCTGCGGTCGCCGACATACGGGATGCGGCCGGCGACCTGCCGGTTGCATCAAAGGCCAACGCCGGCATTCCGGTCTGGACAGGAGCCGACCTCTACTACGACGGAACCCCTGAGGTGCTCGCATCGCATGCCTGCCGAGCAAGAGACGCCGGTGCCAACCTCATCGGCGCCTGCTGCGGCAGCACTCCCACCCACATCTCGATGATGGCCGACGTGCTGGCCGGCAGGACCCCTGTGCCGGACATCGGCCCACCTGCGGGAACCCGGGTCGACGAGTCGGCCATCGACCCTGACCACCACCGCTCAGGTCGGCGCTCAGGTCGGCGCTCAGGCCGACGCAGACAGGCCTGACCACAACCCTTTCAGCGGCTGTCCAGGGCACGGTGAGCCGCCTCGCCTCCCTGAACGATCAGATGGTGGGTGTCGTCGAAGTCGTAGTCAAGGCCGGGGTTCTCGGGCGGCATCTCTATGTGGAGCAGGTCAAGGCCGGCCGGCACGTCCTGCCACTGCTGTCGGGTCAGCTCGGCCGCCGCCGCCCTGAACCCGGTCAACATGAGCGAGAGTGCAGTCTGTTTCTCGGGTGGAAGGAACCGGGAGGCGACATCGAGCACCACCAACCGGGTTGGCTGCAGCGAGACCGCGTAGCGAAGCGGAATGTTGGAGACAATCCCACCATCGAGGTGCATGTCGCCATCCGGTAGTTGTACAGCCGGAAACACACCCGGGATTGCAGTTGACGCACAGAGGATGTCCACTGCGGGACCGCTGCGCCACCAGCACAGGCGCCCCGTCGAGGCGGCCGTGGTTCCGGCGTGGAATGGGATGCTGGTGTCAGCGATGTCCACGACCGGCACCTGTTCCTCGATGATCTCGCGAAGTTTCTGACCGCTGGTGAAGCTCGGCTTTCCACGCAGGATCGAGGCGACGGTCCGGACGATGTTGCCCTTCATGGGCGACTTGTCGACAAGGCTGCGCCAGACCTCCTCCAGGTGCTCGACCTGGCCGAGCGTTGGCGAATGGGCAATCGAGATTCCATTCAATGCGCCGGCGGAGACCCCGACCACCTGGTCGGGAAAGATGCCCTGCTCAAAGAGGGTCCTGAGCATCCCGACCTGGGCCGCACCACGTACCGCTCCGCCGGAGAGGACGAACACCGTGTTGGGGGGCTGTAGCGGTCGGCCAAGTCGTCTGATGAAACCGGCGAGTGACATCTCCTGATCTTCCCACGTCCGGATGCTCCAACGGGTTCCTGCCGTCCCTTCGAATGCTCTGCAGCCGTGCAGAGGACACACCCATCCACCTGTCCGCTGAGATCCTGGCAACTGGTCAGGGAAGCNCCAACCTGCTTTACTGGTCGCTCCGATAGGCGGAACACGACTACCTCAAAGGGGACCCGAAGCAATGGCTGACGACTACTCAAAGGTACTGCTGGACGAATCCGAGATGCCCACGCAGTGGTACAACGTCATCCCGGACCTTCCCGAGCCGCCTCCACCACCGCTCCACCCGGGAACACATGAGCCGATCGGGCCGGACGACCTGGCTCCCCTGTTCCCGATGGCACTGATCATGCAGGAGGTCTCAACAGACTCCTACATCGACATCCCGGGCGAGGTCCTCGACATCTACAAGCTGTGGCGTCCAACGCCCCTCCTCCGCGCGAGGCGCCTTGAGAAGGCCCTGGACACACCCGCCAAGATCTTCCTCAAGTACGAAGGTGTCAGCCCGGCAGGTTCCCACAAACCGAATACGGCCGTTCCCCAGGCCTTCTACAACGCCCAGGAGGGCGTGAAGCGTCTCACCACCGAGACTGGCGCCGGCCAGTGGGGATCCGCCCTCGCCTTCGCCACCGCCCAGTACGGGCTCGACTGCGAGGTCTGGCAGGTCCGGGCCTCCTACGACCAGAAGCCCTACCGCAAGGCGATGATGGAGATCTGGGGGGCGAACGTACATCCGAGCCCCTCGGACCTCACCGAAGTGGGCCGTGCAGTTCTGGCTGCCGATCCCAACAGCCCCGGCAGCCTGGGCATCGCCATCTCCGAAGCCGTCGAGCGGGCCGGCCCCGACCCGGACACCCGCTACGCGCTTGGCAGCGTCCTGAACCACGTGCTCCTGCACCAGACGATCATCGGTGAAGAGGCCCTGCTCCAGTTGGCCAAGGTCGAGGAAACTCCCGACATCCTGGTCGGCTGCACCGGAGGAGGTTCCAACTTCGGTGGCCTCTCATTCCCGTTCCTTCGCGAGAAGCTGGCTGGCCGTATGAACCCGACCATCCGCTGCGTTGAACCGGCCTCATGCCCATCTCTGACCCGTGGCGAGTACCGCTACGACTTCGGCGACACCGGTCAGTTGACCCCCCTCGTAAAGATGCACACCCTCGGCCACGGCTTTGTACCGGACCCGATCCACGCAGGTGGCCTGCGCTACCACGGCATGGCGCCACTTGTCAGCCACATCTACGAGCTCGGCCTGGTCGAGGCCGAATCGATCCACCAGACCGAGTGCTTCGCTGCGGCCGTCCAGTTCGCCAGGAGCGAGGGAATCGTGCCTGCACCCGAGCCCACCCACGCCATTGCAGCAACTGTCCGCGAGGCCCTGCGCTGCAAGGCGAGTGGCGAGGAGAAGGTCATCTTGACCGCACTCTGTGGCCACGGCCACCTGGACCTGGCCTCCTACGAGCAGTACCTCGCCGGCCAGCTGGTCGACTACGACTACCCCGAGGAGAAGATCTCAGCAGCCATGGAGCAGATCCCGGTCCTGGGCTGAAACATGGCGGCCCAGGCCGGCCCACCGGATTCCCGACTGCAGGTCAACTGGCGAGGTTGCGCGCCTCGTCCCCGATAGTCGTCGAGTCCCCATGGCCGGTGTGGACCACCGTCGCTTCGGGCAGGACGAACAACCGGGCCCGGATGCTCTCGACGAGCAGGTCGTAGCTGGAAAACGAGCGGCCNGTAGCGCCCGGACCGCCCTTGAAGAGCGTGTCACCCGAAAACACAGTCCCCAGTGTCGGCGCATAGACGCAGCATCCACCCGGAGAATGTCCCGGTGTGTGCAGGATCGAGAGGTCCTCTCCCCCCACCGATATGGACGCCCCGTCCCTGAGCTGGTCGTCGACGCGCCTGTCCGGATAGACGACGTCCCACAGCATCGAGTCGTCGGGGTGGAGCCAGACGGGAGCATCGGAGTCCTCGGCCAGCATGGCCGCCGCGTTGATGTGATCGTTGTGGCCGTGGGTGCAGAGCACCCCCAGCACGTTCCTGCCGGCGACGGCCTCAAGGATCGGGCGGTGGTCATGGGCCGCGTCGACCACTACAACATCCCGTTCATCTCCGATGATCCAGATGTTGTTGTCCACGTCGAAGTCGTCGCCGTCCAACGAGAACACGCCGCTGGTAACGACGTGGTCTATTCGAAGGGTCACAACACGACCACGGACCGCAGGACCTCGCCGCGTTCCATCTTCTCAAAGGCTGCCTCCACCTCATCGAGGTTGATGGTCTCCGAGACGAAGCGGTCAAGGTCGAGGCGCCCCTGCAGATAGAGGTCTACGAGCATCGGGAAGTCACGGCTGGGCAGGCAGTCGCCGTACCAGGAGGACTTGAGCGTCCCGCCACGGCCGAATACCTCGATCATCGGGAGCTCGACCCGCGCCTCCGGATTGGGAACCCCGACGAGCACCACAGTTCCGGCCAGGTCACGTGAGTAGAAGGCCTGTTCGTAGGTGGATGGTAGGCCGATTGCCTCGATCGCCACGTCAACCCCGTTGCCACCGGTCATCGCCCGGATGGCCTCGACCGGGTCCTCCTGTGAGGAGTCGACTGTGTGGGTTGCACCGAACTCCCTTGCCAGGTCCAGCTTCCGGGGATCAATGTCGACAGCAATAATCGTGTGTGCACCAGCGAGGCGCGACCCCTCGATAGCGGCATTGCCTACTCCGCCACAGCCGAACACCGCCACCGAGTCGCCACGACCCACCTGACCTGTGTTCATCGCCGCACCCAGACCGGCCATGACGCCGCACCCGATGAGGCCCGCAGCCTCGGGTCTGGCAGCAGGATCGACCCTGGTGGCCTGCCCGGCAGCAACCAGTGTCTTCTCGGCGAAAGCCCCTATGCCCAGTGCCGGCGACAGCGGTTGACCGTTCAGGGTCATCTTCTGGTTGGCATTGTGGGTCTCGAAGCAGTTCCAGGGCCTGCCGCGCTGACACGAGCGACACTGGCCACAGACAGCACGCCAGTTCAGGATCACGAAGTCGCCCGGAGCCACGTTGGTGACACCCTCACCTACCTCTTCGACAATGCCGGCGGCCTCGTGACCGAGAAGAAACGGGAACTCGTCGTTGATTGCGCCTTCCCGGTAGTGGAGGTCGGTGTGGCAGACCCCGCAGGCCTGGATGCCGACAAGCACCTCACCGGGTCCCGGATCGGGCACCTCGATCGTCTCTATCGAAACGGGCTCTCCCTTGGCACGGGCAATGACCGCCCTGACGCTGTGTGGCATTGGCTGTTCTCCGATCTGTACGAACGCCGGGACGCTAACACCGGCCAATCCAGCGCACAGCCCATCAGCCAGGCCACACGCTCCGGAGGCGACGCCAGGTCTCGCCGAGTGCCTCGGGGAGCACCCTGACCCCGGCGGTCGTGGTCGTGAAGTTGGTGTCACCGGACCATCGGGGGACGACGTGCACGTGCACGTGCCCCTCGATACCCGCACCCGCCGCCCTACCCAGGTTCAGGCCCACGTTCACGCCCTGTGGTGAGAGAGCCTCCTTGAGCGCTGCCACCGCTGTCCGCACGGTGGCCCAGAGCTCGCCGTACTCCTCCCGGGTCAGGTCCTCAAGGGTCGCAACGGCCCTTCTGGGGAGCACCAACATGTGCCCACTTGAGTAGGGGTAGGCGTTCATGAGCACGAAACAGGTGGGGCCACGGTGCACGATGAACGACTCCTCGTCTGGCACGTCGGCCTGTTCGATCGATTCGAAGANCGACAGCCCACCCTGACCCGAAGCCGACCCTGTGGCGTCCGCATCGGACAACCCCTCGACATAGGACAGACGCCAGCCGGCCCAGAGGTTCTCGAGACCGCTCATCCCCGGGTAGCCACCTCGTCGGCCAGGCGCTCGATAAACGCATCGAGCGGAAGGTCACGTTCGGGCGAGTCGGCACCCCGTGCGTTCTCCCCAACCGTCATGTTGGCGACATCATCATCGCCAACCACGAGGACGTGGGGAACCTTCGTGACCTTGCCGGTCCGCACCCTCTTCCCGAGGGGATCATCAGCCGGGACCACGGTTGAGCGAAAGCCCCGGTCGCCCAGGCTGGACCGAATCGACTCGGCGTACTCCTGGTGCTCGGCAGCCACCGGAAGGATCCTCACCTGTTCCGGCGCCAACCATGCCGGAAACGCTCCGGCGAAGTGCTCCAGAAGCACGCCGAAGAACCGCTCGATTGAACCCATCAGCGCACGGTGGATCATCACCGGTCGGTGCCGCTCCCCGTCAGACCCGACGTACTCAAGTCCGAAGCGCTCTGGCAGGTTGAAGTCCAGCTGGATGGTCGACAACTGCCAAGGTCGGCCGATGGCATCTGTCACGTCAACGTCGATCTTGGGTCCGTAGAACGCACCACCACCGTCATCAACCGCGTACGGGAGCCCGGCCGTCTCCAGTGCACTCCTGAGACCGTCAGTCGCCATGTCCCAGAGATCGTCCTCGCCGACAGCCTTGCCTTCGGGGCGGGTGGAGAGCTTGGCCTGGAAGTCATCGAACCCGAACGCCCTCAGTACCGACAGCGTGAACTCCAACAGCGATGCAAGCTCGTCGGGAACCTGCTCACGCGTACAGAAGATGTGCGCATCGTCCTGGGTGAAGCCACGGCTCCGCATCAGACCGTGGATGGCACCCGACAACTCGTAGCGGTACACGGCGCCCAGCTCGAAGTAGCGCAGGGGGAGATCCCGGTAGCTGCGCTGGCTGCTGTCGAACACGGTTACGTGGAACGGACAGTTCATGGGTTTCGGGTAGTAGGTGGCCCCATCCATCTCCATGGGCGGGTACATGCCGTCGGCGTAGAAGTCGAGGTGCCCGCTGGTCTCCCAGAGGATCGACTTGGCGATATGGGGGCTGAACACGAAGTCGTATCCACCGACCTCGTGCCTCTCGCGGCTGTAGTCCTCGATGAGCTTGCGAACCAGGGCCCCTCTGGGATGCCAGACTGCCAGGCCCGGACCGAGCGACTCAGGCCACGAAAGCAGGTCCAACTCGACTGCGAGCCTCCGGTGGTCACGCTTGTCGGCCTCGGCCAGGCGGTGCAGGTGGCCCGCCAGGTCCTTCTTCGAAGCCCATGCCGTTCCGTAGATGCGCTGGAGCATCGGCCGGCTCTCGTCACCACGCCAGTAGGCACCCGCCACCTTCTGGAGGGCAAAGTGGCCGAGTCGGCCAGTCGAAGGCACGTGTGGCCCCATGCACAGGTCGACGAAACCATCGCCGTTGCGGTAGTAGCTCAACGCTCCCGAGGTCTCGGCCTCGCCACTCAGGTCAGCTCCGCCATCACCGGCGCTGACCTTCTCGATGATCTCGCGCTTGAAGGGATGCCCCTCAAACAACTCCATGGCCCCTGCAGCATCCGTTTCGTTCCGCTCGAACAGCTGATCCAGGGCGATGATCTCACGCATCCGGGAATCAATCGCCTCGAGGTCCTCGGGCCTGAACGTCGCCCCCTCAGGCAGGAGGAAGTCGTAGTAGAAGCCGTGATCTATCGGAGGCCCGATCGCGTAGGTGGCACCTGGCCAGAGGCCGAGTACGGCCTGGGCTAGGACGTGTGCGGTCGAGTGACGGATCGTGTGCAGGCCCGCGTCGCTGTCGGCGGTGACAATCGACACCGTGGCGCCATCTGGGAGAGGTGCAGCCAGATCCCTTTCGACGCCGTCGACGGTCGCTGCAAGGGCCGCCTTGGCCAGGCNCGGGCCGATGTCGAGCGCCAGGTCGGCGCCGGTNGCACCATCGGGAAGGATGCGCTGTGAGCCGTTGGGAAGCGAAAGCGTGATGTCAGCCATATCGGTCAGAGGCTAGCGATTCCCACCGCCACGACCTGATGCATTCAGGTCCCGATCGGCGAGGTCCACTCCGAGTAGTCGGGCCGCCTGCACCACCCCCCGTCCTTCGGCTACAGCCTCATCGACAGCTGTCACGGCCGCCGGAACGTCCAGGTCTGAGTCGAGGGCGTCACGGACAGCCGCCACCGCACGGGCACCGTCACCTCCGGACGCGGACCTCCACCGGTCAAGCCTCTCCGTAGCCGCCGACAGCAGGTCCGGTTCCCAGTCCCACGAGGTGCGGTAGTGATTCGCGAGCAGGCACAGGCGTACGGCCATCGGCTCCGTGGCGGCCAGCAGATCGGACACGAACACGAGGTTGCCAAGCGACTTGGACATCTTGCTCCCCTGGTTGCGAACCATGGCCTGGTGCATCCAGTGCCGCGACAGAGGCTCGCCCGTCACAGCCGATGCCATCGCAGCCGAACACTCGTGGTGAGGATGCACCAGATCGCTGCCCCCACCGTACAGGTCAACTGTCGGGCCCAGGTGGCTGACAGCCATCGCCGCGCACCCGACATGCCAGCCGGGACGTCCCCGGCCCCACGGTGCATCCCACGCCGGTTCGTCAACCGCCGAGGACTTCCAGAGAATCGTGTCAAGGGGGCTGCGCCTTCGTGCATCCCCGGGCTCCTCCCCCATCTCCGCTCCCCGCTCCATCATTTCCGACTCGGATAGGCGGCTCAGCGAGCCGAAGACGCCAGAACGGCCGACATCGAAGAACACGGCACCACCCGACCGGTAGGCCCACCCCCCGTCGAGCAGTTCACGAATGAAGCGACGTATCGCCGGAATCGCCCCACTGGCCCTCGGTTCGGCCCACGGGGCAATGTTGCCCAGCGCCGCCATGTCCTCATCGAATCTCCTGGTCACCCCGAAGGCAAGGTCCAGATGGTGGACGCCCCTGCGCCTGGCCGCTGCCAGCATGTCATCGTCGACGTCGGTGATGTTGCGGACGTACTGGACAGGATGGCCCCGGTCGACCAGACGGCGCTGCAGGATGTCGAACGTGACGTAGGTGCACGCATGCCCGAGGTGGGTGGCGTCATAGGGGGTTATTCCACAGGTGTAGAGCCGAACCATCCGATCGGGCCGGAATGGCACGACCTCACCGCGGCCTGTGTCATACAACCTCATCGGCGCCACGGCCCCGGATGCCATCGGCATGCCTTCCCGGGTCCGCTCAGGAATCCCCGATGCCGGTTAGGCCCACCGCCACCCTGGTGTGGTAGCGGCTGTTGAGCTGCAACAGCACCGCAGTGAANGCCTCGATCGCCATCGCATTGGAGAGGCCACCCGCATCGAGTGGCCTGGAACCGGGGAACCGGGAGACGATTTTCGAAACGGTTTCGGTGGCAGTTTCGTGATCGGAGCAGATGAGGATGTCGCTGACAATCTCGTGGTTGAGGTTGCCCAACTCGGTCGCCGGAACGTGGTGGAATGCCGCCGCCACGTAGGCATCCGGTATCTCAGCCTGAACGCTGGCGGCAACCGACCCCCGCGGCGGAACCAGTGGCTGGAACTCTCCGGCCACCCGGGCTATTGCGTTGGACATGCATACGACAACCGTGCCGTCGAGGTGATCTGCAACCGAGCTGGCGGTGGCAGCAGCAGCGTCCCAGGGTGTCGCGACCACAACCACCGGTGCTGCAGCGGCACTGGCGTTGTCGCCTGACCTGATTGCCAGGCCGTGGTCGGGCCACTTCCCGAGCAGGCCGTCACAGGCCTCCATCGCCCGGTACCTGTTCCGGGAGCCGAGGATCACGTCGAACCCGACCGATGCCAGCCTGGCTGCGATCGCCCTACCCGCCGGACCAGTGCCACCCAGAATCCCGATCTCCATTGCCTCAGCCTACGACGCAGGTGCGATCCGGCATCTCGCCGGGCTACCGCCCCGGGCGATACGGTTCTGTCGAGAGTGAGAAACAGGTATCGCCTGTCCACCCGTCCGAGGAGGCGTCATGGGAATTCTGGAAGGAAAGCGACTGCTCATCACCGGGGTACTGACCGATGCATCGATCGCCTTCGCCGTGGCCAGGCTTGCCCAGGAGGAGGGAGCAGAGTTGATCCTCACCGGGGCCGGGCGGGGCCTCAGCCTGACAAGACGCACGGCCCTCAAGCTCACTGTCGAACCCGAGGTGCTGGAGTTCGACGTGACATCCGCGGAACAGGCAGACGCACTCAGGGAGCACCTCCACGCCCGCTGGGGCAGCATCGACGGTGCCCTCCACGCCATCGGATTTGCTCCCGAGATCTGCCTCGGTGAGGACTTCATGGCACCCGACTGGGACGACGTAGCCGTAGCGATGCATATCTCCGCCTACTCGCTCAAGACCCTTGCCGAGGTGGTCGCCCCTCTGATGGGCCAGGGCGGCTCGATTGTGGGCCTGGACTTCGACGCACGCTACGCCTGGCCTGCATACAACTGGATGGGTGTCGCCAAGGCCGCGCTGGAGTCGGCATCCCGCTACCTTGCCCGCACCCTCGGTCCCGACGCAATCCGGGTCAACCTGGTAGCAGCAGGACCCATCCGCACCATGGCCGCCAAGGGCATCCCGGGATTCAGCGAGTTCGAACACGCATGGGAAGGCCGATCCCCACTCGGATGGGACGTCAACGATCCCGAACCCACTGCAAGGGCCTGCGTGGCCCTCCTGTCAGACTGGTTCCCGGCGACAACCGGCGAGTTGTTGCATGTTGACGGCGGCTACCACGCCATTGGTGCCTGACTCCGAACCGGGACCAACCAGCCCCGTCCCTCAGTCAGCAGACCTGTCGCAGTGCGCGTAGGCCAGCGGGTACGGGTTGACGGGATTGTCCCTACCTCCGGGGTGGTACTCGAGGTGCAGGAGGTAGGCATCGGCGTTCCCATCTGAGCCCACGAACCCAATGTTGTCGCCGGCTGTCACCCTTCCCTCGATACCGAACCGACGCAGGTGTGTTCCGAAGTAGTAGTCACCGTTGTCGGCCACAAGGTCAAAGGACCGGCCACCGATTGAATCCCAACGGTAGGTGACCCTCCCCGAAACCGGTGCCACCACCGGCGTATTGCTCGGAGCGGCGATGTCGACCCCTTCATGGGTCCTTCCACCTGATCTGGGTTCTCCCCATGTGTCCGTAAACCGGGTAACACCGACTACCGGACAGATCCACTCGGTCGAGTTCACGACACGCACGACCGCTGAGGTGTTACGCCTCGTTCGGGTCGCCTCCTCGAGACGCCTCCGGTCGGATTCGTCGAGTTGCTCCACGATCACCTGATAGGCGCTTCGCACCTCGACGGCTCCGTGGAACTGCTCGGCCAGCAGTCGGTTGGCTCCGTCGAGGACCTCGACGGCGGCTCGGTTCCGCGACCCAAGGTCGGCAACAACTCTCGAGAGTAGGCCCAGACGATCTGTCGCCTCGAGGATTCCCTCACGGGCGACCAGCCCGATACGTCCTGCCGCTGCAACCAGTGGCCCCATCCCGGTTGAGCGGACAACCACCAGGGGGTCAGCTGGTCCACCGGCCTCCACGATCGAACTGCCGTCATCGGAACCAGCGGCACCGATGGTCGCCGGAACCGAGGCGGACGCCACAATGCCGAACGCGAGGAGGAGAGTGGAGAAGCGTCGCACCCCGGCATTGTACCCAGTGCCCGAAAAGCAACTGCGGAACCTGGTCAGGCAGGAGGGGCGTCGGACTCGTCGTGAATGTCGCCCACCAACTCCTCGATCACGTCCTCCATGGAGACGATCCCGAAGGTCTCGCCACCGGCCCCACACACGGCCGCAAGGTGATGACGGGAGGCACGCATGTCCATCAGGGTCGCCTCGAGGGACTGGTCCCGGCGGACCACGAGCATCCGACGAATCGCCTCAAGTGGAACGGTCTCATCCCGGGCGACCTCAGGAAGCCTCAGCAGGTCCTTGACGTGGATCATCCCGAGGAAGGAGTCGCCGCCGGATGCCGCCACCGGCAACCTCGAATGTCCGCTGTCCAGCACGACACTCTCAACCTCNGCGACGGTCGTCTGCCGGCCGACTGCAACGACCTGGTCCCTCGGGATCATCACCGAGGCGACGGTTCGGCTGCCCAGATCAAGCGCCCCTGTCAGGAGGTCATGGTCGAAGTCCTCGATCAGGCCTTCGCGCCGCGAAGCCTCAAGAATCGCCGCCATCTCAGGCTTGCCTATCGCCTCCTCGAGTTCGTCAACCGGTTCCTGCCCGAATGACCGGACCGCCAGGGTCACCAGGCCATCCAACAGCCAGATGGCAGGAGCGATCAGGCGGACCAGCACGCCGTGCATAGGCGCCAGCCTGCGCAGGGTTTCTTCGGGTTCTGCGATGGCGATGTTCTTCGGAACCAGTTCCCCCACCAGCATCTGCAGAACCGCTGCTGACCCGATGGCGACGACCCAGCTCACCGTGGACACGACACCGCTCGGCCACCCGAGTCCGTCGAGCACGGGACGGACCAGACCGCCGAGGGCAGGCTCGGCGAGGATGCCGAGAAGCACGCTGCTGATCGTGATCAGCACCTGTGCGCCAGAGAGCTGACGTCGCAGGTCACCGCGTGCCCTCCGCGCCGCCCCTGCCCCCCGGAGACCATTCCGGACGGCTTCGTCGAGGACAGCCGGCCGACTTGCCACCACGGCGAACTCGGTTGCCACGAACAGGCCGTTCACGACCACGAGGGCTGCAACCGCCACAAGTGAAAGGAGGATCATGGCGTATCCCCTTCAGCCCCGCCCGGGTCGATTACCGACCCGGTGCCGGGCGCAACCACCCGCAGGGTCTCGATGCGACGTCCTTTCACCGCAACCACCTCAACACGCCAACCATCCTCGTGAACCATCTCGCTGGGCTCAGGTATGTGGCCCAGCCGCGCCAGGACGAACCCGGCGAAGGTCTCATAGGGGCCTGCAGGCACCCGAAACCCGCTTGCCTCCTCGACCTCGTCAAGATGGAGGCCACCGGACACCACGGTGCTGCCGCTGTCCTCGACACTTGTTCGATCCACGCTCTGATCGTGCTCATCGTCGATCTCTCCGACAATCTCCTCGAGCAGGTCCTCCATGGTGATGACCCCGGCGGTACCCCCGTGTTCGTCGACGACGACAGCCATCTGCTTCCTGGCGAGTCGCATATCATCGAGGATCATGCCGAGACCACGGGTCTCGGGTACGGCAAGCGCCTCATGCATCAGGTCTCCGACATGAAACCCGGGCCTCTCCGAGGCAGGCACCGAATAGATGGACTTGACATGGACCACACCGACAATGTCGTCAAGGTCATCGGTGAAAACCGGAAACCTCGAGAACCCGGTAACCACACACCGCTCAATGAGCGCAGGGACGAGCTCATCGCGNTGGAGCGCCTCCACCTCTACACGAGGAACAAGCGCGTCCGCAGCGGTCTTGTCACCGAAGCGGATCGAGCGCCTCAACAGGGTCGCCTCGGCAGGATCGATGTCACCACCGCTGGACGAGGAGCGAACCACCGACTCGAACTGCTCAAGCGTGTGGGATACCCCGAGTTCCTCGCTCGGAGCCACTCCCAGACTCCGCATCACAGCATTGGCCGCAGCGTTCAGGGCCGCTACAAGCGGGCGGGTGAGTACCCCGTAGGCGGCGACCATGGGAGCCAGTCGACGAGCGGTCCTGTCGGGAGAGGCCAGGGCCAGGTACTTGGGCACCTGCTCACCGAGAACCAGGTGAAGGGTTGCCGCCACCGTTACAGCGAGAGCCACGCTCAACCCCGTTGAACGGTCCTCGCCCGTCAGAACATGCGCAACCGTGGGTTCAGCCACGAAGCCCAGAAGCAGCGCTGAGGAGGTGATTCCGAACTGTGCCCCCGACAGGTGTGACGTCAGCCTCGTAAGCAGCCTGAGCACGCGCCGGTCCGGGGCGCTGCCTGCGGTGGTGGCAGCCTCCACCACCGCCCTGTCCACGGCCACGAGGCTGAACTCGGCCGCCACGAAGAAGGCATTTGCCAGCAACAGGGCTGCTACGGCGAGGACGCCCATGGGTGTCGACATCTGGGCCACAACCCTACCGATGCCGAGGCTTCTGGCCCGATGCACGGGTAGNCCCGGGACATGACTACCTTCCCACGCCTATGGACCATGCGTCAGCACACGGTGGCGCCACCGCGGAGGCACCTGGGTGACGGTCATGGAGATCGTTGGCGCAATGCTCGTCTACTGCATATCCGTCACCGTGCAGGGAACAGTCGGCTTTGGCGCAAACATGCTCGCCGTGCCGATTCTGGCCCTGATCAACCCCGACTTCGTCCCTGGACCCGTCCTCCTCATGAATCCGCTGATGAACGCCATCTTCACCATCAGAGAGCGGGGCAACGTCGACAGGTTCGGCCTCACCTGGGCCCTCATCGGGCGGACACCCGGAATGCTGGCAGGGGTGCTGGCTCTCACCATCGTTGCCGAAGAGCGCCTGGGAACGCTGTTCGGGGTGCTGGTGCTCCTGGCCGTGGGAATGAAGGTGAGCGGCCTGCATCCCACGCGGAACCGCCGCTCCCTGCTCATTGCCGGTGGTCTGAGCGGGTTCATGGGAACCACCGTCGCCGTCGGCGGNCCGCCGATCGCCGTCCTGTACCACGACGTTCCAGGCGCCGTCATGCGTGCAACCCTGTCCCCCTACTTCCTGATCGGCACACCGCTCGCAATCGGCGCTCTGGCCATTGCCGGCCACTTCGGAACCGGAGATCTGTTGATCGCCGCATGGCTGGTTCCGGCCCTTCTCGTGGGTGCAGCCATCTCACACCCACTCCGCGGAACCGTGGACAGGGGCTGGATCGCTCCGGCCGTGTACGCCCTGTCGTCTGCCGGAGCCCTGACGCTGCTGATCCGTTCACTCGTATGAGCGGGCGATCCGTGTAGTCCATCCGGGTGCATCTATTGTCCCGGTGTGGCAGAACCGATCCTGAAACTCAACTCGGTGACCCGGACGATGGACGGGACCGTGCTGGTCTCCGAAATCGACTGGCGGGTTGATCCCGGGCAGAACTGGGTCGTGCTCGGGCCCAACGGATCAGGCAAGAGCTCTCTCCTGCAGATCGCCGCCCTCCGGCTTCACCCCTCATCCGGATCTGTACGCCTCCTCGGAGAGAGCCTCGGCTCAACCGATGTCCGCTTACTTCGCAGGCGAATCGGCTACACGTCTGCGTCCCTGGCCAGTTCGTTTCGGCCGGGAATCACTGCCTCCGATGTCGTGATGACGGCCCTGAATGGAGCCCTTGAGCCATGGTGGCACACCTATGACCAGGACGACCGGGATCGGGCACTGGATCAACTGGTTCGGATCGGGTGCGGTGACCGGGCCGACCACTCCTTCGGAACGCTCTCATCGGGTGAGCGCCAGCGAGTGCTTCTGGCCCGAACACTCATGACCGATCCCGAACTCCTGTTGCTGGACGAACCGACGGCCGCCCTGGACATACCCGGCAGAGAAGCACTCGTGGCGGCCCTTGCCGGCCTCGCAACCGACCCCACAACGCCGCCGATCGTTCTTGTGACACACCATGTCGAGGAGATCCCCCCGGGTTTCACACATGCGGCACTGATGAGCAGCGGCCAGATGACCACGAGTGGACCAATCGACGCTGTCCTGACCGACTCGGCGGTGTCGGCCTGTTTCGAAATGGACCTTCACCTGACCAGGGACATGGGCCGCTGGTCGCTCCGACTGGGTGATTCCGACCAGTGAGCGTCCGCCATGCCCTCGTCATCACCGGTGGGCCACCCCCGGTGGGGACCGCCGCTCTCCCGCCCACCGAGTTCGTAGTCGCCGCTGACCGGGGTGCCGAACATGCCGCCCTGTTTGGCCTGGTCCCGGATCTGGTTGTCGGAGACCTGGACTCCGTCAGCGCAGAGACCCTCACCTCTATGGAGATGGCCGGGGTACGCATCGAGCGCCATCCGACCGGCAAGGACCAGACCGACCTCGAGTTGGCCCTGACCGCAGCCATGGACCTGGGAGCCACAGCAGTGACGATCGTGGCAACAGCCTCCGGGAGGCCGGACCATGCGATGGCCAACCTGTTGACTGCAGCCGCCGAGCGCTGGGCAGGACTCGACGTAGACCTCCTGGTTGACTCCTCGAGGGCATGGGTGGTCCGGCGCCGGCTGGACCTGGCGGTTCCGGTCGGCTCAGTTGTCAGCCTCATGGCGGTTGGAGGGTCGGCGACCGGAGTTACGACCACAGGCTTGCGCTGGCCACTGTCGGACGGCTCACTCGAACCCGGGGTTGGTCGGGGTTTGAGCAACGAGGTCACAGGGGTACACGCAACGGTCGAGGTTGCCGACGGAACCCTCCTGGTCATCTGCCCCTGACCGGCCGCCACTTGTCCAGGCCTTTCGCTCTTCCCTATTGTCGTGGTGTGGTGGACCGGGTTGCTGGCGACGGCATTTGCTCTCTCGTGGTGACGCTCGGGGTCGTTGCCCTTCGAGTACAACCGCTCCTGAAGCCTCAGGTCGGATCAGCGGGATGAAGCCAGACGGATGAGCCTGTCCGCATCCAGCGGGAGAAGCGCCTTTTCAGCCGGCGGATGATCTCCGTGGGCGATCAGGGTCACCGCCACCTGGCGGATCCGCTCAGGTCCGATGAAGCCCTGCATCCCCCTGTAGACGACCGATCGGGCATCCGCAGTCCAGAGCAGCCATGCCGACAGCAGCGGAACCTGCACGATCACCGAAGCCTTCCTTCCCTTGGCGCCTCCTGCCCCCCTGGGTCCCTTGGACTCGGCAGCCACCACGATCGGAGGCCGCTTGGCTCCCCAGGTCCTGAGGTTCCTCAGGAATGCATCGTCATCGACCCCCAGCCTGTCGGCGAGGTTCCTGAGTGATCCATCCACCTGCACGAAGCCGAGGGCGGTTGGGCTGTCAGCACAGGCTCTGACAAGGCAACTCCAGCGATGCTGCACAGCCGCCCCCCTCAACCCGAACACACGCGAAGCGACGGCCGGGTCGGCAAAGGCCTCAGTCAGCGGCCTTCGTACAGCAGAACCAAGCACGTCTCCACGCGAACAACCTCCGAACTCGACGGATCCGCGNAGGCGCCGAAGGGCCTCGCTCCGGGCCCGGGAAACAGGAACCTCACTCACAGCGCCAATCCTACGGTGGCATACCCGGACGGTCCGGCATTCCGACGACGTAGCGCACAGCGGGAACCAATGGCCCGACCGGTGGCCACTCAATAGTCTGTTGGCGTGAAATAACGACTCAGGACACCTGCAGCGGCAGGCCGGGGCGACCTCGCTGTGCCAGCCCTGCTGGCGGTGAGCCTCATCACCCTGTTCCTGGGCGGTTCGTTGCTGGCAACCCGGCAACTCGAAGGAGCCATCGGCCGCAGCGATGCCGTACTCGCTGGACGGGTTGCCGCCACCGCCACCAGCCCGGCCGGGTACAACGCCGCCACCCGGGCCAACGGCATCCACTAGCCCTCCAGGACGGTCACAACTCCGGTCTCGCCGTTCACCTCAACAAGCGCGCCGTCGGGGATCCGCTTCGTCGCGCCGGTGGCGGATACAACACATGGAATGCCCAACTCACGGCTGACGATGATGGCGTGGCTGAGGGGAGCACCAACATCCACCACCACACCNGAGGCNGGTACGAACAGCGGGGTCCAGGAAGGATCGGTCAGCGGTGCCACCAGGACGTCGCCAGGTTCCAGCCCGGTCGGATCGTGGCTGTCGAGCAGGACGCGGGCCCGCCCCCGGGACACCCCGGGACACCCCGGCATTCCCTGAATGGACTCGCCCGCACCGACAGGAACCACCTCAACTGAATCGCGACGTTCCCAGCTGGCCAGGGCTGGCGCCTCGCCGAACACCACGAACGGCTCCTGGAGTTCCCTCACCTCGTCGAAGATGGCCTGCCGCTCCTCGATCACCTCACGCCATCCGGTCGGGTCCTCGACGATCTGACGGCTCTCGGCAAATGCCAGCATCCCGTAGCTCGTAACAGATGGGAACACCCCCAGGTCGACCATCCGCCTGCCGAACTCCCGCAGTGCCATCCGTGCCTCGTGTACAAGCTTGATGCAGTTGGTCTTGGTGCGTTCCCGTCCGGGCATGAACACCCCGGCTGACCCCAGAGCAGCTCCGAACTGGCCCTGGGCCTCCGGGTCTGCTCCGAGCATCTCGTACATCTCGGCGCCAAGGCGTTCCCGGTCAGCTGCCATCCTGGCCTGGTTACCAGTAGGGGCCGCCCCCTCAGGCGAGAGGCGCATCCGGTCGACCGCCGCAAGGGCCAGATTCGGGTCTGTCTCCCACGTCGGGCAACTGGTCTCCCATTCGTTGGGTCCACGGCAACCGTAGGAAAAGAGGAAATCATCGAAGGCGGCGACGAAGGTCCCCGCCGATTCGTCCTCGAGTGCCCGTACCCGTCCATCGAGGTCAACAAGCCCGGCGTCGAACTCCGCTCCGAGAGCGTCGCTGGATGCGACCATCCGCCCCAGCTCCCACATGGCCATAGAGGGTGCAGCCGACTCGACATCACCCAGTCCGGCCAGCAGCTTCAGGGCGTCCTGAGGTCGACCCAGCGCTGTGCAGACCTCGGTGATGATGCCGGCTGGAAGCGTCGCCAGCAGCGTGACGAACAGGTGTTGTGCGAACAGGTGTCGGAAGTTGCTGTTCAGGATCCCCTCTGTCCACTCCAGCAGTTCAAGGTCCCCCATGTCCCCGAAGTCGGGCCTCTGTGCACGCAGCGAATTGAGTGTCTCCTCGTCTGCTGTGACCTCAGGCAGGCCGTCGGTCGTCAGCGCCCAACCAAAGGTCGCACCTATGCGTTCCCCGGCCTCCGGATCGGCGTCATCCGGGTGGGGTTCGTAGTCGGGGATACCGGGCTGCACACCGAAGAACTGGGCATCGATGTCGGCCGCCGAAAGGCCGGGGGCGCGTTCTCCGAAGATGCGCATGATCGAGGCGTTGAGGTATGCGTAGCCGCCGAAGACACCGAGGATCACCGGACGGTCTGGATCGAACTCATCTTCGGTGAATGCACCGATCTTCACGTACGAGTCACGCCAGCCCAACTCTGCCATGCGTATCCCGTCGGCGTTGGCGAAGGCGAAGTCGAACGAGCTCATCGCCACCGGATCGGGGAATACCTCGCCCACGTTCGCACGGGTCCACAGCGGAAACCTCTCTGAAGTCCCGGTTCCAAGGAAGTACTGCTCGACCATCGGTTGCCCCCGGTTCTGCAGGGCATCCACGCCCGTGCTCAGTGGCCGGACACCACGACACGGAATCCGGCAGGCCCCGGAGTGTGCCACAGACCACCTGCGGGAATCCAACGAGGGGCGACCCGGACGGGAACAAGATGGTGGACCGTACTGGACTNGAACCAGTGACCTCTCGCGTGTGAGGCGAGCGCTCTAGCCAACTGAGCTAACGGTCCGCAGACCGAGGAGGCTACAGCCGGGCCCCTGTTGCGGCACCGGTGCCCGGTTCTCCCACCGCCACTACCGTTGTTCCCGTGGACTCCATCTTCTGCCCCGGCTGTGGCGAGGACGATGACCTCACCGGCACCCGCTCCGGTCCGCCGGGCGACGAGAGGATCNCCGTCACCTGCGGCAGGTGCACCCTTGTCTGGGAGCGTGACCTCACCCCCAGCTGTGCGACCTGTTGCTCAACCGATGTTCGAACGGCACTACGGTCGATTGTCGACAAGTCGCGAGGCACCCAGCTGTCGATCCAGTCGATGCAGGTGGTTCATCTCTGTCCCACGTGTGATGCCGAGGAGTTGGCTGTGTGGAACCAGGGCAACACTCCCCTGCGGCCGACCGAGCTTCCGGTCGACGGGGACTGAGCCGCTCCACTCAGGTGGCAGCCAGTTTCTCGGCGAGNTCCTGAAGGCCGGCTACGAGGCTGCCCTTGACCAGCACCGAGTCACCTTCGGCGAGGTTCAGGCCGGTGACCACGTCAAGTGCCTCGTCCACCCCGCCCAGCGGTTCGATGCCGTAGAGGTCCGTGCCGACCGCGAGCACCTCGATGCCGAGTTCACGCGCCACCGCCACCACCCGGAGGTGGGCTTCGCTGGACTCCCCACCCAGTTCGGCCATCAGACCCAGTACGGCGAGCCTGCGCCCCCCAGTCGGCAGTGAGGAGAGGGCCCGCAGTGCCGCCATGACCGATGTCGGGTTGGCGTTGTAGGCATCGTTCACCACGACCACCCCGGACCGGTTGGTTGACACCTGCATGCGCCCAGGTGAGAGGCAGGCCTCGGAGAGGCCACCGGCGACCTCTCCGAGGGGAACGTCAAGCAGGAGGCCGACCGCCGCTGCTGCCAGGGCGTTGTCGACCATGTGCACCCCCGGAACCCCGAGACGGACCTCGGTCCGACCCCATGGCGACTCCAGGCAAAACGATGCTCTCAGGCGGTCATCGATTCTGGTGTCCGATGCCCGGACCTCACCCCCTGCTCCGAAGGTGAGCTGCATTGCGCGCGAACGAGAGGCCTGTGCAATGACCGCAGGAACGTCGGCGTTGAGAACGGCGCAGCCTTCGGCCGGAAGGGCGTCGAGCAACTCGCCCTTTGTCCTCGCGACGGCCTCGACCGGACCCATGACACCCGTGTGGGCCGCTGCAACTGTCGTAATGACCCCCACATCGGGGCGGGCCAGTCCACACAGCGAGGCAATGTCGCCCTCCTGGCGGGCGCCGAGTTCCAACACGAGGAAGGCGGGGTCCTCCGGCGCGTTGAGCAGCGTCAGGGGAACACCGATCTCATTGTTGAACGACTGCGGGCTGGAATGCACCGGACCGCTCCGGGCCAGAACAGCAGCTGTCATGTCCTTGGTCGAGGTCTTGCCGACCGAACCCGTAATCCCCACCACCGGCATNCTCATGGAGCGCCGGGCTGTCGCTCCGAGGGCAGACAGGGCGGTGCCGGTGTCCTGGACACGGATTCCGGTTCCATTGCCGACAGTCGATGAGTCTGAGGTCAGGTAGGCGACCGCACCGGCCTCAAGGGCCGCTTCAATGAAGTCGTGGCCGTCCCGCTCGGCATCCAACGGAACAAACAGGCAGCCGGGCCGAACCGATCGCGAGTCCTGTGTTGCGCCGTCCAGGAGAACGTCGTCACCAAGTAGTTCTCCGTCGACAGCGGCTGTCACCTGAGATGCCAGAAACTTCACAGGGTTGAGTCTCCCAGCCCGGACCGCCCGCAGGGTGCCACCCTCCCGGTGCCGTCACCGCCTACCCGGCAGGTCCTACGATGCCGCCGTGGAAGACCTGCCCGGAATGAGCGCCTGAGATGCGAGAGAGGCGACGCCTGGTTCTGCTGTTCGGTGGCCGGAGCGCCGAACACGAGGTCTCCTGTATCTCGGCACGTCACGTCCTGGAGGCCGTGGACCGATCACGCTTCGAGGTGCTTCCTGTCGGTATCAGCCGTGAAGGAGGCTGGTTCCTCGCCGAGTCTGCGATCGAGGCGCTCGACTCAGGCGATCTGCCCGACCGCCTCGAGCCCTCAGGCCCGTCGTGGGACCCCCTCCCGAACCTGGCTGAGTTGTCTGCGCCTGGACCGGTGGTGGTATTCCCGCTCCTGCACGGTCCACTGGGCGAGGACGGAACCGTTCAGGGTCTCCTCGAGTTGGCCGACGTCCCGTATGTGGGTGCAGGCGTGCTGGGATCCTCGCTCGCCATGGACAAGGTCGCGAGCAAGGAGATCCTGCACGGGCACGGAATTCCCCAGGCCCGCTACCGGGGCCTCCACGTCGACGACGTGGGCTCGGCGGGCAGCGACGCCAGGTCCGCCCTGCTGTCGAGGTTGCTGACAGAGTTGGGACCACACGTGTTCGTCAAGCCGGCCAACCTGGGATCCTCCATCGGCGTGACGAAGGCCACCGACGCAGGGTCCCTTGAGATCGCTCTGGAAGCGGCCTCCACCTACGACGAGTGGATGGTGGNCGAAGAGGCGGTAACGGGACGCGAGATCGAGTTGGCCGTGCTCGGAGACCGCGTTCCCCAGGTGTCGGGTCCCGGCGAGGTCCGTCCCGGTGGCGAGTTCTACGACTATGCCGACAAGTACGAAGATGGAACCGCCGAGTTGATCGACGACCCCGATCTCGACCCTGAGACGGCCGTCAGGTTCCAGGAGTTGGCGGCCCGCGCCTTTACCGCTGTGCGCTGTTCCGGCATGGCCCGAATCGATTTCTTCCTCCCTGATGACGGCCGCGGCCCTCTCCTGAACGAGGTCAACACGATCCCGGGGTTCACGCCGATCTCGATGTACCCGAGGCTCTGGCAGAAGGCCGGGCTGTCCTACCCGGGCCTCATCGACCGGCTGGTCGACATCGCAGTGGAGCGGCACTCAAGGCGACGCCGCAACACCACCCGCTGAGTCAGGCCCTCGGGTCGAGCGATGACCGCAGGAAGTTGAGCAATTCCCTGCGGCGCTGCACCACCGGGCGAAGCGTGGGCTCGATCCCCGCTGCACGCAGCACCTCTGTCTCGGTGGCCACCCCGACAACGGTTGAATAGGCGCTGATGAGAAGCAGTTGGGCGTCTGCACGGCGCATCCGTCCGGCAGCCATCTCTCCCTCTATCCACACCCTGGCCCTGGCCATCATCGGTTCCATGTGGTTGCGCAGGCGCTGTGCCCCCGGCGATCCGGGCCTGCTCACCTCGCGGAGCAGGCCCAGCAGCACCGGTTGTTCGAGTGCTACACGGAACACCCTGCGGACGAGGGCCTCGACGCGTTCCCAGTCGCGGTCAGCCCCGCTCAGCACCTCGTCCATTGCACCCGTGAGGTCTTCGGCACAGCGGTCGACCACTGCGTTCAACAGGCCGCGCTTGGACACGAAGTGGTACAGGATCGTCTGCTTCCGGACGCCCAGTCCCCGTGCCAAGTCGTCGAGTGAGGTGCCGTCGTAGCCGGCTGTACCGAATGATGCCAGGGCGGCACTCAGAATCTGGGCCTTCGTGTTGGAACGGGCCTCGAGGCGCTCGTTGACACGCTCCTGGACGCGGTCCTGTACCCGGTCGGCTGCCTGCCCTTCTGCGGGTTCGGCTCCAGACGGGGCTGTGCTGGCACCGGCATTGTCGTTCACACGCCAACGGTAGCCGCTCTCTACCAACTGGTAAATAGCCTGACCATCTGGTAGACAACAGGTCGTGATTGCTGAATCCCTTGCGGGTCGCCGCATCGCCATCACGGGCAGCACCGGCTTTCTCGGCACCGCCCTCGTGGAGCGACTGCTGCACTCGGTGCCAGACTGCACCCTCGTTCTCATCGTCCGACCGGGCAGGCGGGGGGCCCAGCGCAGGGTCGACCGCGACATCCTCCGCAACGACGCCTTCGACCGCCTCAGGGCGAGCCTGGGAGACGACGCCTTCGAAGAAATGGTGGCGACCAGGATCACGGCAATAGCCGGCGACGTCTCCGAAGAGGGCCTCGGACTCGACGACGACGGACGCTCCGTGCTCGCCACATGCGACATCGTGATCCACTCGGCTGCCATAGTCAGCTTCGACGCACCCCTGGACCAGGCAGTCGAGGTCAACCTCCTGGGCCCTGTGCGCATCACCGAGGCACTGGCCGGACTGGGAACCACACCACACCTCGTGGCCGTCTCAACCTGTTACGTGGCCGGCAGTCGCAGAGGGGCTGCACCCGAGGAACCCGTAGACGAGAGCCCCTTCTTCGTCGACGTCAACTGGCGTCTCGAGGTGGAGGGCGCCCGGCGCATCCGACACGAGACAGAGGGCACAAGCCGCTCCCCCGAGAGCCTCGCCGACTTCCGCCAGGAGGCCCACGACGAGTTGGGAGCAGCGGGCATACCCGCCCTGGCTGCCAAGACCGAACAACTCCGGTCGCGCTGGGTCGACGACAGGATGGCCGACGCCGGGCGCTCCCGTGCAGCATCACTGGGCTTCCCCGACGCCTACGCCTACACAAAGGCACTCGGCGAGATGGCCCTCGCCGAGTCGGCCGGAGATGTCCCGGTGAGCATCGTCCGACCCTCCATCATCGAGTCAGCCGTTGCCGAACCTTCCCCCGGCTGGATCCGGGGCTTCCGCATGGCCGAGCCCGTGATCATCTCCTACGCCCGGGGCCTTCTCAAGGAGTTCCCCGGAGTCCCCGAGGGCACCATCGACGTCATCCCGGTGGATTATGTCGTCGCCGCCATCTGCGCAGTCGCCGCCCGGGGCCCCATCGAGGGGGCCGACATCGTCCAGGTCGCATCTGGCAGCGTCAACCCGCTCCACTACGGACGCCTCGTCGACCTGGTCCGCTCCTGGTTCACCGACAACCCCATCTACGACGAACACGGACAGCCGATCTCGGTCCCCGAATGGTCCTTCCCCGGTAGGGGCAGGGTCAAACGGCAGCTTGAACGTGCCGGAACCACCCTCGACCTGTCCCGCAAGGTGCTCGACAAGCTGCCCATACGTGGCCGACAGGCTGAGATGGCCGTGAAGTTGGAGGAACAGCGCGACCTGGTCGAGCGTGCAATGGGCTACGTGGACCTGTACGGCGCCTACGCAGAGTGTGAGGCGGTGTACCTCCTCGACCGCCTGATCGCCCTGTGGGACACCCTCGATGCCGGCGACCACGAGGTCTTCTGCTTTGACCCCCGCACGATGGACTGGGACNACTACGTACCCGAGATCCACCTGCCATCGGTAGTCAGGGCGGGACGTGTACCGATGAAGCCCCCGGTCAGGGGAGTCCAGGACAGGGCCACCAGGCTCCGGAACCGGGTCCTCGCCCCTGAGCGCCACATCGCCGCCTTCGACCTGGAAAACACCCTCATTTCCTCCAACGTGGTCGCCAGCTTCGCCTGGCTGGGCAGCCGTCACCTGTCGCGAGGCGACCGAATCCGGTTCGTTCTCAAGACCCTGGCCGAAGGTCCGACGCTGTTGGCCCTCGATCGCCGCGACCGCAGCGACTTCCTCCGCTTCTTCTACCGCCGCTACGAGGGGGCCCCGAAGGCCAGAATCTCCGAGGACTCTGCCGAGCACTTCAGCGACCTGATCCTCTCAAGGTCGTTCCCGGCTGGGATCCGCAGGGTCCGCGAACACCGGGCTCTTGGACACAGGACCGTTCTGATCACCGGCGCACTCGACTTCGTGGTCGAGCCGCTGCGNCCCCTCTTTGACGACATCATCAGCTCAGAGCTGGGAACATCGCAGTTGGGTGACGGAACCGACGCCTACGACGGTCGGATGAAGGCGGCTCCCCCGACCGGCGAGGCCCGTTATCAGGCCCTTGTCGACTACGCAGNCCTGCACGGCCTCGACCTTCGGGAGTCCGTGGCATACGCCGACTCGGCCAGCGACCTTCCGATGCTCGAAGCCGTCGGGTTCCCGGTCGCCGTCAACCCCGAGACCCGTCTGGCCAGCATTGCCAGAAAGCGGGGCTGGCTCGTGGAGGACTTCGCCAAGTCCCCCGGCATGTCCAGGCGCCTGCTTCCGTTGGCACCACCCGTCTCAACGGCAGCGGCCCGACGCACCGCATGACGATGACAGCGCGGTGGCACCGATGAAGGCGTTGGAGTTCCACAGGAACATCCCCCGGTTCGCTGCGGCCAGGCTCGCAGGCAGCCTCGCTCCGGGCGGAGGCGCCGGCATCGGTCCACTGAGGCTGGCCGACATCGACCAGCCTGAACCACCCGGCTCCGACTGGGTGCGGGTCAGACCACGGCTCGCCGGCATCTGCGGTTCCGATCTGGCAACCGTCAACGGCCGCTCAGCCCGCTACTTCGAACCCCTTGTCTCATTTCCCTTCGTCCCCGGCCACGAGGTGGTCGGCGACCTGGACGACGACACCCGGGTCGTTCTGGAACCGGTCCTCGGATGTGTCAGCCGAAACATCGCACCCAACTGCGCTCCATGCGGCGACGGCCACCTGGGCAACTGCGAATACGTCACCTTCGGTGACCTGGAGCCCGGAATTCAGACAGGTTCGTGCCATGACACGGGCGGAGGATGGTCGACAGCCTTCTGGGCCCACAGCAGCCAGTTGCACGCCGTACCCGACGACCTCTCCGACGAGGCCGCCGTCATCGTCGAACCGGCGGCATGTGGAGTCCACGCAGCGCTCATGGCCAACGTGCCAGACGACGGAACCGTCGTGGTCCTCGGATCTGGAACCCTCGGGCTGCTCACGCTGGCCGCTCTCAGGGCCCACACAAACCCCGGAACCATCCTCGCCACGGCCCGCTACCCCGAACAGCGCCAGATGGCATCCTCCCTCGGAGCGGACCTGCTCGCAGCCCCCGACGAGGTGCGGCGGGCGGTCCGCCGAATGACAGGAAGTCGTGCAGTCAGCCAGGCCGGAACCCAGCCCGGTAGCCACACCCATGCCGGCAGCGTCGACCGGCTAAGCGGAGGCGCCGACGTGGTAATCGACTGCGTGGGTTCCGCTGACAGCCTCACCGACGCCATGGCAATCACCAGGCCAAGAGGCCGAATAGTCCTTGTCGGAATGCCGGCAACCGTCAGCCTGGAGTTGACACCACTCTGGCACCGCGAACTTGAACTGGTCGGCGCCTACACCTACGGCACAGAACTCCTGGCCGACGGCACTAGCGCACGCACATTCGACCTTGCGTTCGACCTTGTTCGCCGCTTCGACCTGGGAAACCTGGTCTCGGCGACATACCCGCTGGACCGCTATCAGGATGCCATCCAGCACGCCTCCTCGGCTGGCGGCAGGGGTGCAGTGAAGATCGCTTTCGACCTGAGGGACGAAAAGGAGCGCTACAGGCAATGAGCAACGGCAGACACCTCGCGCCACGGCCGGGATTCGTCCTGGACGTGGACAAGAACAGTCCCCCGATCGTGTTCCACCACGGCGAGGGCTTCAGGTTGGAGAAACTCCCGGCAGGCCGCTCCCGGGTCNTCTACCCGGCCGAGCCGCTCGAAGGCCTCCCGGACCCGGACGGCGCCATCCGCCACGCCCTCCTGAACCCCATCGGAGACTCAGATCCACTTCCGGCCCTGCTGCGGCCCAACATGAAGCTGACAATCGCCTTCGACGACATTTCACTGCCCCTGCCACCGATGCGTCGGCCCGACATCCGCCAGCGCGTCATCGAGGCCGTGCTCGACATCGCTGCAGAGGCCGGTGTCGACGACGTCCATCTGATAGCAGCGCTCGCCCTGCACAGGCGCATGACCGAGGATGAACTGCGCCACGCCGTCGGCGACCGCGTCTACGACGCATTCGCCCCCAAGGGACTCCTCTACAACCACGACGCAGAGGACCCCGACGGAATGGTCGTCCTGGGCGAGACACCACACGGCGAGGCAGTGCAGTTCAACAAGCGGGCAGCCGAGAGCGACCTCGTCATCTACGTCAACATCAACCTTGTCGCCATGGACGGCGGCCACAAGAGCACCGCCACGGGCCTTACCGGCTACACCAGCCTGCGCCACAACCACAACGTGCACACCATGCTCAACTCCACGTCGTTCATGGATCGCGACAAGTCCGCCCTGCATGCCTCCAACTGGCGCATGGGCAAGGTGCTCCGCGATGCCGGCGTCAAGATCTTCCAGATCGAGACGACCGTCAACAACGACACCTTCGGCAGGGAGGGGCCGCTCTCGATGCTCCAGAAGCGGGAGTGGGAGTGGTCAGGACGCGACCGGGCCTCATTCCTTGCAATGCAGCAGGGGCTGAAGGTCATGCCGACGAACCTGAAGCGAAAGGCATTCTCCACGTGGTTGGCCCCCTACGAGATGACCTCGGTGCAGGCCGGTGAGGTCGAGGCCGTCCACGAGGTGACAACGGCAAGTGTCTACCGCCAGCACCTCGTACCCGTTGAGGGTCAGACCGACATCCTCACCATGGGGCTCCCCTACATCTGCCCGTACAACGTGAACTCCATCATGAACCCGATCCTCGTGATGTGCCTGGGTCTCGGCTACTTCTTCAACCTCTACCGGGGACGTCCGCTCGTCAGGGAGGGCGGCGTGGTGATCATCAGCCACCCGACACCATGGGAGTTCAACCCGGTTCACCACCCCAGCTACATCGACTTCTTCGAAGAGGTGCTGGCCGATACAACCGACCCGGGAGAGATCGAAAAGAAGTACGAAAAGCGGTTCGCCGAGGACGAGTGGTACATCCACCTCTATCGCAACTCATACGCCTACCACGGGGTGCACCCGTTCTACATGTGGTACTGGGGAGCACACGCCCTCAGCCACGTCGGTCGGGTGATCATCGTGGGCGGCGACACCCGTGCAGTCAGGCGGCTTGGTTTCCAGCCGGCCTCCACGCTGGCAGACGCCCTGGAGATGGCCGGTGACGTCGTCGGCCCACAACCGACCATCACCCACCTCAAGAACCCACCGCTACTCATGGCGGACGTGACGTGAGCCTGCGACCGGTGAACCTGACCTGATGGCCACGACCCCGCTGACCCTGCGGATCGCAAGGCTGCGCTCCATGGTCGGTCGCCTCGGATTTCCGTGGCGGGCCGCTCCGATTCCACCCGGTGTGGAACCCCCGCAGCCGACGCGACAACTCAAGGCCGGGTACGACACGGCATGGGCGCGGCGGTATCCGGCGCGCGTAGTCAGGGCATCCCTGGTCGAGACCGTAATGAGGTTCGTCATGTCGGTGGTCGCATCGCCAAGCCGCGAGGGAACCGACCGCCTCAGCACCGTCGACGGCCCCGTCATCTTCGTGGCCAACCACCACAGCCACGCCGACACGCCCCTCCTCCTCACCTCGATACCCGAGCCGTGGCGCCACCGCGTGGTCGTAGGTGCCGCCGCCGACTACTTCTTCGCCACCCGACTGGGTAGCGCACTGGCCGCGCTCCTGATCAACGCCATCCCAATCGAGCGCACCAAGGTGGGCCGAAGGTCAGCAAACCTCGCAGCAGACCTGCTCGACGATGGCTGGAGCGTCCTGATCTTTCCTGAAGGTGGCCGGAGCCCCGACGGCTGGGGACAGCCCTTCCGTGGTGGCGCCGCCTACCTGGCCATCCGCTGCAATGTCCCGGTGGTGCCGGTGCACATTGCCGGCACCGACCGGATCCTCCGCAAGGGACACCTCCTGCCGAGCCGTTCCAGCACGACGGTCACCTTTGGCGATCCGCTCCTCGCCACCGAGGGCGAACATGTCCGCGGTTTCGCCTCCCGACTCGAGGCAGCCGTAGCCGCGCTGGGCGACGAGGCAGCCAACGACTGGTGGCAGGCGCGACAGCGGGCACATGCAGGCACCTCGCCCGGGCTAACCGGTCCTGACATCGGCGCATGGCGCCGCGTGTGGGCACTCGGCGACCGGGGGCGGAGGTCCAGACGTCGCAGGGTTCTCTGGCCAGAGTTGTAGACACGGGCGGCCGGGGCCGGTCGACCCAGACTGGACTCAGGAGGCGAGACGGCCGTCGAGGTACTCGACGAGGCCATCGATGGGAACACGGTCCTGCTCCATGGAGTCACGCTCGCGGACCGTCACGGCCCGGTCATCGAGAGTGTCAAAGTCAATGGTCACGCAGAACGGTGTGCCGATCTCGTCCTGTCGCCTGTAGCGGCGCCCGATCGCCTGGGTCTGGTCGTAGTCACACATCCAGTGGGGCTGCAGCAGGCCCAGCACCTCGTTGGACGGATCAATCAACTCGGCCTTCTTGGAGAGCGGCAGGACCGCCACCTTGTAGGGGGCCAGCCTGTGGTCGAGGCGCAGAACGGTGCGTGTGTCGTCCCTGACCTCCTCCTCGTCGTAGGCGGCCATCAGGAACGCCATTGCCGTCCGGGTGGCTCCGGCAGCCGGTTCGATCACGTGGGGTACGTATCTGTCGCCGCTACCAGGGTCGTGGTACTCGAGGCGCGCTCCGGAACTCTCGGCATGGCGCATCAGATCGAAGTCGGTCCGGTTGGCTATGCCCTCAAGTTCGTCCCACCCCCACGGGAACAGGAACTCCACGTCGGCGGTTGCCGTCGAGTAGTGGCTCAACTCGTCGGATTCGTGATCACGCAGGCGCAGGCGGTCCTCGGGCATGCCGAGGTCCAGGTACCAGTCGCACCTTGCGTCGCACCAGAAGCGGTACCACTCGTCGGCCTCGTCCGGAGGCACGAAGAACTCCATCTCCATCTGTTCGAACTCGCGTGTCCGGAACACGAAGTTGCCGGGAGTTATCTCGTTGCGGAACGACTTGCCGATCTGGGCGATTCCGAACGGTGGCTTCTTTCGGCTCGTGTTGAGCACGTTGGCGAAGTTGATGAACATGCCCTGGGCGGTTTCGGGGCGCAGGTAGACCTCGGCTGCAGAGTCGGCCATGGGGCCGGCGTGGGTCTTGAACATGAGGTTGAAGTGTCGGGCCTCTGTGAAGGACCCGGTCCTGCCACAGGCCGGGCAGGTGTCGGGATCGTCCAGCTTGTCCTGCCGGTGGCGTGCGCCACACTCCCTGCAGTCGACCAGTGGATCGGTGAAGTTGGCGAGGTGACCGGATGCCTCCCAGACAGCGGGAGGGGTGAGGATGGACGCATCCAGACCAACCACATCGTGGCGCAACTGGACCATGGTGCGCCACCACTGCTCCTTTACATTGCGAAGCAACAGCACACCGATGGGTCCGTAGTCGTAGGTGGAACGAAAGCCGCCGTAGATGTCGGCCGACTGGAACACGAAGCCGCGACGCTTGGACAGGTTCACCACCTTGTCAAAGAGGGTTTCGTCGTTCGGGACCATGGCGCTGCAGGGTACCGGCCGATGCCCCCTCACTGTTCCACCTCGGGTGGAAGCCCTGATGCCCCCAGATCGGCCAGACTGGCCCAATGAAGTGGTCCAACGCTGACAGCCACGCCGATCCGACAGCAGTCCTCGGACGTCGACTCGTCGCGTGGGTTCTGGACAATCTGTTTATCGCCACCCTCTTCACCATCATCTTGCTGTCGGGCGCCGAGAGCAGGCCTGTTCCAGAGGACCTCGCTGTCGCCGATGCCTGCTCCGTGCTGTTTGCCTCCGAAGANGGNTGCATCGTCATCGGCGACGAGGCCTGGCAGGTCGACGTAGGCCTCGGAGCTCCGCATGTGCTTGTTCCGACCCTCGCCTTCCTGGCAAACCAGATCCTCCTGACCTCAGTTGCCGGGTTCAGCCTCGGAAAGGCGGTAACAGGCCTGCGGGTAATCCGACGCTCGAACGGCGGCCTTCCCGGTATGACCGGATCTGTGGGCCGAACCCTCCCGTGGATGATCCCGACCGTTCTCGGCCTTCTTGCACCGGTCATGGTGGTGGTTGAGATGGGGCTGACATTGACGAGTTCCGGGCACCGCCGCCTCGGTGACCGCATCGGAGGCACGCTCGTGGTCGACAGGAGCCATGCCGGCAACGTGCCCGTCGTTCCAGACCTCGACTGAGGTCAGCCAGCCAACCCCTTTCAGGCCCTCTCCATTATCCGCCGGGACTTCATGCGGCGCTCCAGGTGGTACTCGACGGCCGCGGTCGCAGTGCCATCAACCTCGGCGCACACCTCAGGGTCAACCACCGCCAGCGCATCGACAAGGCCACCACCCAGGACCGCCCTCATCACCGCAAGAGCCGCATCTGATACCGGTCGACCCCTCCGACATCCTCCACAGAGCGTGCCTCCCTCGCCGAACTCGACAGCGACCAGGGGCCCCGATGAACCACAGCGGACACATGAGTCGAGGTTGGGCGCCAGCCCCTCGCGGGCTAGCAACTTCAGGTAGAAGGCCGGGACCAGCAGAGGGGTCGGATTCCCATCGAGGGTCCTCAACGCACCGAGGAGCATCTCGTAACGCTGGCGATCCGGATCGCCGTCGGGGGAGACAACATCAACGACCTCGAGTAGGGCCGATGCCTCGCTGAACCGGTCGGGATCGGCACGGACGTTCTCGAACCGGTCAATGGTCTCGGCCTGGGTGACGATGCCGAGGTCTCCCCTGCCGGCGTACAGCTGGAGGTCCACATGGCTGGTCGGCTCGAGGCGTCCACCGAACTTGCTGCGGGTCTTGCGCACACCCTTCGCCACGGCCCTGACCTTGCCGTGCTCCGGCGTCAGCAGCACCACAATGCGGTCAGCCTCACCGAGACGCCACGTTCGAATTACCACCCCCTGGTCGCGGTAGAGGGTCACGGCTCTCCGACGCCGCCGAAGCGACGGTTGCGGTCCTGGTACTCCTTGATGGCGGAGTAGAGGTGCTCGCGTCTGAAATCGGGCCACAGGGTCTCGCTGAACACGAGCTCGCTGTAGGCGATCTCCCACAGAAGGAAGTTCGAGATGCGGTACTCACCAGAGGTGCGGATGACGAGGTCAGGGTCGGGCATTTCGGGGTCGTAGAGGTTTCTGGCAATGGCCTTCTCGGTGACACGGCTCACCCCGGAGTCGACGAGGCGCTGCACTGCATCCACCAACTCAGCCCTGCCGCCGTAGTTGAAGGCGACGGTGAAGGTCAGACCAGTGTTGCCCCGGGTCATCTCCTCGGCGTCGTCCATCAGGCGAACAAGTCGCCGTGGTACCCGCCGGTCACGTCTGCCGATGAACCGGATGCGCATGTTCCGCTCATGCATCTCGTCGCGACGGTTGATGAGGATCTGCTCGTTGAACCTGAGCAGGAACTGAACCTCGTCGGCCGGTCGTCGCCAGTTCTCGGTCGAGAAGGCGTACACCGTGAACCACCCGACACCCAGGTCGTTGGCGCCCTCGAGAACGTCGAACAGAGACTGCTCACCGGCGGTGTGGCCCTCGGTACGGGGCAGCCCCCTCTGCTCGGCCCAACGGCCGTTACCGTCCATGACGCATGCGATGTGCACGGGGATCGGTCGGGGATCCAGGTCGGACGGAAGCATCTCCGAAACCTACCCCCTCCCCACCCCCGGTCGGTGGCGCAGCCGGCCCGTAGAGTCCTCGCGATGAGCACGGCCGACGAGGTTTCGATCGCCCTCGAGGAGGTCACCGGGGCGTTGCCGGGCGGAGGCGAGGTCCGCGGGGGTCAACGCTCCATGGCCCTCGAGACAGCCGAGGCAATCGACACCGAACAGCACCTGGTAATCCAGGCGGGCACCGGAACAGGAAAGACCCTCGCCTACCTCATTCCTGCAATTCTCTCCGGCCGCAGGACCGTGGTCGCCACCTGGTCCAAGGCACTCCAGGACCAGATGGAGAGGTCCGACCTGCCAGTGCTCGTCAGGCACCTCGACAGGTCCTTCAGCCATGCGGTGCTCAAGGGATGGGACAACTACGTCTGCCACGAGCGCCTCGACCAGATCCGCGAAACGGGAGGACAACGGGCCCTTGACGGGGTCGCCGACGGCTCAGACAGCACCCAGGTCGACTCAATCCTGGAGTGGTCGGAAACGAGCGTCTCGGGCGATCGGGCGGACCTGCCGTTCGAGCCCACCGCTGCCGCATGGTCCTCGGTGAGCGTCGGCACCGACGACTGCATCGGCCTGTCCGAGTGCCCGTTCGCATCCGGGTGCCGTCCGGCCAGAGCACGGCAACGTGCCCGCGAGGCCGACATCTGCATCACCAACCACCACCTCTACGCCGTCGACGTGGCACTCAACGGAATGCTCCTCGACCACCCGGACAACCCCCACGAACTCGTCATATTCGACGAGGCCCACCAGCTTGAGGAGGTCTTCACCGCATCCTTCGGATTCCAGCTGACCGCCGGACGCTTCCGCTGGCTGGCCCGCCTCGCCAAAGCGGCCCTCAAGCCAGATGAGCCGGCAGGCGGACTGGACGATGCGGCTACACGGTTCTCCACATGGCTTGCCGACAATCCCGACAGGCGCCTCGTGGCAGACACCTACTCAGACCTCGATCCGGTGCTGGATCTGGCCGAAACCCGGGTCGACCGCGTGCTTGTCGCTGCGCGACAGGCCGTGCGCGACATCAGCCGGGGCAACGACGATCCGGCAACCCAACGGGAGCGCCGTCGTCTGACCCGCCTGGTAAATGCCGGAAGCACCCTCATAGGNGATATCCGGTTCACCAGGGAACTACTCCGAAAGCCCAGTGAACACAGTCCGGCCGGTCGGTCGGTTGCCGCAGACGACCACCTGACGTGGGTCGAGCACTCTGGGACGCGAACGGTGCTGCGTGTCGCACCCATCGAGGTCGGGCCACGCCTGGCGAGCGACCTCTGGCCTCTGCGCACAGCGGTCCTGACAAGTGCAACCCTTCCCGTCAACCTACCGGCACGCCTGGGGCTGCCTGATCCCGCCACCAGCACAGTCGACAGCCCGTTCGACTACGAGACCCAGTCCCTTCTCTACTGCCCGACACGCATTCCGAACCCCTCCGAGGACGAAACCGGATGGTCGACCGCGATGCTCACAGAACTGGAATACCTCATCCAGGCCAGCGGTGGCCGCACACTCGCCCTTTTCACCAGTTGGAGACGGCTGCAGGCCGCTGCTTCGGCAATCAGGCCGCTCGTGCCGTACCCGATACTGGAGCAGGGAGACCTTCCGGCCAGAACCCTCCTCGAGGAGTTCGCCGCCGATGAGTCGTCCTGCCTCTTCGCCACCCGCAGCTTCTGGCAGGGCATCGATGTTCCCGGCCCGTCCCTGGGCCTTGTCGTAATCGACAGGATTCCATTTCCACGACCCGACGAGCACCTGACCAGAGCATGG
This sequence comes from Acidimicrobiaceae bacterium, assembly GCA_002687745.1. Taxonomy (GTDB): domain Bacteria; phylum Actinomycetota; class Acidimicrobiia; order Acidimicrobiales; family MedAcidi-G1; genus UBA3125. The sequence goes on along the minus strand of NZBE01000022.1, from coordinate 90,996 downwards.
CGCGACAGGGCCGGTCTCGACGGATGGGGAGCCGTCGACCTTCCACTGGGTGCCCTCCGGCTGGCACAGGGAGTTGGCCGCCTCATACGCTCCCGGACCGACCATGGCGTAGCGGCAGTTCTCGACCCCCGCCTCTCCGCAGCTCGTTACTCAGGTGCCCTGCTGGCAGCGCTTCCACCCATGCGCCGCACATCAGACCCCGAAGAGGCCGTATCATTTCTGGAAAGCCTGTTCTCCTGAACCTTCAGCCGCTCCCCCAGCCACCCCAGGGTCAGTAGCCCAGTCGGTCCAGGGCCTTGGGGCGGCGCTGCCAGTCCCTGTCGACCTTGACGACCAGTTCCAGGAAGACACCCTCGGGCAGTTGGGCCCGCGCCCTGGTTCCGACCTCTTTGAGGACCGACCCCTTCCGACCGATGACGATCCCCTTCTGCGAGTCGCGCTCAACAAGGATCTCGCAGCGGACTCTGGGCCAGTCCCACTCGGTCACCCGGGTGGCTATCGAATGCGGGAGTTCCTCGCGCACGACCGCAAGGAGTTGTTCCCTGACCAGTTCGGCAACCCAGTGGGCCTCCGGTACGTCAGAGAGGGTGTCCTCGGGGTAGTAGCGCGGTCCCTCAGGCAACCTCTCGAGCACATGTTCGAGCAGGGCATCCACCCCCCTGCCCGTCGTTGCCGACACAGGGAAGTACTCGTCGAACTCCATCTCGGCTGCCTTGACCAGCTGCCCCACCACCTGGTCGCGGCCGACAGCGTCGATCTTGTTGAGAACGAGCACGGTCTTCTCAGGCGGCAGGCTCTCTGCGATGAACCGGTCTCCCCTGCCGATCTTCCCATCAGCCTCCACGAGGAAGAGCACAACGTCCATGTCGGCGAGCGCCGCCCTGGCAGTATCGTTCAGCCGCTGCCCCAGGAGGGTCCGCGGCTTGTGGATGCCCGGGGTGTCACAGAACACTGCCTGCACATCGGCTCTCGTCAGCACACCACGTACCTCTGTCCGGGTGGTCTGGGGCTTGTCCGACACGATGGTCACCTTGGTGCCCAGCATCTGGTTCAACAGGGTCGACTTGCCCACATTGGGCCTTCCAACCAGGGTCACGAAGCCGGACCGGTGTCCCTCGGGCTGATCAACGACAGTCGGCACGTCTGCTGGTTCTCCGTCCGGCTCCCCGCCAACCCCTTCACAGGGCTCATCCAGTTCCTCTGACCCATGGACCTCCTGCGTCACGGGCTGACCTCGGGGGCACCCACCCGGATCCTCGTGATCCGACGACCTACAACCTGCTCTACACAGAAACGACGTCCCGAAAGCTCAACTGCCTCTCCCACCTCGGGCACATGGCCGAGGGCGTTGAAGATGAGTCCACCAACGGTGTCCCAGTCGCCGTCAGGTAGATCCTCGCCAAGCAGGTCGTTCAGCTCGTCGACAGGCATTCGTCCGTGGACCCGGAGATCTCCACCGGCAAGCGACTGGGACAGGGGTTCCACCCGGTCGAACTCGTCGACTATCTCACCGACCACCTCCTCCAGAAGGTCCTCCATGGTGACCAGGCCTGCTGTGCCGCCATACTCGTCAACAACCACCGCCAGGTGGAACCGCTCGGACTGCATCTGGCGAAGGAGGTCGTCGGCCTTCATGGTCTCGGGGATGAAGGTCGGAGTGCGCGACATCTGTACAGCCGGTTCACCGCTTCTGCCATCCAGGTGGGCACTTGCCAGATCCTTGACATGGACAACTCCGACGATGTCGTCGATCCCGGTTCCGCTGACCGGGATACGGCTGTGCCCGCCGGAGACGGCCTCTTCAAGTGCCACCTGCACCGTGCAGCCGTNCTCAACACCGACAATGTCCGGGCGGGGAACCATCACCTCCCTGACCAGGGTGTCCCCGAACGCAATTACCGACCCGATGAGTTCGTGCTCCTCCTCGTCGATGGATCGTGTCGCGAGGGCCCGGTCAGCGACAGCCAACAACTCCTCCTCGGTAACGACAGGCCCTACCTCCCGGGCCGACCTCGGCAGAAGGTGCTCGGAAACAGTGGCCAGCACCGCTGCAAGCCAGCGCAGGGGCACGACAGAGGTGAGCCGACCGACCACACCGACGGAGCGAAGGGCTACCGCCTCCGTCCGGCGAAATGCGACAGAACGCGGAAGCGCCTCGGCGACCACGAAGAGAACCAGACCGAGCGCCACTACCACCGGCGCCACCCACCCGTCACCGGAACGCTGGTAGGCCCAGCTGACCAGCAGCGCGACAGTGGCAGTACGGCACAGGACCAGAGCCAGCACGAGCGGGCGCAGAGCCTCGGAGCGACGGTCGAGGAGTGCCAGCAGCGCCTCGACACGGTCGTCGTCGCCCAGATCGTCTCCAATGACCTCAGCCCTGGCTCGGCCGATGTGGACGAGGCTCGTCTCGGCCGCAACCAGCACAGCCGAGCAACCTGTTGCAACGGCGAGGAGGATCAGGCCCGCGACCTCGGTGATACCCATCAGGACCCGAACCCCGCCAACAGCTCTCCCTCGCGACGCTGCATCACCTCGCGCTCCCCGCCTTCGGCATGGTCGTGGCCGAGCAGGTGGAGGATTCCGTGAACCAGGAGCAGGGACAGTTCCTCCCGGACACTGCCGTCGACACCCCGGGCCTGTCTTGCAGCCACTGTCGGGCAGATCACCACGTCACCGAGGAGTACCGGCAGGCCACCGGCGACCTCGCCGGGATGGTCAACCGGAAAAGCCAGAACGTCGGTGGGGCCGTCGGCACCCATGTGCTCAAGGTTCAGCTCGGTCATCGACTCCTCGTCGACCAGGTGGACCGTCAACTCGACTGGCCTGGCACCCAGACCCTCCTCGACCAGAACGTGCTCTGCCAGCGCCACCCACCGTGACATGTCGCCGGCGACACCATCAGCGGTCGCCGCTGTCCGCGCGTCGACCACGACACGCGGACGGGGTTCAGGAGGTTCCTCTCTCATCGCGGCCTCACCCGCATCTCACGTGTCGCCCCGGGGATCAAGGTGCCCATCTGCACCGGCCGCCCCATAGGCCTCCACGATGTCCTGGACGATTCTGTGGCGAACCACGTCTCGACTGGTCAGGTACACGAAGTCGAGGCCACTGATGTTGGCGAGGACCGACTCGAGGTCAGCCAACCCACTGCGCCCGCCCGGCACGTCTGTCTGGCTGATATCACCGGTAACGATCACCCGGGAACCGAACCCGAGCCTCGTCAGGAACATCTTCATCTGTTCCGGGGTGGTGTTCTGGGCCTCGTCGAGGATCACGAAGCTGTTGTTTAGGGTGCGGCCGCGCATGAACGCAAGCGGCGCCACCTCGACCTCGCCGCGCTCAAGGAGACGCTGGGCCGTGTCCATGTCAAGCATGTCAAAGAGGGCGTCGTAGAGGGGCCGGAAGTAGGGGTCGACCTTGGCCATCAGGTCACCCGGCAGGAACCCGACCCGCTCTCCGGCCTCTACCAGCGGGCGGGTCAACACGATCCGGTCTACCTGACCAGCCTGGAGTGCCCTTACGGCAAGTGCCACAGCCAACCAACTCTTGCCCGTTCCGGCCGGACCGATCGCGAAGGTGATGATGTTGTCGGTCACTGCCTCGACGTAGCGTTGCTGGCCAGCCGACCGGGGCCGCACAGGTTTCCCACGTGATGTCTTCAGGATCTCGCTGGTCAGCACCTCGGATGGACGCTCATCGGCCTGAACCATGTCGATCGCACGCTCCAGGGTGAGTGAATCAACCGGTAGGCCCCGTTCCAGAAGCAGCACCAGTTCGTCGAACACGCGGCGGACGACGTCGGCCTGTTCTCCGTCGATGGTGATCTGGTTGCCACGGACATGAATGCCGACGCCGGGGAAGGCCCCCTCGACCTGGCGCAGCAACTCGTCGTGTTCGCCCACCAGAATCGACATCAGGTCGTTTCCGGGAACGCTCAACTTGACGGTGGTCTCCTGCATGGGTACCCAGAGGCTACCCCTCCAGTATCGGTGCTACTGCAATGTGCGGTTGCGCCGGGAGCGGCCTGACCAACCGGGCCGGCAACTTCCGGGAACACGGGTTTCGACCCGGTTACCCTCGACACATGGTCGCAGAAGCGGGTAGCCCGTCACCCGAACCGGAGACCGGACAGACCCCACCGGATGCTCCCGAACCGACGCTTGAGGAGCTCGAGCGCTTCACGGCGGAGGCCGGCGCCGAGGAGGCCGTCCGTCGACTCGGCCACGAGGCGTGGCTACGCCAGCGCTCCGAGGAGGCCGGCCACCTTCAGGGACTGTTGACCGACCTCGCTGAAAGGCGTGATCCCGTTGGTGTGGCACTGTCCAGCGGGGCCCACCGCAACGGCCACGTCGAGGCGATCGGTGCCGACTTCATCGGGTTGCGGCTGGACGACGGTGGATTGAGCCTGCTTGCTCTCACCTCCATCGCCCTTGTCCACCTCGGGCCCGACACGGATCTGGTCGGCGACCGCCCAACACCCATCCGCGACACCAACCTGCACAGCGTGCTGGAACGACTCCTCAGCGATCAACCACAGGTGACCATCGTGGTGGCCGGTTCAACGACGGCTCAGACAGGAACGCTCGAACGCCTCGGGCAGGACCTCATGATGCTGCGGTCAGCGGACGGTTCGATGGTCCACGTACCCCTACCGTCGCTGATCGAGGTGAGGCTCTCACCGGGACGCTGACGCCCCTGGCAACCGGGGCAGGGGCACATCTGAAAGAGCTACGGCCCGATGACCCTCGCCGACATCACCGACGGCGCCTGCCCTTCCGGTTGCGCCTGCCCTTCCTGCCCTGCCTCAGACGCTTACGCACCTTTCCACCGATCCCGCGTTCGGCATCCAGGTCGGCTATCACGCCGGGCACAGCCTCGTTGATGATGTCCTCGGCGGCATCCAGCAGCGCAGCGATGCTGTCATCATCGCCAAGGCCCTGAGGCTCATCTGGGGTGGCCGGGGTCACCAACGACCCGTGGCTCCAGTTCACGTCGATTCGCCTCTTCTGGAAGGAGGGGCACTCGGCGGGGCACCTCCAGGGGGCCTCGGGGGCAAGGTCGAGGTCGCACTTGCGAACGGTGTCGCCGTTGGGATAGCTACGGCTCTCGAAGTGCTTACAGTCCTCCCGCATCGGCATGGCGTATTCCTAGCCGATCCGGACGATCAGCCGACAGACCCCTCCATCTGCAGTTCGATCAGCCGACTCCACTCGACCGCGTACTCCATTGGCAGCGTCCGGGTAATCGGCTCGATGAAGCCGTTCACGACCATTGACATCGACTGTTCCGCTGAAAGGCCCCTGCTCATCAGGTAGAAGAGCTGGTCATCGGCGACCTTGGAGACGGTTGCCTCGTGCCCCACCACGGCGTCTGCGGCTCCGACCTCCATGTACGGGTAGGTGTCGGAGATGCTGTCGTCGTCGAGTATCAGGGCATCGCACTGGACATGGCTCTTGCAGCCGTATGCATCGTCCTCGATTCTCACGAGGCCCCTGTAGCTGGTGCGGCCGCCATCTTTTGAAATGGACTTGGACACGATCTTGGATGTGGTCTCGGGAGCGGCGTGGGTCATCTTGGCCCCTGCATCCTGGTGCTGACCGGCCCCCGCGTACGCCACCGAAAGCACCTCGCCGGATGCCTTGGGGCCCACCAGCACGACTGCCGGGTACTTCATGGTGAGACGCGATCCGATGTTGCCGTCGATCCACTCCATGTGGCCCTCGGCCTCCACCCGGGCCCGCTTGGTTACCAGGTTGTAGACGTTGCTGGACCAGTTCTGGATGGTCGTGTAGGTGACACGTGCCGATGGCCTGACCACGATCTCGACGACCGCCGAGTGGAGGGAATCGGTTGTGTACACGGGTGCGGAACAGCCCTCGATGTAGTGGACCTCAGAGCCCTCGTCGGCGATTATCAGCGTGCGTTCAAACTGACCCATGTTCTCGGCATTGATACGGAAGTAGGCCTGAAGGGGCATCTCGACCTTCACGCCGGGGGGAACGTAGATGAACGATCCTCCACTCCAGGCAGCCGAGTTGAGGGCCGAGAACTTGTTGTCGTTGGGCGGGATTACCCGGCCGAACCAGGCCTTGACGATCTCGGGGTGCTCCCGTAGAGCAGTGTCCATGTCACAGAAGATGACACCCTGGGCCTCGAGGTCCTCGCGGTTCCGGTGGTACACGACCTCGGACTCGTACTGTGCCGTTACCCCGGCGAGGTACTTGCGCTCGGCCTCGGGAATACCGAGTTTCTCGTAGGTGTTCTTGATGGAATCGGGAACGTCGTCCCAGTCGTCGACCTGACCCTCGGTGGGCTTGATGTAGTAGTAGATGTCGTCGAAGTTGATTCCGGACATGTCCCCACCCCACCGGGGCATCGGACGCTTGTCGAAGCGCTGGTATGACCTGAGGCGAAACTCGGTCATCCAGTCAGGCTCGCCCTTCATGCCGGAGATCTCCCTGACGATGGCCTCGTCGATGCCCTTTCTGGGCTTGAAGACGTAGTCCTCCGCGTCGCTCCAGCCCAGCTTGTAACGGCTCAGGTCCAGATCGATCTCGGTAGGTGCCATGTTGGATTCGACTCCAGATTCCAGTGTCGTGACATCAGCCCCGCGGGTACGGACATCAGGTATTTCTCCTACGTGGATAGTAACAATCCAACCCGGGTTTTCAAGGTAGGGCTACAGAAACAGCGGTCTCTCCGGCATCAGCCGGTGCAACCGTTCAGACGGCGCTGACGCACCAGCCAGCCCAGCAGCACCGCAATCGCCCGCGGGTCATGGCGGAGATGGTGACCCGCCCCGCTGATCATGCGCAGGTCAGCGGCACCGTGGACCGCCGCAAGGGCCCGGGCATCCAGGGGGGGAACTGCATTGTCATTGCTTCCGTGCACCAACAGGAGGTTCCTCGGTCGAAGCTGGTCCACGCACGCCTCCGGGGAAATCGACGCCAGCGCACCCGCCCAGCTCTGAAAGTCGGCGGGAAACTCCGGATCAGACAGCAGACCGGCGTCACGTGCATGCAGCAGCAGCCGGCGCGGGTTGTCAGCCCAATCGGACCAGTCGGCGGGAGTGGCGAGGGCACCCACGCCCCTTATCNCCGGCTCTGCAGCTGCAGCACAGATGGCCAGGCCCGCACCGGTTCCGAATCCGACTGCCCAGATGCCGCCCACCTGCACTCCGACCTCGTCGCTGTCGCGCAGGTGTAGAACCGCTGCCAGCAGGTCATCACGCCAGCCATCGAGGCTGAAGTTGCCGTCAGACCCCGGCATTCCCCGCAGGTATGGAACCATCGCCACCCACCCCAGCTGCCTGGAGATCCTCCTGGCCAGCTCGGGGAACGTTGCCGGCGAGTTGGCGCCCCCGCCTGGGCCACTGGGAAACCCGTGGCATATCACGACAGCGGGAATGCCTTCGTCGGACTGCGGATCACCGTTGACTACAACGTCCTCAGGGTCAGGTGTTTCGAGATGGGCTGCAAGACGCAGGCCACCTGAGCCGTAGTGGTGGTTTGCGCTCCCGTCCACAGCCTCAGTCCAGGCGGCGGAGGACCGAGGCGAACAGGCGGGCCCTCTCTACATAGACCTCGGCGTTCTCGAGGTTGGCGCCCGCGACCATCACGCCCTCCCTGACGGTTGCGGGAACCCCGAGGGCCATGGAAAGGGGTGGAACAACCTGGCCGTTGCGCACAACTGCGTTCGCGCCCACGATCGAACCCCGTCCGACCAGGGCCTCGTGGAGAACCACGGACCCGACACCGACCACGACCTGGTCCTCGATCGTGCAACCCTCGAGGTGACAGAGATGGCCCAGGGTCACATCGTCGCCGACGATCGTCGGAAGGTCGGCCGTGCAGTGGAGGACGGCGTTGTCCTGCACCGAGGATCTCGCCCCGATCACAATCTGGTTCTCGTCGGCCCTGACAACGGCGTGGGGCCAGACGCTCGACTCGGGGCCCAGCACAACGGCACCGATCAGTACAGCCTCGGGATGGACGTAGGCGGAGGAATGGACCTCAGGACCCATGTCGCCGATGGCGTACAGCGGCATCAGGAACCCGAACCGGCACCGGGGCCGAAGGAACCGTACGAGCCGCCCAGGAACNCCATCGGTGAGCCACCGGTCTCGTGGTCCCTCAGGTCGATCACCTCACCCACCACGAACAGGTGGTCGCCAGCCTCCATGACATCGAAGATGGAACAGTCGATGCTGGCAACGCAGGAGGGAATGACGGGAGAACCGGTGAGTGCCGGAACCCGGCCGGTTCCCTCCCAGGGGTCTCCGTCACGCGTGAAGAATGCATTGGCCAGATCGGCCTGGTCGTCGGCCAGCACGTTCACGCAGAATGAACCGCTCGCACTGATTCGAGGCCAGGTCCTTGCATCGCTCCCGGTGAGGAACCCCACGAGAGGAGGGTCCATCGAAACCGACACAAACGATCCGATTACAACGGCCAGGGGCTCGTCACCGTCCATGCCGGTAACGAGGGNCACCCCGGTCGGAAAGCGTCCGAGCACCTGCCGGTATGCCTCGGGGGTGATTTCGCCGCCCCGCGCTGAGCGGTCGNCCTGCTGGCTGGCTTCCACATATCCCCCTGTCCTGTGCCGATGTGAAGGTAGTTGCCGAGGGTAGTCCGACAGGCTGACCGTTCAGGCTGTCGAGGAGGCGCCGACCTGGTGCCCTCTGCCACCAGCCGACCATGTAGCCGCAAGCGTCACCGTCTCACCCTCGGCTGGCGCGCTCACCCGACCCACGTCAAGACCGTCAGCCGCATGACAGGCCCATTCCAGCAGCCTGTCGACCGTGTCGTCACAGTGCGACGGGTCATGATGGAACAGGGCAAGTTCTACAACCGAGGCCTGATGTGCGACCTCGAGCGCATAGGCGACGGTGCTGTGGCCCCAGTCGCTCCGCTGCGCGAACTCCTCGGTGGTGAACTGGGCGTCGTGGATCAGGAGGTCCACGCCATCAGCCAACTCGAGCACCGCCTCGTCGACCCGCTGAGGGTCGTTGACCGGCTGCTGATGGTCGCTGATGTAGGCGACGCTCACACCACCCCAGTCGATCCTGTATCCGTTGGTAACACCGACGTGGGGAACCCTCCGTGTCCTGACAACTGCTGGACCGATCGACATGGTGGCGTCACCGATGTCGTTGAAGGACACGCTCCCCGCCAGATCGTCGACACAGATCGGGAAGTACGGCGGGNTCATGAACGAGGCGAAGGCGGCCTCCATGGAGCGGTTCCCATCGGCCGGGCCGAACACGTCGAGGTGCGCTCCGGGCCGGTTGATCGGACCAAAGAAGGGCAGGCCCTGAACGTGATCCCAGTGGAGGTGGCTGACAAGGGCCGTTCCCCTGAACGGAGTTGTCAGCCCCAGGCGTTCGTCTTCCACCCCGCGTCCGCGACCGGCTTCACTATCGACCTCCATGCCGAAGTTGCGGAGGCCGGTACCCATGTCCAGGAGGATCGGGTCGGCACCGTCGGCCTGCAGCACGACACATGAGGTGTTGCCGCCGTATCGCTTGTTGGCATCACACGGGCAGGGGGTGGAGCCCCGTACCCCGTAGAAGCGCACATCAAGTGAGTCGGCCATCGGGTACGAGGGTAGGAGTGGGCCTGATTCCACTTGTGGCGGTGTGTCAGACGTCTCAGGTGGCAGATGTCTCAGGTCCAGACCCCTGGGAGGCGGTGCTTCCGCCGCCTGCTGTCCCTCCCGGCGATTCCGTGCGCGATACTCACCCCGTGAGTCCTGCCCAGGTGGAAGACGGCCTNGTAGCCGTAGTGAAGCGGGAGTGCCCCGCATGCCANCTGGTGGTTCCGGTCCTCGAACAGTTGGCCACCGGTGCAGGACTGACGGTCTTCACCCAGGACGATCCGTCCTTCCCCGCCGATGCGCCGTGGGTTGTCGACGACACCGACCTCTCGGCGAGCTGGGGGCTGGACCTTGAGGCAGTCCCCACGCTGCTGCGCTTCGAAGGCGGCAGGGAGGTTGGGCGTACAACGGGCTGGTTGCGTGANGCCTGGGAGGACCTGTCCGGCAAGACCGGCCTGGGTCCCGAACTGCCGGCGTTCAAGCCCGGTTGAGGATCGCTCACAGCCGATCCCGGGCGGGTCGACGAACTGAGGGCCCGGTACGGGACGCCAGGTGGCAACCCCGACGCACACCTCAGGTCGCGACGTGTGGAGATCGCCTCCCTCGAAGATGACGCCGAGGCCATGTTCGACCGGGGCTGGACCGACGGCCTACCGGTCGTGCCACCCACTGAGGCACGGGTCGAACGGATGCTCACCGGAACCACGCGGAACCCGGCGGACCTCGTGGCTGTGGTCCCACCCGACCTGGTCGACTGCACGGTGGAGAAGGTCGCCGTCAACGCCGTCATGGCGGGCTGCCTACCCGAGTACCTGCCAGTGGTGCTGACCGCTCTCGAGGCCGTGTGCACCGACGACTTCAACATGCACGGCGTCCTTGCCACGACGATGTCGGTCGGGCCGGTACTTGTCGTGAGCGGACCGGTCACGGCAGAAATCAAGATGAACCACGGCATCAACGTTCTCGGGCACGGCAACCGGGCCAACAGCACCATCGGCCGGGCAGTCCAACTCGTCATCCGCAACGTCGGCGGTGGTGCACCGGGTGGCATCGACAGGGCCACCCTCGGCCACATGGGAAAGCAGGGCTTCTGCTTCGCCGTGGACCAGGCCGGCTCGCCCTGGACCAGCCTCTCCGAGGACAGGGGCTTCGGTCCTGACCAGAACACGGTCACGGCCTTTGCCGGCGAGGGGCCCCATATTCTCATGGACCAGAAGAGCCGATCAGCCGACTCGCTGACCCGCATGCTGGCCCAGTCCCTGCTCGGATCGGTGTCATCCCGTGTCGTGATGGGAATCGACGCAATGCTCGTGCTCTCCCCGGAGCACATGGCCAGGTACAGGGATGCCGGCTGGGACCGCTCCCGCTTCATGGAGGAACTGGCAGGCCACCTGACTGTCGACGCCGACAGCATTCTCGTTGGATCGGGAGGAATAGAAGAAGGCCTGCCGCAGGACTTCGCGGGAATGTCCCTGCCCAAGTTCCGACCCGGCGGACTGCTCGTCGTCCACGCGGGCGGCCCAGCCGGGCTCTTCTCGGCGATCATCGGCGGCTGGGTCAACGGCCCAACAGGAAGCGAACCCGTAACCAAGGAGATCACGCCATGACAGGCACTTCCCAGACCGGCCTGACGGTCCTTGACCCGACGGCCGAAGACCGTCCTGTTGAACGCGGGCTGACCCCCCGGACAGAGACCCTCGCCGGCCTCACCGTCGGCCTGCTCGACATCTCCAAACCACGCGGAGACGTGTTCCTCGACAGGCTCGAGGAACACCTGGTGAAGATCGGTGCCGGCGTGAAGCGCTATGCCAAACCCACCTTCGCCAAACCCGCCCCTGTCGACCTCCGCCACGAGATTGCGACCACCTGTGACGCTGTCATCGAAGCGCTCGCCGATTGAGGTTCCTGTACGACGTGCAGTGTGCACGACATCGACGATCTTGAACGACGGGGGGTTCCAGGCGTGTTCGTGGCCTCCGGGCCATTCGAGGATGCCGCTGAAGTCCAGGCGAGGGCCCTCGGCCTACCGGTCAGGAGCGTGTTCGTAGAGCACCCCATCCAGGACAGAACCGACGAGGAGATGTCGGCCCTCGCCGACGACGCCGTGAATGCCCTCGTTGATGCCCTCACCGTTGGCCGCTGACCTCTGACCCACCCGACAGGAACCAGTGGATCCGGAACAGGCGCGCTAGCGTCATCGGCCGTGACAGACACAGAAACAGTCCAGAACCCCGGCGAGGTCCGGTTGCAGAGCCTGGAGGGCACNTCGCGCCCGGTCTCCGAGTGGCTGACGACGTTCCACATGGCTGCCGTGGTACTGGACCCTTTCACCCATGAGAGCTCATGGATCCTCGACACGGCCCGGCGCGTCCTCGACGCCTTCAGCGGTGCCGACGTCCGTGTCGCCTTCGTGGTCAGCGGAACCGACAGTGCCGGAGCCGCCAGCTTCATGGGGCCGCTTGCCGAGTCAACCCTCAGCCTCGCCGACCCGGACCGCGGGTTCGCTCGATCCCTCGGCCTCATGACCCTCCCCGCATTTGTCGCCATAAGACAGGACGGCTCGACCATCGGCACGGCAGAGGGCTGGGATCCCGAGGCCTGGCGCAAGGTTGCCGCCGCCCTTGCCGAGCTGACCGCATGGACCCGACCTGAGATCCCTGCCGCAGGAGACCCGGCCCCGTACGCCGGCACCCCAGCCGCCTCCTGACGAGAAACCCTCCCCGACCGGCACCTCCCAGCCTGAACAACCTGCCCGTGGGTAGGGTCTACAGGTGACCCGACCAGTGGCGGTGGCCCCCGACACGAGGCCTCCCATGTACGAGGCGATGTGCTCAGCTGTCAAACGGGCTGGTGCCGAACTGGTCGACCCTGTTGACGCAGAGGGCCTCATCTGGGCCGACCCGGCACGGCCCGACCTGTTCCCGTCGACAATTCGGGGAGCCGACTCCCTGAGCTGGGTGCAACTGCCCTATGCGGGGATCGAGCCGTTCGCACAGCACCTCGATACCCGACTCAGGTGGACCTGTGGCAAAGGGGTCTACGCACCCGCAGTAGCCGAGACGGTGCTGGCTCTCATCCTGGCTACGTGCAAGAACCTCCACGGCTATTCCCGGACCTGCACATGGTCGAGCCCCGCTAGCCGCCAACTGGCCAACTCGCGTGTCACCTTGCTGGGAGGCGGAGGCATCTCTACCAGCCTCCTGACCCTGCTTGCCCCCTTCGACTGCCGGACAACTGTTGTCAGACGAAGCGACGCCACGCTTCCCGGAGCCGACCACACGGTCACCGTTGACCTCCTCGACGAGGTGCTTCCCGAAACCGACATCCTGGTTCTGGCCCTTGCCCTGACCCCAGAGACCACCGGGATAATCGACTCACGCAGGATGGGCCTGTTGCCTGACGACGCCTGGATCGTAAACGTGGCCCGAGGTGGCCACATCGTCACCGATGACCTCGTATCAGCCCTCACCCGACACAGCATCGGGGGGGCCGCGCTCGACGTCACCGACCCGGAACCCCTTCCTGACGGCCATCCCCTCTGGTCCCTTCCGAACTGCCTGATCACCCCCCACATCGGCAACACACCAGAGATGGGCCTCGCGCTGCTGGCCCCGTTCGTCGAGGAGAACGTGCGGCGCTTCGTGGAACACAGGGACCTGCTGGCCACAGTGGACGTGGCCCTCGGCTACTGAAAACCAACTGTTGAGGAGGGTGGATCACAGATGACAGGGCTTGTCGGACAGTTGGCTGCTGCCGTGCTGGCCNTCGTGTTTATTGTCGCTGCGGGCGCCAAGCTCCGTGACCCGCTCGCCACGCGCAGAACACTTGTTGGCTTCGGCCTACCCAGTCCCCGCCTGCTCACCGTTGTGCTGCCCGTGACAGAAGGCACAACCGCCCTGTTGCTTCTCATCAACCCCCGAACCGGCGGCCCCTGCGCTGTGGCCCTCCTGGCGGCCTTCACGACGCTGATCGCAGGACGGCTCCTGGCAGGTCACCACGATGCATGTGGCTGTTTCGGGGCATGGTCCAGCCGGCCCCTTTCGTGGAGGGACATTGCACGCAACCTGATCCTGATCGGGCTCGGGGTCACATCCACGCTGGGCTGAGACCAACGGCAACCGGTTTGCTACCGTCCCGGCAACGAAGGTGGAGCCTGGCAGACACCACCTTCGGGTACGACCACCTTGAGGAGACCAGGCCATGGATGCACTGACCGCCGCCCGCCGCTCAGCCACACCGATCGGCGACCTGGGTGCCAGGTTCATGCTGGATGGCCTTGCCTACAAACGCGGAGCCGAGTTGGGACTGCCGTCGGGAATGGGCACCTACGTACTCGGACGCCTGGGGGTGATGGGCGACGTGGACCTTGACACGGCTGTGGCTGCCGCCTTCTTCTGGAACCGTGAGACGATTGCCGCCAACTGGTCCGCCGACGATTCCGCCGTCACCCCGTCTGCCGCAGCCCCCCTGTACGGCCAGGTGTGTGCCGANCGCGGCCGGGAGTACCTCTCCGGCTTTGAAGGTGCCGCCCGCCTGGCCGAACTACTGGAGCGTGTCGTCGACTCAGCCGACGACACCGACGCCGACCTGTTNGCCGGCTGGCGCGACCTGGAGCGGCCGGCAGACCCGGAGGGCCGGGCGTACCTGCTCACACAGGTGGCAAGGGAACTCCGCTTCTGCCGCCACGTCGCTGCAGTCCAGGCGGCCGGAGCCAACCCGCTGTCACTTGTTCTCACCAAGGGCGGCGAGGCCAACGCCANCCTGTTCGGTTGGAGTGACCTGTCCTGTGGCCCCCTGGATCCGGAGGCCCACGCATCCATCGAGGCCGCGACCGACCAGGCTTCGTCGGCCGACCTGCTGTGCCTCACCGACGACGAAAGGGCCGAGTTGGTGGATCTGGCCGATGCCGCCCTCGCACACGGCACCACCTGACACATGCGCCTACTGACAGACCTACCTAATCCTCGCTGACACCAACCAGGAAGGAGAGCACCTGCAATGGACGGCCTGATGATGGACAGCCCCCTGTCCCTGATCCACCTCTTCGACCGCGCCACCAGCCTGTTTTCAGACAAGCAGATAGTGACGGCCACGCCGAGCGGCCGGGAGCGCCTGTCCTACGGCGACTGGGGTGAGCGAACCCGTCGTCTGGGTGGAGTCCTCGACGACCTCGGCATCAGCAATGACGGTCGGGTCGCAACATTCGCATGGAACACCTCCCGCCACCTGGAGCTCTACTTTGCTCCACCGTGCACCGGAAGGGTCACCCNCACCCTGAACCTGCGTCTCTTCCCCGACCAGCTCACCTACATCGCCAACCACGCCGAGGACGAGGTCATCTTCGTCGACCAGTCCGTGGCTGGCCTGATCTGGCCGCTGATGGACACGTTCGACACGGTGCGACACGTCGTCCTCATGGACGACGGTGCTCCAGCACCCGATGCCGGCGCCATCAGGGCCGAGGTACACGACTACGAGGAACTCCTCGAAGCTGCCTCACCAGTGGAGTGGACCCGCGTTGACGAGAACCGGGCAGGGTCGATGATGTACACCTCTGGAACCACGGGTGACCCCAAGGGGGTCGTCTACTCGCACCGCTCGATGGTGCTCCACACCTTCGGAGCGATGATGGCCGACACGCTCGGCGTGAACGAAAGGGACGTGATCCTGCCGGTGGTGCCCATGTTCCACGCCAACTCATGGGGTCTGGCCCACGCCGGGGTGGCCACAGGGGCAACGCTCATAATGCCGGGAGCCAACCTGACGCCCGGAGCCCTCGCGGACCTCGTCGAGACCGAACGGGTCAGCCTCGCCGCCGGCGTCCCCACTATCTGGATGGGCGTGCTCCCTGAACTCGAGGGCCGCGACGTGTCTGCCCTCCGTGCCATTCCGTGCGGAGGCTCAGCCGTACCAAGGACCCTGTCGGAGGGCTACCGCGAGATGACGGGCCTGCCTCTGCTGCAGGCATGGGGAATGACCGAGACCAGCCCGCTGGCAGCGGTCTGTCAGATCAAGTCGACCCTGGACCACCTCGACAATGACGCCAAGGCGGACCTCCGAACCACGGTCGGGCTGGTTTCACCAGGCGTCGACTTCCGCATCGCCGATGCCGACACTGGCGACGAGGTCGCCTGGGATGGCGAGTCCAGAGGCGAACTGCAGGTCCGAGGGCCGTGGATCGCCCGCACCTACTACAACGACGACCGTTCAGCCGACTCGTTCACCGACGACGGCTGGCTCAGGACCGGCGACGTGGCGACCGCGGACTCCGAGGGCTACATCCGCCTCGTGGATCGAACCAAGGACCTCATCAAGTCGGGCGGAGAGTGGATCAGCTCGGTCGAGCTTGAGAACGAGATCATGGCCCACCCCGACGTGACAGAGGCGGCCGTGATCGGTGTGGCCTCCACCAAGTGGGGTGAACGGGCCATGGCATGTGTCGTGGCCGCAGAAGGTGCGACGCTCAGCACCGACGAACTCCTCGCCTGGCTGGACGGACGGGTGGTCAAGTGGTGGATGCCCGACAGGGTCGAGTTCATCGACGAGGTGCCCAAGACATCTGTGGGCAAGTTCTCCAAGAAGACGCTCCGCGACCGCTTCGCCGACGTGCTGGTGGACTGAGACAACGTCGNCACCGGAACCGGCCAGCGATGCCGATTGAGGTCCGGATGGTTGGCTCGGGCCCCGAGGCATGCCATGATCTGCCGGGCGCGGTCACTTGAACCAGTGGGCAACGCAGCGACTCTCAAGAGCAAGCCAAGCATCAACAAAGGGGACCCCTGTGGAACTGTTCAGTGACTGGATGGGCATTGCCGGAGGTGGACAGGCCATGGGCCGGTTCGCCCACTACCTGGGTGGAATCACCTGGATAGGCCTCCTCTACTTCTTCAACTTCATCCAGGGCTCAGCCTTCGGCGAAATGGGCGAGGCAGCAAGGGGTGAGGCCCTCCGCAAGATCACCTGGCGGACCCTGTGGTGGTTCCGCTGGGCAGCAGCCCTCACCTGGGTGTCGGGNATCTGGATCCTGGCCCACCAGGAGGTCCTGTCGAGCACCACCTACTGGCAGTCCGCAGCAGGCATGGGAATCCTCTTCGGAACCCTGCTCGGCACGACCATGGCAGCGAACGTNTGGATGGTCATATGGCCGGCACAACAGATCGTCATCGGCTCATCGGTGGCAGTGGCCGACGGCGGCGAAGCTGACCCGGCAGCACCTGCCGCCGCCAAGCGTGCAGGTCGGGCCAGCCGGGTCAACACCCTCTTCTCCATTCCCCTCATCTTCATGATGATGTGGCCGAGCCACTTCGGTGGCCCCAACTTCGGCACCCCCGACTCGGGTTCACGGATTGTGCTGTGGATCGTGTTCGCCGTCATCTGGATCGCCATGGAGCTCTCGGCACTCGGCAAGGTCGGCGGCTACGACGGTGTCCTGAATCGGATCACCCTCGACAAGCACACCGACACCATCAAGTACGGCTTCGCCATCACCCTGGTGCTCTACCTGCTCTTCGAGATCCTGGGCTGAACAACGACTTCAGATCAGCCCTACCGGCTGCTTCTCTGAGCGACCCGTCCCAATGGGGCGGGTCGCCTCGCGTCCGGGGAATGCACGTCCCGTAGCGAAACTCAGCCCACCAACAACCGGGCCTCCATGCCGCCCTCGCGGTGCCCGGGGATGTCGCAGTAGAGGATGTAGCGGCCGGCATCCAGGTTGATNCTCCCCACATCGGTAGACCCACCGCTCACCTCGAGGCGGAGGCGGTCCTCGTGGCCCTCTATGACCAACGAGTGGCCCTGCATGCCGTCGAGCACGTACTGGATGGTTATCTCACCGGGTTCGGCCTCGTACCGGTCCGAGTCGAAGTCCAACGTGTCAAGACCAACCACCTGCAGCACCCCGTCCACGGGTGGTTGCAGCGGAGCCACAGAACCACCACAGGCCGCCACCACTCCGACAAGCAGGAGCACGGCGGTCAGGCGGCACCCGGCGGAGTTCGGTACATCCCTCATAGGCTGCGAGGCTACCGATGGGCGATGATGTATCCATGACAGAGGCCATCAGCACCGACCACGGGAAGGTGGCGCTTCTCGCAAACCCTGCGGCGCACTCCGGAACGGCCACCCGCGATATCGACGAGGTGCAGGCCCTGCTCCGGGAACGCTGCATCACCGTCGAACTGCTGACAGCGAACTCNGCCGCCGAAAGCACCGCGGCAGTTGCACGATCATCGGCCGGGCGTGTCCTCGTCATGGGTGGAGACGGGACAGTCCACCTGGCTGCCTCCGTCCTGGCCGACACCGGCCGGGTGCTCGGGATTCTTCCCAGCGGCACCGGAGACGACGCCGCCAGGGCACTCGGGCTTGTCGACGGCGATCTGGCTCGGCGCGTTGACCGGGCCCTTTCCGAACCGGTGTCCGTCAACCTCATTACCGGCGCAGAACGCCCGGTCGTCACAAGCCTCGTTGCCGGATTCCCGGTTGCCGTGAACCGGAGGGCCAACGCGATGCGGTTTCCTCGCGGCGCCTCCCGCTACACGATCGCGACGCTCCTGGAAATTCCGACGATGCTCCCCGCCACCTACCGGCTCACGCTCGACGGCGAGGCCACCGACCTGACTGCGGCGGCAGTCGTCATTGCGAATACGGCATGGTTCGGGGGTGGCATGGAGATCTGCCCGGGCGCCGACCCGACCGACGGCCTCATGGACATCTGTGTCGTCGGAGAGGTGGGCCGTATCGAGTTGCTCCAGTCCTTCCGGATGGTCGACACCGGTGCCCACGTGAACCACCCCGGGGTCTCGATGTTCAGGGNCGCCGAGGTCTCGCTTGAGTTGCTCGAAGACCCCAGAGGTACCAGAGCCGCCGGTGACCTTCGGGCCGACGGTGAGGCCGTGGGTGCCATTCCTCCCGGCGGCCGCACGACCGTTCGGGCGGACATGGCGTCTCTTCTCGTTGCCGGAGCCTCAACCTGAGGCCGTGTCTGCGGCTAATGTCAGCCTGTATGAACGACACCATGAGCATGCACAGCATCGAGCTCACCTACTGCGTNCCCTGAGACTATTCACCACGCGCCGTGAGCGCGGCCAGNGACCTCCTCTCCAACTACCAGCACGTCATCAGCGATCTCCGTCTGGTCACCGGTTCCAAGGGCGTCTTCGACGTACGGGTAGACGGTGAGCTCGTCTACTCGAAGGACGAAACCGACCGGCATGCCGAAGACGGTGAGGTACTCGAGATCTTCAGGAGGATCGTGGGGCCCGACGTTGCCCTCTTCGGCACGTAGAGGCGCATCGAGGCACCCAGAAGGACAGGAACACCATCCCCGGACCCGCCAAGCCGGCCACCCTGAGAGTGTGCAGGACTGCTGCACTGGCCTAGGCTCACGGCCGGACAGGTAAACTACCCGNCCACCATCTCTACCCGCCATCCCCAGATCAGGAGCACCACGATGGGCCTCGACGGAACACAGACACACGAGAACCTGAAGGCCGCCTTCGCAGGCGAGTCGCAGGCCAACCGCCGCTACCTCTACTTCGCCAAGGTGGCCGACATCGAGGGCTACCCCGACGTGGCCGGCAACTTCCGCGACACCGCCGACGGCGAGACGGGCCACGCCCACGGCCACCTCGACTACATCAAGGGCGTCGGCGACCCGGCCACGGGCCTCCCGATCGGTGACACCCACGAGAACCTGGCTGCAGCGGTTGCCGGAGAGACACACGAGTACACCGACATGTACCCGGGAATGGCAAGGACAGCCCGCGACGAGGGCTTTGATGAGATCGCCGACTGGTTCGAGACCCTCGCAAAGGCCGAGAAGGCCCACGCCGGTCGCTTCCAGTCGATGCTCGACTCGATCAGCTGAGCCCGGCAGCCATCCTGACGGCGGCTCCAGCGGGCGGCCCTGCCACCGGCTTCCCGTGTCGACCCGCAGGTTCCCTGTGACGGAATCCGACAACGGCTCCATTTCGTACTCCCCGACCGCCGGGCTCACATACGACCCGTGTGACGACCTCTACTGGGACGCTGCCGCACTCAGGGGGGAGATCGACCGCACGTTCGAGATCTGCCACGGATGCCGGATGTGCTTCAAGTACTGCGACAGCTTCCCGTCGCTGTTCTCATTCCTCGACGAACGCCACGACGGCAACGTGAGGCTGGTCACAGGCGACGAGACGGCCCAGGTGATGGACGCCTGCTTCCAGTGCAAGCTCTGTGAGGTGCAGTGCCCCTACACCGTCCGGAACGGACACGACTTCCAGCTGGACTTCCCGAAGCTGGTCCACCGGTACAGGGCACAACGGACCCGGGCCGGCAGTGCGAGCCTGCGCGACCGGGTACTGGGCGATCCGGACCGCACAGCCAGGGCGGCCAGGGCATCCGGCGGGCTGGCCAACACGCTCAACTCCAGAAGCAGGCTGCACAGGCGCTTTCTGGACCTGCTCCTCGGCATCCACCCCGACAAGGACCTACCACGTTTCGCACGCACCACCTTCACGTCGTGGGCCAGGGACAGGGGACTCGTCGGCGACGACCCCTCTGACGGTGAGGTCGTCGTGTTCCCCACCTGCTACGTGGAACACAACGAACCCGAGGTGGGCCAGGACACCGTGTCGGTGCTGTCCAGAAACGGCGTTGACGTCACCTGCGAGAAGGGCCTCCAGTGCTGTGGAATGCCGGCCTGGGAGTCCGGCGACCTCGAGACACTCCAGAACAAGGCCGCCACCAACCTGGACCGCCTGATTCCCCATGTGGAGGCCGGCAAGTCGGTCGTGGCAATCAACCCGACCTGTTCGATGATGCTGCGCCGCGAGTACCCGGAACTGGTCTCGGAAGAGGACCGCCCCCGGGCGCAGGAGCTGGCGGCGGCAGTGGTCGACCCCAGCGAGTTCCTGTGGTCCATCCGCGGCGAGGACCGCTTCGATGACAGCTTCGCCAGCACACCGGGAAACGTCAGCTACCACGCCCCGTGTCACCTGCGCGCCCAGGCGGTGGGCTTCAAGGGACGCGACCTCCTACGTAGCATTCCCGGTGTAAGGCCATCCACCACCATGGAGTGCTGCGGCCACGACGGCACGTTCGCCATGAAGACCGAGGGCTACGAGGTATCGGTGAGGATCGGAAAGAAGGCATTCGACGCAATCGCCGCACCTGATGCAGAGGTGTGGGCCACCGACTGCCCGCTGGCGGCCCTGCAGTTCGCCCAGCACGCAGGCCGTCGACCCATGCACCCGATGTCGATCCTGGCGAGGGCATACGAGTCCGACGGGTTCCCCACGCCTGTCGATCAGGAAGACTCCAGATGACCGAGGTGCCGACCGTCCAGGGAGGGAGCCACCCCCACCATGTGCGTCGCGAGGAGATCGTCGACTACCAGACCTACGAGGACAATCGTGGCGAGATTCGCAGCGGCGCAATGGCCATCAAGGCACCGCGCCGAATCCACCTGGGTGAGCACCTGACCTTCCTCTTCGAGAACCACGACACGGTGCGCTACCAGATACAGGAAATCATGAGGGCCGAGAAGATCGTCCGTGAGGACGCCATCGCCGAGGAACTCGACACCTACAACGGCCTGCTCGGTGAAAGCGGCCAGCTTGGATGCGCCCTCCTGATCGAGATCGACGACGAGGACGAGCGAAGGAAGGTGCTCACGGCATGGCTGGGCCTGCAGGAGCACCTCTATGCGCTGGACCGCGACGGGAACCGCTCCTACGCAGGATTCGACCCGTCCCAGGTCGGCACCGACCGCCTGTCGGCGGTGCAGTACCTCACCTTTGACCTGTCAGGCCCGCCAGTCGCCCTCGGCTGTGACTTCCCGGGTGTGCTCCTGGAGGTGAACCTCGACGAAGCCCAGCGAACGGCCCTGGCAGATGACCTGGCTGCCACGCTGGGCTGACGACCCGAGGGAGTAGCCCGCCCAGCCGGTGACGGCGTCCCCTGCCATCACACCTGGCCCATGTCGGCCAGATCCACCAACTTGTCGAGGATCGGCAGCACCGCGTCGGCACCGTCGGGCGGCAGCCCGAACACCAACCTGTCAATTCCCAGGGCGCGGGCCTGTTCCACAACAGCACGGTCATGGGATGCTCCGTACACGCTCACCTCGACCTCGGCTGGATCGCGAGCCGCCCGCTCGCACTCCTCATCTCTCGCATCGAGCCAGGCCGACGGGTTGAACTCGCCGCGACCGGCAATCGGTATCCAGCCGTTCCCGTACCGCACAGCCCTCTTCAGGCCCCCCGGCATGACCCCACCAACGTGAATGGGCGGATGGGGTTTCTGGACCGGCTTGGGGTTCTGGAAGATCGGATCGAAGTCGACCTGTTCGCCGTGGTACTCGGCCTGCTCTGAGGTCCAGATCTCCTTCATGGCCTCAACCCGCTCACGCATCAGGCCGAAGCGCCTCTCATGGTCGGTGCCGTGGTTGGCCATCTCCTCAAAGCCCCAGCCGGCTCCAACGCCGAAGAGGAACCTGCCCCCTGACAGTACGTCAATGCTCGTCACCGACTTGGCGAGGTGGATCGGGTCACGCTGGACAACCAGTGCGATGCCGGTGGCCAACCTGAGTTCAGTCGTCACCGCCGCTGCTGCGCTGAGGCACACGAAGGGGTCCATGGTGTCGTAGTACATCTGTGGCAGTACGGGCCCGCCGGGCCAGGGAGCGGTACGCCCCACCGGAATATGGCTGTGCTCTGCCAACCAGAGCGACTCGAACCCACGCTCCTCGAGGGCTGTCGCCAACTCTGCAGGTGGGATCGTGTAGGAGCAGGGAAAGATGCTCACCCCGAGTTTCATGGCGGTTGACATGGCTGCTCCGTTGGTCCCGGTTCGTCGAGTGCCGACCCTAGACCCTGAAGGCCGACGCGGCCTCATCAGTCGACTCAAGCCGTGCTTCAGCTGGTCCATTCCGGCTTGACATGCGGATAACAGGCGTTATTATCGCCGGATGGTTGAAGTGGGGGCCGGATATGAGCCGTCGCAGCGCGTGGTTCCCGGCGGAGCGCCCTCCCCCGCGGCCAACGACGCACCAACAGGCGGCGACCTGACCGAGATCCTGTTGCACGCCGCCGCAGAGGTATTCGCCGAACAGGGGTACGAACGGGCCGGCGTCGCCGAGATCGCCCGACGGGCCGGCGTCACCACGGGAGCCATCTACAGCCGCTACACCGGCAAGGCCGAGATGCTGCTGGCCGCCGTAGACCTGCACGTGCCCGATGAGATCCAGCAACTCCTCCGCTCGGACCACCCGGAAGAGTCGGCCACAGACGTGTTGTCCTCGCTGGGCGCCCACCTGATCGACGACCTACCCAGGGGCTACGGNCTCTTCCTCGAGGCCATCGTGGCTGGCCGGCGCGACCCTGACCTGGCCGCAGCCATCCGCAGGCGCGTTGAGGACGAAGACGCGAGGCTGGCAAAGCTCGTAGACGAGGCAACCACGGACGGGGTCTTCGACCCCGACCTCGACCGGTTCGCAACGGTCCGCCTCGCACACGCCATCGGCTTCGGCATGACCCTCACCCGCGTAATGGGCCTTGAGCTACCCGAATCCGAAACGTGGTCCACGGTCATCGACAGGGTCATTGGAGCCCTTGCGGTTCCGGCCAACCAGCAGAGTTCACCCAACGACCAGACCAACCCACCATCGGGCATACCCCGGCAGACAGGAGATTCACAATGACCACGACCGAAAACCCCCTCAGCCGGGCATTCAACCTCGAGACCTACGCCAACGATCCGGACCGCATTGCCGAGTACTCGGTCTGGAATCAGGACGTGACCAGCGTGATCCACACAGTGGAGGACAACGCCGACGCCATCTTCACCTGGAACTACGACAAGGGCGAGAGGGCAGCGCTCGACAAGCTCTACGAAAAGGCCAAGACATCACAGTGGAACGGCCAGACCGACCTGGACTGGTCCATCGACGTCGACCCCTACAAGACCCTCGCCCCGGCAGACCCCCTCGAGGTGCAGTACTTCGCGGAGAACCCGGAGTCGCCGCTCCACAAGTTCAACGACGCCGAATGGGCAGAGGTCGGTGTCGAGTCCCTCAACTGGAGCCTTGCCCAGTTCATGCACGGCGAGCAGGGAGCCCTTCTCTGCACCGCCAAGATCGTCGAGACGGTCCCCTGGATAGACGCCAAGTACTACGCCGCCACCCAGGTGGTTGACGAGGCCCGACACGTAGAGGTGTTCGCCCAGTACCTGGACACCAAGTTGGACGGAATCAAGTACCCCTGCAACACCCACCTGGGCCTGCTGCTGGACGACATCCTCAACGACAGCCGCTGGGACATGACCTACCTCGGGATGCAGATCATGGTCGAGGGCCTGGCGCTTGCGGCATTCGGCTTCATGCACCAGACGATCGAGGAACCCCTCCTCAAGAAGCTGCTCCGCTACGTGATGAGCGACGAGGCCCGCCATGTGGCCTTCGGGGTGATCAGCCTCCAGGAGGTGTACCAGCAGTTGACGGTCGCCGAACTACGGGACCGCCAGGAGTTCGCGTTCGAGGCATCCCTGCGAATGCGTGACCGCTTCATGCGCCAGGAGATGTGGGAGCGCTTCGGTGTGGACGTCAAGGACATGGTCAGGTTTCAACTCGGCATGCCTGACGAACTGCGCGTCTTCCAGCGACTGCTGTTCTCGAAGATCGTCCCGAACTGCAAGAAACTGGGTCTGTTGGATGCCGGAGACGGCTGGCTGCGTGACCGCTTCACCGACATCGGCGTGATCGAGTTCGAGGACTGGGTCGACACAGGCGAGGAGTACGCCGACCTGGACGAGGTGGCAAAGGACAGGGAAGAAGCCAGGGAGGCCGCTGCGGCCGGCTAGTCCCCGGCCGACAGGTGGTGCCTGATGACCTCGTCGATCACGAACCTCAGGAACTTCTCGGAGAACACCGGGTCGATACCGGCGGCCTCGGCCATGCCCCGCATTCGTTCGACCTGCTCGGCCTCCCGCTCCGGGTCAGCCGGCGGCAGGCCGGCCTCGGCCTTGTAGACACCCACCTGGCGGGTAACCCTGAAGCGTTCAGCCAGAAGATGGACCATGGCTGCGTCGATGTTGTCGATGCTGGCCCGGAACTCGGCCAACACCTGATCCTCGCCTGGAACTCCTGCCATCACGCCTTCCTCTCACGGTATGCCAGCAGCGTAGGCGCACAGGCCCGTGCTCCAGCGCTGGTATCCATCCGACCAGCGGCTACTAGTCTCCTCTGATCTGTCGTAACCAGAAGGGCCACCAATGGAGATTCCGCTCACCGTCGCCGATCACCTGAGACGTGCCGAGCTCGTCTACGGCGACCGCATCGCCATCATCGACGAGCCGGAACAACCCGCATCACCGCTGACCAACCTCACATACCGACGCACCGCCGACCTGGCACGTTCAATGGCCGTCGGCCTGGACGACCTGGGCCTGGAGTTGGGCGCCCGGGTCGCAATGGTCTCCCACAATGCTGCCCGCCTGCTCGTGTTCCTCTACGGAACCAGCGCCTTCGGACGCGTCGGGGTTCCGATCAACTTCAGGCTGAACCGCGAAGAGGTGCAGTTCATAGTCGACCACTCCGGCGCCGAGGTCCTGATCATCGACCCGGAGCTTGAGGCAGACCTGGGCGATATCAGGGTGAAGCACCGGCTTCTGGCCGGTGAAGAATCCGATGCCCTCTTCAACCGGGGAATGAACGAGGGTGCCGAGCCCCGCCCATGGACACCCGACGAGGGGGCAACGGCAACCATCAACTACACCAGCGGCACCACAGCCCGCCCCAAGGGCGTGGAGATGACCCACCGCAACCTCTGGCTGAACGCAGCCGTGTTCGGCTGGCATACCGGGGTCAGCGACCGTGACGTCTACCTCCACACCCTGCCGATGTTCCACTGCAACGGCTGGGGGATGCCGTATGCGGTGACGGCAATGGGTGGCCAGCACATCGTCCTGCGCAAGGTGGATGGGCCCGAGATACTGCGCCGAATCGAACACCACGGTGTAACGCTGCTGTGTGGGGCGCCAGCGGTGATCTCCGCAGTCCTGGATGCGGCCGCCGACCGGGACGGTCCGGTTCCAGGCTCGGGAACCATGCGGATAGTCGTTGCCGGCGCACCACCACCCACGAGGACCATCGAAAGGGCCGAGACCGAACTGGGCTGGGAGTTCATCCAGATCTATGGCCTAACCGAAACCGCTCCCCTCGTGACCATTAACAGGAACCGCTCCGAGTGGGACCACCTGGATGCCGGCGAGCGGGCGTCGATGCTGTCGCGCGCCGGAGCCCCGGCGCTCGGCGTGAGCATCGACACGGCACCCGACGGTGAGCTCCTTACCTGCACTAACCACGTGCTCAAGAGCTACTGGGATCAACCCGAGGAGACCGCCGCAGCCCTGGCAGGTGGCTGGTTCCACACCGGCGACGGTGCGGTNATCGGCGACGACAACTACGTCACCATCACCGACCGAAAAAAGGATGTGATCATCTCAGGAGGTGAGAACGTGTCGTCCATCGAGGTCGAGGACTGCCTGTTCTCACATCCTGCTGTCGCCGAGGTGGCCGTTATCGGGGTTCCTGACGAGAAGTGGGGCGAAACCATCAAGGCCCTGNTCGTCCTGGCTGATGCCGGGGATTCAGGGGCAGAAGGCATGGACCTCCCTGACGAACAGGACCTTATCGACCATTGTCGCGACAGGTTGGCGCACTTCAAGTGCCCGACATCAGTCGAGTTCCGCGGCGAACTGGCTCGCACCGCCACCGGAAAGCTCCAGAAGTTCAAGCTCCGGGCCCCCTACTGGGAGGGTATGGAGAAACAGGTCAACTAGGGCCAGCGGAACTCCGGGCGGGTCGTACGGCAGGCGTTCCGCCTAGCCGGGCAACTCGGGGAGCGGCGCACCCTCGAAGAACCTCCGGGGGTTGTCAACTACGAGCAGGTCGATCTGTTCATCGGTCACTCCGTGGTCGTACAGCATCGGCACGATTTCACGGTCGAAGCGAGTTGGGTCGAACATGTCGCCCACACGTTCGACGAGTACCGGGGGGAAGGGCTCACCCCTCCAGCACCAGACGGAGTCATGGCTCACGACAACCCGGTCACCCGCACCCTGCTCGAGCAGGCGTACCAGCGAGGCCACCCTGTCGACATCGGGCATGAGCGTGCCGAGGCCGAACCTGTCAAAGCCCAGGTAGCTGCCCCCTGTCGCAATCCCCATGTGATAANCGGTATCGGTACTGCCACATGAGTGCCCGATGATCACCCGGTTCGCCGGCACCCCTGCGGCCGTGAGCACCTCCTGTTGCAGGCCGCCCATCGTTCCCCGGTCGGTGTGGGTTGTCACCGGGGCACCGGTGGCAACCGACGCGGCCGCGGCCGCATCAAACACCGTCCGCTCGTAGTCGGTCATCGCCCCAGGCCCGGTCGCACACTTGACGATCCCCGGTCTGACACCGCTGCTGCCGACACCGTCTGTCAACTCCGAGATGAACTGGTCGGCCATGACGGCACCGACGTCTTCGAACTGGGCCCTGAAGTGCCAGTAGGCCGTGCCACCCTCCTCCTCCTTGTAGAGGCCGGTCGCGCAGACGATGTTGAAACCGGTCGCCTCGGCCACCTCGACCATCAGGTCGACATCGCGCCCCAGGTCCGACGGGCACGGATCCAGCATCGAGGAATAGCCGAGGTCCTGGAGTTGGCTGATGCGCTCCGTGCAGAGGGCCACCATCTCGGCCCTGTCGGGACCCGGACGGCTGGAATGGGCCTCAAAGCCCGCATAGCCGATACTGAGGTGCTCATGCATGAGCGTCCGCCCCAGCGCAGCGGTCGGGACAGGGCCCGTAACGGTCTGAACAGTGTCTGCTCCGGTAGCACCCGGCGTGCCTTCGGAGTCATCCCCTGTCCCGATTGGCTCAACTGACATGCCTTCATGCTCCCACAAGACCTTCACCTGCCTGCTCCCACCGGTTGCAGAACACCGCGGGCCGCGGGCCGCGCCCAGCGCATACGCTCCCCCCCTCGCCGGGTTGCCAGTGTGACGACTGGCACCTAGCGTGGAGGTCCGCTGCCCAACGGTGGGTGGCCATCCGGGCATTTCGTCCTACTCGGGCTGCCTGCACGGATGATCAATCAGATTGAGTCAAGAGACGAATCGGAGGGGTTCATATGCAGAAGAGCAAGCTCGTAAGGCTGCTTGCACTGTTCCTGTCGATTGGTGTCATTGCCGCCGCGTGCGGTAGCGATGACAGCGACGACGCACCGGCCGCACCGGCCACGACAGCAGCAGCCACCACGGCTGCACCAGCCGCAACGGCTGCACCAGCCGCAACGGCTGCACCAGCCGCAACGGCTGCACCCACGACTGCAGCGGCCACAACCGCTGCGCCGGCCACCACGGCCGCAGAGGTCGAGGTTGTGCAGGGCGGAAGCCTGCTCGACGCCGTTCAGGAGCGTGGCACGCTCATGTGTGGCGTAAGCGGTAGCGCTGTGGCGTTCTCAGAGACCCAGGCCGATGGTTCGGTCACAGGTTTCGACGCCGACTACTGCCGTGCAGTGGCAGCAGCCGTCCTCGGTGACGCCAACGCCGTCATGTTCATGGCGTTGACCGCAGCAGAGCGGTTCACAGCTGTTCAGACTGGTGATGTCGACGTGCTCATGCGCAACTCGACCTGGACCCAGAGCCGTGACACCGATGTGGGCATGGACTTCGGTCCCACGACCTACTACGACGGACAGCAGCTCATGGGCCGTGTCTCCGACGGGTTCTCCGGCACCTCCGGTATCGCCGACCTTGAGGGCGCAGTCGTCTGCACCAACGCTGGTACCACAACCGAGAAGAACATCGCAGAGGCGACCGAGCTTGCCGGCGTGAACATCACGCTCAACTCGTTCGAGACCGGCGACGAGGTCTGGCAGCAGTTCCTCGACGGCGCATGCGACATCTCCACCACAGACGGTTCTGCCCTGGTTGGCCGCAAGGTCAAGCAGCAGCCTGCCGACGAAGAGTGGGTGATCTTCCCGCCGACGCCCATCTCCAAGGAGCCACTCGGCCCGGTTTACGGCCAGAACGACTCCGCATGGGCTGACGCCGTCAACTGGACCGTGTACGCCACGATCATCGCCGACGAGTACGGCGTATCCAAGGCAAACGTCGACGACTGGCTCGACGAGCCGGGCGAGGTCGGCCGCCTCCTGGGTGGTGAAGGTGAGTTGCAGACAACGATGGGCCTGAGCGCTGACGCGTTCTACAACGTCATCAAGCAGGTCGGCAACTACAGCGACATCTACAACTCAAACCTGAACCCCGTGGGCCTCGTCCGCGAGGGCTCGGCCAACGCCAACTGGAAGGAAGGCGGCCTCATCTACTCGCCGCCCGCACGCTAAGCGAACAGTTGGATAGGTAACCAGGCAACAGTTACCTGAGATACGCGTGATAGTCCCGCTGTCCGGGGGTGCATGGCACCTCCAGACAGCGGGACTTTCCGCATACCGGAACGGTTGGCCCGGTCCACTGCCCGATTCCGACAGAGTCGGTCCGGTACATGTAGTTTCCAACCGGTCCTGAGCAACCACCAGAGTTCCTTCCCGGACACCATCACCTTCCGAGAGACATGACCGCACCCACCAGCCAGACTTCGAGCACCCACGAAGCGGTCTCGCAACGCGTTCCGCTGTGGCGCGATGCCGTGGTCGTCAAGTGGACCACGCAGGTGGTCTCGCTGATCCTGGTGCTCGCAGGACTCTGGTTCCTTGCCAGCCAGGCTGGCGACAACCTTGTTGCGCGCGACATCAACATCGGGTTCGACTTCCTGGAACGACCTCCCGACATCCAGCTCAGCGAGGGCATCGACACTCACCCGGCCACCGGCGGTCGTGCTCTCTGGGTCGGCATGGTCAACACTCTCCGAATGGCAGCGGTCGGAATCGTCTTTGCCACGTTGCTGGGCGTAGTGGTTGGCCTGGCCCGGTTGTCAAACAACTGGCTGATCAGGCGCCTCGGCACGATCTGGGTTGAGACCCTCCGCAACATCCCGCTACTGGTCCAGATCATCTTCTACTCCTCGGTGCTGTCGACGATGCCCAGGGTCGGGCTGGACACGGGCCCGATCAACGGCTGGTTGCACATCTCCAACAAGGGTCTCTCAATGCCGCGGGTGTTCATCGCCGACGGCTTCTACCAGTGGGCGGTGGTGCTGGCCGTCGGTGCCCTTGTCGCCCGCTACGTGAGGCAGTGGCGGATACGGCTGCATGACGAATCCGGCGCCAACACCTCACCGAGCATCTGGGCGCTCGGAACCATCACCGTGTTCGGCCTGGTCGGGCTGTTCATCCATCCTGTGTTCGGTTTCATCGGACCGATCATGGGTGCGGCTGCCAGCCTGCTGGGCAGCCTTCCGCTCCTGCTTCCCCAGGTGCTCCTTTCGGCAACCGCTGTACTGCTGGCCGGACGCTGGATCAGGAACTTCCTGAGCGCACGCCGTAGCGCAGTCGGCCACCTCGCCCTGTCCGACGACGACTACTTCCGGATCATCTTCACCGGGGTCGCCGCTCTCATTGCGGTCGCAGTGGCCATCTACTGGACAGGTCTCTCCTCATGGATCCTGAACAGCGGGTCGGATCTCTTCAGGGTTATCGAAACCAAGTTCAACGTGGACGGAGCTGCCAGGCCGTTCGACGCAATGAGACCCGACATCGTCATGCCCGGCAAGTTCGCCAACTACGGCATCAACGGCCTCACCATGACGATCGGCTTCGCCGCCGTGTTCTTCGGCGTGGTGTTCTACACCTCGGCCTTCATCGGCGAGATCGTCCGCGGTGGCATCCTGGCTGTGCCCAAGGGCCAGACCGAAGCAGCGAGCGCTGTGGGCCTTGGCCGCGCCCAGTCCCTTCGCCACATCATCCTCCCCCAGGCCATCCGCATCATCCTCCCCCCGCTGGGCAACCAGTACCTGAACCTCACCAAGAACACCTCGCTGGCCATCGCCGTCGGCTACAGCGACATAGTCCAGGTAGGCCAGACGGTCTACAACCAGACCGGCAAGACCCTCCCGGTGGTCGCTGTCTGGATGCTCTTCTACCTTGCTACCTCGCTGACCATCTCTGTTGTCGTCAACTACTACAACGTGCGAATGAAGTTGGTGGAGCGATGACCGGACCAGTTCCGAGGGAGGTGGCCGAGTGAGCGAGTTCGCCGGAGCCGGCGCTGAGATCGGCGGCATCTACCCGATGCCCCGCCCCGACACGGCTCCCCCCGTCGAGGAGCACCTGCCCCCCCGGGAGTGGCTGAAGAAGAACCTGTTCTCCAACCTGTTCAACTCAATCCTCACGGTTGTTGCGGGTCTGTTGATCCTCGTGATGCTGCGCGGCCTGCTGGGGTTCATCTTCAGCCCTCTGCGCCAGTGGAACGCAACCGCAGTGAACGCTCGCCTCCTGATGACCCACGCCTACCCGGCTGACCAGTACATTCGTGTCTGGTTCAGCGTGGCAGCGTTCCTGATCCTCACGGGCCTGTCCCTCGCCGTCTGGCGGGCCGGCTCCAGAGTCCCGGTACCGGACGTTGGCAAGCGCGTGACGGCACTCGGGGTGTTCGTCACGCTGGCCACGCTGCTGGCCCCGTTCAGCGGAAGTGCCCGGCTGTCATGGCTCGGGGTGGCGGTCTTCCTGCTGGCCTCAGGCGTGGCCGTGTCCCGAACCTCAAAGGACCGCTCGGTCAGCTCCCTGTCTCTCCTGGTGGGCGTGTGCGGCCTTGCCGCCCTGTCCCTGTGGGTCATCCCCTACGGCAACCACAGCTTCATCATCGACCGGACCCCCAAGATCCTGGCGGAGCCCGGCACCGTGGCCCTGACCACCAAGTTGCCCTGGACCATCATGCTCGTCATCGCCGTCGCCGCCTACGGAGCCGGCCTGCTCCTCCGCGATCNCGTGGCAGCCAACGTGGCCCGGACCTCCCTGATTCTGGCGTGGATGGTCACGCCGATTCTGCTCTTGTTCCTCGTGCTCCGGGACCCCGACTTCGACATGGGCCACGTTCTCTCTACCGACATACCCATCTTCGTGGTCTTCGCAGTCCTGGGGAGCGCCCTCCTGCTCTGGCTGACCAATCCGGAGACCGGTGAGGTCGGCCGGATAGTCGCCGCGACCCTCCTGTTGCTGGCATTCGGCTCGTTCCTCACCCCCATGCGCATGGTCATCCGCATCTTCATGCTGCTGCTGGCAATGTTCGCCCTGGCCGGACCCACCTTCAGCGGGGACCGCCAGACACGTCACCGCTATGCAGCCATCTGGACCGGTGTAGCCGCATTCGTCTCGTGGCTTGTCACGGCGATAAACACCCCGTCAACCGTGCCCGTCCCGGGACAGTTCTTCCTGGGCGGATTCTCGATGACGCTGATGGTGGCGTTCTTCACCCTCCTGGTGTCCTTCCCCCTGGGCGTGATGCTGGCTCTGGCACGTACCTCGAACATGCCGATCTTCAGGCTGCTGGCCACCTGGTTCATCGAGTTCGTGCGGGGTGTCCCCCTGATCACGGTCCTCATCTTCTTCAGCGTGATGGTGCCCCTGTTCCTGCCCGACGGCATGGGTCTCTCAGAGGTCGCCGCAGTCACGATCGGCTACGCACTGTTCGCCTCGGCCTACCTGGCTGAAAACGTCCGTGGAGGAATCCAGTCGGTCACCCGCGGACAGCACGAGGCGGCCGAGGCCGTGGGGATGACCACCTCCCAAAAGACCGCGTTCATCGTCCTGCCACAGGCCCTCCGGGTGGCGATCCCACCTCTTGTAGGCCAGGTGATAGGCACATTCAAGGAAACCTCGCTCATGATCATTATCGGCCTCTTCGACCTGCTGTTCGTGGCCAAGGCGATCATCCCCAACCAGACCGAGTTCATGGGAAGCACACGTGAGAACCTCTTGGCCATCTCGATCATCTACTGGGTGATCTCCTATTCAATGTCCAAGGCCAGCCAGCGCATCGAACAGCGCGTAGGACTCGGAGAACAGTGACCACCACCATGTTCCACAGGCATACACCCGACCCTTCACTACTGATCCACCAGCCGCCAGTTCCCCGCTGCTGGCTTCCTAGACAAGAGGGCTAACCGACATGACCGATGCAACCGACGTGACCGATACCGAGCCGGGCACCGGCTATGACGGTGCCGCACGCAGCGACCGCGACCTGAGCAGCGCCAGGGACATGATCGTCTGCGAGGACATCTCCAAGTGGTACGGCGACTTCCAGGCACTCGACGGTGTCTCAGCGACCATCAAGGAACAGGAGGTCGTTGTTGTACTCGGGCCGTCAGGATCCGGCAAGTCCACATGGATCCGCTGCATCAACCGTCTGGAGGAGCATCAGGAGGGCCGGATCGTGGTCGACGATGTCGAGTTGACCAACGACCTGCGTAACATCGAGAAGGTCCGCTCCGAGGTTGGAATGGTCTTTCAGCAGTTCAACCTGTTCCCGCACCTGAAGGTGCGTGACAATGTCAGCCTCGCACCGATCTGGGTACGCAAGAAGCCCAAGGCCGAGGCCGAGGAGCAGGCCCGGGCGCTGTTGGAACTGGTCGGAATCCCCGAGCAGGCAGACAAGTTCCCGGGTCAACTGTCGGGTGGTCAGCAGCAGCGTGTGGCCATTGCCAGGGCCCTGGCAATGGAGCCCAAGATCATGCTCTTCGATGAGCCCACATCGGCGCTGGACCCGGAAATGATCAAAGAGGTCCTCGACGTCATGAAGAACCTGGCGCTGTCGGGCATGACCATGATGGTGGTTACCCACGAGATGGGCTTCGCCAAGGAGGTGGCGGACCGGATCATCTTCATGGAGGAGGGGCAGATCGTAGAGGCCGGCACTCCCGAGCATTTCTTCACCAACCCGGCCGAGGACCGCACCAAGCTCTTCCTGTCGCAGATCCTGGCATAGGCACTGGACCCCGAGGCCGAACCGGTCCCCCGGGACGGCTTCGCTGCTGCTCAGTCCTCGCGCAGGAGCTCGATCACCGCTGAGGTGTCCCACCGGCCATGGCCCTGCTCCTGGAGCCGAGCGTAGTTCTGGTCTGCCAGTTGGGTGAACGGCAGCGATGCACCCAGTCTCGCGGCCTCGTCGAACACGATGCCGAAGTCCTTACGCATCCAGTCGATGGCAAACCCGTGGTCGAAGTGGCGATCTAGCATGGTGCGGGCACGGTTGTCCATCTGCCATGAACCAGACGCCCCCTTGCTGATCGCCGCCAGGACCTGTTCCAGGTCGAGGCCGGCCCTTCGGGCGAAGTCGAGCGCCT
Source organism: Acidimicrobiaceae bacterium (assembly GCA_002687745.1). Lineage (GTDB taxonomy): Bacteria > Actinomycetota > Acidimicrobiia > Acidimicrobiales > MedAcidi-G1 > UBA3125. The sequence continues at coordinate 57,134 of NZBE01000022.1, read as the reverse complement.
CGGCAAGGCCCTGGATCAGGCCTCCGATGCAGATCTGGTTGACCATCTTCGTCAGCTGGCCGTGGCCTACCGGCCCAACCAGGACCGTCGCCCTGGCATAGGCGTCCATTACAGGCCGGATGCCTTCGAATACTTCCGGGTCTCCGCCGCACATGATGCTGAGTTGGCCGTTCTCGGCACCGGCCTGTCCACCGGAGACCGGGGCATCCACGAAGCCTGCGCCCAACTCGCCTGTGGCCCCCGCCAACTCACGCGCCAGTTCGGCTGATGCAGTCGTGTGGTCAACGAGCGTCGCAGGCCCCTCGGTGGCTGCCAGTCCGGCAAGCACCCCTTCGTCGCCATGGACGACCGAACGCACGTCGTCATCGTTGCCGACGCACATCATCACCGCATCGGCACCCTCAGCCGCCTCGGCCGGGGTCGCCGCCATGGCTCCGCCGTGCTCCCCAACCCACGCCTCGGCCTTTGATCGCGTGCGGTTGTAGACGGTGGTCTCATGACCTGACAGCTGAAGGTGGCCTGCCATCGGGTACCCCATCACCCCGAGCCCGATGAACGCACATCTCGCCATGGTTGGTTCTCCTACCTTCAGGACCTTCAGGACCGGACTGCCGACCCTAGTTCTGATACATGGAAGCCTCCCGCACCCGGGTTGAACCCACACCTTGGTACCTGGGCACCTCGTCATACCTGCCCCCGGGTCACCGCACCTCCCATCACCAACACCTTCCCTTCCATCCCCGGTTGGTCCGGGCGAGTCGGCAGATGGCAGGCTGTAAGGGCGTGTCCGAGGCGTCTCACGACCCATCTGTGGCACCATCCTCCATCTCCCCCGACAATCAGGAGCGACATCAACCATGGGCAATCTCTGTGAAGGCCGGGTAGCGATCGTCACCGGCGCAGGCCGGGGCATCGGACGCGAGCACGCGCTGCTCCTGGCCGAGAACGGTGCAAAGGTCGTGGTCAACGACCTCGGAGGCGACGCCGCCGGATCGGGCACCGACCTGTCACCGGCCCAGGAGGTAGCTGCCGAGATCGAGGCCATGGGTGGCGAGGCCGTGGTCAACGGCGCCAACGTTGCGGACTTCGATGCCGCAGGTGCCATGGTTCAACAGGCCATCGACACCTGGGGTCGCCTCGACATTCTCGTGAACAACGCGGGAATCCTCCGGGACCGCATGGTCTTTTCAATGTCTGAATCCGACTGGGACGCCGTAATCAATGTCCACCTGAAGGGAACCTTCGCTCCCGCCCACCACGCAGCCGTCCACTGGAGAGAAAAGGCCAAGTCGGGCGACTACGCCCCCGAGGAACTGTTCGGCCGGATCATCAACACGTCCTCACCATCGGGCATCTACGGAAACGTCGGCCAGTGCAACTACGGCGCCGCCAAGGCAGGGATCGCAGCTTTCACGGTCATCAGCGCCATGGAACTCGTCCGGTACGGGGTGACGGTGAACTGCCTCGCCCCCGGCGCATTCACACGCATGACCTCAGGCCTGGCTGGCTGGGAATCAATGGACGAGCAGACCAGGGAGGCCATGAGCCCCCGCTGGATAGCAGTGCCCACCGTGTGGCTGTGCAGTGAGGCCGCCCAGAACGTGACCGGCCGGGTATTTGACGTGCACGGCAACCAGTTGGGGATAGCCGAGCAGTGGCGTCTCGGACCGACCGCCGTCCAGCCTGACGACCCCGCCGAGCTGACCGAGGTGATGGCCGGTCTGATGGCCGACGCCCAACTCAACTCCGACATGCGGGGCATGCCGGCCGAGGGCCCCGGACGACCAGGCCGGGGCCTGTAGAGGCACCAGCCAGAACCACCGGCCAGCACCACCATGAGCATCGACTTCAGCTTCACCCCTGAGCTGGAGGAGTTCCGCGACCGGGTCCGAACCTTCGTCGACGAGGTGATCAGGCCGGCCGAGGTGGAGCTGGAGGAGCAGGCAGGCAGGGACTCAGACGAGGACACTTCGGGCAGGACCCGCCTGGAGATCCTCATCGCACTCCGGAGACAGGCCCGCAAGGCGGGTATCTGGCTTCCGCACATGCCCGAGGAGTGGGGCGGAATGGGGCTCGGCCACGTCGAGCTCGCCATGGTGCAGGCCGAGGCCGCACGCTCCTACTACGGGCCCTGGGTGTTCAACTGCCAGGCCCCCGACGAGGGCAACATGCACACACTCCTCCACTGGGCCACCGATGATCAAAGGGAGCGCTACCTCAGGCCCCTCTGCGACGGCCGAACCTGGTCATGTTTCGCCATGACCGAACCGGAGGTGGCCGGATCAGACCCGACCCTCATTCGGACCACCGGGTATCAAGATGGCGAGGAGTGGGTGATCAACGGCCACAAGTGGTTCATATCGAACGCCCACCGGGCCAGCTTCGCCATCCTCATCGCCAGGACCGAGGACGACCCAGACCTGCCCCAGGCTGCCAACACGGCCTTCCTCGTCGACCTGCCCCACGAGGGCTGGANCGAGGTACGCCAGATCGAAACCATGCACGGCTCAACCGGGCACTCCGAGATACTCATTGAGGACCTGCGGGTACATGGGTCCCAGATGCTGGGCGGCCGCGGCCAGGGCCACCTTCTCGGTCAGTACCGCCTGGGTCCGGCCCGTCTTGCCCACTGCATGAGGTGGATCGCCCAGGCCGAGACCGCCCTGGACCTGATGGTCGCCCGCTCGCTTGAGCGCTACAGCCACGGCTCGATTCTGGCCGAGAAGCAGGGAATCCAGTGGATGATCGCCGACTCCACCATGGAGCTCTACCAGTCCAAGCTGATGGTGCTCCATGCCGCCTACAAGATCGACCGGGGGGATGACTTCAAGTCCGAGGTCTCGATGGCAAAGCACTTCGTGGCCAACAGCCTGAACCGCATCATCGACCGCTCAATCCAGGTCCACGGCGCCCTCGGGTACTCGACAGACACCCCCCTCGCCCACATGTACCAGCACGCCCGCTGGGCCCGCTTCGCAGACGGCGCCGACGAGATCCACCAGATGCGCATCGCCCAGCGGACCATCGCCGCCTACAAGGACCACGCCAGCACGGCATCCGCCACAGGCGGCCTGCCCATCTAGCTGGATCGAGCCTGGCTGGGCCGGGTCCCGAGTTGGGAGCCCGGGCTCAGAACATGGGGTTACCGTGCACCTGGCCGGGTCACGGGCCACCGTCCATGTCGTGATCCTCTCCGCACGGGTGGCACTCCAGGGCCAGGGTCACATGGGACACCCCCAGCTCAACAAGGGACCCTTCCAGCTCTGCTCCGACCACCTGAGCGTCGTGGAGGCTGTCGGCAGCCACCACCACATGGGCACTCAGCGCAACCATCGTCGAGTCCACCGCCCAGACGTGCAGGTGGTGGACATCATCGACGCTCCCATGGGCGGTCATGGCATCGGTCAACTCGTCGGTGTCGACTCCGGCAGGCGTTGCCTCGAACAGGATGCGGGTGGTTCGGCTGACGAGTCCCACCCCGGACCACAGGACCAGCCCGGCAATCAGGAAGGACACAGCGGGATCCACCCAGGCCGCATCCCAGAACACGACGGCAAGACCTGCAACGAGCACTCCGAAGGAACCAGCTGCGTCGCTGAGCAGGTGGAGTGCAGCTCCAGAGACGTTGAGGCTCCGGTCGCCACTGCGTCGGAGCATCCATGCACTGCCACCGTTGACACAGAGACCGACGACGGCCAGCGTGACCATCCCCCACCCCGAAACCTCGGGTGGGTCGCTGAGGCGCCGTGACGCCTCCACGAGTATCCAGCCTGCAGCAGCCAGAAGCAGCACTGCGTTCAGGAGGGCCGCCATCACCTCTGCACGCCTCAGGCCGAAGCTGTACCGGTCGCTTGGTGCCCGGGCCGAGAGAGACATGGCAACCGAGGCGACCACCAGGGCGAACACGTCGGATCCCTGGTGGACCGTGTCGGCGAGCAGGGCAAGGGAGCCGAACAGGACCGCGCCCGCTACCTGAAGGACCAGCAGCACCCCGTTGGCCGCCAGCGCCCAGCACAGCACGGGTCCCGCACCGGGCCTCCCGTCGAGATGATGGCTGTGGCCACCCCTGGGAGCGCTCACGACGGCTCCTCCCCGGCCAGGCCAGGCGAGACCCCCTCGACGGCCCCCATGTCAGCCCGCCTTCCTGTGCTCATCGGACCAACTGTAGGGTTGGTGCACGCAGGACCGGCCAGCAGGCCTGCCGGACCCGACCCCAGGAGCACGCAGTGACATCTCCAGACCAGGTAGTGATCGCCGAGGCTGTCCGAACGCCGATCGGCAGGCGCGGTGGCGGCCTCTCCACATGCCACTCCGTCAACGTGCTCGGCACGGTCCAGAAGGCTCTGTTCGACCGGTCAGGTGTCGACCCACTAGAGGTCGGCCAGGTAGTGGGCGGTTGCGTGGGCCAGGTCGGCATGCAGTCCATGAACGTCACCCGCACAGCGTGGCTGACCGCGGGTCTGCCGATTGATGTGCCCGCAACCACCGTTGACACGCAGTGCGGTTCCTCCCAGCAGGCCACCAACCTGGCCTATGCGCTCGTCGCCTCCGGCACCGTCGATGTCGCAGTTGGCTGTGGGGTGGAGTTGATGAGCCGGGTCAAGTTCGGTGCAACCACCCCCAGGGATCCTGACTCCGGCCTGCCGATCAACCACAACTACTTTGAGCACCACGAGTTCACCACCCAGTTCGAGGGTTCCGAGCGAATCGCCGACCAGTGGGGCATAACCCGCGAGGACTGCGACTCCTTCGGGAAGATGTCCCAGGACCGGGCGGCTCGGGCATGGGAAGAGGACCGATTTGGAACCCAGATCGTTCCCGTGGAGGCTCCTGTCACGGATGAGGCCGGTGACCCCACCGGCGAGACCACCACCGTCACCCGCGACGAGGGCCTCCGCGATACCAGCATGGAGACCCTTGCGGGCCTGCGCCCCACCGGTCGTGAGAACGGCGTGCACACCGCTGCCACCTCGTCACAGATCTCTGACGGAGCCGGGGCACTGCTGCTGATGACCGCTGAGAAGGCCGAGGCCCTGGGTGTCACCCCGATCGCCCGGTTCGTCGACACGTGCCTGATCGGTTCAGACCCGGCGCTCATGCTGACCGGTCCCATAGGTGCCACAGCCAGGTTGCTGGCTGACAACTCGATGACGATCGACGACATTGACGTAGTCGAGATCAACGAGGCGTTCGCCTCGGTGGTGCTGGCATGGGAGAAGGAGTTCGGACCCGACATGGAGCGTGTGAACCCCAACGGCGGCGCCATTGCCCTCGGTCACCCGCTCGGAGGCACCGGAGCCANCCTCACCACCAAGGCCGTTCATGAACTGCAGCGCACCGGAGCGGACCACGCCCTCATCACCATGTGCTGCGGCGGCGGTATCGGAACCGGGACCCTGCTTCAGCGTCTGTAGACCACAACCCCCGGTGCCTCGCCCGCCTGCCTCCAGCTACTCCCCGAAATACGCCAGGTGGCTGGCCTCCAGCTCGTCGCCCTCGGGCGTCACCGTCACGAACCCACCCCCGGCCACCTCAGACGACACCAGGGCCAGCGCCAGGTTCGAAGCGTGCTTCGGTGACCACACCGCCGACCGCACGGTTCCAACCTCTTCGCCAGCACCGCCAGCGTACACCGGCCACGGGTGCTCACTCGGCACAGCCAGACGCTCACCCGACAGCAGCACCTTCACCAGCCGCCGCGCCGGGCCCCGCTCACGTTCGGCCAACAGGGCCACCTTGCCGACGAAGTCGTCCTCGCGGTCGAGGGACAGGAAGCGCCCCAGCCCCACCTCCAGCGGCGAGGCGTCACCGCCACAGTCGGTTCCATACGAAAACAGCCCCGACTCGATCCGCTCATCAGACATTGGCCCACCGGGGTGGATCCCATAGGGCTCACCCGCCTCCCACACGGCCTTCCACAGGTCGCTGCCGCGTGAGCCATCGGTCAGGAACAGTTCGAACCCGCCCTGTCCGCTCCACCCCGAACGGCACAGCACGAAGGGGATGCCGTCGTGCTCCACGTCCACGAATCCGAAGAAGGGAACGTCTCGCACCCACTCACCCAACATGTCAACCATCACGTCCTCGGAGCGCGGCCCCTGCACACCCAGCGGGGACACGTCGGGTTCGAACACCCGGCAGTCCAGACCCCGCTCGGCACCGATCGCCTGTATCCACAACAACAGGTCGCTGTCTGCGATGGAGAACCAGAAGCGGTCCTCGGCCAGTTTCAGGATCATCGGGTCGTTGATCAGCGTCCCCTCGTGGTCGCAGATCGGCGCATAGCGCACACGCCCGACGGCGCACCCGGCCATGTCGCGGGCCGACACGTACTGCACCAGTTCGAAGGCGTCGGACCCAACCACCTCAACCTGGCGTTCGCAGGCCACGTCCCACAGCGACACACGCTCTACAAGCGCCTTGTACTCGGCATCGGGGTCCCCGAACGACTCCGGCAGGACCATCTTGTTGTAGACGCTCGCATACGTCATACCGTGTGCGGACATCGCCTCATAGAACGGCGACTTGCGGATCCTGGCACCCAGACCAACCGTGAAACTCACCGTTCAACCTCGCTCTCATCGTGTCGGTACTGCGGCACCGCCGACGCCTCCAGCGGCGTGTTTCCGAGGATCAGGTCGGCTGCCTTCTCGGCGGTCATCATCACGGGAGCGTAGATGTTGCCGTTTGTGAGGGTCGGCATGACCGAGGCGTCTACCACCCTCAGGCCCCCGGTTCCGTGTACCCGCATTGACCTCGGGTCGACCACTGCCATCTCGTCGGTTCCCATACGTGCGCTGCACGAAGGGTGCAACGCTGTCTCGGCATCTCGCCTTACCCACTCCAGGATCGCCTCGTCGCCCGTCACCTCCGGCCCCGGCGACAGCTCACCACCGTTGAACTCGTCGAAGGCCGCCTGGCCCATGATGTTGCGCGCCACCTCGATGGCCTCAGCCCACTCGCGACGGTCCTCGGGGGTGGACAGGTAGTTGAAGAGCATCCTCGGCTTCTCAAACGGGTTGTCGGAGCTGATCCGGACCCATCCGCGGGAGTTGGAGAACATGGGGCCGATGTGGAACTGGTAGCCGTGGCCCGCCGAGGGCACAGAACCGTCGTAGCGGATCGCGATCGGCAGGAAGNGGAACATGAGGTTGGGCCAGCCCACCTCCTCGTTGCTACGCAGGAAGCCCCCCGCCTCGAAGTGGTTTGTGGCGCCGGGCCCACGCCGGAACAGCCACTGCAGCCCGACCCAGGGTCGCCGCCACATTGCCAGGTATGGCGCCATTGACACCGGCTGGGTGCATGCGTACTGCACATACACCTCCAGGTGGTCCTGGAGGTTCTCGCCCACACCCGGCAGGTCAACCAGCTGCTCGACCCCGGCGTCTGCCAGAACCGAGGCAGGCCCGATGCCAGAGAGTTGTAGCAACTGCGGCGTGTTGACCGCCCCGCCGCACAGGATCACCTCGGCTGCTCGCGCCACGCTGCGTGAACGCCTCCCGCGACGCTGGTACTCGACCCCGACCGCACGTGTCCCCTCGAACAGGATCCTCGTCGCCTGTGCCCGGGTGACGACCTCGAGGTTGGGCCGGTGCATCACGGGGTGGAGGTAGGCCCTCGCAGCCGACAGGCGCCGCCCCCGGTGGACGTTCCGGTCAAATGCGTTGAAGCCCTCCTGGCGGTAGCCGTTGACATCGTCGGTGAGGGGGTACCCGGCCTGCTGCACCGCCGTGAAGAATGCCTGAAACAACGGGCTGGCGGCGGGTCCGCGTTCGAGCACCAGGGGACCATCACCACCGCGCCACTCGTCACTGCCGGCCAGACATGTCTCCATGCGCCTGAAATAGGGGAGGCAGTGGGCGTAGTCCCAGTCCTCGCATCCCGGGGTGGCAGCCCACCGGTCGTAGTCCATGGGATTGCCCCGCTGGAAGATCATCCCGTTGATGCTCGACGAACCACCCAGCACCTTGCCGCGTGCGTGGTAGACGCGGCGGCCACCCATCTCGGGTTCCGGCTCAGACTCGTACCTCCAGTCGTAGAACCGGTTGCCTATGCCGAACGAGAGGGCGGCCGGCATGTGTATGAACACGTCCCACCGGTAGTCGCTACGACCAGCTTCGATCACGAGCACCCGGTTCGAGGGGTCTGCGCTGAGGCGGTTGGCCAGGGCGCAACCGGCTGACCCGCCGCCGACGATCACGAAGTCGAAGTTGTCCCGGGCCTGCTCACCCACCTGTCAACCTCCCCCGACCAGTAGTCACGAACCCGCAGAGTCTGCCCGATCCGCGGCCCCGGTGTATCAACCCAACGACAACAGATGAACGCACGCTAAGGCGCCATCCCCACCCTAGGGTTCAGGTGTCGTGAAGAGGCTCTCAGAGTACCCAGCACCCCCGAAGCCCCTCCTGCGGGGCGTCTCACACCGCTCGGCGTTCACCGCTGCGCTCACCCTCGCTCCGATCATGATCGTCGTAGCCCCCGGTATCTGGCCCCGCTTCATCACAGCCCTCTACAGCCTCTCAATCGTGGCCCTGTTCGGGGTCTCTGCCCTCTACCACCGGATCGACTGGAGCAGGAGGGGGCAGCTCATCATGCAGCGCCTCGACCACATCACGATCTTCATCGCGATAGCAGCCACCTACACCCCGGTGGCGGTGTTCGCCCTCTCGCCCCGGGCCATGAAGGTCGTGCTGCCGATGGTCTGGGGAGGAGCACTGATTGGCGCAGTCGTACGCCTGAGAAGCAGGGATGCCCCGACACCGCTTGTCGCACTCCCCTATCTGGTGGTCGGATGGAGCCTCCTGCCAGTGGTGGCCGATGCCTGGCAGAACCTGGGGGTGGCCGGCTTCGTGCTGCTTCTCATCGGGGGCCTTCTCTACACCGCTGGCGGAATCGTGTTCGCCCTACGCCGCCCCGACCCGTGGCCCGACACGTTCGGCTTCCACGAGGTCTTCCACGTGCTCACTGTCGTGGCAGCGGCACTCCACTACGTGGCGTTCGCCTTCATCGTCCTTCCGAAGGCCGCCTGAGGATTCTGTGAGGTACCGCTCAGGAGAGCCGGCACACCCGGCTAGACAGCGCCTCTGCTCCAAGCCGCAACCTGGTTGGGAACATCCCTCGGAGGCATCAGCGGATCAGGCTCCGGAGCACCGACCGCCACACCAAGAGGAAGCACGCCGGCCCAGACGTCTGCACCCATGTCCTCGGCATCGTCGACCGGTGGACCCGTACGCACCTTCATCGAGCACTCCTCGAGCAACAGGGAGAGAACAGTGGTACCGCGCACCTCCTTGTCGGTGTGGGGTCGCAGCACGGCCATCCGGCCGGGCAGCACGTGGTCGGTCAACCGGTCCAGCGCCGCAACCTTGTCGTCCCAGTCGGTGACCTCTGTGGCAGTACCGAACACCACCACCGAGCGGTAGTTCATGGAGTGGTGCATGGCCGAGCGTGCCAGAACCAGGCCGTCCAACAGGGTCACGGTGACACACACCTCGACACCAGACTTCGCCGTCCGCAGCAGGCGACTTGCCGGCGAGCCGTGCAGCAGCAGGCGGTCACCAAGCCGCGCGTAGAGCATCGGAATGACCACGGGGTGGGCGGCCTCGCCCTCTCCGGCAACCAGGCCGACGTGGGCGATCATGCCCTCGTCGAGCACAGCCTCGATCGCAGCCCGGTCAACAACACCACGTTCTGGAACACGACCGATGTCCGTCCTGCTGTCGGCTGAATCACTCATCTGGAACTCCTTGAGTGCTCGTGTCTACGCCTTGACCGGCGAGAGAACATAGTCGCCCCGCTTGTCGTCCCATTCCATCGCCACAAGGTCCCTGGCGGCGGCCGCCCTGCAGAACTGCAGGAAACCGCTGTAGCCGAGCGCCCGCTCGCTGAAACCGTCGTCACGCCGGCGCAACTCGGTCTTGAGGCCCGACATTGCCACGCCCTTCTTTCGGCCACCACCGGTATCGGCAACCACCGCTGCCAACAGATCAAACGCCGCCTGGGCGGGCCCGTCACCTGTGACCAGGTCAACCTCGGGGTCACGCTTGGCCCCCACCAACTCAACTACCCGACGGTCGGCCAGATGGCGCAGCAACTCGGTGAAGCCGCGGAAGCCATGGTCGGACTCGGTGAAAGTGGGATCGATACGCAGAATCGCCCGCTTGAGGGTCGAGGCACGTACATCCTCATGCGAGCCCTGCATGCCTGCGAGCGTGGATATCACCAGCTCATCAAGGCTGGGATCCTCGACAGACGGGGTGTCGCCGGTCGGCGCCTCGGACTTCGTACCCCCGCCGCGGCTGGCCTCCCGGCTGGCCTCTCGACTGGCCTCGACCCCCTCCAGGCGGTCGTAGAACAGGAACTCGTCGCAGGCCGGCGGCAGCAGGTTTGAAGTGGAATCGCGTACCCCGATACCGATTACCCGACGGTCCAGCTCACGCAGCTTCTGCACCAGCGGCGTGAAGTCGCTGTCNCCCGTGCAGAGCACAAAGGTCGTTACGTAGTCACGTTCGAAGGCCAGCTCAAGGGCATCGACGACCATCTTGATGTCGGCGGCGTTCTTCCTGGCGGCACCCATTCGCTGCGGTATCTCGACCAACTCGACCTGGTGGCGGGNGAGGTGGCGACGGTCCTCGTTGAAGCCGGACCAGTCGGCGTAGGCCCGTCGGTAGACGACGCGTCCCCTCTCGGCCATGGCGCGTGCGATCGGAGCAAAGTCGAAGTTCCTCAACCCGAGGCTCTCTCGCGCGCCTATCGCCAGGTTCTCGTAGTCGAGGAACAGACCCATCCGTTCCTCGTTTGCATCGGTTCTCATTGGACCAGTGTGCCCGCAGAAGCACCAGATCCGCGGAGCTCCACGGTCCTGCCTTCAGCGGACAGTCTCAGAGGCAGGACCTGAGTGCCTCGATGGCCCGGAGCACAGGCTGCACCGCCCATATCTCGTCCAGGGTCAACGGTGTGTCGACTGCCGCCAGCCCCGAGCGGTGACTCATGCACTGGGCGACGGTAATGCCCCCCTTGCCACCGCCGGCGAACTCCGGCCAGTACTGCGACACGGGAACCTCGTAGTCGAGCAGGCCACGCTCGTAGAGCATCGCTGTGCATATTGCTGCCAGCCCCTTGGTGGTCGNGAAGTGCAGTTACAGCGTGTCGCTCTCCCATTGCCGACCCGATGCCTGGTCGGCGAGGCCTCCCCAGACGTCAACAACCGGGACACCATCCACGTAGACACAGCAGGCCGCACCCACCTCGCCAAACTCGTCGAAGTTCCGCTGGAATGCCTCGGTCACCCCCGTGAAGCCCTCTGCCGTGGTGCCGTGTACCTCTGTCATGGTTCTCCTCGCTGGACCCACACATCGCAGGAACGTCTCCACGCTCCCCTGAGGGTCGAACCTAGATGGCCACACCCCTACCATCCGTACCGGGCTTCTCGACGCAGTGACCCCTTCCGACGGGGAGGTAGCCTTCCCGGACCGGTGGACCGAGTCCGGATGCACCGGTTCCTGAGGAGATAGGGGTCTGACAGTGAGTGAGCAGGTTCCGACGCTGGCCGACTTCCGCAGCGACACCGTTACGAAGGCAACCCCCGGGATGCGTGCAGCCATCGCCGCAGCAGACGTCGGCGACGACGTGTACGGCGAGGACCCGACAGTCAACGCCCTGCAGGACCGCATGGCCCACCTGACCGGCAAGGAGGCAGCCCTCTTCTTTCCCGCTGCAACCCAGAGCAACCTCGCAGCGGTACTCAGCCACTGCCAGCGCGGCGACGAGTACATCATCGGACGCAACTACCACATCCTCATCAACGAGGTGTCCGGAACAGCAGCCCTCGGTGGAGCCGCCCCATGGCCGATCGAGACCGATGAGGGCGGTTCGCTCACCGCTGAGGCGGTCCGGGAAGCGGTCAAGGAACCCGACCAGCACCACCCGGTCACCCGCCTCCTGTGCCTGGAGAACACCGTCCACGGCTCCCCGCAGCCGGTCGACCTGATAGACGACCTGACTGCAACCGCCCGGGACTGCAGCCTCTCGGTACACCTTGACGGAGCCCGCCTGTTCAATGCCGCCACAGCCCTCAACGTGCCGGTGGCCGACATAATCCGGAACGTCGACACGGCCTCCATCTGCCTCTCCAAGGGTCTCGGCGCACCGATGGGCGCCATGCTCGTAGGCGACGGCGACTCAATCGCACGTGCCTTCCGCCTGCGCAAGATGCTCGGTGGTGGGATGCGCCAGGTGGGCCACATGGCAGCCGCCTGCATGTACGCCCTCGACCACCACGTGGACCGCCTGGCCGAGGACCACGAGAACGCCGCCCTCATTGCCGACGGCTTCCGTCGGATCGACGGCCTCGGAGTCAGACAAGCGACCAACATGGTCTGGCTGACACCCCCGGCGGAGCACCACGGCGCCCTTGCAGCCCACCTGGCTGCCGACGGCCTGCTGCTGTGGCCATGGAAGCCCACCATGCGTATCGTTACCCATCTCGATGTCGATGCAGGGCAGGCTCAGGCACTCGTCGACTCGGTGCACAGCTTCTTCAACCAGGTCTGACAGGAAGGCAACCTCATGGGCACGGCACACGAAGGTCAGGTGGTCGTGGTCACCGGCGCAGGACGGGGCATCGGCCGGGCAATCGCGGAGCGGTTCGCCGGTGCAGGTGCCCACGTTGTCGTGAACGACATAGAAACCGACCTGGTCGGCGAGGTGGTCGACCAGATAACCACCGCAGGAGGCAATGCCACCGGGGCCGTTGCGGACGTGTCAGACAGTGCCCAGGTGGCCACCATCTTCGAGACGACGCTTGACGCCTACGGGACGCTCGACGTGCTTGTCAACAACGCCGGCATCGTCAGCCCGATGCTCCACTTCTTCGAGGCCGACGAAGCCTGGTGGCGGCGCATCATCGACGTGAACCTGACAGGGCACTTCCTCTGCTCCCACCGCGCTGCCCGCATCATGGCCGACAACGGAGCCGGGGTCATCATCAACATGTCGTCCGGCGGTGCCACCCGTGCCCACAGGGCCTTCAGCGCCTACGACGCGTCCAAAGGGGGAATAGAGGCGCTGACGCGCGCCATGGCCCTCGACCTGGGGCCCTACGGAATCAGGGTGTTCGCCCTGGTTCCCGGTGCCATCGACACCATCGGGATGTCCGACGAGGAAACGGCACTCCGGGGAAGGAACGTCCCCCTGGGCCGGCCCGGGTACCCCGACGACATGGCAGGCCCTGCCCTGTTCCTGGCCTCCGACGACGCCCGTTACATGACCGGCGACGTACTGAAGGTCGATGGCGGGATGCTCGCGCAGCAGCGTTCGGCCACCGTCGACATCATGCCGCCCAGCGACTTCCCCGACCTGGCCGACCTGGACTGACACCGGGTCACGGATACGCAATGGTGGGCCGGCAGACCTGATGTCAGCAGACCACTTCGACACCATCATCGTCGGTGGTGCCGTGATCGGCAGTTCGGTCGCCTACTTCCTCTCGGAGAACCCCGACCACACCGGCACGGTCCTGGTGGTGGAGCCGGACCCCACCTACGCACTCTCGTCGACGACCCTGTCCTGTGCGAGCATCAGACACCAGTTCTCGAACCCGGTGAACGTNGAGCTGTCGCTCTTCGGCACGGAGTTCCTCGCCAACTTCCACGACCTTGTCGAGGTCGGGGGCGACTCGCCTGATCTCTGCTTCAGGGACACCGGTTACCTCTTTCTCGCCAGCGAATCGGGATGGTCCACACTCGAGGCCAACCACCAGGTCCAGTCCGCCTGTGGTGCAGACATTACGTTGATGGACCGCAGCCAGCTCGCTAGACGGTTCCCCTATCTCGCGGTAGGCGACCTTTCCGGCGGGAGTATCGGGGTGAGCGGAGAGGGGACCTTTGACGCCTTCGCCCTCATGTGGGGCCTGCGCCAACGTGCCCGATGCAACGGAGTCGCCTACACGACCGACAGGGTCGTAGGCCTTCAGCTTGAGGGAGACCGCGTTGCAGCCGTCCATCTGGGGTCTGGCCGGACAATCAACTGCAACCACGTGGTGAATGCCGCCGGCCCGCGCTCCGCCGCCATTGCCGACATGGCCGGAGTCCATCTGCCTGTCGAGGCCCGCAACCGGTCGGTGTTCGTGTTTGACGCTGCCGAACCGGCCGAACGGGACCTGCCGATGATCGTCGACCCGTCGGGGGTGTACGTGCGATCCNAACCGCCCTACTTCCTCGCCGGTGCCCCTCCCGCAGATGACGTTGCCGTCGATGCCGACGACCTCACGGTCGTCCACGAGGAGTTCGAGGACCTCATCTGGCCCGTCCTCTCCGAGCGGATACCGAGCTTCGACCGCCTCAGGGTCACGCACTNCTGGGCCGGACACTATGCCTACAACACCCTCGACCAGAACGCAGTCGTCGGCCCTGCCCATCCGCTGGAGAACCTCATCCTGGCAAACGGCTTCAGCGGCCACGGGCTGCAGCAGGCCCCCGGAGTCGGGCGGGCCGTTGCCGAACTGGTCGCCTACGGCGAATACACGAACATCNACCTGAGCCAACTGGGCTATGCCCGAATCGCAGCCAGAGAACCGTTTCCGGAGTCGGCAATAATCTGATCCGGGCCACCGCGGGGTGGCCCGCCTGCTCAGGTCTCGCCGAGGTAGGCGGCCCTCATCTCGGGATTTGCAAGCAGCGACTCTGCGGAATCGTCCAACACCACCATGCCGGTCTGGAGCACCCAGCCCCGGTCGGCGATGGAGAGGGCCATGTTGGCGTTCTGTTCAACCATGAACACCGCCATGCCCTCCTCATTGATCTGCTGGATGAGGTCGAAGTTCTGCTGAACGAGTGCGGGAGCCAGGCCCATCGAGGGCTCGTCCATCAACAGGACCGTCGGCCGGGACATGAGGGCACGTCCGATGGCGACCATCTGCTGCTCGCCACCGGAGAGGGTTCCCGCGTTCTGGGAGAGGCGCTCCTCGACCCGTGGGAACAACTCGAACACGTGCTGCAGGTCGGCCTCGATCCCATCCTTGTCGCTACGCAGATAGGCGCCCAGAACGAGGTTCTCCTTGACGGTGAGCCGCTTGAAGAGGCGACGGTTCTCGGGAACCATCGTCACCCCGTTCTCCACCCGGTAGCTGATCGGCTTGTTGTTGACCACCTCGCCGTGAAGCACCACTTCCCCGGAGGTCGGTGTGATCATCCCCAGAAGCGTCTTGAGCGTTGTGGTCTTTCCGCTGGCGTTTCCCCCCAGCAGGCAGACAAGCTCCCCCGGGTAGATGGCGAGGTTGACGTCCTTGAGGATGTGAACGGCGCCGTAGTGCGTGTTCACATCGCGGAACTCCAACAGCGCCACCCGATCATCTCCAGGCGCCTGGCCCATCGCTGCGTCCTCCGCCACGCTCATGCCTCATCTCCTGCCGGTCGTCCGAGATAGGCCTCGACGACATCGGGGTTTGTCGACACCTCGTCGTAGGAGCCCTGAGCGATCGGAACTCCGTGGTCCAGGACGACAACCCGGTCAGAGACGTCCCTGACGACACGCATGTCGTGTTCGATCATGACGATCGTGAAGCCCCACTCTGACCGGAGCCGACCGATGAGACTTGTCAACTCGGCGGTCTCCATGGGGTTCATCCCGGCGACCGGCTCATCGAGCAGCATCAGGCGCGGCTGGGTGGCCATTGCCCTGGCAATCTCCAGCCGCCTGCGGTTGGCGTACGAGAGCACGAAGGCCGGCTGGTCGTACCGGTAGCCGATCAGGCGTGAGCCGAAGAAGGCCAGGACCTCCTTGGCACGCTCCGCGATCTCCTGTTCCTCCTTCTTGAAGGCCGCCGTCTGGAGCAGTGCCCCGAACACCAGTTGCGAGGTCCGGCAGTGCTGGGCGACCATGATGTTCTCGAGCACCGTCATGTTGGGAAACAGCCGCACATTCTGGAATGTGCGTGCAATCCCCAGACCGGTCACCTGGTGCGGGTCGAGGCCGAGGATCGACTCGTCCTCGAACAGGATGTCGCCCTCGCTGGGATCGACCAGGCCTGTGATGGCGTTGAAGAAGGTCGTCTTGCCNGCACCGTTCGGGCCGATCACGCTGACGATCTCGCCCTCGTCGACGTGGAAGTTGAGACCCGACAGGGCATCGAGACCACCGAAGGTGATCTTCAGGTCACGGATCTCCATGAGGTGGCTCATGCCCCGCCCCCGTTGTTCCCTTCGGCCCCGCCGACCTCCGCCGCGTGCGCCTCGGCTTCATGCTCCTCGGCCTCGTGCTCCTCACCCTTGAGCCACACGTCCTGGAGGAATTCCTCCTGGTGGAGTTCCTGGCTGCGTCGGGCGCTCGGTACCAGGCCCTCGGGACGCTGGAGCATCATGAAGACAAGCAGGGTGCCGTAGATCAGCAACTTGAACGACTGGAATTCGTGGAGAAGGCCCGGCTGCCTGGGCCCACCCAGGATCCCGATCAGCACGAAGGAGCCAACCAGGACACCGGCGATGTTACCCATTCCACCCACGATCACGACGACGAGGATGATGATCGAGACAAGGATCATGAAGCTGTTCGGGAAGACCGAACCGACCTTGGCCACGAGAATCGCTCCGCTGAACGACGCCAGGACTGCACCGACGACAAAGGCCAGGAGCTTGGCGTTTACCGTATTGATTCCCATGGCCTCGGCGACCTTCTCGTCTTCGCGGATTGCCATCCAGGCCCTTCCGAGACGAGATGCCTGAAGGCGCCATGAGACGTAGATGGCCAGGGCGCAGAACACCAGCACGAGGTAGAAGACGGACCTGGGGTCAGTGCCCTTGATGATGATGAAACCCAGATCAACTCCCGGAACGTTGGTGATCCCCTGAGCGCCTCCGAAGTAGGGCTTCAGCCAGTCAGACATGAACAGCAGGCGGATGATCTCGCCNAAGCCGAGGGTCACGATCGCCAGATAGTCGCCACGCATCCTGATCACGGGCGCACCAATTACCAGGCCGACGAGTCCAGCGAAGACGATGACGATCACCAGGGTGACGGCGAAGTGCATCTCAGGGGCAAAGAAGGGAGAATCTGGCGAGGTCAACACCGCAGTCGTGTAGCCGCCGACTGCGAAGAAGGCCACGTAGCCGAGGTCCAGGATTCCGGCAAGGCCGACCACGATATTGAGGCCGAGAGCCAGAAGCAGGAACAGGCCCACGTTGGCCAGCAACTCGTTCATGATCGTGCCGAGGAACAGGGGAAGGGTGACTGTCAACAGGGCCACAACAACGAAGAGGATCCGGGATGCCCGCTTGCGCTCGGGGCCCTGCAGCCCGCTGTAGCTGGCCTTCGCCGCCTTGAGCCTGCCTTTGCTGAGCACCGACACGCCCCCGATGACCGCTGCCAGCACGATCGACCAGACGACGGTGACACCACCCCGCTTGGCGTAGATGGAATCGGTCAGGAACTCAAGGCCGAACCCCTCGGACAGATCAGCGATTACACCCTCCAGCACGGCGATGGTAAGCAGTCCGAAGGTGGAAAAGGAGACCACGCGTCGCACATCGGCCGTAACCACATGGATCGCCGACCCCAACATGCCAAGGATGCAACTCGCCACGATCCACGCGACCACGCCAAAGCCCAGGCCACGGCCGTAGTTGAGCAACTCCAGCAGCTTCGGGCTCCAGTTGACCAGGGGGTCACGGAGGTTGAAGGTGTCGAGGGCCAACATGAACACGGCCATTCCGATCCCGCCCACCAGCCCCGTAAGGGCACCTGCCAGCAGGTCACGACCTCCGGGTTTGGGCGACTCCACACCCTCCAGTTCCACCTGCTTTGAGACTACGAAGCCGAGCATCAGCGGAATCCAGAGCAGCGACAGGTACCCCAGGCTCAGCACGGGATGGATGAGGATGCGCCGGTCCAGGCCGACGGGCATGCCGATCAGCGACACAAGGACAAGGGTCAGGGCGCAGAGGCCACCCCACTTCCCGATCTTCCGCCAGTCCTGATCGGCCACAGGCACCCTGCTGGCTGACCCGGAAGNCGATACGGCCGAAGAGGTCATCGTGGCGCTCATGTCCTGTCCTCGGCTGAGAGCTGCTCACCGAACAGGCCGGACGGCTTGAACAGGAGGACCAGTACGAGAACAGTGAACGCAACGGCGTCCTTCAGCTGTGAAACCCCGGGAACCCCGAGGGGTTCGAGGATCAGCAGCGGAGCCAGCGACTCCGCAGAGCCCAGCGAGATGCCGCCGACCATTGCTCCGGGCAGGTTGCCGATTCCACCAACAACGGCCGCTGTGAATGCCTTGATGCCGGGCAGGAAGCCGGTCATGTGGGTGACGCTGCGGAAGAGCAGGCCCCAGAGGATTCCGGCGATGCCGGCCATCGCCCCACCGACAGCGAACGTGGTGACGATCGTGCGGTTCACGTTGATGCCCATGAGGGCGGCGATCTCCTTGTCCTCGGCCACGGCCCGCATCGCCTTGCCGGTCTTGGTCCGTTCAACCAGGTACCAGAGTCCTCCCATGGACACCGCCGCCACGAGTAGGACCAGCAACTTGGTGCCTGCGATCTCGAAGGTCAGGATCGACCTCTGCTTCGACAGCCACTGTGGAAGCTGCGGGTAGCTCTTGGTCGATGGCCCGAAGACCCCCATCACGGCGTTCTGGATGAAGAAGGACACGCCGATAGAGGTGATCAGCGGTATGAGCCGTGGGGAGTCGCGGAGGGGCCGGTATGCGACCCGTTCCATCAGGACGGCAGTGAGCGTCGAGACCATGATCGCCAGGATGATGATGATGGCCAGCGACAGGAGGAAGTTGCTCTCCCACATGCCGCTCTCAGAGAACTTGTCCGATGCTATGAACCCGGTCATGGCACCGGCCATGAAGACCTCGCCGTGGGCAAAGTTGATGAAGCCCAGCACCCCGTAGACCATCGAGTATCCGAGGGCGATGAGCCCGTACATGGCTCCCTGCGACAGCCCGGACATGAGCAGGCCCTTGAACTGGTCGCCGGTCAGGCCGACGGCATCGGGATTGCGCCAGCGGGCGAAGGGGTTGTCGGGCGCCACCTGTTGGGCGATGAAGGCGAGCACACCGATGACGATCAGGGAAACCAGGAAGACCCTGATGAGTGTGAGGAACCGGTCGACCTTGGAGACCTGACGGGCCGACTTCCTCTCGATCGTCGCTGTCAAGCAACTACCTCCTGCAAAGTGACAAGTAGTCCCATCAGGGCCCCGGCCGACCACACCGTCGTCGCCACACACCAGAGGGGCACGGCCACAGACGACCGGCGAACAAGCCCCCCGATGCTGCGGGAGGCACGGTAGCGCACCTGCCCGGGTGCTCCAACANCCGGGCCCATCCCACCATCTCTGCCTGCAACACCACCGATAGCATCCCGGGCATGGCGCAGGACAACAGGCCAGGTATGGGCCGTAGCACGCACCAGGCACTTCCCGACCCACGAAACGCCACCGTCCAGATCTACATCAACGGGGTCTTCTATCCGAGGCCCGACGCGAAGATCTCCGTCTTTGACAGCGGCTTCCTTGTGGGCGACGGGGTCTGGGAGGGAATACGACTCCACAATGACAACTTCGCCTTCCTCGACCGCCACNTGGACCGCCTCTTCGCCGGGCTGGCTGCAGTCGACCTCGACATTCAGATGACCCGGGCCGAGGTCGCCGGTGCCCTCAGGTCAACCGTCGATGAAAACGACATGCACGACTCGGTTCACGTTCGCCTGATGGTCACAAGAGGTGACAAGTCGACGCCATCCCAGCACCCGACCAATGTCATCGACGGACCCAACGTGGTCATCATCGCCGAGCACAAGACCGCCGACCCGACCGTATCTGAACAGGGAGTTTCACTGTTCACGGCGACTGTTCGCCGGCCACCACCGGACACGCTCGACCAGCGACTCAACTCGCACTCCAAACTGCACGAGGTGATCGCCCTGATCCAGGCGACACGCGCCGGAGCCGACGAGGCGCTGATGCTGGATCCGACAGGGGCGGTAGCCACCTGCAACGCAACCAACTTCTTCGTGGTGAGGTCAGGTGAACTCTGGACCTCGACAGGCCACTACAACCTGCACGGCATAACCCGTGCCGTGGTGCTCGAGGAGGCGGCAGCGGCGGGCATCACCACAAGGGAGCAGCCGTTCTCCCTGACCGACGTGTACTCGGCCGACGAGGCGTTCGTCACCGGCACGTTCGGTGGCCTGACCCCCGTCTCCCAGGTCGACGGGCGCTCCATTGGCACCGGCACCCGTGGCCCGGTTACCTCCCACCTTGGCGACCTCTACGGCAGGGCCGTGGCCGCCTCGGTCGGACTGTGAGCCAGACACAGTCGTGACGCTGCGCATCAACTGCTGGTCGGGGCCGAGGAACATCTCTACGGCCCTCATGTACTCCTTCAGGCAGCGAACCGACACGGTCGTGTTCGACGAGCCCATCTACGCCCACTACCTGAGGGTCAGCGGCCGGGAGCATCCAGGCCGCTCAGAGACACTCGCCAGCCAGAATCCCGACGGCAACGCGGTCGTCCGCGACCTGATCCTGGGCTCCCACCCCAGACCCGTCGCATTCTTCAAGATGATGAGCCACCACCTGATCGACCTCGACACGGCATTCCTCCGCGAGTGCCGCAACATTCTCCTGGTCCGGGATCCACGCCATGTGCTCCGCTCCCTGAGCGTGAACATCCCCGACGTCAACCTCGGCGACACAGGCCTCGAGTCCCAGGTCGAGTTGCTTGATTCAGTTCTCGGTGAGGGCGACAACCCGATTGTCATCGACTCGGCAGCGCTGCTTGCCGACCCTGGGGGAATGCTCCAGAGGATGTGCTCACTGCTCGAGATCGACTTCGAGGAAACCATGTTGTCGTGGCCGTCAGGCCCCAAACCTGAAGACGGGACGTGGGCGGTCCACTGGTACGCCAATGCACACGCCTCCACCGGCTTTCTGACCGGAATCCCGAGCGACGACCCCATTCCCACGGGCCTGGAACCGGTGCTCGAGGCAGCACTCCCGCTCTACGACAGGCTCCTCGAGCACTCCCTCACCGCCTGATCCTCTGAGGCGGCCCTGTCGGGTAGTTGTGCGCGAGACTCGTTCCATGGCCTGGATTGAGACGATTCCAGATGACGACTGGGAACCCGGCGGAGGGCAGCTCGCCGAGTTGTACGGCAGGGTCGTCGACACCGACCACGGGCGCGTCGACCACATCATGGCCGTCCACTCGCTCAACCCACGGAGCCTTGCCGCCCACCAGGGCCTCTACGAATCGGCGATGGCCGGAACTGCCACCCTCCGCAAGGTCGAGAGGGAGATGATCGCCCTTGTTGTGAGCCTCGAAAACGAATGCCACTACTGAGCAACCCACCACCGGCGCGGTCTGCGCCGACTGCTCCGCGATGACGACCTGGCAGCCGCCATCGAGTCCGACTGGTCAACGGCCGACATCTCCACAGCGAGACTGGCGATGCTCGAAATGGCCACAAAGCTCACACGGGAACCGGGCAAGGTCGTCGAATCCGACGTGGGCCGACTTCGCAGGGTCGGCTTCAGCGACCGGGACATCCTCGACATCGTCGAGGTCACCGCCTACTACGCCTACGTCAACCGCATCGCGGACGGGCTCGGGGTGAGGGTCGAGGACTGGATCCCAGAGGACTCCTGAGCCCTACCCCTGAAGGACAGTCCCCAGACCCTGCTGTTCCGCATTCGAGAGGGCCCTGACCGCAGCCGCAATGTCCTGGGACGCGATGCCCACCGACTTGAAGAGGGTGAACGCCTCGCTCGACGGTGCTGCGCGACCGGCCATCAGGTCTGCCATGTCGGCATCCGGTTCACGGCCCACCCTCAACAGGTCGCCCGCCTCGACCGCAGCTGCATCCCTGTCGTCGACGACGACGAAGGCCTCCTCGACCACCTCGCCCGGGATTTCAACCATTTCCGGGGTGAAGGCTCCGACAGCGTTCACNTGCGTACCGGGTCTCAGGGAAGAGGCCTTGAACAGCGGGGACCTCGACGGGGTGGCGGTGCTCACCACGTCGGCCCGCGCCACGGCCTCGTCTGCATCAGGCACAACCTGCCCTCCGACCAGGTCGGCGAGGGCCCTTGCGGACGACTCGGTACGACTCCAGACGAGCACCTCGCTGATGGGTCGCACCGCCCTGACCGCAGCCACCTGGTCGGCAGCCATGGCTCCCGCCCCGAGCATCGCCAGGACACATGCATCCGGAGCGGCCATCTTGTCTGTTGCCAGGCCCGGTGCCGCAGCCGTACGGATTGCCGACAGCGTGGGGCCGTCGACCAGGCCCAGAGGGTGACCGGACTCGTCGAACACCACAACGATTCCGGCAGGGTCCCCGGGAACCGACGAGACCACCTTGACCCCTGTGTAGGAGTCAAGGCGGCCGGGCATGAACAGGGAAACCCCGAGAAGCATCCGGTTCGGCGCCTCGAGGTCACCGCCGAAGGCATGGACCATCGACTCGATGGCATCTGGCATCGGCAGTGCGGCACGGACCTCCTCCGGGTTCAGGTAGCGCATCGTCAGCCTCCGGTCGTGTCGTCCGGACCGCCGTCGACGGAGCCGGTGTGTCGGTTCAGGGACCCATCCTCGCCCACGGCAACCGTCTCGCCCGTCATCAGGGACGAGTAGGCGTCCTTGTCGAGCACGACGACAGGGAGGGACCGCCCGTACAGTTCGTCAGCCACTATCGCCCCGAGCGAGAGGATCTCGTCTGCCCGAAGGAAGAGAAGCGCCACGGGCGCCGAGCCACTTCGGACTGCCTCGAGCAGAAGCGAGCTGGAGGAACTGGACCCACGCCCCGAGGGCATGGCGAGGACACGACCGGCAACCGTGCAGCCACGCTGTGGATGGTGCCGGTCGACTATCTCCCCGGTTCGGACGTCGACACCGCCCCAGAAGCTGAGCGGTTCGTCAAGGCAGAGCACCTCACCTGTCGCCGAGCCGGCCACCAGCACAACCGGGTATTCAGACACCTGACCACGCCCTCTCGTCCTGAAGCACCCGGCCGGCCACAGCCGACTCGACGCACTCGGCGGTGCCGGCAAACAGAACGTCCACCCCGAGGTTTCCCGGTGCGTACCAGGCCCACTTGGCCGAGTCCGTCATAACCGTGCCCGTTGTCGGAGCAAGCACAGCTGACACGTAGGTGCAGGTGTCGACCACAAGGGTCACGCCTGCAGACCGCAACAGGTCGGCCCATCCCCGCAACTCCAGTTCAGCCAGAACCGAGCGTCCCGTCGAGACATAGAACTCCACGTCGGTGTGAACCCGTCGGCCCGTCATGAGGGCTACCAGGTTCTGGAACTCGTCGATCGAATAGTGGGGTGTTCCAAGGCAGACACTTGACAGCTCCGGTCCCGAGGCGGTGCAGAGTTGGTCACGAACAGCCCGGAGGTCACCGGCGGTCACGTCGACGACCTCGTGTGGCTCGCTGCCGCCGAGAGCCNCATCGAGTGTGGGTGCCTCCGGCGTGCTGCCGACGCAATGGAACATCCCGATGCTCCCGGCTGTTGCCGCACCGGCCCCGAGTGCCCGCAACCTCACCTCGCCGAGGGCCGCGGGCAGGCCGTCAATCACGGGAACCCGGCTACCCGAGGCTGCTCCGACGACCGTCCCGAGCAGCGGATAGACCTGATCCATGTCGAGCATGTCGGGGGAAATATCCTGAAGTCGGATGAGGACCGTGGCACGACGGTTCTCATCGAGGTGCAGGCCGGCTGCGGGCACCCGGCCTGTGATGGCTGCGGAGATGTCGATCAGGTCCCCGTAGCGGGCGGTACGGGCACCCAGCACCGAGTTGGCAAACACAATGGCATTCGACTCGGCCCATGCCACCTGCTCACCGAACGACGGGCGGTTCTCAAGGTGGTACGGCGCACACGTCCACGTCGGCTGACAGCCCATCCTCTCGTACAGCTCCGCCAGCCGTCGGGCGGCCTGACCCTCGGCCTCACTCCCCCGGTGCAGTTCGGGATGCAACAGGTCCAACGAGGAGACGTTGAGCGTGGTCGGCACGGCTACCGAGGCACCACCCTCAACGAGACGTCCGGCAAAGTCCAGCCCCGACTGCCCGTGATAGAGACACGAGTCAACGTGGGCGCCCGTTATGTCGAGCAACCGGTCGACCCCCATCGACTCGGCCAGGCGCACGACGATCCGCATCGCCAACTGGGTGGCCGGGCCGGCATCTCCATCCAGCCGTCGCCTGTCCTCAATACTCAGGTCCACCCGTTGAGCGTAGGTTCTGCGTGACCACCGACCCCAACCACGGTGTGGCAGCGCCACCAGTCCCTAGTGATCTCCGGGCAGCGTCTCGATGGTCGTGTCCAGATTGTGGTAGTCGCCTGCCTCGTCTCCAAAGAGCGCCAGGTCCGTTGTCAGACCTGTCGGCTGGTCAATGGTGCCGGCTGCAATCGACAACGAAGACGCCTTGTCGTCGGCACGCCAGAACAGGGTGGACCCGCACCGGCTGCAGAACCCGTACTGCACCCTGTCGGTCGGGTGATACCAGGTGAGGGTCTCGTCGGTATCGAACTCGACATCTTCCAGCTGGGCGGAACTGGCCGCCAGGAAGTGGCCTGTGATCCGCCGGCAGGGCTCACAGTGACANTTGNTGACGCTTCTCATGGGCCCGGCAACCCTGTACCGGACCCCACCGCAGTGGCATCCACCCGATGCCGTGGCTGCCGCCTCCCTACTCATCGCCCCAGACTCCCACGCCCTGGAACGGCCGTTTCCAGAACGGCGTGGGCAGCTGCCAGGCGGGCGGTCGCAAGCCGGGCAGGGGAGCACGACAGGTAGTCCACTCCAGCTGCCAGCAGACGTCGGATCGAACGGGGATCACCGGCGTGCTCACCACAGACCCCGACCTTGATGCCCGGGCTGGCGGCCCGACCGCGTTGCACGGCCAGGTCTACCAACTCCCCGACTCCCGCTTCGTCGAGGTGCTCAAAGGGATTGTGGTCGAGCAGCCCCCGTTCCAGGTAGAGGTCCATGAAGCGACCCTCGACGTCGTCGCGGGAGAACCCGAAGGTCATCTGGGTCAGGTCGTTGCTGCCAACTGAGAAGAAATCGGCATGCGAGGCGAGGTTCCCGGCGAGAAGAGCTGCTCTGGGGGTCTCGATCATGGTGCCCACCGGTGGCGACTCTCCCATTCCGACATCTTCTGCCGCCTCCCTGACCCACTCGACAGCCAGGGCCAACTCGGGGCCGGAGACCGTCAGCGGAATCATGACCTCGACAAGAGGGTTACCGCCTGCGGCACGCCGGGCCACGACAGCGGAGAACAGGGCCGTCGCCTGCATCCGGTACAGCCCGGGACGGAGGTTGGCCAGCCGTACTCCCCGGGTTCCCATCATCGGGTTGACCTCGGTCCAGTGGCGGGCCGAGCCGAGCAGGGCCTGTCCCTCAGGGTCAAGCTCGCCCCTCGCCTCGGCGACCACCAGATCTCCCATGTCCGGCAGGAACTCGTTCAGCGGAGGGTCCAGGAGCCGAACGGTCACCGGCAGACCGTCCATCGCCTCGAGAACCCCCTCGAAGTCTGCCTGCTGGACAACTCCGAGTTTCCCCAGGGCCTCCGCCTCGGCCTCGGCTGTCTCAGCCAGGATCATCTGCCGGACAAGAGGCAGCCGGTCGGGTCTCAAGAACATGTGCTCCGTCCGACACAGTCCGATCCCGACAGCCCCGGCTTCGCGGGCAGATGCTGCGTCCTCAGCTGTGTCGGCGTTGGCCCTTACCGTAAGGGTTCCGGATGCGATCTCGTCAGCCCATTCCAGGATCCGGTCGAGTTCGGGCGGCACCACCGACTCGACGACACACCTGCTGCCAAGGGTCACCGAACCGGTGGTTCCATCGATCGAGATGACGTCGCCCTCGGACACGACGACGTCTCCGACGCGAAAATGGTCATCGGCGACGTCTACCTGCTCTGCCCCGCACACACAGGGAACTCCCCAGCCGCGGGCCACCACGGCGGCGTGGCTTACCAGGCCACCACGGGATGTCAGGATTCCCTCCACGACCGCCATGGCGGCGACGTCGTCGGGGGAAGTTTCCCGTCTCACGAGGATCACCTGCTCGCCACGCTCAACCGCATCGACTGCGCCTTCAGTGGTCGTATATACGCGCCCGACGGCCGCTCCGGGAGATGCCCCCAACCCGTGTGTGACCTCCGGGGAGTCTGTCTCGGTGAAACTCACGTGCAACACCTGGGCCAGGTGATCTGGGGTGATGCGGGCTACCGCCTCAGCCGTTGTGAGGGCGACCCCCGGATCCTCCACCATTTGGCTGGCGATCCGCAGAGCGGCGGCACCGGTGCGCTTGCCCACACGACACTGGAGGATGTGGAGACGGCCCTGTTCGACGGTGAACTCGACATCGCACATGTCCCGGTAGTGGCCCTCCAACGACTCAAGTGCACGAGCCAACTCGGCTCCCAGCCCGGGCATGAGCCTGGCGAAGTCGTCGATCGGAAGTGTGGCGTGGGTGCCCGACACGACGTCCTCTCCCTGGGCACCGGGCAGGTAGTCGCCGGTCTGGCGGGCGTCGCCGGTTGTCGGATCACGCGTGAACACGACACCGCTACCTGAGGCGTCGTCGCGGTTGCCGAACACCATTGCCTGGATGGTGCAGGCCGTTCCGATTCCTCCGTCGATTCCCTCGCGCCTCCTGTATTCGACGGCTCGCTCGCCCATCCAGGAGTCGAACACGGCAGCGACCGCTGTGCCCAGTTGTTCAAACGGATCCTCGGGAAGGGTCGCCCCGGGCTGGTCCGCCACGATCCTGCGCAGGTCGGCGATCAGGTCCAGGAGCGTTCCGGTTTCGAGGTCCAACTCGTGGTCGACACCTGCCTCCCGGACAGCTGATGCCACCACCTCGGGGAGGTCGGCTGCGACCCTCAGGACCACCTCGGCGTAGGACTGCACAAACCGACGGTACGAGTCGAGGGCAAAACGTTCATCGGTGGCCCTGGCAAGGCCCGCCGTCGTTTCGTCGTTGAGGCCCAGGTTCAAGACGGTGTCCATCATCCCAGGCATCGAGATGGCCGCCCCCGACCTGACGCTCAACAGGAGGGGGTTGTCGGGGTCACCCAGACAGCGCCCGGTGCGTTCCTCAAGACCTGCCACAGCCGCACGAAGACCCTCGTCAAGGTCGGGTGGCCAACCGGACGAAAGGTAGGAACGGCACACCTCGGTGGTGATGGTGAAGGCAGGTGGCACCGGGAGCGACAGCGTCGAGGCCATAACGGCGAGCGAAGCGCCCTTTCCACCCATGAGAGCCTTCTTCTGGTCGGGCGCAAGGTTGTCGGCCTCGTCGATGAACACGATCGACGGCGCCACAGTGCCGTCCGGATCGTCGTTGTCAGGCTGACCTTGGCCCATGCACGTGGAAGGTAGCCGACCGGTGCCGGAATCCGGGGCCCCGGGGCAGTGCCCGGGGAGTGACTCGAACACTCACGCCGTCGAAACGGCGGCGGGTTTTAAGCCCGCTGCGTCTACCAGTTCCGCCACCCGGGCGTGCCCTGAACGCTACACACAACCGGGCCCTTCGGCCCCTGAGACGAGGCACCGGGCCCCGTCAGGCTGCCAGAACCGGGTCCTCTACCGCCAGCCACAGGGCTGACCGGACCATGTCGGCANGACCGTTGTCGAGCCGGTTGGCGACCAGAATGCCCTCGATCATGTCGGCCACCACTGCCGCCCATGGACGGCCCTTCAGCACTACCGCAACGGTGGACGACTGCCCCCTGCGCCGAATGGACCTCTGGACGTCGGTGATTCCCGGAGGGCTCCTGAACGTGGGTACCTGGAGCCCACGGAGCCGCGCTGCCATGCCCAGTGACCGAGCCGCCTCTGCAAACCTGAGTGTCGTCGCATCCATCGCCCACGAGTATCACAGGCACCTGTGACAATGGCTGTGTGGATGATCCCCTGAACCCCGCCCAGCAGGATGTGGTGGAACAACTCGGCGCACAACTCGAGGACCGCCCGGTCTTCGCCGACGACCTTCGCAGTCACCTCCGCTCCGCACTCGACACCGCAGCAGCCCCCCACCTCGACATCCTCCCCGAGGGCGAGGACCTGTTCCTCAACAAGCACCGTCTCGCCCAGGTTCACGGGTGCGAAACCCTGCTTCTCGCCGAGGAGGCCGAGGAGTTCGAATGGAAGGTACCGATCGCAAGGGGAACTGTCGTCCACAAGGCGGTCGAGCTGGCCGTGAACTGGCGCAGGGAGATCGAACCCCCGACCATCATCGACGAGGCCATCTCCCGCTTCGAGCAGGACTCAGGCAGCCTCGGCCACTGGCTACGCGGCTGCGGCGAGGCCGACCGGGCCGAACTGCGCTCAGAGTCCCTCGATTCATTCACCAAGTACCTCGAGTGCTGGCCTCCACTCAAGCCGGCATGGAGGCCTGTCACCGAGAGTCGCCTACGGGCCGAGTTGTGCGACGGACGCCTGATCCTGGCCGGCAAGGTCGACCTCACGCTCGGAGCCGCACAGGGTCGACGGGCCGGCAAGGTCCTCGTTGACTTCAAGACAGGCGGATTCGCCCCAATCCACCGCGAGGACCTGCGGTTCTACGCCCTTGTCGAAACGCTGCGCATCGGGGTTCCACCGCGCCTGTTGGCCTCCTACTACCTTGATCAGGCACACTTCGTGCCCGAGGTCGTCACCGAGGAGACCCTTGCGGCAACCACCGCCAGGGTCGCCGACGGGGTCGGCAGGCTGACATCGCTACTCTACGGTGGCCGCTCCCCCGGCAGGCTGGTCGGACCTGCCTGCCGGTGGTGCCCGGTCATCGACACCTGCGACGAGGGAAGCACGCACCTCGAGGAACTCGACGACCGCTGATCGGCACCTTCGGATCAGTCGCTGTCGAGGCGCTGCAGTCGTCCGGTGCCGAAAAGGACCAGGCCGCCGACGACCATGAGCAGACCCCCGGCTGTCACCACCGGCCTCGGCCCGAATGCCGAAATCAGCCACCCCATGGCAAGGTTGGCGAACGGAGTGGTACCGAGGACTCCCATCAGGTAGATCGCCATGACCCGACCGCGGACGGCATCATCCACCTGCAGTTGCACCGACGAGTTCAGGTTCGAGGCGGACGTCAGGTGCATGGCACCAATTACCCCCAGCGCGAGGAAGCCAACCCAGAACACCGGAGCCAGACCAAACAGCATCACCGCGGTCCCGTAGCCCACCGTCGCCGCCAGTTGCAGGCGGGACCGCCTGACACGACCCAACTCGCCGGCGACCAGCGGTGCCGCCATGACCGCACCAAGGCCCTGGGCTGATCCCAGCACACCAAACCAGAATGGCGACACCTCAAAGACCTCCTCGGCGAACACCACGAGTTGTGTAACGATCGGGTTGGAGATCGTGGCTATGAGGGTCACTGTCATGATGGCCGTCCTGATTCCGGACGAAGCCGCCACGTAGCGGATCGACTCCCGGTAGTCGGCCAGAATCGACCTTCCCCCGGTGGTACCCGCACCCGTGGGGTTCGATGGCCTGTTGAGGTCGGCTCTCTCCATCAGTCCCAGGGCCACGATCACGGGCCCGTTCAGCACAACGGCAACGAGCAGCGCCCATCCGGGGCCTGCCAGGCCTATCACCAACCCGCCGATTGCGGGGCCCAGGGTGCGGGCGGCGTTGAACTGGGTGGAGTTGAGCGTTATCGCATTCCTGAGGTACCGGCGCGGCACGCACTCGGACACGAACGCCTGCCATATCGGCAACCTCAACCCGGCGACCGCTCCCCGCGCGAAGAACAGGCCCACCCACACCCACGGGCTCTCGACACCGACCACCCAGGCGACGACCAGGAGTGACGAGACCGCTGCCGCGGCGGTGCTAGCCCAGAGCAGGGCGTTCCGGCGATCCAGGTTGTCGGACATGTAGCCCGCCACGGGGTTGACCAGCAGCATCGGGATGAACGAGGCAAACCCGGCTGCACCGATCCAGGCGGCGGACCCGGTCAACTGGAAGATCACGTAGTAGGTGGCCACGAACTGGACCCACCTGCCGTTGTTGGAGATGAGGCCACCGATCCAGAAGAGCCTGTAGTTGCGTACTCGTAGGGCGGGAAACCTCCCCAGGGCGGCCGGGTCCATCGACGTGA
This sequence comes from Acidimicrobiaceae bacterium, assembly GCA_002687745.1. Lineage (GTDB taxonomy): Bacteria > Actinomycetota > Acidimicrobiia > Acidimicrobiales > MedAcidi-G1 > UBA3125. Next base: position 27,001 of record NZBE01000022.1, on the reverse strand, counting down.
CCCTACCGATGCCCTCCGGCGTGCCGGGAAGCGGAGGCCCGTGCCAGAATGCCGACCATGAGCATTCTCGAGACTGAGCAGCGTGGCCGGGTGGTCGTCCTCACCTTCAACGACCCTGATCGTCGGAACGTCGTTTCCGAGGAGATGAATACCGCCCTGCTGGCGGCGTTCGACGCCATGGAGGCCGACGAGGACGTCGGAGCGGTCGTCCTCACCGGTTCCGGCAGGGCATTCTGCGCCGGTGCGGTACTCGACAACCTGCTGGCCGCAGGCGAGGCAGACCCCGAAGGCGGCGGCGACCTGCCGGACATCTACAGCGGCTTCCTCCGGGTCGCCCACTCGACGCTGCCGACAGTCGCCGCAGTCAACGGGGCCGCAGTTGGTGCCGGTATGAACATGGTTCTGGCCTGCGATCTGGTCATCGCTGCGCAGTCGGCACGCTTTGACACCAGGTTCCTGTCAATCGGCCTGCATCCCGGTGGAGGACACACCTGGCGTCTACGCAACATCACCGACCTGCAGACCGCAAAGGCGATGGTGCTGTTCAGCCAGGTGCTCGATGGCGAGGAGGCATCTGCCAGAGGCGTGGCATGGGAGTGCGTATCCGACGCCGACCTGGTCGATTCCGCTGTCGGATACGCCGAATTGGCTGCCGCACACCCGAAGGAACTGGTGGCGAGGACCAAGGCGACCCTTCATTCGACCGCTGCCGTCACTGCTTCTGAGGAGTCCGTCAAGCTGGAGATCGGACCTCAGGTCTGGTCGATGCACCAACCGGCGTTCGTGGAGATGGTCGAGGGCCTGAAGTCGCGTATCTCCAGCAGATCCTGACCCTCTTCAGGGGTCGACCGGTCAGTCCAGCCAGGTCCGCTTCAGCTCCACCGACCGCACCTGCCACTCCTCGGCGGTGATGGCGTACCTCAGGTGGTCCTCCCAGACTCCGTTGATCTCCAGGTAGCGCTCAGCCAGACCCTCACAACGCAGCCCGACCTTGTCCACGACCCTCCGTGACGCAGCGTTGCGTGGCACGATCGCCACCTGGAGGCGGTGCAGGTCCAGCTGCTCGAACGCGAATCTGGCAAGCACAACGAGGGCCTCCGGGATGAAGCCACTCCCGGCCTGCTGCTCATCGATCCAGTATCCGACGTGTGCGCTGTGGAAGGCACCGCGCACGACGTTTGAGAGGTTCATCTCTCCCATCAGGTCATCACCCAGGTAGACCCCGAACCCCCACCCCGTGCCGAGTTGCCNCTCCCTCCGCCTGGCTCCACACCGCGACGAGAACGCCCGACGATCCTCTGCCGGGTCAGGCTTCCCCGGAACCCGCAGGGGCTCCCATGTGGCCAGTCGATCCCTGTTGCGCCGTCTCAGCGCCTGCCACGCCCCGAAGTCCTCTGGTTCGATCGGCCTCAACGTCACGCGCCTGCCGTGCAGCACCACCGGCTCGCCGACCTCACCCACCGTCACCACTCCCGGTCCATGGGGCCATTGTCACCTGAGGTGTGCGAAACAACCACCCCGTGGTGGCAGCCCCTCCAACAGGAATGGACTCAGACAAGCAGTTCGTCGAGGGCACCCAGCAACATCGTCACATTCCGCTGTCTTGCCGTGTGCCCCATGCATCCGATCCGCCATACCTTCCCCGCAACCGGACCCAGACCACCACCAATCTCGATTCCGTAGCGCTCAAGGAGTAGACGACGCACGTCGGCCTCCCCCATTCCTCGTGGTAGCCGCTCGTCTGGCACCCGGACCGCCGTCAACTCCGGCAACCTGTGACCCTCCTCGGCGAAGAGATCAAAGCCGCGCCCGACGAGACCCGACTGCAGCTGGTCGCCACATGCCTGATGCCTTGCGTGCACGTTCTGGAGCCCCTCTGTCAACAACACACCCAGCCCGGCATGAAGTGCATAGATCATGGAGATCGGTGCCGTGTGGTGATACGCGCGGGCCTCCCCACCTGTGACGTAGGCGGTGATCATTGCGAAGTCCAGGTACCACGACGGTGATCGGTCCACAAAGCGCTCGATCGCAGCCGCAGACACCGTTACAGGCGAGATCCCAGGTGGGACACCAAGGCACTTCTGGGTTCCTGCATAGGCAAGGTCAATCCCCCATTCGTCGACTTCAAGGGGGATTCCTCCGAGAGAGGTCACACAGTCGACAAGTAGGAGGGTGTCGCCCTTTCGTTTGCCGATGTCGGCGACGTCGTTTCGGACGCCCGTCGAGGTTTCAGCATGAACCAGGGCTATGACCTTCGGAGACGGATGGGCCGCAAGGAGCTCCTCCTGGTCAAGGGCCATCCCCCACTCCGCATCAACACGTACGACCTCCGCGCCACAGCGCACAGCGACGTCGCACATGCGCTCACCAAACACGCCGTTGACGCCGATCACAATCGTGTCGCCGGGACCAACCGTGTTCACGATCGTCGCCTCCATGCCCGCCGACCCCGTAGCCGACACCGGAAAGGTGAGTGGGTTTGCCGTGCGGAAGACCTCCCTCAGGCGTTGGTTGGTCTCATCCAGGAGGGCGATGAACTCGGGGTCCAGGTGACCTGTCACAGGGCGAGAAAACGCCTCCATCACCTCTGGATACGGGTTCCCCGGACCTGGGCCCATCAGGATGCGGTCGGCATGGGGCAGCACCCTTGGCATAGCGGTCGTCCAATCTGCAGTGAGACATCGTCAGTATTCCGGAGATGCGATGACTATCCGGTGTCGCCACCAAACCCAACCAGGTCGGCGACGACTCCATCGAGGATGTCGGACTCGGACACGAGGCATTCGTCGAAACCGAGTTGGCGCATCACCTTCACCAGTATCGAGAGACCGGCGACGATTACGTCGGCACGGTCCTCCTCCATGCCGGGGTTCTGAATGCGCTCTGAGTGGTTCTCGGTTGCAAGGGTGCGGAACACGTCCTCGACAGCCGCCTTGCTTATCCGGAAGTGGTGGATCTCGTCACGGTCGTACTCGGCGAGGCCCAACTCGACTGCAGCTGTAGTCGAAACCGTGCCTGCGAGCCCCACGAGCGTCCGTGCGTCCAACACGGCGGGCACCTCGCGGATGACATCGTCAATATGGGAACCCACCACGGAAAGGCACGCCAGGAGTTCCTCGGGCAGCGGTGGGTCAGTGGCGATCCACTTCTCGGACAACCTGACGCAGCCGACATTGCAGGACAGGAGACCCTCGACCTGGCTCGAGCCCACGACGAATTCCGTGGAACCACCTCCGATGTCGAGAACGAGGAACGGGCCGTCACCCGGATCAAGTTCGGCGGTTGCACCGGCAAAGGAGAGCCGGCCCTCATCGATGCCGCTGAGCAGTTCAGGGCGGACACCGAGGGTCCTCTCCGCAGCGTCGAAGAACTCATCACAGTTCACGGAGTCCCGTGCGGCCGAGGTGGCTGTGGCCCTGACCTCTTGCACACCGTGCCGGTCGATCAGCNCCCTGAACTCCGACAGGGCCTGCACAACGCGTTCTATCGCCTCAGGTGAGAGCCGGCCCGTGGAGTCGACACCGTCGCCGAGGCGGGTAATGCGCATTACGCGCTCGACGCTCCGGGTTCCGTCGCTGATGAGCATGCGTGTCGAGTTTGTTCCGCAGTCCACTGCGGCCACGAGGTCAGGCACCTTCGGTGTCTCCCGGATCAGACAGTCGATCGTGCACCCAACGACCCACCGGGTCGTCTCCACCTGCCAGAAACCATGCGTAGTGGGCATGAAGGCACTTCACGCCCCTTCTGGTTCCGCCCACTCCTGCAGATGGACGAGGTCCGACATGGTCGGCTGGAATCTCGGCCTCGCGCTCGGCCGCGTACCTGTCATGGGCATCAGCCAACTCGACCGGGTCACAGGCCTCCTCGGCCTCGCCTACTCCGCCCGTCGACTCGAGGGTCCCGACCCGCGAACGCAGGTCAGCACCGACCAGCCAGTAGAGGGTCGGCATCGGACGGCCGCTGTCAAGCAGGGGGTGGTTGCGAATGACCACAGGCCGGCCGGCATCGTCACGAACGACAACCTCGAATCGCCCGCCCGGTGTACGCCCCAGGAGCTCTGCGACTAGTTCCCTGTCGGCGTCTGTCGGCCGGGCGAAACTCACGGGATCAGGACCCGATGCTGGGCTGGATGCGCACTAGACGACTAACAGGACCACAACCACGACGACGGCTGCCACCAAGACAAGTGGGAGCAGGCGCCTGACAACGGACGCCCCAGCGGCATCGAGGAGGTCAAGCGCCTCGGCCTCGGGGGCGTCTACCACACGCACCCTCTCGACTTCGTCGGGTACCTCGATGACGTGTTGGACGACCTCATCGGCGGCCTCCGGAGCGTCATCGGCAATCAGCCCACTCAGGTTGTCGGCGAACTGGCTCATCAGCTTCCGGCTGACATCGGCCATCACACCGCGACCGAACTGGGCGACCTTGCCCGTCACCTTGAGATCGGTCTCGACCGCGACCCTCGTGCCGCCTTCGGTCTCCTCGAGTTGCGCCGTAATGTCAGCCGCGGCGTTACCTGCTCCCCTGGTGTCGCGGCCCTCGGCCCTCAGGACCGCCCTGTAGGAGGCGTCATCGCGCTCTGCAAAGGAGGCGGCACCCTTGTACTGGGCCGTTATCGGACCCACCTTGATCCTGACGATCCCACGGAACTCGTCGCCCTCGATCTCCTGAAGTTGGGCTCCGGGAAGGCACGGGGCGATCCGTTCCACATCGGTGAGCNCCGCCCACACCTGTCCAATGGGCGCGTCAACCTCGAACTCATTGCTCAGCTCCACCTGTCGAGATCCTCCACTGTGTCAATGTCAACGGCCTGACCTTCGCACGCTACTTCCACGACCAGCGATGGCCTACCAGCCAGAAGGGACCTGGCACCTCCGTCACCGCTGACGGGCAGTTCGGGCCAGAGTCTCTGTGCAACCTTGACAGGGGGACGGCGCTGCCCTCCGAAGGTCGCCGTCACGAGGTCGCCCGGTTGGTCTGCGACGGCTCGCCAGGCGGAGGTTGGAACCATCGGCGTGTCGGCGAGGCCCAACACGATGGCGTCGTGACCGACGCGGGCGGCATGGGCAAGCGCTACCTGCACCGACCCAGCCTGGCCGGATTCCCAGCCGTCGTTCACCATGAGGGTCGCCCCCTCGGGGAGTAGATCGCTGAGATCCTCAGCACCGGCGACGACGATCAACTCGTCCAGACCGGCGGCGGCTGCGGCCCCAACGCTCCATGTGACCAGCGGACGGCCACGGAAGTCGGCCAGAAGCTTGTGGCCCGAGCCTGCCCAGCGGGTTCCACCCCCTGCCGCCAGGATCACGGCGGCGGNGCTCACGCCGCCTCCATCCGGCTCAATCGTGGATGGGGCCGTCGGTTGCCGACAGCGCCCGGGTTGAGCGACGGGTACGCAGGGCAATTATCTCGGACACAATCGAGATGGCTGTCTCCTCGGGGGTGCGGGCCCCGATGTCGAGACCGATGGGGGAACGGAGCCGCTCGACCCCGGAGTCATCGACGCCGACCTCCCTCAGCCGTTTCAGGCGGTTCTCGTGGGTGCGGCGTGAACCCATGACCCCGATGTATCCGACCTCTGTCTCGAGTGCCGAGACTATTGCCGGTACGTCGAACTTGTTGTCGTGGGTGAGAACACAGACGGCGTCGCGGGGCCCCAGGCCTGACCCGACCTGATCGAGCAGCCGGTTGGGCCAGTCAACGACCACCTCATCGGCAAGGGGGAACCGCCTTCTCGTGGCGAAGACCTCCCGTGCATCACAGACGGTCACGCGGTAGCCGAGGACCTTGGCTACGCGCACCAGCGCCGCGGTGAAGTCAACCGCACCGAAGATCAGCATCTGGGGCGGTGGGGCGAACGACTCAACGAACNCCTGCACGGTTTCCTCACGGGCCTCGCCGTGCTCGCCGTAGTGGCGCACGCCACTCCTGCCGGCAGCCAGCTCTCCGCGGGCGTCGCGGGCTGCCACCCTGTCGAGGCCCGGATCACCCAGAGTTCCATCGACCTGATCTGCCACGCCGTTACCGGNTCGNACAAGCAACTTGGAACCCGTCCCGGGGCCTNCCACCACGGTCACCAGCGAACAGGGAGAATCGGTCTCCCAAAGCTCCTCCAGGCTGTCGAGAACCGCCCAGGTCGGGTCATCGACTGCCTCGAGGAACAGGTGGATGGTTCCACCACATGTCAACCCGACTGCAAAGGCCTCATCGTCGCTGTAACCGAAGGTGACAATGCGCCCCTCGCCCGTAGCTAGGACCTCGAGGGCAGCAGTGACGACAGCACCCTCGACACACCCGCCAGACACGGATCCGGTCACCTCACCGTCTTCGGTGACGGCCATGGCCGCCCCGGGCAGACGGGGACCTGAGCCCTCCAGGTCAACTACACGCGCCAGAGCCACACGTCTGCCCTGGCTGCGCCANCGCTTCAGGTCGTCGAGAATCTCCCGCATACAGCTGAGAGGTTAGGGCCTGACCCTCGCGGCAAGCCGATGCACGGCTCAGTCCGTGTCCCTCGCGGCGATCGCCGCGGCAGCAGCCACAACGTTGTCGGCCATCCGTGCCGACGCTGCATCGATCATGCGGCCATCCAACTGGGCGGCTCCCCTGCCGTCGGCTTCAGCCTCGGCGAGCGCTGCCAGGATCTTCCCGGCCCGCTCCACCTCCTCGGCCGGCGGGGAGAAGACCTCGTTGCCAAGGTCAACCTGTGACGGGTGGATGGCCCACTTGCCCTCATATCCGAGTGCAGCGGCGCGCCTTGCGGCGAGCATGAAGCCGTCGGGGTCGTTGAAGTCACCGAAGGGACCATCGATCGGCCGGAGCCCGTATGCCCGGCACGCAACGAGCACCCTGGACAGAGCGGCGTGCCACTGGTCGCCGGGATAGTCAGGGTTGGGGCCACCGATGCTGGTGGTTCTGGAACCACAGCTGGCCGCGTAGTCGGCAACCCCGAAGTGCATTGCCTCGAGTCGGTCGCTGGAAGTGGCGATGGATTCAACATTTGCCATACCGAGGGTCGTCTCGATGAGGACCTCGAGACCGATCCGGTGCGTCAGCCCCATGGCCGTCTCGATCTGGGTCACCATGGCATCGACCATGTAGACGTCTGCGGGTACACCCACCTTGGGGATCATGATCGTGTCGAGGTGCCGGCCAGCCTGTTCAACGACATCGACCACATCGCGGTACATGTAGTGGGTGTCGATGCCGTTGATCCGCACCGAGATCGTCTTGGAGAGGCCTCTCCAGTCGATGTCTCCGAGCGCTTCGATGACGTTGCTGCGCGCCGTCTCCTTGTCTCCAGGGGAAACGGCATCCTCCAGGTCAAGGAACACGTAGTCGGCATCGCTCCGGGCGGCCTTCTCGAACATGCCGGGGCTGGCACCGGGTACTGCCAGCTCGCTGCGCTGCAGGCGTTGGCGGGCTGGCGTATGGCGGGTGTGGCTCATGGCTTGTCCCTCTTGTCCAGGGGATACTGGGCCAGTCAGGCTGAAGGTTGGCGGTAGGTTACGACCCCGTCCGGAAAAACCGGAAGCCCTGTCACCGTCCTTTCTAGTCCGGGTGACACCGAATGGGAGATCCAACGAGGTTTCGTGTCGATGCGACAATCCCACACCCACGAGACAACCGATGCCGCTCTGCGCTCCGACATCAGGCGCCTCGGCACCCAGCTCGGCGACACGCTGGTCCGACAGCACGGCCGTGATCTTCTTGACAGCGTGGAGAGCGTACGCGCCCTCGCCCGCCGGGTACGCCAGGATGCCGACGGCACCGATGNCTCACGCGAGCTGACCGACCTGCTCGGGAGTGCCGACAACAACGAGGCGATTCTGCTGGTTCGGGCCTTCACCGTGTACTTCCNCCTCGCCAACGTGGCCGAGCAGGTTCACCGCATAGAAGACCTGAACACCGGAGTCGGTGGTGTCGAAAAGCACTTCGACGAGACAATCCGGTCCCTCGTCGCAGCTGGTGTCCAACCGTCGGAGATCTCCGACCTGATCAGCCGAACCGAGCTTCGACCTGTCTTCACGGCGCACCCGACCGAGGCGTCACGTCGGTCGATCCTCGGCAAGCTGGCGGCGATCGCCGACCACCTCGAAGACCGCAGCGAACATCGCAGGACCGAGGCAGACAGACGACGCATCGACCGTCGGATCGAGGAACTGATCGAAGCCATCTGGCAGACCGACGAGATCCGCCACGAGAGGCCCGACCCGTTCGACGAGGCCCGATCGGTTCTGTTCTACCTTGACCAGACGGTACGCGAGGCCGTACCCGACCTGCTTGACGACATGGCCACCGCCCTCGAGGCGATCGGCGGGAAGATGGAGATCGACCACTCCCCCATCAGGTTTGGAACATGGGTGGGTGGCGACAGGGATGGCAACCCCAACGTTTCACCCGAGATGACCGAGGCGGTCCTGGGGCTCCAGCGCCAACGTGCCCTGAACCTGCTAATGGCAGCAGTCGTCGACCTTGGTGATGATCTGAGCGTGAGTACCAGGGTCCAGGGAGTGTCCGACGAACTGTCCGAGGCGGTCCGTGGCGACATGGCCCTGATCCCCGGACCGGTTGCCACACACGGCCCCAGTGAGCCCTACCGGCTCCGGTGCGCAGCCATCGGCCACAGACTGGCCGACACCGCCGGAACGCCAGCCGGCCCGACGGCATACGGCACCCCGGCTGAACTGGATGAGGACCTCGCGGTCATGGACGCCTCGCTCCGCTCAAACGGCGGCGCCCTGTTGGCCGACGGCCACCTCTCCCGGGTTCGACGCACTCTCGCCGCTGTCGGATTCCACATGGCCACGCTTGACGTCCGCGAGCACACCGACCGGCACCACGAGACCCTCGCCCGACTGTTCTCCGCTGTCGGTGTCGACTACGCCAAGGCAACAGCAGCGGAGCGAACCGACATCCTGGCCGCCGANCTGGAGAGCAGGCGCCCTCTCGCCCCACCCCACCAGGAGGACTCGGGTGATGCCCTTGCCCTGTTCCGCACCCTGAGGTCGATTCTGGACCGCGACGGCGACGAGGTAATTGAGAGCTACATCGTCTCGATGACACGTGGGGTCGACGACGTTCTGGCACCCGTCCTTCTGGCCCGAGAGGTGGGTCTTGTCGACCTTGGCCGTGACATGGCACGCCTGGGTTTCGTCCCCCTGTTCGAGACGATCGACGATCTGCGCGCCATCGGAACGGTTCTCCGCTCCCTGCTTGAGGTCGGCCCCTACCGACGCCTCGTCGAGCTGCGGGGCGGAACACAGGAGGTGATGGTCGGTTACTCCGACTCGAACAAGGACGGTGGCATAACCACGTCGCAGTGGGAGATCCACAAGGCCCTCCGGCAGGTCTGCGAGGTGTCGGCCGAGACCGGGGTGCAGATTCGCGTGTTCCACGGCAGGGGTGGAACCATCGGCAGGGGCGGCGGGCCCACCCATGCGTCGATCCTGAGCCAGCCCAGCGGGGTACTCGACGGGCAGGTCAAGTTCACCGAGCAGGGCGAGGTGATCGCCGACAAGTACGCCCTTCCCGAAATCGCCAACAGGAACCTGAACCTGGCGCTGGCCGCCCTGACAGAGAGCTCGCTCGCACACCGCACGCCACGCCACGACGACGCCACCGTCGCCCGCTGGTACGGCGTAATGGACGACGTCTCGGACACCGCCTACAACGCGTACCGGAGCTTCATCGATGCACCCGGCCTGGTCGAGTACTTCACCGACTCGACGCCTGTCGAGGAACTGAGTTCGATGAACATCGGTTCGAGGCCGTCGCGCCGCTCCTCGGCGACATCCGGCCTGGACGGCCTGCGTGCCATCCCGTGGGTGTTCGGATGGACCCAGTCCCGTCAGATCATCCCCGGCTGGTTCGGTGCCGGTTCGGGCCTCGAGGCCTCCCGCCTCGCCGGACACGGCGACGACCTCTCCGACATGTACCAGAGCTGGAACTTCTTTCGTACGTTCATATCGAGCGTCGAGATGACGCTCGCCAAGACCGACCTCGCAATCGCACGCCACTACGTGGAGCGCCTTGTCGACCCCGCCCTCCACCCGCTTCTGGACCTGGTGGCGGCTGAACATGACCGCACGGCCGAACAGGTGGCCCTAATCACAGGCGCCGACCTGCTCGACGACAAGCCGCTCCTTCGCCGGACGCTTGAGGTCCGCGACACCTATCTGGACCCCCTGAACGTCCTGCAGGTGGAGCTGCTCGCCCGGTTCCGCCAGGGTGACGACTCCGCCGAGGCCCACAGGGCCCTCCTGTTGACCATCAACGGAATAGCAGCAGGCCTCCGCAACACCGGCTAGGCGTCGATGGCTTGAGCCAGGGCCTTCAGGGAGTTGAGGCTGTGACCCTCGAGAAACGAGTCGACGTGGGGCAGGGCTGCCGCCATTCCGCGTGCCAGGGGCTCGTAGCCGGGCGAGGCCTTCAACGGGTTCACCCAGACCACCTGGTGGGCGACCCTCGCCAGCCTCGCCATCTGCTCTTCCATGACCTCAGGTTCCCCACGGTCCCATCCGTCGGACAACACGACGACGATTGCACCCCGGGCCATGCCCCGCACGCCCCATGAGTCGTTGAACTCCCGTAACCCCTCACCCAGCCGTGTCCCACCGGACCAGTCGGTGACAGCCAGCGCAGCCGCTGCCAGGGCGGCATCGGGGTCCCGGGTGGACAGCTCACGGGTGAGGCGGGTGAGACGGGTTCCCAGGGCGAAGGCCTCAACGTCGCGCCGGCCGACCACCGCCGCGTGCACGAAACGGACGAGCGCACGCGCATATGGCTCCATCGAGCCGCTCACATCAAGAAGCAGAACCAGCCGGCGTTGCCGGTCCCCGGCCGCGGTGAACGCCCGGCGCATCGGCTCACCACCGGTGCGTAGCGCCTCGCGTACGGTTCGACGGAGGTCCGGGCGACCTCGTCGGAGCGAAGGCTTCCGCCGCCTGCAGGGTCGTCGGGCAGCGCCTATCCGCATCCGCATGATCAGCTCATACAGCTCGTCGAGTTCATCGTCGGTGCACTGTGCAAAGTCCCGTGCACCGAGGACCTCGGCCCTGGAGTAGCGAACGCTGATGACATCACGGTCGGTATCCGTTTCGTCGTCGGCCTCGTCCGCAGCAGATGCGTCATCGATCAGCAGCGTGAGCGGGGCCGGTTCCGCCGTCGTCCCGAGATCGACGATGCCCCCCAGCCAGTGAAGTCGGAACACCTCGTCGTAGACGGCGATGTCCTCGGGTCTGGCAAGAAGGGTCGCCCNGCCGGACCAGTAGACCCCACTGTGGGTGTCGGCCCCCACCTCTGCCAGGGCACGCCCGAAGTCGAGGGTGCTGCCGACAGGAACCGGCAGGCCGGCCGCGCGGAGTGCCGTCACAAACCCGACGATGTGCCGGTCAAGCGTCCGCTCGACCGTCGCCTCCATCTGGTCAGGCTCCGCGTGCCGACGTGAGCAGGTCGCCGAACCCCCGGGAACGGACCCGATCCTGGTCCTCGCGGTACTTGAGGAGGGTTCCGATGGTGGTGTCGATGGCTGCCGCATCGAGGTCGTCGACACCGACCAGCACGAGCGCCTCTGCCCAGTCGAGGCTCTCTGCCACACCCGGCGGCTTGTACAGACCCATGCCCCTCAACTGGGCTGCCACGAGCGCCACGTCCCGGGCGAGCGAGACGGGAACATGTGGTGCCCGGACCCGGAGGATCTCGACCTCTCGGCCGACGCCGGGGTGCTCGACCCAGTGGTAGATGCAACGGCGCTTGAGAGCATCGTGCACGTCGCGTGTGCGGTTGGAGGTGATCACCACCACCGGTGGCACAACAGCCGTGAACGTTCCAAGCTCTGGAACGGTCACCGCGTAGTCGGAGAGGATCTCGAGCAGGAACGCCTCAAACTCGTCGTCGGCCCTGTCGACCTCGTCGATGAGCAGCACAGGCGGTGGACCATCAGTGGCTGCCAGTGCACGGAGGAGGGGGCGGCGAACCAGAAAGCGCTCCTGGTAGAGCTCGTCTTCGAGGTCGGCCACATCTGCCCCTGAAGCCGTTCCGGCGGCCTCGGCTGCCCGCAGGTGGAGAAGCTGTCTTGCGTAGTCCCACTCGTAGACCGCCTGGGCGGAATCGAGGCCCTCGTAGCACTGCAGGCGGATCAACTCTCCACCCGACCACGAAGCCAGGGCCTTTCCGACCTCGGTCTTGCCGACCCCGGCCTCACCCTCGAGCAGCAGGGGGCGCTGCAGTCGGAGTGCCAGGAAGATTGCCGTGGCAAGTCCCTCGTCGGCCAGGTAGTCCCGGCCGGCCAGGGCCTCGACCACGTCGTCGACGGCTGCTACATCGTGAACGACCATCAGGTCAGGCTAGCGAAGCGTCGACGGACACCATTTGTGGGCATCCGCGATACTGCAGTCGATCCTGGTCAGCGACCCGACTCCTCGAGCCCTCGTCGGGTGAGAACCCTGGCAAGGTGGCAGCGGTAGTCGACCGAGGCGTTCAGGTCAGCCGTCGGCTCGAGGCCATCGGCGGCCAGTGCTGCGGCGTCCTCGGCAGAAGCCCCTGAGGTGACCGCGGCCTCGACGGCAGCTGCCCTTNCAGGGCGGGCATCCATGTTGACCAGACCCACGCCGCAGGTTCCGCCATCGACAACGACCGCGGCGCCGACGATCGCCCAGTCCTGGGCTCGGCGGTTGAACTTCTGGAACGACCAGGTCGCGTCAGGCATCCTGGGGATGCGCACCTCGGTGAGCATCTCATCGTCGGCGAGGTCTGTCTCCAGGAAACCGGTGAAGAAGTCGTCCGCCTGAACCTCACGGCTACCGTCGGGGCCGCTTACAACCAGGCTTCCGCGGAGGGCGATGACCGTGGCAGGCAGGTCCGATGCCGGATCTCCGTGGGCCAGCGAACCACCGAGGGTTCCCCGGTGGCGCACCTGCGGGTCACCCACCTTGGCGGTCGCAGCGGCCAGCAGCCCGGCCTCGACGGTCACCAGGTCGCTGGTTTCGACGTCACGGTGGCGCGTCAGGGCACCGATGGCGATGTGGTCACCGTCATGGCGGACGTAGGACAGGTCAGAGAGTCGGCCAATGTCGATGACCATGGAAGGCGCAGCCAGCCGGTACTTCATCAGCGGCAGCAGGGAGTGGCCGCCGGCAAGCACCTTCGCCTCGTCGCCGTGCTCTGCGAGCAGGGCCAGGGCATGGTCGAGCGAGTCGGCACGCTCGTAGTCGAACGCCACCGGGATCATGCCGTGCTCCCCGAGGCTTCAAGGACAGCCTGGACGATGTTGTGGTAGCCGGTGCAGCGGCAGAGGTTTCCCTCGAGGCCCTCCCGGACCTGCTCCTCGGTCGGATCAGGGCACTCGTCGAGGAGCGAAACGGCAGCCATGACCATTCCGGGGGTGCAGTAGCCGCACTGGAGGGCGTGGTTCTCGTGGAAGGCCTGTTGCATGGGGTGGAGGGTCTCACCATCGGCGAGGCCCTCAATGGTGGTCACGTCCTGGCCGTCGACCTGCACCGCCAGAATGGTGCACGACTTGACCGCCTCACCGTCCAGGTGGACCGTGCAGGCACCGCATGACGACGAGTCGCATCCGATGTTGGTGCCGGTCATTCCGGCGTGGTCGCGTATGTAGTGGACAAGGAGTGTCCGCGGCTCGACGTCGTGAGAGACGGACGTGCCGTTGATGTTCACTGCCACCTGCACCGGTGGTCTCCTCTCACCTCATGGTCCGGGTCCGTCGACCGCCCCGGGAAGCAGTGCAACGGTGCGCGACTCTAGCCCCGGTGTGCCGCCTGGCCGGCATTCACGGAGCCAGCCTTGCCAGAGCCCTCAGTGCCGTAGCGCCACCGACCACGGTCATGGCTGCAATCGCCACCAGCCCCGGCCAGGTCAGGTCCCATGACATCTCCCCGACGAAACCCTGACGTGACAGCCGCAGCACGTTTGTGAGGGGGTTCAGGCGTGCAGCGCCGTGGAGCCATCCGTCCAGGAAGTCGATGGGTACCTGTCCGATGGACAGGAACATGCTGGAGAACCCGATCACCTGAACGATCATCATCGAACGAAGGGACCGGAGGCGGTAGGCCACCGTGAGGCCCATGAGGCAGAAAACGACCGCCATCCCGGCCGTTGCCACGTACAGGCTGACGAGCCCCAGAACCCCGCCGGGCAACTCCAAGCCGCCCAGAGCTGCCACACCGAGGACCCCGGTGGTCGGAATGATCGAACGCACGGAGCTGTAGCCGATGGTGCCGACGAGAATCGGGAGGCGGCTGCCAGGGGTGAGCAGCAGGCGGTCAAAGAAGCCGTTCTCCAGGTCGTCTGCGGCCGACATTGCTCCGCCTACGCCGGCGAACACGGCACCCTGAAGCGCCGCGTACGGAGCCATCCAGTTGAAGATGTTGGAGGTGCCGTAACCCTCGATGCGGGTCAGCGAGCTGAACGCACCGGTGAAGCTGACCACGAAGAATACCGGCATGACAACTGTCGGTATTAGCAACACAGGGCGCGCCCGTAGCCTCTGCATACCCCTCGCACATATCGCAAGGCTCACGTTCCAGCCGTGGCCTGCGCCGGTGGCGACGGTTGTGGCACTCACGGTGTCGCAAGCCTCCGGTTCAGCGCCATGACGCCAGCAGAGATCGTCACGGCTGCCAGGGCTGCCGGAAGGCCGAGGGCCTGGAGTGCGTCTGCCGAGGACCAGCCGTTGATGACCAGCCTGCGGACGGGGTTGATGATCCACGAGAGCGGGTTGTTCTCGGCCACCACCTTGAACCATCCGCTCATGAGGTTTGTCGGGAAGAAGGCTGAGCTCATGAATATGGAGACGAAGATGAGCGGGAACGTCGCACCGACCGCCTCCTGGGAACCGGTCCGAAACGCCATGACCTGTGCCAGGCCGCCTATGACGAGAACCAGCAGGGCCGCCACCGCCACGAGGACGAGCATTGCAGCCGGACCACCGGCCACCCTGGCACCAAACACGAGGAACAGGGCCAGGATCACGATGGTCTTGGCCGAGGCCACGACCGCCGCCCCGGCCAGGCGCCCCAGCAGAATCGGCCAGCGGGCAACCGGCGATGCCAGAAGTCGGTCAAGGAAACCGTTTTCCATGTCGAGGGCCAACTCGGAACCGGCTGCGGTGGCTCCGAACGAGACTGCCTGGACTATGCAGGCCGGAAGGATGAAATCCAGGAACGAGTCGACCTCGGGGAACCCCGGCATGTCGAGGACCCGGCTGAACTGCTTGGTGTATACCGCTGCCAGCAACAGGGGGAAGACGAGCCCCGGCATCACCGAGAGCAGTTGCCTCCTCTCACCCACCACGGACCGACGTGTCAACTCCCATGTCTGGGAACCGGCGGTCAGTACCCCTGAGACTCCCGGCCCTGTCACTGCCCGTCTCCGGAGCCCTCCAGGCGACGTCCCGTTGCATGCGCGAAGACGTCGTCGAGGCTGGGAGCATCCAACTCGAGGTGGTTGACCGTCACCCCCGCCGTGTCCAGTGCCCGGACTACAGCGGCGACCTGGGCGGCACCCTCGGACAGGCCGATGGCGACACGTCCCTCCCTGGCTGGCCGCTCCTCGCCGAAGCCGGTCATGACGTCCCGGGTCGTAGCCACATGCTCCTGGTCGACCTCGACCCGGAGGGTCGGGGCACCCACCGTGGCCTTGAGCTCTGTCGGCGTTCCCTCGCGTACGAGCCTTCCCCCGTCGATGATGGCGACCCGACCCGCCAGCTGGTCGGCCTCCTCGAGGTACTGCGTGGTGAGGAAGACCGTTGTTCCCACCTCTGCGTTGAGGCGCCTCACCTCCTCCCAGAGTGCCTGACGGCTTGTCGGATCCAGACCCGTGGTCGGCTCGTCGAGGAACAGGATCTGCGGCTCGTGCACAAGGGCGAGTGCAAGGTCGAGGCGCCTGCGCATACCACCTGAGTAGGTTCCGACCCGCCTGTCGGCCGCAGCTGTCAGGCCGACCCTCTCAAGCAGTTCGGGGCCACGCCTGCGGATCACCGTGCGTGGTATTCCGTGCAGGACAGCCTGAAGTCGGATCAACTCGGCACCCGTCATCAGAGGATCGATGGCGGCGTCCTGGAGGGCCACACCGATCATCCTCCGGATGTCGCCGGCCTGGGTCCTGACGTCGCAGCCGCCCACCCTGGCTGAACCAGATGTGGGGTGCAGCAGGGTCGTGAGCATCCTGACGACGGTCGACTTGCCGGCTCCGTTGGGCCCGAGGAAGCCGAACACCTCGCCCTCGTCGACGCTCAGGTCCACGCCATCGACGGCGACGACGTCGCCAAAATGCCTGACGAGGCCCGATGCCTCGATAACGACCGTCATGTGCTCACCGCCGCGAATCCTCGTCTGCCTGGGTCTGCCTTCATTGGTTCAGCTGGCAGTGACCGCATGCCGCTGGTTGCCTACGAAGTGGAACGGCGGTGACGCTAGCCCCGACACCTCCCACGTCCCGAGTCCGGCCAACACCGGGNATGTGTCAGATCAGCGGTTGAAGGGCCACACCCCGGGCAGCTGGCGGGCCGGTGCGGGTGGGGGAAGAACCGCGTATGCCTCCTCGTCGGGGAGGACAAGGTTGTACTCACGGCGGGCACGTTCCTCGATCTCCTCGTCGGTGTTGAGGGCATCTATCCGAAGTTCGTAGGCCCTGTTGGCCCGCTCAAGCTCGTCGACCTGGTCCCTGAGGTCCTGGTTCACCTGACGCTGGTCGAGCCAGTCTCGAAAAGGGACGACCCCGAAGGCAAGGGTTGCGGCAACTGCCGCAAGCGTCACCCCGAGGAGCGACAGGAACCTCGTTCCTGCTGCCTTCACGCCGTGCGGTCCGGCTCCCCGGCCAGGGCCGACCCGCCCCTGTAGGCGGCAGCCTCACCGAGGTCCTCCTCGATTCGAAGCAACTGGTTGTACTTGGCGACCCTGTCGCTGCGGGCCGGAGCACCGGTCTTGATCTGTCCGCAGTTGGTGGCGACGGCAAGGTCGGCGATTGTCGTGTCCTCTGTCTCGCCGGACCGGTGGGAGACCACGGCCGTGTAGCCGTTGGCAGTCGCCAACTCGATGGCCTCGAGGGTCTCGGTGAGGGTTCCTATCTGGTTGACCTTCACGAGAATGGAGTTAGCTACGCCGCTGTCTATTCCCCGCTGCAGCCGTTCAGTGTTGGTTACGAACAGGTCGTCGCCGACCAGNTGGACGCTGCCTCCGACCGCCTCGGTGAGTGCAGCCCAGCCGTCCCAGTCGTCTTCTGCCATGCCGTCCTCTATTGAAACGATCGGATAGCGCCCGGAAAGGTCGGCCAGATAGTCGACCATGGCACCGGATGAAAGGCTGCGACCCTCTCCGGCGAGTTCGTAGGACCCGTCGGCGAAGAACTCGGTCGATGCCACGTCGAGGGCCAGGGCCACATCGCTTCCGGGTTCAAAGCCCGCCGAGCCGATCGCCTCGACCAGCAGCTGCACGGCCTCCTCGTTGGATCCGAGGTTCGGGGCAAAGCCGCCCTCGTCGCCGACTGCTGTCGCCAGGCCACGGCTTGAGAGGACCCCCCTGAGGGTGTGGTAGCACTCGACGCCCCATCGGAGGGCCTCGCTGAACGAGGCCGCTCCCACGGGCATGAACATGAACTCCTGGATGTCGACGTTGTTGTCGGCATGTTCGCCCCCGTTGATGACGTTCAGCATCGGAACCGGAAGCACGTGCGAGTTGGTACCTCCCACGTACCGGTAGAGGGCCACCCCGGCATCGTCGGCGGCAGCGTGCGCAACGGCCAGCGAGATGCCCAGGATGGCGTTGGCTCCGAGCCGTCCCCTGTCGTCGGTACCGTCGGCGTCGAGGAGGGCACGATCGACAGTTCTCTGGTCGCTGGCGTCGAGGCCACGTACCGCCGCAGCCAACTCACCGTTCACGTTGGCGACAGCCGTGGATACGCCCCTGCCTCCCCAGAACTCGCCACCGTCGCGGAGCTCGACGGCCTCGAAACGGCCGGTGGATGCACCGCTGGGAACCATTGCACGTCCGGCCGCCCCGCTCTCGAGCAGGACCACGACCTCGACGGTCGGGTTTCCACGGGAATCGAGGACCTGTCGGCCTACGACGACATCAATGCTGCTCACGTGCGCTCCCCTACGGTTACACCGTCTCTCCGGGAGCCACGCTACCGCCAGCCTGCTGTCTGTAGCGGGCGCGCGTTGTCTCATCGGCGACGGCCAGGTCGACCCCGTCCGCCGCCGCCAGCGCCTCGGCGGCTCTCACGCCGCCTGCGAAGCGTCCGGCGGCGGCGCGTAGCGCGTCTTCGGCGTCGATGCCGTTGTCGGCGGCCCACACCACGAATGCCATCAGCGCATCACCCAGGTTCTCGTCGTCGACGCCGGCCGAACTCAGACCTGCCCGGACAGGGACCACATCTGGGGCCATGCCTGTTCCACGTGCGCGCCTGATCACCTTCTGGGCCAGGGCAAGGGCCGGTAGGGCCGGTGGTATCCCGTCAAGCGAGGAGGAGCGTCCCTTCTCGGCAGACTTGATGCGGTCCCAGTTGGAGATGACCGAATCGGCATCGTCGGCCACCACCGGTGGGTCACCCGCTTCCGGGAACACGTGGGGATGGCGCCTTCGCAACTTGTCGTGGATTCCCCGAGCCACATCAGCCATGTCGAAGCGACCGTCATCGGCCGCGATCCGGGCGTGGAACACGACCTGAAAGAGGAGGTCTCCCAACTCCTCCTCGAGGTGGTCGCTGCCATCGCCTGTCTCCTCGTCGAAGGCATCCAGCGCCTCGAGGACCTCGTAGGCCTCCTCAATGAGATGGGGTCGCAGCGACGTGTGTGTCTGTGCGGCGTCCCAGGGGCATTCCGCCCTGAGCGTGGCGACCTGTTCAACGAAGCGCTGCACCTCTACGGCAATGGGCGGCGTCATCTCCGGGATGTACATACACGTCAGGTGGTCCGGCTGGACCTCATCACACAGGGAGTCCCATCGGACTGTCCGGATCAGCTCATCGACTGTACCCAGGCCCTGCAGAACGGTCACCGGTGCCGCCGGGGCTTCCGGCACCGAGGCCACCACGTCAGCAAGGACAGCCTCGGTGTCGATCTGGGCGACAAGCATCGGGCCACGCTCACCGGCCGCCTCGACGGCAAAGCGGTGGGCATCGACAATACGCACACCTGCGGTCAGGGGATCTGTTCCGAGGCGGGTCCATGCCAGGTCTGCGAACGAGAGGGCCGGCAGCACGACGGTGTCGACCCGGTCGTCGGCGATGAGCATCTCAACGGTCCGCTCGGCAACCATCGGCGAACCAGGGACCGCATACAGCACGGACCCGGCCTCTGAGGCGGCGGCGACAACCTCATCGACGATTCCCGAGTAGACCTCGTCGAACGATGCCGCTGCCTCGTAGTGGTGGTCGAGGGTGGTTACGTCTCCCAGGAGGGTGACGGCTGGATGCCTCGATGTCCTGACGAACCGGACGGCGTTGGCTGCGATCGCCTCCAACGTGCCGGTTGTGGCAAGGTCACCTCCGGCTGGGCCGAGACCAACGATGGTGACCGTCGGCGCCACGACGGGTCAGGAACCCCCGCCGACGCCATCAGGGGATGCTGGCCCGGCGGGCGGAACGACCCGTCCGACAGCGTTGTCCCACGTGCCGTACCGGGGATCAACCGAGATGTCGCGGGTAAGCGTGGCCATGTGGAGGATCACACCCGGGAGGCGTTCGCCGAGGGTGTCGAACGGAGCGGGCTCGATGACTCCCGGCTGGTCGATACGGATCACATGGAACCCGAACTGGCTTGGAACAGGGCCGACGAGGTCGTCGCCCTCGCTCAGGGCACCAAGTGTCGCCCGCTCATAGGTGGGCACGAAGGAGCCGATCGGCGCACAGCCGAGCTCACCGCCCCTGACAGCCGAACCGGGGTCCTGGGAGACCTCACCAGCCAGAGCGGCAAAGTCCTCACCGGACCCGAGACGAGCCATCACCCTCAGGGCCTCACCCTCGTCTGCAACCAGTATGTGGCTGGTGCACAGGTCGTNGCCGACAACTCCGGATCCGGCCTCGTATGCGGCCTTCACGGCATCGCCGCCGGCCACCACCAGGTCCAGGGCAGCCTGCCAGCGCATGAGGGTCGAGAGGACCGGCGCCTCCGGGTCGAGCCCGGCAACGATCAGCCTGTCGCGAGCCGCCTCAAGATCGTCTGCGCCGGCCTCGAGACCGTGTTCGGCAAGCATGTCTACGACCGCTTCGTAGCGGACCATCTGGTCGAGCACCTCGACCACGCCGTCGGTGCCCATGGTGGAACCCACCGAATCGGGCCCGTAGCTGTCCTCGACCAGTTGGGTCAGGGCAGTTCTGTCGATGGTCGTGGCACCCACCTCGAGGGCAACGTCAGAGGTGCCACAGGCAGCGGCGACCATTGCGGTCACGAGCACCAGAGGGGTCAGGCGGGAGGAGAGCATCACGAGCCCGCAATGGTAGGGGACGCCCCGCCCTGTCCGACAGATCCGGCCACAACGGGAATGAGGTCCTCGATCATCGACACAAGATCGCCGACCAGGTCGTCGCCGTCGACCGGCAGAATCAGCTGCCCAGGCCCCTCCTTGTAGACGGCATTCCGGTGGAGACGGGCAAGGCGTGTCTGACGGCTCAGGGGCAGTACGACAGGTGAGCATCGTGCCACCCGTTCCGCCCCACCGAGACCCGGGCCGCGCCCCACAGTCACCTCGGTAAGTCCCCTCTCGACACACAGTGCCCGCAGGCGGCCAACGGCTATCAGGGCCTCGGCTGCCGGCGGCAGGGGCCCGTACCGGTCCTCCCACTCGGAACGCACTGCGTCGACGTTGGCGGCGTCGGGGGTTGTTCCGGCGGCAGCCAGCTTCCTGTAGGCCTCCAGGCGCAGGTCGCTGCGGGACACGTAGTCCTCGGGAAGGTGGGCATCGACGGGAACCTCGACCCTGATCTCGGCAGGTGCCTCGGGAACCCGGCCGGCCAGTTCGTCGACAGCCTCGGTGACCATCTGGCAGTAGAGGTCGTAGCCGACGGCTGCCACATGACCGCTCTGACCGGTTCCCAACAGGTTGCCGGCACCTCTGATCTCGAGGTCACGCATCGCTATACGGAATCCGGACCCCAGGTCGGTTGTCTCGCCGATGGTCCTGAGCCGTTCGTAGGCCTCCTCACTGAGGGACATGTCCAGCGGTGTGAACAGGTAGGCATAGGCGCGCTGCCCGGCCCGACCGACCCGTCCGCGCAGCTGGTGCATCTGCCCGAGGCCGAGCAGGTCTGCCCTGTCCACGACAAGGGTGTTCACGGTCGGCATGTCAATGCCGGATTCGATAATCGTCGTACACACCAGCACGTCGTAGCGGCCTTCCCAGAAGTCCATCACGACGTTCTCGAGGCTCACCTCGTCCATCTGGCCGTGGGCGACAGCTACCCGGGCCTCTGGCACCAGCTCGCGGATACCGCCGGCGATCTGGTCGATGTCATATACGCGGTTGTGGACGAAGAAGACCTGGCCGTCACGCAGGAGTTCCCGGCGGATGGCCTCGGCCACGGCTCTCTCGTCGTATCCACCCACGTATGTGAGGATCGGCTGCCGGTCGGCCGGTGGCGTGTTGAGGAGGCTCAGGTCGCGAATGCCGGTGAGCGACATCTCGAGGGTGCGAGGAATGGGCGTGGCCGTAAGCGTCAGCACGTCGACCTCTGACCGGAGGGCCTTGATGCTCTCCTTGTGGCCAACACCGAAGTGCTGCTCCTCGTCGATCACCAGCAGTCCCAGGTCCTTGAACACGATGTCGCCTGACAGGAGCCGGTGGGTGCCGATCACCACGTCGACGGACCCGTCAGCCAGGCCCTCGGCGACACGCCTCGCCTCGGCCGGTGTCAGGAACCTGCTCAGAACCTCGACCCTCACCGGGTACGGCGCATAGCGGTCCCTGAAGGTCTGGCCGTGCTGCTGGGCGAGCAGGGTTGTAGGTACGAGGATCGCCGCCTGACGGCCGTCCTGCACCGCCTTGAAGACCGCACGTACCGCAACCTCGGTCTTGCCGAACCCGACGTCGCCGCACACCAGGCGATCCATGGGCAGCGGCCGTTCCATGTCGGCCTTGACATCCTCGATGGCTCCGAGCTGGTCAGCTGTCTCCTGGTAGAGGAAGGACTGCTCGAGCTCGCGCTGCCACGGGGTGTCAGCGGCGAAGGCGTGGCCCTNTGCGGCAACACGCTGTTGGTACAGGAGAACCAGTTCCTGGGCGATCTCACCGACCGCTGAGCGCACCCTTGACTTCGCCTTCTGCCAGTCGGATCCACCCATCCGGCTGAGGCTCGGCTTCTCACCGCCGGTATGTGGGCGGATCACGTCGATCTGGTCGGTGGGGAGGTAGAGGCGGTCGTCGCCCCTGTACTCGAGAAGCAGGTAGTCGCGTTCGACACCACCCAGGGTGCGGGTCACGAGACCGGCAAACCTGGCGACGCCATGGTGTTCATGGACTACGTGGTCGCCGGGGGCCAGGTCCTCAAAGACGCGTACTGCTGCTGTGCGCCTGGGCTTCGTGCGACGACGGGTCCGCCGCCGACCAGTGATCTCAGCCTCGGTAATGACCGCCAGCTCCGACGACGGAAGCACGAAGCCCCGCTCGAGCGGTGCCACGACCAGATGGGCTCCACCCCCCAGGGGGTCGGTACCGGAATCAGCCAGGGCCGCCTCGATTCCGGACTCGAGGAGCCGCTGGCTGAGCCTGTCGACGCTCCCCTCTCCATCTGCGACAACAACTACCCGGATTCCGTCGGCGAGCAGATCTGCCAGGCGTCCGACCACTCCCCCGGAATCGGCATCGACGGCACCGGGCACGACATGCCAGCCCGAGGCGGAGATGGTCTCGACCCCTGGACCCTCGGGGACCGCATCAAGGGTCCACACGGGCGCATTCGTGTGTGCCGACAGGCGGTCCCATCCGGTATGGAGGCGCGGGAAGTCGGCTACGTCGGCGCCCCATGTGACTGCCAGGGTGTCGGCCAGGGACTCCTCCTCGGCCTGCAGGTCCGCGATCCGGTCTCGTAGGCGTCTGGGCTCCACGGCCACAACGAGGGCATCGTCGTCGAGCAGGTCGAAGAGGACCCTCTCATCGCCGGACAGCCACGGCAGCCACGACTCCATGCCGTCAAAGAGTTCGCCGCTCGACAGACGGTCCCACTGCTCGCGACCCCACGGCTGCTCCCCCACCAGCGCTGCGGCACGCTCACGTACCTCATCGTCGAGGATCAACTCCCTGCACGGCAGGATCTCGACCTCGGCACGGGAGATCGTCGCCAACTGGTCAGCCACACCGAACTCGCAGAGCCGGTCGACCTCGTCGCCCCAGAGGTCGATACGTACCGGTGCATCTGACGTGGACGGCCAGACATCGACGATCGAACCCCTTACAGCCACCTCGCCCCGGTGCTCCACCTGATACTCACGCCGATACCCGGCTGCCACCAGGCCGGAAACGAGGAGCGTCTGGTCGACCAGGTCGCCCGGCCCAATCATGAGAGGTGCGACGNCTCCGGCTCCGGGCCCCAGGCGCTGTACAAGTGCCCTGCCCGATGCCACAACGACCTGTGGCCGATCTGAGAGGCTCGACAGCCGGTGGAGGACGTGCAGGCGACGCCCCATTGTCTCGACACCGGGGCTGACCCTTTCAAACGGCAGGGTCTCCCATGCCGGGAACAACTCCACATTTTCTGTGCCCAGGTAGAGGCGCAGGTCGGCTGCCAGGAACTCCGCCTCGCTGCCGGTGGGGACGGCCACCACCAGCGGATTCCGCCCCGTCTGTCGCGCAACTGCGGCGAGCACGATCGCCCTGGCCGGTTCGGGAACCGCGAGGGTTGCGTGCCTTGCGCCCATCACCGACGCAAGGGCCGGNTCATCCACCAGCAGGTCTGGAAGGCCGGTGAGCAACTGCCCGCTCACGGCGTCACGAACGAGAGTTGAAGCGTGACATGGCCTCGTCGACCCCCTCGGCCAGAATCACCTCGACCGCATCGGCGGCCTCCCGGGCCACGACCTCCAACTCGGTGGCTTCGGCGGCACCTGGCCTGCGCAGAACGTGATCTGCACCCGACTGCCTGCCCGGGGGTTTGCCAACACCGATGCGAACCCGCAGGTAGTCCTGGGTCTTGAGGTGTGCAGTAACCGAGCGGAGTCCGTTGTGGCCCGCCAGGCCACCTCCTGACTTCACCCTCAGCTCCCCCACGGGAAGGTCCAGCTCGTCGTGGACGATCACGATCTTCGTCGGTTCGTCGATTCCGTGACGGTGGACCAGCCTGGCCACGGCCTGGCCTGATTCGTTCATAAAGGTCTGTGGAACCGCGAGGGCGACCCGCTCGCCTCGGATGCGAACCTCGGCAACACGGGCCAGTTCCCTTGACTTCCGCAGGGACCCGGAGTGTCGCTCTGCCAGCAGCGCCACAGCCTCGGCGCCCACGTTGTGGCGGGTGCCCTCGAACCTGGCACCGGGGTTGCCAAGACCGACGACCAGAAGCGATGCGGGCTCGCCCCTCCTCTCCTTGCCGGCCCTTCCGGACCGCCGGATCATGCCCAGTCCCGCTACCTACTGGGCGTCGGCGCCGCTGTCCTCGTCTGAGGCCTCGTCGGCGCCCTCGGCGGGCTCGCCATCTTCGCCCTCGGCACCAAGCTCGGCAGCCAGNGCAGCCTCCTCGGCAGCCAGAGCAGCCTCCTCGGCGGCCTCCTCGGCAGCCATCGCCTCAAGGGTGGAGCGGGTGATCATGCCGACCGCGACCGCTTCGTTGGGATCGACGTCGGTGGTGACACGCTCGGGGAGCACCAGGTCGCCGACACGTACTGAGTCGCCGATGGTGAGGTCGGAGATGTCGACCTTGATCTCGGTTGGGATGTTGTCGGGAGCAGCGTTGATGCTGAGGGTGAACAGGTTCTGGTCGACCATGCCGTCGTTGTCGGTGACCTCCTTGGCCTCGCCGACCATGACGATTGCCACGTCGACGGTGACATCCTGGTCGGGGTCGATCCTGACGAAGTCCACGTGGAGGACGTCGCGGCGGACCGGGTGGCGCTGAATCTCCTTGACGATCGACATGTGGCGCTGGCCTCCCACCTCGAGGTGGATGATGGCGTTCAGGCCGGCCTCGGTGGTGATTGCCCTACGCAGTTCAGGCCAACCGACGGAAACGGTGACCGGATCCTGCTGGAGTCCGTAGAGGACCGCCGGGATGTTGCCGGCCGTGCGGCTTCGCCGGCTGGGTCGGGTACCGGTGCTTCGACCAGTTTCAGCTGTGAGAACAATCTCGTCCATTGGAACGCTTCCTGCAGAAGGGGCTTGGGACCGGGGGTCACCGGACCGACGGGCGAGTCTACCGGCGTCTGGGGCCAGGCGGACCATGACGATACCGGGCAGGCACGGGGCCTGTCCGGCTCAGGCCAGGTTGTTGCCGCCGAAGATCTCGCTGACCGAGGAATCGGCGAATACCGCCCCGATGGCCCTGGCAATGAGCGGGGCAACTGTCAGCACCTCGACGAAGTCGGGATCGGCCCCATCCGGCAGGGGAATGGTGTCGGTGACTATGACCCTTTCGATCGAGGAGGCCGTGAGCCGCTCCATGGCCGGGCCTGAGAAGAGGCCGTGGGTGGTCGCCGCTATGACCTTTGAGGCTCCGCGCTCTGCGAGCTGGTCGGCAGCTGCGCAGATGGTTCCGGCCGTGTCGATCATGTCGTCGACAATGATGCAGACCTTGCCGTCAACCTCACCGACCACCTCTTTTGCCTCGACGGTGTTGAACGCAGAGTGGCTGCGCCGTTTGTGCACGATGGCCAGGTCTGCGTGAAGCTGCATTGCATAGCGTTCGGCGACCTTCACCCTTCCGGCATCGGGTGACACGATGGTCAGGTCGCCCTCGAGCGAGTTGAGCCGCTCGATGAGGACGGGCATTGCCGTGAGGTGGTCGACCGGCCCGTCGAAGAACCCCTGGATCTGTCCGGAGTGCAGGTCGACGCCCACCAGCCTGGTGGCACCGGCCGCCTTGAACAGGTTGGCCACCAGCTTTGCGGTGATCGGCTCTCGACCCGAGGCCTTGCGGTCCTGGCGGGCGTATCCGTAGTGGGGACANACGACGGTNATGCGCTTGGCTGAGGCCCGACGGGCTGCATCGACCATGATGAGCTGTTCCATCAGGGAGTCGTTGATGGTGGTGCCGGGCACGTTGCAGTGGGTCTGGATGATGAACACGTCGCTGCCACGTATGGACTCCGAGAAGCGGCAGTGGATCTCGCCGTTGGCGAATTCGGCCAGGTTGGGTTCGCCGAGTTCCTCGCCCATTTCGCTGGCGATGGCCTCGGAGAGAGGGCGGCTNATTCGCCCGGACACGAGGTAGAGCTTCTTGTTCGTGACGAGTTCCATGCGTAGGAGGTTCCCCGCTGTCGGTGTGGTTGACGTGCCGGAAGCCGAGTGTATGACGCGCGGTCCCCCACTGGTGGGTGACTTGGCTGAAACCGCGCTGTCAGCCCACGTAGGTCGGTGTCGGTGGGACTCCCCCGTCCTGGAGCGTGGTGGAGGTGGGTGGAGGTTCAGTGGTCGTGGCCGGTGCGACGGTGGTTGTGGGCGGCGGNACGNTGGTNGTGGGTGGTGGCCGGGTCGTCGTCGTGGTGGTGGTCGGAATGGTCGTNGTCGTNGTNGTNGTCGTGGTCGNNGGCAGGGTCGTAGTTGTCGTNGTGGTCGTGGTNGTGGTCGTGGTCGTAGTCGTGGTGGTGGTCGGGGCCAAGGTCGTGGTTGTCGTCGTGGTGGTGGGCGGAGGCGGTGGTGGTGGAGGTGGCGCAGTGGGTACCGCCGAGGAGGTCGACGATGCGCCTCCCCCGCCGACGGCGTTTATCGCCGACACCCTGAACGTGTACGTCGTGCCGTTCACGAGCCCCGTAGCCACATACGACGTCACAGCCGACCCCGTGTCGGCCACAACCGTCGACCAGCTCCCACCGCCATCGGAAGAGGACTCCACCAGG